>NZ_JADYVY010000003.1:0-474920 GCF_020194215.1 Bradyrhizobium sp. BRP20 | reverse complement strand
GCTTGATATCTCGCAACGCCGAAGCCCACAGCGTCAGCGTATCTTCAACTGACGCGCCACCAATCATCAGATCCCGAATCATGGTCGCCCATGGATTCAGAACCTTCAGGAAGATGCAACTGTAATGTTAGGCAGCAAAGCCGCGTTGAAGGCCGTCCCGCCGAGGATGTCAGAAAGGCGTATTGCGAATGTTTCTGAAGGGCCAATCGGAGGAAGAAATGCCCTGTTCCCAACAAGAGCTCCCAACAAACCAAGCGGCAATAACCTCTTCATGCGAATTTGTAGGAATTTGGCAACTGTTAGCCTGCGAGACTGAAGACGCATCGCATACGAGTGCGAAAGCACGAACCCGCTAAGCATGAAGAAGAAATCCACCGCCAGATAGCCATGAGGTGCCAACTGCGGCGCACCGACGATGAAAGGTGAAAAAACAGGACGCCAATGGCGGCGAAGCCACGAAGCGCGTCTAGCACTTCAAACCTCTCTTCTGTCAATCGACACCTAAGTATTTTCCGTGACTATGCGCGCCCGCGGTCAATTAACGGAATTAAGCGATTAAATCGAGGCAGCGTGAGACCCGACGTCGGGGTCGAGAAGGCATCTTCAACTCCGATAGTATGCATCCGCTCCCCGAAGAGGCCACGCGATATAGTAGGCGCTCGACGCACAAAATTGAACCATCTCCTCGGCGGTGGTCCAGACACCACGCCACCACCCGTAACAAGCAGCCCTCCCTCTTGCTCGCATAACGACTGCGCACCGAAAGGGATGAGGGAGTGGACAGTCATTTCAGGCTGTGGTTGGCTGCGCGCTTTGGACCAAAAAAGACATTCCCGGTTATGAATAGCGTAAACTCAAGTCGCACGTGGACGCCCGAAGATGATAGCGCGCTGAGATCGGCAATCATCAATGGCCAGTCCATCCTAGAAATCGCCGCAACCCTCTGCCGAACTGAAAACGCCGTGCGGCGGCGGCTCTATCAGCTTGGCCTTTCAACCGCTCGGCTTGGCTCTCGGCGTCGTCCAAGTCAAAGGTTCGGATAAGCCTCTACTTGAAGGGGCGCCGAAGCTCCCTGAGGAGCGGACGGGCTCGACTTTTGGTCGATAAACTGATGACCCCGACGCCAACGCTTGGTCGACGTGGTGTCGTCCTATGATCTTAGTACGAGCCAGCAATTTACGCTCGCGGCTGTACAACTTGGCGACTATCCCAACTTCGGTTTTCTACTTCAGGGACCGAAACATTGGTCGCGACATCGATACCCTTCGTGTTGCCGTCAAGGGACGAAGCGCTTTTCGATTCGGAGATGAAACAATCGCCGCTACAGCATCAACTCAAGCTGCTGCGGATGGCAGCATAAATGATGACCCCGCACTGCGGTTTTTTGACGAAGAACTCGCCCGCGATCATTTGCGGTTACAAATCTCCCATATCGCCCGAGCGCGGATTGCTTCTGTCATGAAAACAATTGGGTTTCAGCATGTCCAAACAGATGGTTCCGCTATTGGGAATGCATGTTACGGCGCGGTCGCTAAGCAAATTGCCAGGAGAGCGAAACGCGGTCATAGACGCTTCTTCAGTCTCGGCGAACTGATAGTTTCGAGCCGAGCATTTGAGCTTTTGAGGGAAATGTCGAAGTAGCTGCGATCTTTCGCGCTTGCGATCTACGGCAATCATCTTACTGTCGTTTCATAGGCCCAACCGGCTGCGCAAATGGTCACGCTCCTCGAGCAGTTCTCGGAGTCTTTGAGCATTGTCAGATTGTATCTCCTGCCACTCGATGCGATCCTCTGCAGTCCACAAGTGAGACTCGCGATTGAAACGATCTTTCTCGTTTGCATCAAACTCCATGTATAACTTTATGTCGCGTTCGACCTGGTCCAATTGTTCTTGGAGAGTAGTTGGCATCAGCCGTTCCTTCGGCTCGCCTCCAGCCCGCTCCGATCTACGACGCAATCGGCATGGCGATCAATGGGCGTTGTCCCTCGCGGCTGATATATCCATCCCATTTCAACTCATTCGCCTCAAAGTGCCACGTCGGAGCAATTTTACTAAAGTACGTAGCTCAGATCGACTGATCTCCCTCCATGAGATTATGCAGACAAGCTAAACTCCCGGAGGAAGCGGCAAAGCATCCTCCAGTGCGTCAACTCCACTCTCGGAGAAGTTGTTGGCCGCAATCAACCGTTGACTTTTTCCTATCAATCACGCACGAACTTTGGGAGCGCCTGGTCCGGTGCCGACCGGCACCGTCGGTCTCGTTACCATCACGGTCGCCGGTGTGAGGCTGCGCTATCGGGAGAGCGTGCCGACCGCGATGAAAACGGCATCGGTCGCGGCGGTCGGCTTAGTCAGGTCAATGGTTAAGCCGCTTAGCTTTGACAGTGTTCGCCACCAGCTCGTCGAGCCCCATGTTAGCAGATCGGGATCGCCGCGATCTCCTCGTCCTTGTGGACGCAGATCACGTACTGACCGAAATCCGCAAACAGTCCCGGGACATCAGACTCACATACTACTCCGGCCCGATCATCGCAATGCGCACTTCGGGTGTTGCTTAGGTTCTTTGGTAATCGTCTTCAATCCGGATGATGTCGTCTTCCCCGAGATAGGAGCCGGTCTGGACCTCGATCAGCTCCAGCTGGATCTTGCCCGGATTCTCCATCCGGTGGACGGCCCCCATCGGGATGTAGATCGACTCGTTCTCGTGCACCGTCTTCACCGTCTCGTTGACGGTGACCTGCGCCGTGCCGCGGACCACGATCCAGTGCTCGGCACGATGGTGATGCTTCTGCAGCGACAGCCGCCCGCCCGGCTTCACCACGATGCGCTTGACCTGGTGGCGCTCGCCATTATCGACGGATTGATAGCTGCCCCAGGGCCGGTGCACCTTGAGATGCTCCTCGGTGACTTTCGGCGCCACCGTTTTCAGCTTGGTCACCAGGCGCTTCAGCCCGTTGGCATCCTTCTGCCGCGAGACCAGCACCGCATCCGCGGTCGCGACCACGACGAGATCGTCGACGCCTTCGAGTGCGACCAGCGCGGAATCGGTGGTGACGTTGCAATTGCGGGAATCCTCGAACACGGCGGTGCCGTGCGCGGCATTGCCCTGTGCGTCCTTCTCCGACAGCTCCCACACCGCATGCCAGGAGCCGACGTCGGACCAGCCGCACGACACCGGCACGACGGCGGCGCGCGAAGTCTTCTCCATCACCGCATAATCGATCGAGATCGCCTTGGCCGCGCCGAACGCCTCGGGCTCCAGCGTGACGAAGCCGAGATCGCGGCCGGCATTGTTGACGGCATTGGTGACGGCCTCGACGCTTGCCGCATCGACCCTGCGATATTCGTCGAGCAGCACGCTCGCCGGGAACATGAAGTTGCCGCTGTTCCAGAGATAGCCGGAATTGACGTAATCGGAGGCCTTCACCGCATCTGGCTTCTCGACGAAGCGTGCTACCGCTTGCACCTCGCCCGCGATCACCTCACCCGGATTGATGTAGCCATATTCGGTGGCCGGCCGCTCCGGCTTGACGCCGAACGTGACGATGCGTCCGGCATTCGCGGCGGTGAGGCCTTCGCGGCAGGCCGCGACGAAGGCGGCATTATTCTGCACGACGTGATCGGCGGCGAGCGCGAGCACGATCGCCTCGCTGGCGCGGTTCTGCGCGAACACCGCGCCGGCGGCGATCGCAGGGCCGGAATCGCGCCGCATCGGCTCGAGGATCACGTCCGCCTCGATGCCGATCTCGGCAAGCTGCTCCAGCACCATGAAGCGATAGGACGTGTTGGTGACGACGATCGGCCGGTCGAACAGGGCAGCGTCGGACACGCGCAGCAGCGTGTCCTGGAACGTCGAGCGCGTGCCGAACAGCGGCAGGAACTGCTTGGGGCGTACTTCGCGCGAAGCGGGCCACAGCCGCGTGCCGGCACCGCCGCACATGATCAGTGGGATTATGCGTTTGTCCAAGATCTGAAGCTCCAGGCCAAATTCAATTCACAAATCGTACAACATTCATAAGGCCAGAACTTCACCGTTGGGCACACAAATTCGAAATAGCCTTAGCAGGACTCTGTTGCCTATTGCGCAGACCTCAACGCTGTTAATCTAAGCTTGCTTTTTTGACCCAGCCCATCTCCCTATTCTCTTCGTTTTCGAGTACGAACGGCCTACCGAACCTAGAGATTATTATGACAAAGAAACGAGCACTTATTACCGGCGTCACCGGGCAGGACGGCGCTTATTTGGCCGAACTTCTTCTGCAGAAGGGATACGAGGTCCATGGCATCAAGCGCCGGACCTCCCTCTTCAATACGGACCGCATCGATCATCTCTATCTCGACCCGCACGAGCCCGATCCGCCCTTCCGGCTTCACTACGGCGATCTAACGGATTCTTCGAGCCTGATCCGCATCGTTGGCCAGGTGCAGCCAGACGAAATCTACAATCTCGCGGCGCAGAGCCACGTTGCCGTTTCGTTCGAAGAGCCGGAGTACACGGCGAATTCCGACGCTCTGGGCACCCTGCGCATCCTCGAGGCCATGCGTATTACCGGCTTGGAGAGGAAGGCGCGCTTCTATCAAGCGTCAACATCCGAGCTTTACGGATTGGTCCAGGAGATCCCGCAAAAGGAGACGACGCCGTTCTATCCGCGCTCACCTTACGCCGTCGCCAAGCTGTATGCCTACTGGATCACGGTCAATTACCGCGAAGCCTATGGCATGTATGCCTGCAACGGCATCCTCTTCAACCACGAATCTCCGGTCCGCGGCGAGACCTTCGTGACTCGAAAGATCACCCGCGCTTTGGCGCGGATCCATCTCGGACTGCAGGAAAGGCTCTATCTGGGTAATCTGGATGCCTTGCGCGATTGGGGACACGCGCGCGACTACGTCGAAATGCAATGGCTGATGCTGCAGCAGGACAAGCCCGAGGATTTCGTAATCGCTACTGGCGTGCAACATTCGGTCCGAGATTTTGTCAATGTCGCTGCCAACGAAGTGGGCATGACGGTCCGCTGGGAAGGAAACGGCGTCGAAGAAAAGGGATATGACGCCAAGACCGGCAAATGCGTCGTTTCGGTCGATCCCCGCTATTTCCGCCCCACTGAGGTCGCGACGCTTCTTGGTGACCCGTCAAAGGCCAAGCAGAAACTCGGCTGGGAGCCCAAGACGTCGTTCGAAAGCCTGGTCCGAGAAATGATGAAGGAAGATCTTGAGTCCGCAAAGCGCGACGAGCTCATCAAGCAGCATGGGTTTAGATATTATCCGCGCCACGAGTAGTTCTCATAGATCGGCTATCAAGCAACAAGCAAAAAAATGAGCGCCCATTGCGGCGCTCATCCTTTTCGGACCGTATCCAATTGCTGTCGAATGCCTCAGGGCGACCGAACGGCATCCTCCACAGGAAGCCCAATGTCGTTGGCGCTGCCCGTCGGGCTGGCACGCGTCTGCCCTGTCGCATTGCCCTGCCCTGTCATGGCCTCCGACCACCGGCCGACGATCGTGCGTCGATCCCAGCGATCAAGAGCTCGCCTTCTTCCTTCTTCGCCGTAGTGCTCACGCAGGCTGGGCGCGTCGCTGAGCTGGCAAATTGCGATTTCGAGAGCCGACGAATCTCCTGGCGGAATCACGAGGCCCGCATTCGTGACTTCCGCCGCGAGGCCGGTGCCTTCTTCGGCCATCGCAATGACCGGCCGAGCGGATGCGAAGATCGCACCGAGCTTCGAGGGCAACACGAGATCGGCGGCCTCGGCCTTCTGCGGAATCAGATGGAAATCGGCCGTGGCCATCAATTGATTGAAGCTGTCATTGGGCTGGAGCCCCAGGAAGTGCATATTGCGATGCCCGGCTGCAAGCTGCTCGAGCCTCATCTTGTGAGGCCCTTCGCCTGCAAGGATGAAGTGGATATGCGGATGACTTCGCTCCAGGCCAATCGCGGCTTCGATCACGAGTTCAAGGCCCTGCTTGTTGGACATCGTGCCGGAATACAGTCCAACGATATCGCCTTCAGCCAGGTTCAGTTGCTGACGGTATTTGGTCGCTCGAGACCCCGGACAGATCGCAGTGGTGTCGATCCAGTTTCTCACTTCCGCGGTTTTGTCGGGCCGCACTCCCTTGATCCTCAACCGCTCTACCATCGCTTGAGAAATGGTTGAAACGTTGTCGAACGATTTGAGGATCGCTGCTTCGATTCGAAGCATCCATTTTCGGAGAGAAGGATTGCGCAGCAAACCAAGATCGAACGCCGCATCCACCTCGAAATCCTGCACGTGAAGCCATGATCTGGCGCCGACGCGACGAGCGACGAAAGAGACGAAGGCTGCCGACATCAGCGACGGCGCGACAGCGATCATGACGTCGGGCCGCCAGGATAGCGCCTGAAGGAGAACCGGGGCCGAGCTCGTGAGCGCGAATGAAGCGTGATGAACCAGCCGTCTGACGCCAGAAGGATGTCCGGGCACATAAATCGGCGTACGCGTTACTCGAACTCCATTGATATCTCTCGATCTGAAGTACGAGGATTTGAATGCAGGGGGGATCTTCCAGGCGGGGTAATAAGGAGGCGCCGTAATCACTCTGACTTCATGGCCTTCGGCTACCAGACTCTCGCAGAGCTCGGCGTTGTATTTCGCCACACCGATCAGATCGGGGGCATAATTGATGCCAACCAAAAGAACACGCATAAAGCCCGCCCCAATTCAAATTTCAGAATAAAAAACTCTCTAGCAATCTAACTAGTCTACTCAGCGCGTTGCGCCGACTTCCAGATGACGTCCATAGCCATGAAGATAATCTGCGTAGGCCGCTGCAAGGCCGGCCCGCAAGGCAACTTTCGGCTGCCAACCAAGCGCTCGGATTCTCGAGCTATCCAGCAGCTTGCGTGGTGTCCCGTCAGGCTTGGATGTATCGAACGCGAGCTTGCCCCCGTAGCCCACGACCTCCGCGACTGTGGTCGCGAATTCGGCGATCGACAATTCGTCGCCTGTGCCGACATTGATCGGCTGGTCACTCGAATAGTTCTTCAGAAGGAAAACGCAGGCATCCGCAAAATCATCGACATTGAGGAATTCGCGCAGCGGCGTGCCGGTGCCCCACACCGAAACGCTGGGTGCATTGGCGAGCCTGGCTTCGTGGAAGCGCCGGATCAACGCTGCGGGGACGTGACTGTGGTCCGGATGATAATTGTCGCCGCGACCGTAGAGATTGGTCGGCATTACCGAGATGAAATCGTCGCCATATTGCCGGCGATACGCCTGGCACATCTTGAGGCCAGCGATCTTGGCGATTGCGTACCACTCGTTGGTCGGCTCGAGCGGTCCTGTTAGCAATTCGCTTTCGGCCATCGGCTGCTTGGCGTGCTTGGGATAGATGCAGGACGAGCCGAGGAACAGCAGGCGCCGAACACCAACCGCGTGACTTGCGCGGATGACGCTCAATTCCAGCGCAAGGTTGTCGCAGAGAAAGTCGACCGGGAAATTGTTGTTGGCTGCGATACCGCCAACCTTTGCAGCGGCATGAACCACGACGTCCGGGCGATTGGTCTCGAGCCATTTGAGCGTGGGTTCTTCCTTCGTCAGATCCAGCTCGCGCCGATCAGCCGTGAGCACGGTGCAATTTTCCGACGCAAGCCGGCGGACGACAGCTGATCCCACCATGCCCCGGTGACCCGCGACGAAGACACGTTTGCCCGTGAGATCGTAGGTTGAAGCCCCTGTCATCGTATCCTCTATCAGCATCCGTTTGGCTGGATCGCACCACCTGGCGAGATCCGGCGACCGGTCGCTTTATGCAATCACGCTGCAGATGCAGCCCCGACGAACTGCTAACACAATCTTCACCATGCGACAGCCTGCCCCGGTCCGACAAAGATATTCATGGTGAACCTGCGCTGCGCGCACAAATGATCAGCACACAATGAAACAAAAACGAGCAAGGCAGCCGCATCAATTTGTGCGACTGCCTTGAAAACGATCGGTAACGGGCGGCAGCCGCCGCTCAATTTACTTGGATCTTAGTACGCCCGACGCAGGACCGGACCGACAGGCGCGCAAACGCGATCCATGTACCAGCCATAAGGCGTCTCGACCCGCACCAATGGGCAGCGGCGCCACGGCGTATAACGATACGGGTACGGCTGCGCCCAGAACGTAACGGGTGTCACCTGGCTCTCGCCTGTGAGCAGGGCGGCCGGCGCGGGCATCTGCATGGCGGCGCTCGCTCCGCTCGCTGCGCAGAAGGTAACAGTTGCAGCCAAAAGACCTGCTCGCATCAACGTCTTGAACATCCAAAAAGCTCCTCGCCCCTGCGGATTGATCCCCCGACCCGCGCTTGTCAGACCCCAGCCGACCAACGTCACGGTCCGGAAAGCCACTCCGCGACTAGCCCAAATAGTGAACCGAACTTTACCAAGGCCATCGGCGGAAATGCAACCGATGCCGGCGCGGCCGAGGGCCTTTTGGAACGATATGGCGCGCAAGTGTGGCTTCTTGGTCCTATTTTTGGTCCTATTTCTCCTGGCTCCAGGCACGTGGAGCCGCGAGGTCGGGTGAACGGCGGTAAACATCCCGCAGGAACTGGTAGCTGACCGTCTGAGCCAAGGGCACGTCTTCCTCGCCGAGCTTGGCGAAAAGAAGGATATCCCGGAGCGTCCGCCAGCGGCTTTCGTCGTAGTCGCCGATGCGGCCGCCGGTCGGCAGCACCAGCGGGCGCTGCTGCTGCAGCTCGAATTTCAGCCGCTCGGAATTCAACCTGGCCGGATCGGCGCCCGCGAGAACGGGCACGCTCCGTGCATAGTCCGCGTAGGTGAATTGCCATCCTCGAATGAGGCCCTGAAGGACATCGGCAATGATGGATGGCTGTTCATGGACGAGAATATTGCTCGCGAAGTAGACTAGGCCAGGAACATGGATGCCGTAGTCTTGCGGTTTGATGACGTTCAGCTTCACGAAGGTCGAGCTGGTGGGATCCGGCTGGTCGTCGATGGCGGCGATGATCGCGTCCACCTCCCCGGCCCGCAGGGCTTCGAAGCTGTCGCGGTCCGGGACCTTGGTGATCTGGCTTCGGGGCAGCCCGAGTTGCGCCATCATGGCATCGAAGACGACGTCTCCCTCACTCGCCCTGCGGTAGCCAACCCGCTTTCCGACCAGATCGGCCGGCCGTCGCAAGGCGGAGCTTTCGAGCGTGAAGATCGCGACAGAGGTGTCGAGGAAGCTTGCGGCAAACGCAGTCACGGGGACGCCGCGCCAGCTCGCCAGCAGGAAGTTTTGGCCGCTCGTCACGCCGATGGCATGTTGGCGTGCAATGGTTTGGACGAAGTCGGGATCGGGCTGAGCCGACACCTCGATGCGGGAAGAGAAATATCCCTGCCTGGATGCGGCGAGCTCGCCGGCAAACCGCGCGCCATAGGGCCCATCAACGAGGAGCTTGATTGCGACGGGCCTGGACGCCGTTGGCGCTCGGAGGGGCGCCGCATCGGGACGAAGAAGGAGAAGCACGAGTCCCACCAAAGCGACGGCCGCAAGGCCAATGGCGAGGTAGCGCTTCCCTCTCGGCCGGGTCCGCCGCCGGGACAGGGTGCGAGGCAACGAGGACTTCCTAACGGTTTGTGAAATTAAACATATCAGTCGAGGCGGGATGAGCTACAATGCACGCTTGTGGGGTAAGGTTAATTTTTCCTTCGCCTTGTTCTAACAGCGATTTTGCCCGATAGCACGGCTTGTTCGGGCTAATGAATTTTGCGTCAATGGATTTGGCAGGATGACAATTCTTTCCACTCGGCCGGTGCCCGTCGCTGATTCTGCGACGGAAATCCGGGTTGTCGAGCCGGTCGCGCCCACACCTACAGGGTTTGCGCCGAGCTGGCTGCGACCTGTGGTGGTCGAACGGCTGCTGGCTTTGGTGGATGCGGCGCTGATCGTGGTCAGCGGCATCGGCTGCGCGGTCGGCTATCACGTCGTCACCGCGGGCGTGCTCGGCAAGGCGGACGTCTATGCGGCCGCGAGCGTGCTGGTGGCCATCAACTTCGTCCTGCTGACCATCGTGCAGCGGGGCTATCGCCTCAAGACCGTCACCAACCTGCCCCGCACGTTCCGGATGACGCTGGCGACCTGGACCGGCCTCTTCGGCGCGCTGCTGGCGATCGCCTTCACGATGAAGGTCAGCGACGAGTTCTCCCGCGGCACCACGATCTCGTTCTACCTGGTCGGCCTTGCCGCCCTGCTGGCCTGGAAGATCGTGGCGGCGCGCTGGACCGCGCATGCCTTGCGCACCGGCGCCTTCGCCAACGGGCGGGCACTGCTGATCGCCGAGTTCGGCCTTGCCACCTCGTCCAACACGGTCGACGACCTCGGCCAGCACGGCTACCGCCTGATGCGCGTGATGGAGATCCCGGCCAAGGAGTTGGCTTCGCCCCTGCTGCTGTCCTCGCTGGCGCCGCGCTTCGAGGAGCTCATCAATTACGCGCGCGAGCAGCGGATCGAGCACGTCTTCCTCCTGATCAACTGGAGCCGGCAGCACGCGATCGACAGCATTCTGGACGCGCTGAAGATCCTCCCCCTCCCGGTGCATCTGGTGCCGGACCCCAATACGGCGCGCTTCCTGCGCTATCCGCTTTCCGGCACCGGCAACACCTTCACCGCCGAGCTGCGCCGAGCCCCGCTCACGTTGCGCGAACGCGCGTTCAAGCGCGCGCTGGACCTCGTCGGCGCGAGCTTTGCGCTTTTCGTGTTTGCGCCGATGATGCTGGTGACCGCGCTCCTGATCAAGCTGACCTCGACGGGACCGGTGTTCTTCCGCCAGACCCGCCACGGCTTTGGCGGACGCGCGTTCAGGATCTTCAAATTCCGCACCATGCGCGTGCTCGAGGACGGCCCGAACATCGTACAGGCGCAGAAGAACGACCCGCGCGTCACACCGATTGGCAAATGGCTGCGCAAGACCTCGATCGACGAGCTGCCGCAGCTCCTCAACGTACTCAAGGGCGACATGTCGCTGGTCGGCCCCCGCCCGCACGCGGCCGCGCACAACACCGAATATGAGCAGATCATCGGCAACTACGCCTTTCGCCACCACGTCAAGCCCGGCATCACCGGCTGGGCCCAGGTTAACGGTTATCGTGGAGAAACCCGCACGCTCGATCTGATGCAGAAGCGCGTGGGGTATGATCTGTGGTACATCAACAATTGGAGCATTTGGCTCGACATGAAAATCCTACTAGGGACAGCTATGATGATTGTTGCTCGCCCAACGGCCTACTGAGCTGGGCAGACCTGCTCTGATCCACCGCAATCGAAGGCCTGCGGTCACGACAGGAAGGCGTCGTCCTTCTCATTATATCGAAATGCCGCCTCCAATCTAAGGAAGACTCTTGAGCACCCCGGGAACACTTGAACAGGCAGCAACGAACTTTGTTTCCATCCAATTGAAGCCCCAGTGCGTCGTAGTCTTTCTGACGTACAATTCGGCATCCATCATCCGAGAGACTGTTGAGCAAGCGAAAAAGATCGGCGCAGACCTCTTCGCTGTGGACTCCTTCTCCACTGATGACACAACTGCAATATTAGACGAATGCGGTTGCACCGTATCGCAACGGGCTTTTTCGAACTATAGCGACCAGAGAAACTGGGCCATCGCACAGGTCTCGGCATACAGTTGGCAGCTACACTTGGATGCAGACGAAGTTCTCGATGACCAAGCGGTACAAGAGATCAGAGCGATCCTTTCTGGCAAGCCAAAGTTTGATGCGTACATGTTGCGTCGACGAGACTACTTTATGGGCAAGATGCTTCGCTTTAGTGGCGTGAATCCGTGGCATCTCAGATTATTTCGGTCGGGCGCAGGCCAATGTGAGGCTAGACTGTATGATCAGCACTTCGTCAGCAATCAGCCGTGCGGCAAATTAGCGGGTCTGATGCATGATAAGAACTCGGCATCTTTAGGCGATTGGATCGTGCGGCACAATCGCTGGAGCGATGCGGAGGTCAGTGAGCTATCGAAGACAACACAACAAGACGGCCCGATACTGCGAGGCAGATTGACCGGAGATGCGCGAGAGCGGACACGATTCGTGAAGGGCGTTTACTATAGTCTTCCGAGCGGCCTCCGGTCCCTTGTATACTTCTTCTATCGTTACTTACTACGATTGGGCTTCTTAGATGGCAAAGTCGGATTTTACTTCGCGTTCTTTCAAGCTCTGTGGTTCCGGATGCTCGTTGACGCGAAGATGTATGAGCGCCATTTAGAGCGCGGTGGAGATCAGAATAATGTCTAGAGGCCAATACGACCAATTCAAGCGTATTCTAGTGACTGGCGGAGCAGGCTTCTTGGGGAGCCACCTATGCGACCGCCTCATTGCCGGTGGGCACGAAGTCGTTTGCGTTGATAATGTCTTCACCGGCACCAAGCGCAACATCGAGCATCTGCTGGGGCATCCGCGTTTCGAATGGTTCCGCCACGATGTGACATTTCCTCTTTTTGTTGAGGTCGACGAAATCTATAATCTCGCTTGCCCCGCATCTCCGGTGCACTATCAGCATGACCCCGTTCAAACTACAAAGACAAGTGTGCACGGGGCAATAAATATGCTCGGCTTAGCAAAGCGACTGCGAGCAAAAATTCTCCAAGCCTCGACGAGCGAGGTTTACGGAGATCCTGAGATTCATCCACAAGTCGAATCCTACTGGGGTCGTGTAAATCCGATCGGAGTACGAAGCTGTTACGACGAAGGCAAACGCTGCGCAGAGACGCTTTTTTTTGATTATTACCGGCAGCACAAGTTGCGCATTAAAGTTGTTCGAATCTTCAATACGTACGGTCCCCGCATGCACCTGCGAGATGGCAGGGTCGTGACCAACTTTATCGTCCAGGCCCTCAAAGGCGAAGACATAACCATTTATGGCGACGGCTTGCAGACACGCAGCTTCTGCTACGTTGACGACCTGATCGAAGCAATGATCCGTATGATGAATACCGGTGATGAGGTTACTGGACCAATTAATATTGGCAATCCCGGTGAGTTCACCATGATTGAGCTGGCGGAGAAGATTATCAACCTAACCAACTCAAAGAGCAAAATTATCAAGCTGCCCTTGCCGCCCGATGACCCCAAGCAGCGTCGGCCGGATATTGATCTCGCGTACAAACTGCTCGATGGTTGGGAGCCAAAAACGAACTTAAATGAAGGGCTAGGCAAGACGATTTCCTATATCGAAAAAGCTCTAGAGTAGGACTACACCATCCTCGATCGTGAGCTTGCCAACTCAATCAATATCCAACTGCCTAGCCTGCCTAGCACCGTCACGGGGATAGCCGTCACTCGCGTTTTTTGCATCCACCGGAAAACTCTTCGGCATGGAGGGGTGTCACCACAGCGCCTTCTAAAAATCTGGCGAACAAACTTCGGAAGGATCGAAAACCGGTGGATGGATGAGCACACCGTTCTTTCTCACGGGGAGATTGCTGAGCCTCCGGGAGCGCTAATCGACGACAATAAGAAAGATGTCAGCTTCTGGGTTGACAAGCACAATCGCTATGCAATTAGGGAAATGATCGACTTCCTAAACCAGGAGCACAACTTCTTTCAGGAAGACAGCACCTTAACCTCAACGGGAGAGGCGAAGGCGAAGCGCTTGAAAAAAGCAGGTACTCTACAATCGTGCACCTCTGCTCTATCGCGCACTAGCGCTCTTTCTTTACCGCTATTTTTTCGCCTAGGGGCTCCTTGATGGAACAGCGGGTCTTTCATTTGGTCTTTTTCAGACGCTCTGGTACAGATATCTTGTCGATCTGAAAATTATTGAGGCATGCAGGTTGATTGCCCGTCCCGGCATTGAAGAATTCAAACGAGCGCTCAAACGAGAGCACGGCTTCGAACTCTAGGACCCTCGTCGTACCTCTTCTTCTTCCACACCAAGAGCGTCGAGTGCCGCGCCAGCCTTCTCCCTAAAATTCTTGTGTGCAACCAAGCCGTCCCGGGCATTATGCCCGTAACTGTCCAAAGATCACGAATAGCGCAGCGCGTCGTATAAATTCGGGAAAATGCGGCGCACAGAATTTGTACCCACTTTTGCAACCCACAAGACGGCTGCCACGGCCCGGTTCATTTTGCTTTCTTCGATGTAAATGCGCCAATGCTCCGCGTTAATTTGCCGCCGATGAATGTCTCCTTGAGAAACGCCTCCCCTCTCGAACAAGCAAACGTTGGCAGGGTACTGCAACGTCGTCACATTCGGATCGTTTAGCATTCGCGTTGTTAGCGCCCAGTCAGACGAAAACCTGTATGAGAGATCGTATCCGCGACCTAACGCACTCCGCAGGTAGAAAATGGCCTGATGATGAGTGAACATCACGTAGAAATTGGCTTTCGGCGCCCGAGCCGGCTTCTGCCATCGCTGCTGCCCGTCCGTCTCGCAAGCGTCGCCATATACAATCGTCGGGCGACGATCCTTGATGAGATCGCTCACATTTTCGAGGACGCACTCATCAAAGAAGCAGTCCCCTGCGTTCATAAAAATGCAGTAATCTCCAGACGACATTTTGATGCCCTTGTTCATGGCATCAAAGATTCCTCGATCTTGTTCTGAGATGAATTTGAAGCGCTTGTTATCCAGCTGCTCCAGCAAAGCAACCGTTCCGTCGGTGGATTTTCCATCAACGACGATCCATTCAAAATTGTCGTATGTTTGCTGGAGAACCGTCTCCAAGGTCTTCGAAAGACCTGAAGCGTTATTGAACGTGACAGTGATCACACTAAACTTGGGACGGGCGTCCGACAGAATCCGCATGAGATTATGACTCAAGATCGCCACGCCCACCGCGGGCGCGCTTTGGCATCGCCGGATTGCCAACATATACCATTTGAGGTTCAAGGTCCTTGAATGTCACGCCACGAGCTCCCAAAACTGCACCCTCGCCCATCCTGACCCCTGGTCCTACGAACGCCTCGGCTGCCACCCAACAATTTCGCTCGATGACAATTGGTTGGGCCACAAGCTGAAAATTGGGATCATCAATATCATGCCCTCCGGCGCAAAGATGGGCTCGTTGCGAGATGATCGTGCCAGATCGAATAGTAATCGGTGCCATATTATAGCAATTTACGCCCTCTGCCAAAATGCACCTTTCTTCCATCGTCAGATGCGGAGGATACCAAACGCGCGCGCTTCCACGAACGTCCGTGCGTGCGCCCATTTTTGCACCAAACAGCCGGAGCAAGGCGCGCCTCCATCCATGCATCGGTGCCGGCGTCCACGATGCCAGCAATAGCCAGGTCACATTCCACATCGCCCGCTGCAGGCGGTTCGATAACGAAAAGCTTGCTCCACCATCCAAGGGCTTTGAAATCTTTGCGTCAATGATCGCCATCTCGCTCGTCGCTCCCTGCGGCAACCCGCTTCTGAATCTACACAAACTGCTCAAAAGCGCCCGGCCAGACAATCCCTCGCCACTCCCCATGGGACGATATAGTTACTTTGATTACCGGAAGCCGGCAAAGCCTTCCAGAACGGGCGACCGCATTCAAAAACAATTCCGAGACGAACAAGGCTAATCCCGATTGGCGCCAGCGGAGGACGGTTTCCGCCATTTATCCGTCGCCCCGGCCATGATACAAGGTGAGATGAGAGATTTTTGCTTTCGTTGAGAGGATCGAAGCCGTTCCCCGGCCTTCGCTGACAAATCGAGACAGACGGCATCCGATGCTTGGCCGCCTTAAGGATAACCCGATCAATTGCTTTCTGTCACAAAGCTCTGCTCCTACATAGAAACGTTATACTTTCTGGATTGGCTCGCGATTCATGACGGCAACTTACACTGTTTACCTTTGGGAGCCGGAACTATCGCCCCACAAGTTGCCCTTATTCGAAGAGTTGCTGTGCCACTCAAGGGTTTTGCGCGCAATCTATATCGCCCAAGCGGACCTCCACGCCGGTCGTCAACGTGAGGGTTGGCAAGTCGAAATTGGGAACGAAATCCCCATTTTGGTCGCCCCAAGCGCCGAACAGATTGATCAGATTGTTGCGAACTCCCCCAGTAACTCAATCCACATTTTCTCGGGCATGCGCTGGGTCCCATGCATTGTAAGCGGACTACGAGCCGTCGTTAAGCATCGACGCAGGTTTGGTATTCTACACGAACCTCGTGTGCTCGAGGGATTATCTGGCCTTGCGCGCCTGGGTCACTCCTGGCTGACAGAGGCCTCTCTCCGTCGACACGCGAGCTTCATCCTCGCGATCGGAGCTCACGGCCCAAGGTGGTTTAGGCTGACGGGCTATTCGAGCTCGCGCATTTTCCCATTCGCCTACTTCTTGAGCAAACGAGCCGTTTCCGACGCCAGCTTCAGCGTGGCGACGAGTGCCGAGCCGGTTGTTACATTTCTGGGTCGCTTGGAGGAGCTCAAAGGTATCCATTTGTTCTTGGGCGCCCTCAGCAAGATTACGAGCAAGGCGAGGTTCTATGTTGCGGGATTTGGGACCTGGTCCCCTCGCGTAGAGGATGCTCAGCGCAAACATACAAATCTTCAATTTCTGGGCGCTATCAAGATGGCCGAAGTTCCGTATTTGCTGTCTAATACGGATATCCTGGTGCTCCCCTCCATCACCACGGACGACGGTTGGGGGGCCGTCATCAGTGAGGCACTCATGGCCGGCGCGGCTATCGTTTCCTCCCATAAAGTGGGCGCATCAATGTGCTTGGCGGATCCCGCACGGGGACGCGTCGTCAACAAGCTTTCGGAGGCTGAGGTTGCCAGGGCCGTTGACGACATCATCGACAACGGATTGCTAAACGACTCTTACAGAAAGGCCAGAGCCGAATGGGCCGACAAGCATCTGACCCAGCGCGCCGGCGTCGAGTACCTCCTTAGAATTCTCGACCACCTTTTTCATGGAAAACCTCGTCCGCATTCGTTTGTCGCCGAACATGACTGAATCCGACTTAACGCCGATTGCTTCGCAGCGGAATTTTTTCTCTCGCAAGGTTTGGCCGTCGCCCTACCGAAGCAACTCCAGCTCAGTGCCTTTTGGCCTGCGGCATCTGGTTCTTTGCGCAGCCGCCGTCGTACTCATGTTTTCAAACGACGAGAGTAATGCGGTTGCTTTCCAGGCGCTTGGCGTGGCGCTTTTCATCCTCTCCGGCGCCATGTTCTTTGTCACCACTTTCGATCGCGCGGTGGAGATCACGCCGTTCGATACCGTCATGCTGATTTCTGTGCCTCTGTCCTATACCGCGGCGGCCCTTTCTCAGGACGGCTATTCGCTGATGCACACGACGATTTTCTTAGTGACCTACCTGTCCGCCATGATCATTGCCCAGCGTACAACAGCGGAAGAATTGATCATGTGCGTACGCGTCTCGACGGTAGCCATACTTATCCTTGTGGCGTTCGTTTTCGGACACACTTTGATTTCTGGTTTGATGCCAGGGCAGCTCAAACGCTGGGAACTGCGGGAAGCTCCATTTGGAATGCACCCAAACCTTGCGGGTTTCAACTACGGCGGCTTCATCGTCATGGCCGCAAATTCTGGCATGCTGAAGTGGCGATATAATCATTTGCTTACCGCGGTAATTATAGGCTTCTGCCTCGCCGTGATGCTCGTTGCTTCGGCTCGCGGCGGGCTCTTGGCTGTCGTGCTGACACTGGCGGTATATGTGTGGACGGAGATTCTTAGGGGGCAGCGGTCGACGTTCTATCTAATTATCATTGGCGCTGCGCTGGTCGTGTTGTCCTTCGTCTTCTGGGATACCATCGTAGCCTATGCGGTCGAGATGCTAGACCTCGAGTCAAAGCAGCGCGGCCTTCAATCGGGAGGCACAGGACGGTTTGAAATCTGGGCTCGCGGGATTGACTATATTTCAGGCAGAAGCTGGGAGATATTCATTGGTAGCGGCCTGAGAACTGCCGGCCACATGGGCTTTCCCGTCGAGAGCTCCTACATCAACCTTGCGGTCGAGTCAGGTATCTTCCTGACGGCAGCAATCTTGATCAGCTTCCTGAGCATATTAGTCAGATCTTATCGCAAGCAGGGAAGCGCAAGCCCGTTTCATCGATTTGCGTTCTACACACTTCTCTTCGCGATGTTCCAGTCCATTTTCAACAGGTATCTCATCGCAGTCGGCAACCCATTCTCATTGATGATTCTGGTCATTGCATCGAAAGCTTCAGCCAGAAGTAACCCACGATAAGGCGCAACTCGGGCGAACGACGTTACTAGAGGGCGCGCTGTTTCGGCTCGAGCCGGCATCTGCGTCGAAAAAGAACCCGACACTTGGACATAATTTGCAACCACGGAATCAGGTCTTGCAGCTAAAATCAGCGGTATGCCTTGTTTTTCTAACGTCGATAGCGCAACCTGCGCAGGCGTGCGATGATAGACCGCCTCCAGTCGGAGCGGTTACACTTAAGTACACGAACGTCGCATTTGATTTCTGTCCGCATCTCGCCGACATATCGTTTTCAGGATATGGGACGGCAGTGAAGCTCTACAACGGACATTGGTGGACTAAATCGACACCAAGCCCATCGCTCTACAGTGAGCGCCCGGACGGTACGCTGGCAATCGCTCAGGGAGGCGCCGTGACAAGCGTACCCAAGACGATGGTTCAGGGTTCTCTACCTTTGCTCTCGGGTGACAAAGGGTTCTTCGTAGAATTCGAGACCTCCCTTTCAGACGATCACGAAGATCATTTTCCGGCCGTGTGGCTAATGCCGATTGAGCATAATCAACGACAGGAGGACAGCTATCCTCCCGACGAACGGGGCTTTGAACGCTGGCTTGAAATCGATGTAGATGAGGGTGGCTTCAGCCCGGGTCCAATGGCGACGGCCATATCCTGGTCCGGCATTTGGCCGAACTACCAACGGGTACGAAGCAACCCCAATCTGCGCAACGACAAAATCGATCGCTCTCAACGACACCGTTTCGGAGCTGGATTTGACCCCGAACATCTCAAGATCACGTTCTGGTATGATGACAAAGTTCAATATGTTGCCTCAGGCGCTTCCGTTCCCGAAATCGCTAGGAAGCAGCATTTTTATATCATCATGAACGCCGATGCCCACAAACTGAAACTCCCGTATCAGCTTTACATACACAGGGTTCGCGCTTTCATACCCGAATGAGGAATACGCCCCAAAATCGGTCGCTTCCCCGAGTTTTGTTCATAAAGGGACCGCTCCTCCTTGGAACTGTCTTCGACGAACGGGATCGAGGTAACGTGCTGCGCATGAACAATCTAGGATAGAATACATTAAGCCGAGGGACTTGAGGAAATTGAACAAGCTTCGCTATTACTACCGGGCGGCCCGCCATGTTGTACGAAGCATCTTGTCGGCTATTCAGTTAGTCAAATTCCCGATTTCGATGAAGGCGGCGTCGAATTCTTCGCGACGGCAATGCGCGCCAGCCGCATTTACCTTGAGTATGGCAGCGGAGGCTCGACCATTATGGCCGCGAAGTACGTATCTCGGTTGGTCAGCGTAGAACCGGACGCACTCTTCGCCAAAACTGTACAGACCGCCCTGCCCGAGACGGATGCGGAAATTTCTATCCTGACGCCTTACATCGGAGTTACACGGGATTGGGGCTGTCCAGTTTTCGATCACCCAACTCCAGCGAAAATCGCAAGGTGGAAAATCTTGCCGCAAGCGCCATGGAAGGTACTTTCGGACACACCCGACCTGATTCTGGTTGCTGGTCGGTTTCGAGTCGCCTGCGCCCTGGAAAGCCTGCTACCGAGTCGTCCGTTAAGAAGCCGATTGCAGCGGTGAGCGTTCGCTGGCGGCCGCGACGAGGGTGGTCAGGATGAGGCACCAAAGAGCCTTCAGCCAGACGAGGACACGGCGGAAGTTGTGACCGACGGCGGAGAGGATGACGTTATCCGCATCGCCGCTGCGGCCTTTGAGGTAGCATCGGCCGAGGTGACCCTCGGTCTTCAGGTGTTCGATGATGGGCTCGATGGCGGAGCGGCGGCGCAGCTCGCGTTTGATGACACCGAAGACGCCGCGCTTCTGGCCGGAGATGAAGACCCGGCGGGGATTTTGCGCGTCGTGGCCGCGGTATCCCTTGTCGACATAGGCCCGTTCGATCGCACAGCCGGTGAGTGTCTCGGTGCGGTCGATGACGTCCCGCAAGGTGTGACCATCGTACGGGTTATCGGGTAGCGCCCTGGCGTGCAGCACGAACAGGCCGCCAGGAGCACGGCGGTTGTTGGTGACAATGGAGGCTTTGAGACCGAACTCGTAGGGCGCGGCGGCCTTGCCCTTGCCGATGCACTCGACCTCTGGAGCATGGAAGGAATAAAGCTTCCAGCCGCGCTGGCGCTGCTGCTGCGAGCGGATCTGCGAGCCCCGGCCGAGCGGGAGGGCGAAGGCGTTCTCGAGCACGGCCTCACCTTCGATCTTGCGCTGATATCGCGGATGATCCGGCCCAGCGGCAGCGCAGGATGCGGAACTGCCGCTGATGCCGCTTGAATTGCTTGGCGTAGGCGTAGCGTCCCGCCATTATCGTCGCGGTCTTGGCAATGCGAAGATAGGACTGCCGCAGCTTGACCCCCTTCTTCCTCGCCAGGCGGTTAAGCCCCTTGATTGCCGCGTGCAGCAGCTTGGCATCGGTCGGAAAGGTGATGGCCTTCGGCTGCACGGTGGTATCGACCGTGACCCGCTTGAGGTCCTGGCTGCGCAACGCGCCGGCCTCGTGCGCCACCCGCAGGCTCTCAGCCAGCAACAGCTCCAGCTTGTCGCCAAGCCGCTTGCGCCAGTGGCTCAGGTCCGAGCGCTCGTGCGAGAACGCGTGCTGAAAGAACTCTGCGCCGGTGAAGTACTGGAAATAGGGGTCGTGGACCCAGCGCTCGCACACCCCCTCATCGGACAGGCCGTAAATGTGCTTGAGCAGCAGCAGTCCGATCATGAATCGGGTCGCAATCCCTGGCCGACCGTTCTCGCTGTAGAGCGGCGCAATCTCGCCGTCGATCCAGTCCCAATCGACCTTGCCGGCGAGCTGAACCAGCTCGTGCTTCATGTTGATGATCTGGTCCAGCCTGGCCCGGAACAGATCGCCCGATCCCGTCGCTTTTGGTTTCTTCGGTCGCATCGCCACCTCCGATGCGAGAACGGAATCATGACTGGCGATTCGATGGAATCCTGAAAATGAAATTGCAGGGTTCCGATGCCCGGAGCATCAAAACCTTGCAATCCTAAAACACACCGCAACGACAATTGCGACTCTAGCTCAATTGCTTAGCCGCTCTTCACGGACAACTACCGATCGGCTCGGCCACGAGGCTCCTGATCGATGACTATGCTGGCCGGGACTACTCCAAAGCGTCGGCGCCGCGCGAAGGGACTCAGGCGCCTGAGAAGTGCCGCTAGCCAATCGGTCGACAAATGATCGCCCAAGGGCCGTTGCCCCGGCGCTAGATCAGGATAGAGCGCGTCCTTTACGGTATATCCGGCTTCCAAAATGAGCCCGATGACTTCATCGGCGCTCGATCCGTTGCCGGCAAGAAGATTTGGCGACATTTCCGAAAGGATTGTCGGCCGAAACTCCCGCAGTGTTTCCCTAGCGCCTTTGAATACCGCGTGCTCGAAGCCCTCGACGTCCACCTTCATAAAACGAGGCTTGAGACCAAACTGCTGAACGAGATTGTCTATCGTATCGACCCGCACTTCTTCGGACTGTTTCTTGGCTTTCGCAATCGCCGGATGGTCAAGGTTCCCAAGAGATGAGTACTCCTCCTGTCCATCCACATAGTTTAACGTCATCGAGCCAGGGGCATCGGCTGCGGCCCCCTCGAACACCACGGCGCGATTATCCAACCCGTTCAGCGATATATTCTGCTGAAGGCGCTCCGCCGTATTTGAGCTGGGTTCAACCGCTAAAATGCGACCGTTGCGCAACCTACGCCCGATTGCCACTGTGAAGAATCCGATGTTCGCCCCAACATCGAGCACGTCAGCATCTGGGTCAATCGCGCCGAGCGCCAACTGGATCATTCCGGCTCATATCGGCCTTGCACAACCAGCCGCGAAAACAATTCGGATCGCGAATTGATTCTGAACTGGCCGTCGAATTCCGGAACTTGAATGGTAACGTCACCCACGAGAAGAGATCTAAGGCGATCAGCACATGCTGTTCTCGCTCGCGGGACCGCCAAATGATACGCCTACGAACGGCAACGGCGGGCGCGGCTAACTCTTGAAGAAGAGGAACGCGGTAGTAGAGCGATCGGACAAAACTCATAATTGGACACCTATTGCAATGAATAGCAACAGTTCATCGGCTCGCCTGAGAGTTGTCAAGACGGAGCTGGCCCCACCTCTTGATTGAAGCCCGAGTGGTTAACTGCTGCGGCTCGCGTTTCTCAATATGGATCCAAAAAAAACGCAGACTGGCAACATGTCCGCTGATGATAGTTGGGCCCAACGGGCCGCAAGGCGCTGGTCATTGGAACATACCAGACGCCTCGCCGCGCGATGCCATACCCCCCAAGTGCAGGCGCTCGGCTAGGCGTGCTGATTAGCTTCAGTGCCCGGCACCCTCATTCTTACACTCAGGTATGCTGGCAACGATACGCCGGGCCAGCTTAGCGTTACCTTCATCAGTTGGGTGAATTTCATCTCGATAGCTGCTTGAGGACCAATCTTGGCCGTCCGCTATCACGACATAGCTCGTCATGCCGCTCCCGATCCCCTCACCGGCGGCGTTGAGATTCACTGACCGGCTTCTCGCATCCAGGACTTCGGCTCTCGTGGGATAGAGCACGATCGTTATAGGGCCAGGGTACTCACGACGCAGCCAGGCAAATTCGGATCGCCAGTCACTGTCCCCAATAGGCGGGGCTTCGCGCGCAGGGAAAAGCTTCTTGTCGATTACGTACCATACTGCGAGCACGGGACGCTGAGTGGGATGCGTGCGCTCAGATATCCATCTCGATGCCTCACCGAAGTCGGCCGAGTTGAGCACGAATACGATCCGCGTAAGCGAACTCAGAATATCGGCGTGCTGATGCAGATACCGAAGCTCGTTCAGGAATGCCCAGCTCCCTGCTCCGACCGGCCAAACACGCGGGCAGAGAACATTCATCAACGGGCCCAGTCGCTGAGGTTGATCCGTCAGATTGCCACCCATGACTAAACTATCACCGACCAGCAATATATTTCGCGCGTTTTCGTCAGGTCGGAACGGCTCGGCTACTCCCATGCTGAGTTCATTGAACACCCAGGCATTCCTGCCGAGAAACGCACCCTGCTGGTTTGGCCGCGGAATGTAGCCAAGCGTCTGGCTACTCGTATAGAGTGGAACGTCTGTAACGCCTAGAAGACGAAGCCCGACCTCGGAGGCGACCCCAATGGTAACCAGGCCTGCGAGTAGAAGCGGAAAAAATCCTCTTGACATCGTATATATCAACTTAGGTGATGCGAGAGCCACCAGCCACTGCAAGGGCCGCAAGGCCGCGGCGGCAATGATAAGAGACGGAAAGAGGGGGCATTATTGATGTTGCTCTATTGCGCGTCTTCCAACATCTTCACCATCTGCGGCTGCAAACAACGGAAGGAAATGGTGCAGCGTGGCAAATGTGGAGTTTTCTGCCAGCAGGAAGCGATATGATTTCGCATCAACCGATATTATTTGGAGTGTGACCTACGGAGGTTTCAAGGGCAAGCACCCAAATAGCGTAAAAGCTTGATTTTTCCGGTCTCAGCAGACATAGCCTCTGTATAACCCTTCGGAGCTTCTTCAGATCAACGATCTGTCTGCATCCACCTATGAACCGCTGCCGCCTGGTCCAGCCATCCGATGTATCCGAAACCCGGTCTCCCCTTTTCTGCAAGATCGCCCTTCGTATGCGATAGTATCTTTCGCAGGGTTTTGGTCATATCGGACGGGACAAGCGGAAACCCCTCCTTGAAGATCAGTTGCTGATCGAGCCCTCCCTCGTATTGAGGCAGCCAGGCGACCCAGCAGGGAATACCGAGACAGGTAAATTCGCGGAGACTTCCGGGAACGCCGCCTTCCGCCGATGACATTAGCACGCCAACGTCGGATCTTGCGATACTCTCCAGCAGCCGGCGCTTGTTCGAGACGAACCCGAGCGCATCGACGTAGCTGCGCTTGGGTATCGCTCCCGGATCAGGACCAACGACGCAGAGCCTGATCCGCGCTTGCTCGGCGCCGGACAGAGCATCCATCGCTTCAATGATCTGCAAGACCCCCTTGCGCGCCGCGTCCCGGCCGATGATCGTAAAGACGATAGGTCCATCGGACTGGACCGGGCGTTTATCGCGCATCTCGCAGGCGAGCTCGAAATCAGCCCTGGACATGTTCAGGCCGCGCCCCGTGACGTAGATCTTCTTTTCGTCGACCTCGTACCGCTCGATCAGAGTGCCTCGGATCACCTGATCGTAGACGAACACGCGGCGTGCCCG
Organism: Bradyrhizobium sp. BRP20; assembly: GCF_020194215.1. Classification (NCBI taxonomy): domain Bacteria; kingdom Pseudomonadati; phylum Pseudomonadota; class Alphaproteobacteria; order Hyphomicrobiales; family Nitrobacteraceae; genus Bradyrhizobium; species Bradyrhizobium sp. BRP20. The sequence goes on along the minus strand of NZ_JADYVY010000003.1, from coordinate 450,502 downwards.
TGCATACAATCTGGTTTCATTCTCGATGAGCTCTTCTCTGGCCTTGGGCGTCAGCGTCCTTGCATACTTGAATTGCTCCAGGAGTTGGAGGTACGTGGCATCTCGATAGACGTAGAGGCGGCAATCGTCCGCCGCGTCTATCGCGCGCCACAACGAGGGCGCCATCAGGCTGGTGAAGCTGATGATGCTTGTGCCGCTCGAGAGGCTTATGGGTACGCCCCGAACGCTGGCCTCGTGGTAGTCTTTTGAAAAGAAGAACGCCGACTTTTCAAAAGTTCCGGTCTTCACTCCCCAACGCAGGTAAGTAAGCGGGATTTCAGTGATCCTCTTGAGCGGGATCGGCCGGATGAACGCCCCATCGCGATCCCCGACCACCTCGCGCAGATTCTGCATGAAGTAGTACGGCGACCCCGAATAGTGGATCGGGTCGCGCGCCGCGTAGACATAGACGCGACCGTGAGGTTTCATCCTTATGTCCCCGTTTCCAACCATCACTCGTCTCTCGTTCTGACTATCAACGGGGAGCAGCACTACGCGACAGCACGATATCACGCAGGCCAAGGCAGTTCCGAAGTGTACGCAACACCTCGGCTCCTGCTTCCGTGTCGGCGCTTTGCACAAATTGCAGATAGGATGCGATCCTGCCTCGCGCTCGCGAACTGAAGAGTACGAGGCCGCGGGGATTTGCCGCAACTGCCGCCAACAGCAGAACCTTGGCGATGTCATCGGGGGATTCAATCTCGATGCGGCAGAGCTCTTGCAGCCGCGCCCTGGAACGGGCATCGAGCCGGAGCTTCTCATCGACAGCTTCGATCGCGCCCAGAATGCTACCATGGAAAATCTGGTAGCGATCAGCGAACAAGCTCTCGTCGGCCACACGAACTGACCACGGCCGTTGATACACCTCGAAGTCAAGGCCCGCAGCGTTGATCTGCTTCATGCTTTCGACGCTAGTCCCTATTCCCAGCCGCCGTACCTTTCCCTGGCGGACGAGCTTCTGAAGCTTGTCGAGCAGTTCGTCCGAGACGTCCCGCGGACTCACCTCATGGAGCAGCAGGACGTCGATGTAGTCGGTTTTTAGCTTCGCCAGCGATTTCTCAATCGACCGATCGATGAATGATGCTGAGAAATCCGTCTGGACCGGCGTGGAATAGATCCGCTTGGCCGCAAGCTTTGATAGTCCCGGGGTCCAGCGGCGCAGCGGAGTGGCAACCAGGCGGAGAAGCTGCCTTCTGGAGCTTAGCTCGCCGTGGGGAATACCGACCTTGGTCGCAATGGAAATATTGTGGCGCTCGCCGCGGAAGGCGGCGGCCAGCACGTCCTCGGAGGTGCCGTGTCCATACATTGGGGCCGTATCGAAGTGCCGCACACCGAGATCGTAGGCCAGACGCAGAAGGCGCAGATTGCCCCGCGCCTCGATTCCCCCGGTAATGTGCGAACAACCAAAGCCGATCCGGTCCAGAGCCCGTTCCGTCGTGACGCGCTTCAAGGTCATCGCTGCACCTGCAATTTGATCATCTCGGCCGTGCGCAGCGCTAGCGCCATGGCCGTGAAGGTTGGATTGGCAAAACCTGAGGTCGGAAATACCGCGGCACCCATAACATAGAGGTTTTCGCAGCCGAACACGCGGCACATCGGATCAACCACACTATCCGATTCTGAGATACCCATCCGAACTCCTCCCATATGATGGAAGGTGTCCACGAAGGAAGCCAACAGCTCTGGCCCTCCGGCCAAGATCAGCTCAGGAATCGCTACCTTCGCAATCCCTCGACTCTCGAAATAATGCTTCGAGAGCGCCGCAGCAGCCTGGATGGTTCTGATCTCCTTTTCGCCGGATACTGCCCAGCTCAGTTCAGGAATCCGCATTCCATATTCATCACGAATCTCTGAAAGCGTGATCGTGCTGCTCGGCAACGGCACTTGCTCGAGCATAACGCGAAGCTGAATGTTGCCGTTCATCGGGGACCAGATCCGCTGGTTCACGAGATAGTGCCAGGCCATCGGGAACCCTAGGCGTGCTGCTGCCCAGATTTCCGAGGCAATCCTCTCGGGGTTGGACAAACGCCCTTTCAGCAGGCCGGCCAGGAAGATCTTTGCATTCTGCACATGCTCCTGCGCCTCGAACTTGACGTGGATTGCTGCGCCGAGAAGCTCGTCCTCGATCTGGCGCGCCTCGGACAATCTCAGGCGCGGCTGAAGCTTCATGCCTTGCAAGAAGACGTTGTCGAACAGGCTTCTGAACAGGCTCTTCTCCAGCGGCTTGAGACTCGCGATGGTTCCCTCCAAATGGTCCAGGAAGCCACGACCCAGCCACGGATTGTTACCCCAGGGCGGAGCATAGCCATCCGTCGTCTGGTGCTGTAGCAAGCGGACCATCTCGACCGTTCCATTGGCGAGGACGACGAGGCGCGCGGCAACTTCGACGGCTTGGGCTCCGAACCCGACTGTTACCGCCGCGATTTCGCCGCCCGCGCTGATCCGCAGGCTCGTGACCGGAGCATTCGTAGCGACGGTGACGTTGGCATTGCCCTCGAGAAACCGCGCGAAACGAAAGCGGAGATTTTTTTCAGTCAGCCAGCGGGTGTAGAAATATTCGAGATCGTCGTCTCGGTACTCAGCCGGCGTTTGGAGCTTCTTGATGACGGTGAAATCGTCGCTGAGCCCATCAGGCAGACCGAGCAGACGTTCGCACTCGGCGTAGAATGGCTCAATATCTTCCAAGCTGATGGGCCATACCGCGTCGCTCAGCCAAGGCCGCTGTGCAAACACCGTCCGATCGAAGCGAACCAGCTGCCCGCCCCAGAAGTTGGTCGTGCCTCCGAGCGCCCGGAAACGTCCCTGGTGCAAGCCCGCATGCTTACGGCCCTTGGACACCGCCGCCTGGAAGATCGTCTGGGAGTCTTGATGCAGTTGCTCTGGCCCCGCCTCCAAGATCAGAACCCTGACATCCCGAGATGCCAAATAGACGGCAGCCACAAGGCCGACGGCCCCGCCGCCCACGATAACAACGTCCGGCGAGAGCTCCGCCAAATCGATCTTATCAGACGACACTATCACTATCGAACCAGCGGCCAGAGTTGATAGCGTATGCGACTAGTCCGATCGTTCAGCACCAGGAACGCCATTAGTGTACCGATCTCAAGTACAATCAAACTTGCAGCAATCCCGTCGAGGCCGAACAACTTGGCCGCCGGCCAGGCGATCGGCGTGACCACGCAGCTAATCACCACCAAAGCGAACCCAAATTTGACGTGCTTGTTGATCGAAACCAAGAGATTGGCCGAGAACGCCCAGCAGCCATGGAAGAGTGCACCGACGGCAATCAACCACACGAAGACCGACGGCGGATCGAGATGGCCATGTGTCCAGAGCCGCACCAGTTGAGGTCCGAACAATCCAAACAGTGCACAGCCGGGAAGCAGTAGAAAGAGCAGCAGAAGCCGCATGATCCTGTCAATGACGTCCCGGGAGCGCTGGTTGTTCACGGCGACGCTAGCGGAATAGATCGGCATAGCGGCACGACTAAATATCCCAACAAGTTGAATCACCACCCTACTGGCCGTGCGCACCGTCGCGAGGATCGCGGCGGCAGCGGGGCCAATGGTAGTGCCTGCGATCCAGATCATACCTTGAAAGTTTAAAGCAAGCGCAATTGGCATAGCCATTGCTGCGAGGGCTGGCGCAAACAATATGCGGAACGCACCCCAATCGAACGCTCCGAAGCCCCAACGCAACCAATTCATCCGCCGCGAGATCAGTAGAACCAGGTACGCAATATTCACAACGCGAATGCAAGTATAAAGAAGCGCGCAAACAAAGAAGCTTTTGCCCATGTAAGCGGCCCACAGAATGGCGGCGCCTTCCAAGAATTGAATAGCATCGTAAATGAGGGTGGATTCGGCATAGTGCTGACCTGCCCTCAAGCAAGCAAGGAACAGCCGCGAGAGTATGAGCAGAGCGGAATAACAGACGACCAAATAGAGCGCCGCGAGCGCATCTGCATTGAGTTGAACGCGGCCAATCTCTACATGATCGAGATAGAGCAACGGCGTCGCGGCCACGATGAGACTCACGCAGACCAACAGCGTCATCGCGAGTATGGTTTGGAATATCCGTGTGGCCTCGGCTCGCTGGCCCTTGGCGATCTCCATCGTCATCTGCGACGCTGCCGCATCGGCAAATCCGAGATCGGCGACCGCAAGTAGTGTTGGCAGCGACGTTATAAAGAGCCACTCGCCGTAGCGGTCACTGCCCCACCAAGCCAATAGGGCCGGCGGCAGAATCAGCTGGCCGACTATTCGCCAGAAGATGCTACCGGCGCTGGCAATATTGTTGGCCAGCATCTCCTTTCTCATGACCAGTCCTCATGCTGGGGCGCACTCACGTGATTCACTTCTGAAAAATAAAGAACTTGAATCGCGAGACTTTCGTCATCATTCCAAGAAATATTTCCTCGGTTTTGTAAGACCCTAGTTCGAGAACCTTACAATGGTCATCGGTAAAATAACAAACTTTGAGTTTCAAGATTCGAGGGCACTTATTCTCCAGTCTGACCAAGTGGTCGATCAAATCCCGATTTATGGTATGCGATCGGGAAAGACCGACCGCCTCTAGGCAAGGGCGACCGAGCGCATCTCTGACAGGACCCGACCCCAATCCCTCAGAGGGCTCTTGTACCTGTGAGCGGAGTCCCCCGAACTGGGCATGAGCTACTAACCTCCCTTCGAACAAAGGCATAGCAGCGCTAAAAAAGGCTACGGTCAGACAACTCCGAGCCAGTATCCGAGGAATGATACACATCTAATTACGACGCCAAGGTTGATCCGGAACCAATACCCCAGGGACTCGGACAGCGACACCTCCGTCCCGCAACGCTCTCGCGAACATTTCACGAGTTGGCAAGTCAACTCGCTCCAGCGCAGCAAGGAGACGTTCGCGGTGGACCCACCCCGCTCCGACCATGCTTGCTTGAGCTACTTCAAATAGTCTCGCCTTAACAAGCGCCGCGAATTCCGAAATAACCTGTTGCTGGTTGGCGTCATCAAGAAACGGTAAGATCGCCAGTGCTCGACGGTTTCTTGTTATCGCAATCCATCCCTCTCGGGGCCCCGTGCTGTACGACTCATGAAGAAGGGCTGCATCCTCAGTCGCAAACCCGTTATTGGCATTCCGGAGTAGATACAGGTTGAGCCATAGGAATGAATCGTTCGGATTCTGAAAAAGAGAAGCTCTAACGGCTCGCTCTGCGGCGGGCAGCGCCTCCTCGTAGCTACCGCTCTTCAATTCAGCTAAATACAGCAAGATAATTGCTTCCGCTCGCAGAATTTTCGGTGCGTCAACGTTTGCGACCGCCTGCCTCTTGAGGGACACTAAAGTCTTCTTAAGCTCGCCGAGCCGATAAGTGTCGCCGCTAATAAGTCGTGCCGCAACATCAAGCTCTGCTCCGCGACCCCAACGATCGTGCAATACCAACATCGACCAATTCACCCCGAAGACGCCGAGGCCGAGCAGTAGCAACCGTGACACTAAACGGGGAGAGCGCAGTATTCTCACTCTACATAGCCATATCGAGAATAGTACTTTTGATAATAGTATCTGCCTTGGTATGATTCATAGCGCGAGATTAGCTTTGTATCAGCCTTATTGAGAACAACTCCGAGAAGTTTCTCATGGATGGCGGGCGAGGCACGAAGGTTGTGCATGACAACGTCCGCCTTGGTCTTACCCCATTCAATCACAAAGACATACGAGTCTACGAAAGATGGCGTCACACGCACATCGACGACAGGTGCCATGGGAGGAAGATCCAAAACTACATAATCAAACTTCGTCTTCAAGGTTGCAATTAGCTCGCGCATGGCCTTCGATGCGAGTATTTCGTTCGTATGAAGCAGCTTGGACGTCACAACCACGGGCAGAACGCTAAGCGACGTCTCTGGATCTAGCGTACATGCATCTTCTAAAGGCGCCTTCTGCGCGATAACTTCTAGCAACCCTATTTTCGCAGTAGGAAGTAGTGCACGCGATAAGGATGGATTACGAAGATCAGTGTCAATCAGGATCACGCGAGCGCCGCCGTGCGCCATCAGCTGAGCGAGATTGACCGAAATTGTGCTCTTCCCTTCGTTGGGCAGGGCGGAGGTAACCGCAATGACACGGTTCTCTCGCACAATGGAGTTGATGTCTAAACTCACCTTCAAAGAGCGAATGGCCTCAGAAAACCTGGAAAGCGGTTGATCAACAACGTAGCGGAGCAAACTTCTATCGTCGGGAGACTTGTTTGCTCCGAGGAACTTTCGAGACGACCCTTCGCTAGCGATTGCGGGAACGATCGCCACGCAACTAGCTCCAAGCTTTTCTTGAATTCTAGATGTTGTTCGAAAAACGTTGTCCGTGAGCTCACGCGCGAGTGCTACACCAATACCCAACAGAAGACCCGACAGCAATCCTCCGGCGAGCACAACAAAGGTTTTGGGATATGTTTTAGCTAACGATGTGCTTGCAGGGGTAATGACGCGAGCTTCGGTGATAGGAAAGGATTGCTGCTGCACCGACTCCATATATTTCTGCAAGAAATTGTCATACATTGCTTGATAAGATTGTGCATTGCTTTCCAATTCTCGCAACTGCACCTGAGCTTGATTGGTCAACTGGGATTCAGACACAGCATTGTTCAAGCTCGTTTTGATGCTCTCCTCTCGCGTAAGCGCGATATCGTACTCGCTCTTATACGACTCTTGGATACGCTTGAGCTCGTCTGTAATATTCTTCTTAATCTCCGCCATTTGCCTTCGAAGGTTTACAGCGGCAAGATGATCAGGCCCGTATTTTGCTGACCAAATAGACTCCTTAGAGGCCATGTCAACATACTGCGCCCGCAGCTTCACGATCGTGTCGTTTTTGAGCGCATCCGCAATGTTGGCGTCAGGAACATCTTGTCTGAGGATGTCGTTTAGGCGATCTAGCCGTGCTTTCGCCTCAGCGGTAGACGCATGTGCCAGAACCAATTGACTGTTCACCTCGGCTAGCTGCTGCTCGTTCATAAGCCTACCGCCGGTATCAACGATCTTATTATCAGTCTTGAAATCGACGACTGCCCTTTGCGCGGCTGAAGCTTGTATGCGCAGCTCTTTGATACGATCTTGCAACCATACACTCGCCCGTCTTGTCGACTGGTACTTAGCTTCCAGCTGATCAACAATATACGAATCCGCGATTGCATTCGCGATCCGCCCCGCCTTCACCGGATCCCGCGAAGTAAATCCGATTTCCATCACATAGGTTTGGCCAAGCCGCTTAATTGTGCGACTGGACTCAAACCGACCCAAAGCTCGGCGCGTTAATTGATATTCGGACAGTGCACTGGGTGAGGAGAACAACCTAGAAACGGACCCGATGGCCGCCCCCACCAGACCGCCGCCGCTACCTGTAAATTCCTCATCATCGATGAGGTGCAGGTCTCGGATAACCGCGAGGCTAACGTTCTCAGATTTAAGAATTTCGACCTGGGTTTCGACCGTGGATGTGTCGAGAGCAACGTCTCCGAGCAACGACTGCTGCTGAAACAACTGCAGCTTTCGTGTGTCGATCACCATTGAGGCTGTAGATGTAAACAGCGGAGCGGCGGTAAAAAGATAGACGATCGCCACAAGGAGAGTTGCCGATGCAATGGCGAGCACCGTCGGAAACTGACGTCGAATGATGTCAGCGTAAAACCTAATATCCTGATGCGAAGCGCCCTGCTCGCCCTCGGAGAAATCCCGACCAATCTCGTTGGTCGGTCTATTGAACTGAAGCATATTTAAGCCCTGAGACGAACCAGTTTGAAGTTTGGCAAGATCTTTGGCTTTGCAGCGGCATGAAGAAGCACGTGTTCACAAAGCTTAGACTTTTCGCATCTGCAATATACATTACCATGACCCGTCTCTAAGAAGAACAGGCCATTGCAGTTCAGACGCGGCGGTAGATGAAAAATCACAGGAAGCTTAACAGCTGAAGATGAGCAAGCGGCCGAGTCGAACACCAAGTCGATATCGACAACTCAGCAATAGCGTAGCAGGCTGCTCTGATGCCTCCTGCAGAGTATCGCTATGCCCAGGGAGTTAACCGGCATCACCCGCCGACGTACCGCCCGTAAAACGTCAGGAGAGCAGCGTAATGCATTCGCAACACGTGTTTGATGCGAAGTTACGATCGTGACTGGCGACCTCTTCAACAAAAGCAGCGCTAGTTGCCGAGGTCGATGTCTATCGGACCAGCCGCGCCCTGCTTATTGCGGGCTTACCTGATTGACAGTGGTGCCGCCAACGGACCCACTGCCGATGCCGGAGCCGTTGTTGGGCGTCGTGTTGTTGCCGAACACGACGACGCCGCCGCCCCCACCGCCGGTGGGGAAGCCGTTGCCGGTCGGGCCGCCCGCGCCGGTGCCACCGCCCGCGCCGCCCCCGGCTGCGGCGATTGCGACGTCGCCGGTCGCGGCCTGGTAGGCGGCAATCACGTCGGGGTTGCCGGTGCCGGCGATCGCGGTCTGGATCTCATTGGCATAGGCTTGGTCCTGCTGCGCGGCCATACGGGCGACCTGTGCAAGGCCGGCGACGATCGCGTTCAACTGGTCCTTGGTGGTCGCTGGATCCTTCAAAAGCGCGATCAGGCCGGGCAGCGTGGTCGGATCGGAGGCACCGAGGTCGCGCACGCGCGAGATCAGCTGCGGGCCGCCGGTCGGATATTGCTGCAGCAGGCTGTTAGGGGCGGCCTTGAACTCGGTAATGACTGTAGCCGGCAGCTGGCGCTGCGGCGGGTAAACGGCGGCGCTGGCGGCCGTCGTGATCGTCACGGCGAGGGCCGCGGCGGCAGCCATGCGAAGCGCGTTCCTGATAACGCTCATAAATCAATCTCCGAAAAAAAACAGCTGCCCGATTTGCATCCTCGCCCGGGCAAGCGCCTGTGCAGTGCAGGAACCTAGCGAAAGAGAAAAGGGCTGTCCATTTATAATAAAATCTTCGTAAACGGCGCAACTGCTTCAAATCTAGACAGTTTTGTGAAGGTCGCCCGGCCCGCGCGGGGCGCCTGTGGGGTTGCGGAGCGGCCCTCGCCTCGCGGTGCGGTGGCGCCCGCTCCCGCACTCGCACGGCCCTCCCGGCTGGAGAAGGACTGCCCCAAGCCCGCACCGAAAAGCGCAAAGAACGGAATGCTGTAGCCGGGCACCTGCAAGGTGAAGTCCAGGCACGAATGCAGCAGCGACAGCGTCGCGGTCGCCGCGGCCGCCAGCGGGATGATGACGTCGCGCCGCCGGCCGAACACGCCGCGCGCCAGCACCAGCAGCATGATCGCGCAGCCGAGCGTCACCACGAGCGCCATGGGAATGCCTACCTCCGAGGCAAGCTCCAGCGGCGTCGAATGCGCCGCATTCCAGACGCCGCGAATCGAGATGTTGGGGCTGCGGTAGGGCGGGAAGGCCCATTGGAAGGTGCCCATGCCGGTGCCGAACCAGGGATTGTCGGCGATGATCCGCAGCGTCGATTTCCAGGCCTCAATGCGGCCCTCGTCGACCAGGCCCTGGCTGTCGAAGCGGCTGGAGACGCGGCCGCCGAGCAGCTGCAACAGGCCGAGCGCGACGGCGGCTCCAGAGCCGAGCGAGATCCAGATGCCTGTGCGCGGCGGCAGGTCCTTGCGCAGGAACAGCGTGAACGCGACGATCATCGCGAGCAGCGACAGGCCGACGCCGGCGCGCGAGGTCGTCATGAACATTGCCATCAGGCAGATCAAGAGGCAGCTAAGCTGCGGCAGGATCTCTTTCGGCGGGAACGCACGCAGGTCGAGCGACAGCCGCCGCCATTCGACATGCCGCTCCGGCAGGCGGCGGCGGACGTCCTCCAGGATCAGCAGCATCCAGATCACCGCGGCCGAGCCAAAATAGGCCGCCGCCGTGTTGCGGTTGATGAAGGTGCCGGTGACGCTGCCGAGATAGGCCGTCTTGTCCCGCCACAGGATCATGGTCGGCTCGATCAGGAACGAGGCAACGCCATAGAGCGCGTAAGCCGCGCCGGAGATTGCGATCACCCAGAGCAGGCGGCGCGCGCGCATCCGATCGGCACCGACGGTAATGCCGAGCACGATGGCGAGGATGTTGGCGAGCGGCGCGCCGAGCGCGAAGAACGCCTCGTTCTTGACGATGGACGCAGACGGCGCGATCGGCACGCCGAGCAGATCCGAGGCCTGCTTCCAGATCGGCTGGAACGGCGCGAGGAAGGGACGGTCGGACAGCTGCTCGTGCAGCACGAAGGCATAGGCGGCAACGATCACGCCGATGCCGGCGAGCAGCCAGAGGTGCGGCGGCCGCAGATCGCGCGTCGGCGCGAAAATGACCGCGATGCCGAGACACAGGCACCAGAACGCGATCGACAGATCATTGGTCGAGCCGAACGGAAACGGCGCGGCGGCGGCCACGAAGAACAGGATGAAGGCCGCGGGCAGGCTCCACGACCAGCGAATCTTGGGAAGCCAAAGGCGCATCGTCATGTCTTGCGAGCCTTGCTCGCGCTAGAGGAAGCAATCGATCGGATAGATCTTCAGATCGACGTTGAGCCGGCTGTTCCGGCTCTGCGCGCGGAACGCATAGAATAATCCAAAGCTATCACTCCCCTGATCCAGTTTTATTCCGGGAGTTAATTCGTCGGGCGGCACCAGGACGCCGATGTGCCGGTTGATGGCGGAAATCTCGATCCGCCCCTCCCCTTGCGCAAAATGCCCGCCGAGCTGGGTCACCGTGACCTTCGGCAGGCCGCGGCGCTGATGGCAGACATCCTCCTCCCAGAGTTTGGTCTGCTGCACCAGCGGCTTGCCCGGGCCGTCGGGCACGACGATGTCGGGGAAGGACGGGCGCAGCATGCCGAAGAACTTGCTCTCCTTGGAGTTCGCCGAGAGGCGGACGGTGAAGGATAGCTCGCCCCTGGCGCCCTTGAGGCGCGACAGGACGGGAGCATCAGGCTCGGCGGAAACCATCACATCGATGCGGTGGCGAACGCCCATCTCCGCGGCAGCACCGAGCACCGCCCCGACCGGTGCAAGCGCGAAGGTAAGCGGGACGAGAGCCAAAAGACGGAAAAACGTTCGAAAGCGCATGAAGCCCTTTGCAACAGGACGGGATGACCGGCGGCGGGCGCGTTCTACTCGATGACGCCTTGATCCGAACCGGCCCGCCGGCCGGCGACAATACCGATTGGACCGCTAAACGAAAATGGCACCGGGACAAAGCCCCGGTGCCATCGATTTGGTCGATCAAGTCGGCGTCTTACGGCGCCAGCTTGATGTTGTTGCGGAAGATCAGGGCGTCGTTGGCGAGATTGATGCCATCGCTGCCGGTCGCCATGATCACACGCAGGTAGTTCAGGAACTTGGCAACTTCGACGTTGCGCGAGTTCGAGACATAGATGATGTCGCCGTTCTTCATCATGACCTTGGTGGCCAGGAAGAAGCCGCCCGGATCGCGGAAGTTCACGTTGAAGATGACCGGGATCGTCTCCGAGGTGTACTTGCTCACGTCGATGCCGAGCTGGGCAGCGACCTCGCGCGGCTCGCGGCGATAGAGATACACGGCAGCCGGATCGGCCTGGCCGTCCAAGAGGCCGCCGGCCTTGCCGACGGCTTCGCCGAGGTTGATGCGCCAGGCGTCGAAGTTGAACTCGCCGCTCTGGCCGCTGGCGCCGAACGCCAGGAACTTCTGCTGCTCGCGGTAGACGTAGATGCTGTCGTCGGGCCGCACATAGACGTTGTTCTCGGGCGCCATCACGAGATTCTCGAACGGCACGGTGGCCCGCCGTCCGCCACGCTCCAGCATGACCCAGGTCTCGAAGCCCTGGCCCTTGATACCGCCGGCGCGGGTGATCGCATCGAGCACGCGATCCTTCGCGCCCGCCGCGCTCGCGGGATAACGCGCCGGCGAATTGACCTCGCCGAGCACGCTGATCAGCTGGGTGCGCTGCGAGGACATCGCCACGACCGCCTGCGGCTCGATGGCGCGGTTGCCGATCCTCTCGACGATCGCGCGCTGGATTTGGACGGCCGTCAGGCCTGCGGCCTTGATCTGACCGGCATAGGGCACGGTGATGAAGCCGTCATTGTCGACCGACTGATCCGGGATCGTCACATAGTTACCCGGGCGGACACCGGCTTCCGCCGGGATGAACAGACCGCCCGCCGCGGCTTCGAAGATGGTGACGCTGACGACGTCGCCGATGCCGAACACGATGCTGGCAGGCGGGCGGCGGTCGGTGAACACGCCTGCAAGGCCCTTGGGCTCATGGGTGTGCAGGATCTTCACGGTCGCCGGATTGAGCGGCACCAGCTCGTAGGCCGGCGCGTTTTCCGTCTGGATCTTGTTGTTGACGTCGTCGGTGAGCGGTCCCGAGCCGGGATTGGTCGAGCAGGCCCCGAGCGCTAAAGCGGCCAGCAGAAAAGCTGGCTTCAACACATAGGTCTTGGCAATAGATGACATGAATCGCGCCCGTGGGTCCCCAAGTGACGTGAATTGGTACGGCCTAGGGGGTGGTGCGACAAGGGTTCCCGGTGGTTAACGGAGCGATCCGTCGGCCAGTGTTGCGTGCAGGCCACTCTTTGGGGCTTGGTTTAAGTCTTTGTGACCATTTGTTGTATTTCGTGTGCCCGGTCAGAGGGCAATGAGCCCCTGTCGAGGCGTAGTGTGTCGAGTGCAAGGCTTTTGTTAAGGATAGGAACCCCGTGTCTGGCCTCCTTCTGATCCCGCTGTTGGCGGGCTCCCTCTTTGGCGCCGCCGATCGCGCCGCTGTCCCCTGCCTTGGCAGCGCGGGGTCGTTGTGCCGCGGCGCCGTTATTGAGGTCGCCGCCCCTGCATCCACGTCCGTCTGGAAATTCACCCGGACCCAAGGGGCCAAGGACGGCGAGAGCTTCGCGGCCATCATGAAGACTGCCGACACCACCCAATCGGACCCGGACTTCGCCGGCCTGATCGTGCGCTGCGCCCCGAAGGGCAAGGTCGATGTGCTGGTGGCCTTGATCCGGCCCTTCCCGCCCCGGAGCCGCCCCAAGGTGACCATCGCGGCGAGCGGCGGCGGCACCCTGAGCTTCGAGGGAAGTATGGCGGCCGCGGGAGCGGCCGTGCTGTTGCCCGACGAGGTCTCGGCCTTTGCCGCCGGGAAGTGGCAGACGACGGCCTCCCTGTCCGTGGTGGTCAGGGAAGGCGACAGCGAGATCAAGGGGATGGTGGCGCTCAACGGACTGCGGGAGGCCTATCATGCGCTGCTGGCAAATTGCGGCCAATAGGCTAAATTTAGCCATACAACTTAAGGGTCTTTTTAGGCGGGGAATCTAGGGTCCGGAGCACGGAGAGTGTTTCGGATGACCGCCTTTTTGATTTTCAGCTTTCTCACAGGTGCCGTGCTGGGCCAACGCTTTCGCGTGTTCGTGCTCCTGCCGGTCACATTTGCGCTGGTGCTCACCATGCTGCCGGTCAGCATGATGACCAGCCTGGGCTTCCTTGACGGCATAAAGGCTGCGGCGTTCGCCGCCATCGCCCTCCAAGGCGGTTACCTCTTCGGCTCGGGGGCGCGCTTTGCCCTTGCCGCCGCACGCGCCACCCGCGTCTTCGGTCGGCCGGTCAAGGCCACGCGCTGATCGCAACGCAAGCCTCTGTTTGAAAACGCACCGCCCGCTTGTATGGTGACCTGACCGTTTCAGGATTCGCTTCGAGCGCGCCGTTTGTCCCTCGCTTATTTTGCCCTCATCGTCTCCATCGTTTCCGCTTCCGCTCTCGAAATCGCCGGCGCCTCATTGGGCGCGCAGCTGGGGTCGATCGCCGCAGCGCTAGGCCTGCTGGCCGCGGCCTCGAGCTCGCGCAAGGCCGACTACGAGCACTATCTTCGTGCGACCTCCTGGGGCCGCTGGATTCTGCTCGCCATTCCGCTGTGCATCGCGGCCCAGCTCGCTCCGCTTCCGCTGCGCGTTGCGCATCCGATCTGGGCCAGCGCTCACGAGATAATCGGTGGCCTGTCGCTCGGGCCGATCACGGCCGATATCGGCTTGACGGTGAATGCGCTGCTGCTGGCGCTGGCCGCGATCTCATTGCTTGGCGTCGCGATCCTGGTGGTCCGCAACCGCGGCCGTGCCGAGCTGGTTCTGTTCGTGCTGAGCGGCGTAACCGCGATCTCCGCCTTGATGTTGGACCTGCATCGGCTCTCGCCGGCGCTTGCCGGATCCGTCCCCCATGACCTCACGACGAGCCTGGCCGGGCTCGGCCTCATGCTCAATCTGGCGGTGATGCAGCTCGCCGCTGAACGGGCGGAGACGCATCATTCGATCGTTCGCTCGGTCGCGATCGGACTTTGCGGTCTGGTCGGAGCCTTGGTCAGTGCCGCCGCGATCTTTGGGCTGTCCGGGACCAACAGCGCCATCGCGGCGACCTTTGGCGTCGTGCTGATCCTGCTGATCCTCGTGATCCGCAGACTGGATCTGTCGCCATTGGCCGCGAGCGCGTTGTCGGTGGCAGCCCTGATCGGCGCGGCGATCGTGCTGACCTTCCTCTTCGAAAAGAATTCCGGACCGATCCTCCTACGGCTCGTTCCGGAGATGGGGACCGAGACCAAGGCCGCCCTCGAGCGCATGCTGGCCGATACACGCTGGTTCGGCGCCGGTGCCGGGACTTTTCCTGCGGTGGGCAGGATCTATCAGAGCGATGCCGGCGCCGTCCTGACGGCGCCCTCGGCGGCCACATCGGTGTTCGCGGGGATGGGTTGGGTCGGCTTGGTCGCCATGATCGCGGTGAGCCTGCTCGCTTTGGTCCGCCTGTTCGTCGGCGCCCTGCAGCGCGGACGCGACTCGTTCTTTCCGGCGGCGGCCGCGGCCTGCGTCCTGTTTGCGCTGGTTCAGAGCTTTGCCGGTCCCGGATTGCTGCACCCGGCAGCAATCCTTTGCCTTTCGGTGATCTTGGGACTGGGGCTATCGCAGAGCGTCAGCCAATCCGGATCACGATAGCGCGCGGGTGATCAGACCGCGCGGTCGCCGAGCGAGGCCCAGTAGTTCGGATTCTTGGGCGACTGAATGCGGACCCAGCGATAGGGCTTCTTCGACCACGGCATGATGTGGCCGGAGAGATTGTCCAGCACGAGATCGCCGGAGAAGGTGCGCACCACGACCACGAGATGATGCTCGCCCCAGCTGGTCACGACCTCGCTCAGCAGCACCGAGCGCGCCGGAAAGCCCTTGGCGATCAGATCGTGGCGTTTTGTCACGGCGTAATCGTTGCAGTCGCCGCTCGCCGGATGCAGCAGCCATTTCTCGCCGCGCAGCCCTTCCAGATTGGCCTCGGGACGGATCGCGGTGTTGACCCGCTGGTTGACCTCCTGCATTTGCGCCATGCGCTCGGCCGTCAGCTTCAGGCGGCCGCCCCGGAAGACGATCCGCTGCGGCCGCGGCCTGCACTCGTCCTTGTACTTCAGGCAGAAGAGCGTGAACGCCATCGGCGGCAGCGTCGGCTGGTCGAACTTGATGTAGTGGATGGCACCACGCAGCCCCAGGGGCGCCCCGACGAAGGCGGCTTCCGCTTTCTGCTGCACCCCCGCAGCAACGACGATGGCGGCGACGGCCGCCAGGAACTTCACAACTTTGCGCATGTCGCGCTCCCCGTTCTTGTTGGGGAGACGCTACGCGAGACCTCTTGAAATACGGCTCAAAGGCCACGCGAGGCTTTAATCAAAATGCGGGCTCATCGGTCGGAAACAATTAAGAATACCGATGTGTGACTTGTTCTGCTAAGAGCGGTCACGACTTCCGCTCGTGACGCTGGATGCGATTCGACCGACCCGATGGGCCTTTCCTCCCGCTTTCGCAAGAAGACCAAGCCAAGGCTTCCCGATGGCGTCCGCGTCTATGCGATCGGCGACGTGCATGGCCGCGCCGACTTGCTTCAATCGCTGTTAACCGTGATCGACGCCGACTTGGCCCGCTCGGCGCCGCAACGCGCCATTCAGGTCTTTCTCGGTGACTATGTCGACCGCGGCCCGGACTCACGCGCCGTTCTTGATCTCCTGATCGAACGCTCGAAGTCGCACGAGACGGTCTGTCTGAAGGGCAATCACGAGGTCTTCCTGCTCGAGGTGCTCAAGGACCCGGCCCGCCTGCAGGAGTGGCGCCACTATGGCGGCCTGCTGACGCTGGTCTCCTACGGCGTCATGCCGACGATGAACCCTACCGCCGAGCAGCAGGTCGAACTGATCGAGGGACTGAGACGTGCGCTCCCGCCGGAGCACCTCGCCTTCCTCCAGCAATTGCCCTCGTCCTTTACCTGCGGCGACTTCTTCTTCGTCCATGCCGGCGTCAAACCGGGCGTCCCGCTCGATCGCCAGAAGGATGAGGACCTGCTCTGGATCCGCGAGGAATTCCTCGCCTCCGAGGAGCGCTTCGGCAAATATGTCGTGCACGGCCATACGCCGGTCAGCGCGCCCGATATCCGGTCGAATCGCATCAACATCGACACCGGCGCTTATGCGACCGGCAACTTGACCCTGTTGACGATCCAAGGCGATAGTCTTCTCGCAATTTGAAAGCTCAGGCCGCAACTTCGGTGATCACGCTTCGCGCCATTGGCATCTTGACCGCGATCGCGCTGGCGCTCCACGCCGGCATGACGTTCTATGGCGATCTCGTACGGCCGAACTTTCGCGCCAGCGACTTGTTCTCGGGCGAGATTCCGCCGGACAAGGCCAAGCTCGCGGCGGCAGGCAGCCTGGCATCCTTTTCGTGGGATGGCGACCTCCTGGCAAATCATGCGGCGGCAATGGCCGCCGACGTTCTGCATCGTCCGTCGGCCGAGGCAGGCGGAAGGGCCAGCGAGAACAAGACGGCCCAAGCCGCTGTCGTGGCAGCCTTGAAAGTTTCGCCGATCAGGCCGGCGCTCTGGCTCACGCTCGGCACGCTACAGGCCCAGGCCGGCGAGGCGGTCACGCCTGCGGTGAAGATGTCGTACCTGACCGGGTCGGTGCCGATCGACGTTGCCTTCTCACGCGTCCGCACCGTGACCTCGAGCGCCGCGGCAACCGACGAGGAGATCAAGCTGCTGGCGCAATCCGACATCCGGTCGGCGCTGGCCAACCGCTCGCGTTACGAGCCGCTGCTGATCGCGGCCTATGTGCAGGCAACGCCGCAAGGCAAGTCGCTGCTGCTGGAGACGACGAAGGTGACCGATCCCAGATTCAACGAGATCTTGCGGCGGTACTAAATCAGCGGACCGATTTCGGGTTGACCGGCACGAAGTCCTGATCGCGGCGCGGCTGATCGGATCGCCCCTGGTAGACGAACATGCCCTTCTTGGTGGCGACGATGTCGCCTCGCTGCAGGCTGTCGTCGCGAAGCAGACGTTCGGTCGCGACGAGGTCCGGATCTTCCGGAGCCGGCTTGTAGAGTTCCGGATGCTCGCGCCGCTCGCGCGCAACCCCCTTGGCACGGCGCCGCGCATCCTCGATGCGCTGCCGCCATTCGTCGCGCGAGACTTCCGGCTCGCTCGGCGGAAGATAGTCGTTGATGGACGGCTCCGGCTCGGTCTGAGCACGGCACGAGAGCGGGCAGGCGTAAAGAGCCAATCCGACAGCGGCCGCCACGGCCGCCTGAACCGGCGCACGCGCCGGTCTCCGGCGGTCTGACAGGGACTTGCAGCGGACGGGTCGCACTCCGATGACTCCAATGGGGCCGAGCGGCAGCCGCAACTTCAGCTGATGCGGCTGCCAATTGCAACATTTTCGGAACGCAGCGGCCGTCCCTTCAAAAAGCGAAAAACAACCCCATGCACAGTAGCCGGCACCAACCGAATCAATGACTTACGTATTTCCCGAAATCCGGCTTGATCCGTCGGGCAAAACAGGTCTAGTATGGCATGATCCGGAGAGAGGCCGAGCGATGATCGACCTATCTGCGATCGGCATCGGATGAGCGCCGCAAGGACAATAGCGTCGTTCTAAGGCCTCGTTAGACCATCGCTGCTAGACTTCGGCATCTGTCGATGGAGTTGGCGAGAATGCGTGCAAGCCTGGTATCGTTGTTGCGTGTTGCCGTTGCGGCGTATGCCATGTCCGCCCTCACGGCTCACGCCAGCCCCATCTGCATCAAGGAGCGGACACCGTTCGCGCTGTCGCACGACACGGTGAAATGGACGATGTCGATCGCGCCTGGCGCCGACTGCATTCAGGGACTGCGTTGGTCTTATATGCAGATCTTCAGCGTGTCGGTCGTGAGCGGGCCATCGCGGGGACAATTGGCGGTGGTCGGGTCCGGCTTTCGCTATTCGGCAGAAAGGGAAGCGCGAGGCGCCGACAAGTTCACGCTGCTGATTTCGGGCAAGAACCGTCACGATCCCGGGACGTCGACTCTGGAGGTCGAAGTCAACCCGCAATAGGCAGGCCCACGACGCGCGAAGGGGTATCTACTTCGCCCGAAAACGCTTTAGTAACGGCGGCTCGACCCGCTACCCCGGGTCGTATTCCCGTGATAGGGCCGGGCCCGTCCGTAAGTCGTCACGGGAGGCTCGATCCGGCTCGGGATATTCGGCGTCGCGTTGGGACGCGCGGGCTGCGACGGGTTGACGATGATCACATTGCGGTTGGGCGTCGACGGATCGCTGACGCCCTGGGCCCAGGCGCCCGCAGGCACCACAAGGGCGAGTGTGATCAAGACTATTCGTTTCATGCGATATCTCCCGAGCAAGAACGTCAGGGAGGCGAAGACCGTTCCTTCACGACGGCATCACGGTTCGTTGCGCGACCTCACCGCGGCACGGGTGACCTCAGCGAGGCACCGCGATCAGCTTGCCATTCCTCCAGACACCTTGGGCCGCCTGTCCGGTAGAACCGCTACCCACGTTCCGGACAGCCGTAGGCCGCGAGGCAGCCTGGGTGGTCTGCTTCTTTTTGTCGGTCGTCGTCACGATGCTGGAGCTAGTCGTGTTGGCCTGATCCTTGGTCCCTTGTGCAGAAGCAGACTGAACCAGAAAGGTCAGAAACATCATTGCTGTCAAAATGCCGCGCATGGTCACACACCGGAAGAAGGAGCCGGTCGAAATGTCACAGGTTTCCGCCCAAAAGCAAGCGCTACGAAACGACCGCGCAGGACCTTTGCGGCCGGAGCATCAGCGTGTTTCACCGCAACCGACGCGATCCGGGGTGAAAAAACCTAGCGAAACGGCACTATCCGGGCTAGTTGATCGCTCTTGATGACCGAGACCGGCGACACCGCAGCCAACGCCTCGCAGGCGCAAGAGATCAAGGCCGGGCTCGTCCGCCTGTTGTCAGAGCGGATCCGCGAAGTCTCCGGCGACCCCAGGCAGATGCGGGATGTCGTCTACGAGCTGGCTCGCGTCAAGCTTCTGGAACAATTCACCCACGCCGATGCGCGGGAAGCGCGAGAGCTCCAGCAAGTCCTCGAACGCGCCATTCGAGAGGTCGAACGCGCCTTTGAGCGAAGCGAGAAGTCTTCACCGACCAGGGATGCCTCGGTCCCCGTGGCGAATTCTCCACCGGCGAACGTTCCCGTCCCCCCGCCCATTCCGACGCTCGCTGCCTCGGCGTCATCAGCCATTCCGATGGCTGCCGAGACGCCGCGGCGTCCTGCCGCACCGCCAGGATCGCCCGACCAACCCAAACGGAGCGGCGCTTTCAAGTCTCTCGTTCGATTGACCGCGATCCTCCTGCTCATTGCGGGCGCCGGCACCGCGGTCGTGTATTGGCCGCGGCTGAAGGCACAACTGACGGCATCGTCGCAGATGGCGCAGCCCGAACGTTCGGCCAAGAGCCCGGAGCCTCAGCCGGCCGCGATTCCGACTCCCTCGGCCAGCGAGACCGCTGAACGAACCCCGGAGGGCGCAAAGGAGCCGGCGCCGGCGGCGCACCCCTCGATGCCCCTGCCGACGACGTTCGGCGTCTACGCCTTGAGCGAGGGCCAGCTCCACGAGCTGAAGCCGGTTCCCGGAAAAATTCCGGACCGGCGGGTCGCGATCTCGGCCGCCATCAACACGCCGAGCGCGACCACGTTGATGGACGGCGACGTCAAATTCATCGTGTTCAGGCCCGACGGGGGTATCGACGCCAGCGGGACCGAAGTTCGGGTGATCGCAAAAGTCTCGCGAGCGATGGGCGTCGATGCCAGCGGGAAAGCCACCATGGTCAGCGCCGGCGATTCCTGGGTCATCCGCAGCATGTCCTACCCCTACAAGGTAGGTCCGATCGACGACCAGTCGAGAATGCTGTTGCTGCAACCGGAGCAAGACGGCTTCACGCTCGCGCCCGGCCGCTACATCGTGGTGGTCAGGGGCATGGGCTATGACTTCACCATCGCTGGGACGATCACCGATCCCAACCAATGCGTCGAGCGCATCAATGCGGCGAACGGCGCGTTCTACTCGCCCTGCCCGCCGCCGCGGCGATAACGCAGCCTTTGTTTCCTATTTGGCCGGCTTGCTGTCCTTTGGCGCATCCGCCGGCATGTCGTCGACCTTGCCGTTGTTGGCGACGCATTTCTGGAAGTACTCGCGCTGGTCTTTGCCCGTTCCCTTGGCACTCCCCGCTGCGGGGTTGCCGATCTGCCTGGGCGGAAAGGCCTTGGCCACCGCGGCGTCACATGCCCGCGCCACTTCGGCAGTGATGGCCGACGCCGTCGCCGGCACGGCCAATGTCAAAGCGAATGCCAGCCCAACCAATGTCCGCAAATTCTTGACCGGCACGTCGTTGCTCCTTCACTCGGTGAATGCTTGCCGGACCATACCAAAAAGGAACGAGGCGCCAAACGGCAAAGCGCGCTGAATTGTGACTGCGCACTTGTTCGGACCATGCTCCAGAGCCGCGTCTCGAAGCACGGCCGCAGAGCGCGCAGAAATATCACCGCTCCTAGCTGTTCAGCTGCGGCGGCTTGAAATCCGGAAAGCGCGTGAGCATTGCCGTCTTGACGAACTTCAAGTGGGCGATGCTGCTCGCCAATTCCTTGAGCCGGCGCTGGCCGTTCGAGATGTCGGCCGCGAAGAGATCCTGATGATGATTGTCGAGCGGCTCCCGCTCGAGATATTCGTCGGTGCCGTTCCCGAAGGTGACGGAGGCACGGGCAAGCGCATCGTCGACACGCCGGTTGAGCCCGGCCTGCTCCCTCTCCGCCTCCTGCAAGGCGGTTTCGATCGCGGCCAAAACGGCACCGATCCGCCCGCGGTCGGTCTCCGCGTCACGCTCGGCCGAGCGGGCCTTGAAGGTTTTGTCCTCGCGGCGGGAGCCGAGAAGATTGTGTGCGCGCGCTCTCAGGAACAGCTGAAACATCCGGGCCATCCCACATACGAGATCCAGGCGGGTACCATCGGTCAGACGTAGTTAACAAATCCTGAATCCGGCGCCCGTGCGGTCTGGCTTTGTGCAATCCATGCCCGCCAAGCTCCCGCGTGCTTGGAATAGAGCTCGTGCCAGCGGATCTCGCCGTCGGCAGCGGCTCCTTTTCGCACGCGGACCTCGGATGTAAATTGCCCTGTCTCGTTCGATGCAAGATCCAGAGCTTCGAACTCCGCCGTCTCTTCCGGAGACAGGCCGATCAGAACGCGATGCCCTTGGGCATCGACGAAGTATCTGCGCGGCGCGTTGTGCCTTTGATCAGTCATTCGCAGGGCCCTCGTTCATGATCCAAGGCCCCGGACGATCCTTCAGCCGCCGCTCAAAGCCACGAACAAACGCGATCAAAACGAGGACGCAAGTCGCGCCCAGCAAAGCAATCAAATACGCCATTCACGCCCACCTATGCGAGCCGCGAAAATACAGGCGGCTAAACTCTCACCATGAATTGCTACGTTCTAGGTTGCCTTTCCAAAGCTCTCAAGCGCCGCACCCCGTTAACCTAACTGCGCATGGTTATCCGACCCGGCCGCACGGCAGGATCAGTGTGCGCTCACATGGCTGT
The DNA here is from genome assembly GCF_020194215.1 of Bradyrhizobium sp. BRP20. Classification (NCBI taxonomy): domain Bacteria; kingdom Pseudomonadati; phylum Pseudomonadota; class Alphaproteobacteria; order Hyphomicrobiales; family Nitrobacteraceae; genus Bradyrhizobium; species Bradyrhizobium sp. BRP20. The sequence goes on along the minus strand of NZ_JADYVY010000003.1, from coordinate 428,557 downwards.
GCGCCTACGACGGATGCTCACTCTGCTTGGCGCCCATCGCCGCCGGCGTGTAGGGCGCATAGAGACGATATCGTGCCGATCGCCTGCGCGAGCGCCATGCCCGCACGCCGTAGCCGCAGCAAAAGCCAGCTGCAAAAATCGAAATCAGAACCAGAATTGCAAACATTTGGAATGTTCCCAATGATCGGAACGCTCCTCCCGGTACATTTCAACGTGATGTTCTGACGACTTCAAGATCATCGGCGCTGAAAGTTTTGTCAGAGGAAGATGAAGTTTGTGCAACGTGGTGCTTGAATTTTGGCCGTCGCGAGAACCACGAGCCCGGAGGACGACGAAATCTCGCATCGTTCGGGGGCGATATCCAGCCGGCGATGTTAACCCGTGTTCACGGCGGCAGCAGCCTCGAACGAAGCGGCTGGATGCGCTGTCATCGGGCACAGTTGCGATCTGCACGATAGGTCTTGCGAAACGTTCTCGAACGTATGGAGCGGCCTCTCGGACGAGACCGCTGAAGCAGCATCCGTGCTTCTACGGAGCGCCATGCACCAACTTCATCGCGGTAAGGTTGAGAGGTTAGCTTAACCCGCGTTGTTTGTTGCGAACTTTCGGCGATTGCTTATCCATCTCGCACCGGGCTCCCCCAAGCCCGGCCCCACCCAAGCAAAGCCGTCGAGCGAACATGGGTCCGCTTGGCGGCTTTGTCGTTGTGTCGACGAGAGGATCATTTCGGTTATGGCGCGCAGGCCCTGGTCGTTCAAGGAAGATCGCCGGCTCATCGAGCTGGCCAAGTCTTCAACCTCGCTGGAGCAGGCAGCGAAAGCTCTCGGGCGCTCGCCCGATGCGATCAAGCGCATGGCGTTGCGGCTTGGTCTTTCCTTGAAGTCGAAGCCGGCAAAGAAGAGCTGATCTTAGAAGTGCCGGCGCTCGCCTCGGCTTCATGTACGGCCGCTGCAGTCCAACGGCCCCGCATCGATAGGGCCAGCCGCCCTTAGCCCGGGGTCGTTCCGGTCCGCCATCGTCTTGGACGGTGAGGTGGATTGAGCGGGTTGCCGGCGGTGCCCCGCCAGCCGCCACACTTAATTCTGCGTCCTCTTCTGGGACCCCATCCCTGGGCTGGTTCCGTAGCTGGGCGTCCCCGTTCCCTTGAAGGCGCCGCCCATCGTGTCGGATCCGGAATTCGTGCCCGTGCCACTGCGCGTCGCGGAGGTGGATTGCGTGCCCGATGGCGTGTCTTTGGTCCCCTGCGCCGAGGCCAGAGAGCTCCCGATTGTCAACGCCATCACGAGACTTAACGTCCTGATCATACTGCTCAACTTTCCATGCTTGTTTCTGACCCCGAGCCGCCAGACCATTGGCCGGGCACTGCTCAGGCGGGGCCCTTCGGGCCGGTCTTTCCGTTAAACCCTATCTTAGCCCCCGCTGGCTAGGATCAATCTCCACGCCTTGCTTGAATTTCCGCCCCGCCCTGTTTTCGCCTGAGCCGGATGAGAGTGCTGCGACCAGACCTCCCGTTTGTGGCACTCGTGCTTGCGAGCACGATGGCGTTCGCCTTGGCGGGTCATTTCGCCGCTGGCGCCGTTATTCGCCAGCACCAGGCGCATCAGCTCAATGAGCTCACCGAGGTGGTTCTGCGCCGATCGGAGCTTGCGGTCGATTTCGCTGCGGGCAGCCTGGACGAGCTCGCGCGGCGCAATTTCGCCAGCTGCGAGCCGGCGGCGCTGCAAGCCATCCGCCTGCACGTCTACCAGCGCTCGGCGATCAAGGACGTCCGCCTCGTCAAGCCGGACGGCTCGGTGATCTGCTCGGCCTATTCCGAGACGCTCGAATTCGACAAGGGATGGGTGGATCGCCGCGACATGCTGCCTTCGCGCGACAAGACGCTTTCCCTGTTCCGCGTGGAGCAGTTCGGCGGCGACGCCCTGGGCGTGCTCAGGGACGTCAATGGCAACTCCGCCCTGGTCGCCATTGTCGGTGTCAATGCCAGCCTGTTCGACATCATGCCGGCCGAGCTGCGCGCGCACAGCCAGGTGATCCTCGCCTTGAGCAATGGCGAGAAGCTCGGCGAATTCCAGACCGAGGCCGGCAAGTCTCTGCCGGCGCCGATCGGCTTCGAGCGAGCGTCCGCTCGGCTCCCGCTTCATGCCACGATCCGGCTCGAGCACGCGGTGCTGTCGAGCTGGAACAACGAGGCCTATTGGCCAACGCTTGCAGTGGCGCTCGGACTTGGCGCGATCTTCGGCATCCTGCTGGCACGCAACCGCCGCATGGAAGGGCCAGTGGCCGATCTCGACCGGGCGCTGACAGCCGGCGAATTCAAGCCATATTACCAACCGATCTTCGACCTCCGGACAGGTCGGATCAAGGGCTGCGAGATTCTGGCGCGCTGGCTGCGCCGCGATGGCTCGGTGGTCCCGCCGATGAATTTCATTCCGCTCGCCGAATCCAGCGGACGCATCCAGGCGATGACCTGGCAGATCCTGGGATCGGCGCTCACCGAGCTCAGGCCATTGCTCAGGGCCGACAAGAATTTCAAGCTGTCGCTGAACGTCGTGCCCAAGCACCTCCTGAGCGCCGGCTTCGTCGAGACACTGCGGCGCACGGTTCTGACGGCACGCGTCTCCGCGCGCCAGATCGTGGTCGAGATCACCGAGCGCGATGAATTGGATGATCTCGCGCGCGCCGCTTCGGTCGTGGCCGAGCTGCGGGACCGCGGCTTCCGCGTCGCCATCGACGATGTCGGCGTCGGCCATAGCGGACTGTCGCGGCTGAAGGGCCTCGGCGCCGATACGATCAAGATCGACAAGTTCTTCGTGGACACGATCACGGTGGACGCATCGACGACCACGATCGTGGAGATGCTGGTGGCGCTCGCGAAAGACCTCAATATGAGCGTGGTCGCCGAAGGCATCGAGACGGAGGAGCAGCTCCGCGCGTTGCTCGCCTCCGGCGTCGAGGAAGGTCAAGGCTATCTGGTTGCGCCGCCCCTGCCCGCCGCCAAATTCAATGAGCTCATCAAATCGCGTCGGGCTGCGCAGCCGGATGCGGCGACATCCGGTGCTAAGGCTTTGGTGGCCTGACTGGCCGGCCCCCAGAGGCTTTAACGATACTTTCTAACGATGTTTTCGGCTTTCGAACCGGAGCGGCGACCAACCTTGTATGTTGGCGCCATGCGCAGGAACCACCTCATAGCAGCCGCAAGCATCTGTCTGGCGCTGATCGCCTATGCCACGCTGGCGAAGCTGTCGGGCCGGCCTGCGCTCATGGGTCACCACGAGGCCTATTGGATCGTCGTGATCGAGCGCTTCAGCGCCTATGGCCTGCTCGGCTTCCTGCTGTCGTTCCTGCTGCCGGGACGGTTTAGCCTGGCTTGCTCGCTCGTCATCGCAGTCGCCATGGGGTTGGAGCTGATGCAAGCGTTGATACCCGATCGCGATCCAGGCTTTCTCGACGTGCTGCAGAAGGCGGCGGGCGGCACCGTGGGCGTCATGCTCGCCCAGATGATCCTGGCGTTCCTGCCCAGACCACCTGCCTGAAACGGCGAGCATGGCCTCGGCGGAGCGACCGGGCGACCCGGTCCTTACTTCATCATCTGGCCGCGCAACTCACCGCCTGGGTTGGCGGCCGTGTGAATGTTCGCGTACCATTTTCCGCCCAACAGATCCGCCGCCTGCGCCTCGGTGAGGGTTGCACTGCCTTCGATCGGGCTTTGCGCCGTCTTGAACGGCAGGGCGATGCCGGCATTCTTCCCGGCCTCGCCGGGGCCGTGAAAATGCGCCCCTATCGCCGGTCCCGTCAACCCGGTAAAGGTGACGAGGTAGGTCAGGACCTTCGTTTCGGTGTTGTAGCTCGCCTCCGCCTTGCCCGACCCGGTCGAGCTATTCGGCGGCACTTCATTGCTTCCCTTGAGCTCCGCTCGCAGCTTCACGACCTCCGCACCTGCCGTTCCGCTCGTCGCGCTGACGCCTCCGACCAGCGCCAATGCCCCCAACAGTGCCACGGACCGTCGACACACGGCTTTGCTCATGCACTTCCTCCTGCGGATTTCGTTGGTCCCGCGATGAAAACACCGAGGACTGCCGGACATTCCACCGCAGAGCTTATGCTGATTCGGGACAACGCTCGCGGGAATTAGCCATCGCAAGCGCATCACGCGCCGGCTCAGGCCGCCCCGCGCCTCGTGTGACGCTCGGAGGGAACCAGGAGCTCGGCCATCTTCCGGTGGGTGTCGTGCAGCGCTTCAATGGCGCAGTCGAGATCGAAATCCGCCTCGCGGACGGATGCAAAGAACTTGGCCGTCAGCGCCAGATCGAGCTTGACGCGCGTGGCACCGTCGCGACTCCTGCGACGATCGAGCGACAAATGGATCGCGCGGTCCCTCGCCTCCACAGCATCGCAGCCGCAAAGCGCGCCGAGCTCGTCATATGTCATCCAGATTTGAGGCATGTTCTTCCACCACGCTTGATCTATCGCAGACTAGATAGCTCTCGCTTCTGAAGGCGGAGTTTCTGCAGCGCGAATTCGAGCCAACAACGTCAACGCAATGCTAAGCGCGGCGCAGACGTGAGCCGGGTGGACTGGCGCAGCTTGTTGCCGATCCACTGTCACTTGGGCGCGCCCGTCGTGAACGGATGCCGCGGCCGTGAACGGCTGTCGAGCCTCTTGGGCAGCTTGTCGGCCTTGAGCTTCACGACCGCGCCCCGGGGGTCAGGAGCCGGCGCCTCTTCCTGGCTGTAGATCAGCGTCGCTTCGAATCTCACGTCGGGCGCTTGGCGGGCCGTTCCCGAACAGGTCGCCATCGCCCCGCTATAAACGCCGGAGAGCTCGACCTCGACCTCGTCCAGCCCGAACACGGTCGGCGGCCCGTCGGCATGTCGCCGTGTGGTCAGGACGGCCGTGAAATGCCGGTCGTTGTCGAACTGATAGGAGCCGCCATAATTGAAGAAGCTGTCGCTGCCCGAGATCCGTCCCTGGGCCAGATGCACGATGCCGGTGCCTTGCGCGTGCGCTGTTCTGAACCACGCCGCGTATTTGCCCTCTTTCAGCATGGAAACATCCACCCGTAATTTCCACGTGTATTTGCAACGAAGCTTGAGGCGCGACAATGACCGACACGACGAGCATTCCGCCACGGTTAACGCCCTGCAAAATCAATCCGTTAAATTTCTGCGGCCGCACGCGGCGGCGGCGACGTCAAAACAATTCGATGCCGTCGTCAGCCGTTTCCACGACTTCGACGCGACGCGACGGCCGTACAAGGAGCCAATGCCGCTCGAGCTCGCGCGCGGCTACCTGGTCGAGAACGCCGGGCGACAGTTCGATCCTGGCTGCGTCGAGGCTTTCCTGTTGCGCTGGGACGAGGTGGTCGAGATCGCCGGCGGTCAGCGGACAAGTCCCTTGCCGGTCGCCGCGGCCCCTCCCGCTCCCGATATAGAGCGTGCAGCAGCGAGCTCGTCAGACGCGCGCCATCCCGCGTCCCGACCGCGTGACCCGATCGATCCGCCAACATCTTGCCGCGGCACCATTTTTCTCCGGTCGCCGGTTTGAACCTGTTCCTGCTAAAGTGGCACCAAGACCTGAGAGTGATTCTGGTCACACTTGCCCCGGCGCCCTGCTGCTAGGCATCGAACCAGGACGGGCACCAGAGCATCGTCGAATTGGATGAGAATTCCCATGAAAAGCCTGATCGGCGCCTGTGTCGGCGCATTCTGCCTTGCGGCCCCCGCTTGGGCGGAGACTCCCGCTGCGATCGTCGAGGACGTCCAGGGCAAGGTCGACGGAATCGCGTTCATGGATTACGTGGCGCCAGGCAAGATCATCAAGCTCGGACCAAAGGCCAGCATCACGCTCAGCTACCTGAAATCCTGCCAGCGCGAGACCATCAGCGAAGGTGTCGTCCTGGTCGGCGCCGAGCAGAGCACCGTGCAGCTGGGCGAGGTCAAGCGGGAAAAGGTGCCCTGCGATACCAATGCGGCAAAACTGTCCGAGCGCGAGGCGAACCAGAGCGCCGCAACGACCTTCCGCACCGTGCGCTCGGACGCCAAGGGCGGACCGGCCAAGCTGCCGACGCTCTACGGCGTCTCGCCACTGGTGCAGGCCAAAGCCGGCGGCACGCTGGTGATCGAGCGCACCGACGGCAAGGAGCCCACGATCAGCGTGCCGCTCAAGCGCGACGCCATGACCGGCGGCGGCAAGTTCTATGATTTCGCCAAGGCCGGAAAGACACTGACCCCGGGCGGCAGCTACCTCGCCATTCTCGGTGCCAAACGCTACACCTTCCAGATCGACGCCAGCGCCACCTCCTCGCCGACCCCGATCATCGGCCGCCTGCTGCGGCTCGAATAGGCGAACCTGGCGACGGGGCGATGCGGCGGATCGGGGGACGGGACATCGTTGCGGCAATCCTGATCGCGCTCCTTGCGGGCGCGATCTTCACGTCCCCGCCGCTGCAGACACTGCAAGGCCTCTCGCTCGACATCCTCACCGCACTGCGTGGGAAAGTTGTCGGCGAGCGCCGCGATCCCGCGACGTCGCCGGTCGTCGTCGTGGCGATCGACGGCGAAACCTACGAGACCCCGCCCTTCAAGGGATCGCCGACGCAGACCTGGACGCGCGAGATCGGCCGGGTGCTCGGCAGTATCAGCGACGGCGGCGCCAAGGTGATCGGCTTCGACGTCATCTTCAAGAACTCGATCGAGCAATCCGAGATTCCCTTTGGCGACGCGCCGCTCGGCGCCCGCATGCGCGGATTTGACCGGGACTATCTAATCGCGCTGCGGCAGATCTCCGACAACGGCAAGCTCGTGCTCGGCGAGATCCTGAGCAACGACCATCCGGAAATGCCCTACCGTGCGCAGCGGCTGGCGGTGCGAAACAACGTCCGCGCGCTCAATGTCCACACCGACGCCGACGATGTCATCCGGCGGATGCCGCTCAGCTTCTCGATCGAGGGCAAGCCGGTGCCCACAATGGCGGCCGAGCTCGCCGCCCGCGCGCTCGGCGCGAAGGTCGAGATGGCGCCATCCGGCGCGGCTGGGCTGTCCGGCTACGCAATCCCGAGCACTGTACCGAACACGCTGACGCTCAACTTCCGCGACCTCAGCCGCGACGTTCCGACCTTCTCCTTTGCCGATCTGCGCGCCTGCGTCGAAAAAGACGACCGCGATTTCTTCCGGCGCGCCTTCGAGGGCAAGGTCGTGCTGCTCGGGACCGTCCTCAACTTCGAGGACCGCAAGCTCACCTCGATGCGCCTGTCCGGCGGTTATGACGGAACGCCGTCGGCGCCATGTGCCCTGCCCGCGGCCGCCGGCACCGCGCAAAAGCCCCGCAGCGACGTCGCCGGTGTGTTCGTGCACGCCGCTGCGGTCCGAAACCTGATCGAGCGCGATGCCGTGACCGAGCTCGGCTTTCCCTCGCGCACCCTTCTCACGATCGCGTTCGCGGCCGTCATCGCCTGCGCGGCCGGCGTGTTTGCGCCGAGTGGCGCCCTGATCGCCTGGCTCGGCCTCACCATCGCCTACGCGGTCGTTGCCGTCGGGGCATTCGTCCATGCCTTGGCGCTGCCGCTGACCGAGCCGGCGCTCGCCAGCCTTGCCGCGCTCGCGATCATGATCGGCTATCGCTTCGTGCTGACCGACCGCGACGAGCGCTTCCTGCGCAAGAGCTTTGCCTTTTACCTCGCGCCCGAGGTGATCGAGACCATGGTGGCCTCCGGCAAGATGCCGGCGCTCGGCGGCGAGATGCGCAACGTCACCATGTTCTTCTCCGACCTAAGCGGATTCTCGTCGATCGCCGAGACGATGACGCCGGTCGAGCTGGTGACGCTGATGAACGAATATCTGTCCGCCATGACCGACATCATCGAAGGCCATGGCGGTTACGTCGACAAATATATCGGCGATTCCATCGTCGCCATGTTCGGCGCCCCGGCCGACGATCCCGCCCACGCGCGCAATGCGGTGCGTGCTGCGCTGAAGTGCCACGAGACGCTGGCCGAGCTCAATCAAGGCCATCCCGCCTTCGCCGGTCACGGCCTGTCGCACCGTATCGGGCTCAACAGCGGCGAAGCCGTGGTCGGCAACATCGGCTCGCGCCGCCGCTTCAACTACACCGTGATGAGCGACACCGTGAACGTCGCCTCGCGGCTCGAAGGCGCCAACAAATATTACGGCACCGCGATCATGGCCTCGGAAACCACGATGGCGCAGACCGGCGATAGCTTCGCCTGGCGCGAGCTCGATGCGATCAGGGTGCAGGGACGCGGCGAGGCGATCAGGGTGTTCGAGCCGCTGGCGGAAACCGGCGCGGAAAGCGCCGAGCAGGCCAAGGTCGCCGCAGCCTATGCGGAAGGGCTGGCGTGCTGGCGGGCACGGGAGTTTGCCAAGGCGGCCGACGCGTTCGAGGGCGTCGCGAAGATCGATCCTGCGTCAGCCCGGTTCGCCAAACGTGCGAACGTACTGACGCAGACTCCGCCGCCGCCGGACTGGACACCGGTCAATACGCTGGAAGGAAAGTAGTGGCTTCTTACCCTCCCCTGGAGGGCCCTCCAGGGGAGGGTTAGATCGCCTAAAACGGCAGCCCCGTATAATTCTCCGCAAGCAGACGCTGCGCCGTCTCGGACGAGAGCAGGTAGTCGAGCTCCGTCTGCTGCAGACGATCCTCATATTCGATCCGGTCGGGGAAGCGGTGCAGCATCATCGTCATCCACCAGGAGAAGCGTTGTGCCTTCCAGATTCGCGCGAGCGCCTTGGCGGAATAGCCCTTGAGACCGGCATCGTCGCCGCTCTGATAATGCGCGAGCAGCGCGTGATAGAGATAGTAGATGTCGGACGCGGCGCTGTTCAATCCGCGCGCGCCGGTCGGCGGCACGATGTGCGCGGCATCGCCGGCGAGGAACAGGCGGCCATAGCTCATCGGCTCGGCGACGAAGCTGCGCAAGGGCGCGATGCTCTTCTCGATCGACGGGCCGGTGATCAGACGGCCGGCGACCTCGTCCGGCAGGCGGCGCTTCAGCTCGGCCCAGAACGCGTCGTCGCTCCAGTCCTCCACCTTGTCGGTCAAAGGCACCTGGATGTAGTAGCGGCTCAGCACCTGCGAGCGCAGCGAGCACAGTGCAAAGCCGCGCTCGTGCTTCACGTAGATCAGCTCGGGTGATACCGGTTTCGTACGCGACAGCACGCCGAGCCAGCCGAACGGATAGACCTTCTCATATTCGCGCAGCACGTCCTTCGGGATCGACTTGCGGCTGACGCCATGGAAGCCGTCGGCGCCGACGATGTAGTCGCAATCGACGCGGAGCGTCTGCCCGTTCGAGCGATACGTCACATAGGGCCGATCCGACGTCAGATCGTGCGGCGTGACGTCCTCGGCATTGTGCACGACCTTGCCGCCGATCCGGTCGCGTGCCTCGTAGAGGTCGCGCGTCAGCTCGGTCTGGCCGTAGACCAGGACCGAATTGCCGCCGGAATGCTTGTGCAGGTCGATGTGGGAGAGCACGCCGTCATGGGCGATCTCGAACCCGTTGTGGATCTCGCCCTCGCGGTCCATCCGCTCGCCGCATTGCGCTTCGCGCATCAGCTTCGCAAAGCCGTGCTCGAGCACGCCGGCGCGGATCCGGGCCAGCACGTGGTCGCGGCTGTATTTCTCCAGCACGATGGTGTCGATGCCCTTGAGGTGCAGGAGCTGGGACAGCAACAGCCCGGACGGCCCGCCGCCGATGATACAGACCTGAACTTTCATTTTTGCGTCCTCCCGTCGGCATTTTTTTGCATACGTTAAGGCGCAAGCCGATGGAGGGTTTCGCCTTTGTCTTGTACTATTCGAACATGAGAAGCGCGGCCCCCGCCCCGGCCATCCGGGTCTACAATCTGTTCGGCGAGTCCGGCGATCTGCCCGATGTCGTGCATTGCGAGACGATCGCCTCGCGTTCGGTGCTGCACGACTGGACGCTGGCCGTGCACCGCCATGCCCGGCTGCACCAGGTGCTGCTGATCGAGCGCGGCGGCGGCGAGGCGACGCTCGACGGGCGCGTGGTGCCGCTGAGGCCGATGCAGATCGTCAACGTGCCGGTCGGCCACGTCCACGGCTTCCGCTTCGTGCCCGATACGCAAGGGTGGGTGTTGACCATCGCCGCGGAGATCCTCGATGAAGCGCTGCTCGCCGCCGAGGGCCTGCGCGGTGCGCTGTCGCGGTCGGCCGTGGTGCGCGGCACGCCGCAGATCCGCGCCACGATGAAGCAGATCTTCGCCGAGCACGCCGCGCGCGACTTCGGCCGCGCGCATGTGCTCCGCGCCTTGTCGTCGGCCATGATCGGGCTCGTGGCCCGCGCGCTCACGGGCGAGAGCGGCGGCAACGGCACCGCGGAAAGCGGGTTGTTCCGCCGCTTCGAGGCGCTGCTGGAGCAGCATCATCTGGAGCGCTGGAGCGTCGCCGACTATGCCGAGGCGCTGTCGGTGACACCGACGCATCTCAACCGGATCACGCGGGCGGCGACCGGCGACACCGCCTCGCATCTGATCCTCAACCGACTGATCCGGGAGGCGCGGCGCAACCTCGTCTACACCAACCTGCCGGTCTCGACCATCGCCTACGCCCTCGGCTTCGAGGACCCCGCCTATTTCAGCCGGGTCTACGCCGCCGCCACGGGGGTCTCACCGCGCGCCTTTCGCGCCCGGCTCCATGGCGGCGAAGGCTGAACCACCGGACAAAGGATCAGGGCACGTCTGATCGACGCGCCCCGGATCCGCGATGTCTCTCGTTGCCACTTACCTTCGTATATAGCGCCCCATCCTTTGGATAGAGGCGCTTTACCTCCGTACAATTGAGCGGGGCACGCCCTCGCCCTAGCGTAACGGCATTCGGCGCCCTGGCGCTGGTGGCATGGAACCTCCCTAACCTCGGCGCAAGGCGGCCAACCCTGTCCGGTCGTCTGCGCCGCCTTTTCAGCAAAGCCATCGGCGCCTTCAGTTATTCCCGCCGATACGCCGCGCCATTTCGGCTGGACGGTCGGCTTTCGTGCCGAACCCGGGGAGTTGTGCATAATGTCTTCGCTTGGGAAGAGCGCGCTCTTTATCGACGGCTCCAATTTCCATGCCACCGCCAAGGCGCTCGGCTTCGAGATCGACTACAGACGCCTGCTCAGTGAATTTCAAAGCCGAGCTACGCTGTTACGGGCCTTCTACTACACGACCATCATCGAGGATCAGGAATATTCGTCGATCCGCCCCTTGATCGATTGGCTCGACTACAACGGCTTCACCGTCGTCACCAAACTCGCCAAGGAGTTCGTCGACCCCGCTACCGGCCGCCGCAAGGTGAAGGGCAGCATGGATGTGGACCTCGCCGTAAGCGCGATGGAGCTTGCCCAGCACGTCGATCAGATCGTGTTGTGCTCGGGCGATGGGGATTTCCGTTCGCTGGTCGAAGCCTTGCAACGCCGCGGCGTCCGCGTGACCGTCGTCTCCACACTCTCCACTCAGCCGCCCATGATCGCCGACGACCTGCGCCGGCAGGCGGACATGTTCATCGATCTGGTGGAGTTGAAGCCAAAAGTGGGGCGCGATCCACCCGATCGACCGGTATCGCGCGAAATGCGGCAGCCACCGCAATTCCTCGCGCGCGGAACCATCAGGCGCGACGACCGGGTGGAATGATCGAAGGACGCCGGCCCGACACCTCACACGTCGAAGAACACCGTCTCCTCCGGCCCCTGCAGATTGATCGTGAAGGAATACACGACCTTGCCGGCGCGCTCGCTGCGGGTTGCGATCAATGTCTTGCGGCGCACCGGCTGCTCGATCAGGTTGAGCACGGGATCGGCGGCGTTGGCCGCCTCTTCGTCCGAGAAATAGAGCCGCGTGTTGAGGCCGATATTGATGCCGCGCGCGACGATCCAGACGTTGACGTGCGGCGCGCATTTGCGCCCCGTCCTGTCGGTGATCGCACCCGGCTTGATGGTCTCGAAAGTGACGAGGCCGCTGTCGAAGTCGGAGCCGGCGCGGCCCCAGCCGCGAAACTCGTCATCCGGCGCGCCGGCGGAGCGATCGGCGGGGTGGTTGTAGCGGCCGGCCGCATTCGCCTGCCAGATCTCCAGCAGCACGTCGCGCAGCGGCGTGCCGGTGCCGTCGAGCACCTTGCCCTCCAGCGTGATGCGCTCGCCTTTGGTGTTCGGGCTCACCAGCACGTTGGAGAAGTTCTTCTCGAAGATGTCGAAGCCGGCCATGGCCGGGATCAGGCCGATATGTACGTAGGGCCCGGCGGTCTGCGAGGCGGTTTCCTTGAGATAATTGAGCGGTTGCGGCATGGGCGTTAGTTCCCCGCGGTGCGATTTTCGAAATAGGTGGAGCGCTGGCCGCGCAGCACGATGTCGAAGCGGTAGGCGAGCGAGTCGAACGGCGTCGAGGCGTTGAGGTCGAGCGGCGCCACGAGGCGGTCGAGCGCGTCCTTGTCCGGGATCGTCGTCAGGATCGGGCAGACCGGGATCAGCGGATCGCCTTCGAAATACATCTGCGTGATCAGCCGCTGCGCAAAGCCCGAGCCGAACACCGAGAAGTGGATATGGGCGGGGCGCCAGCTGTTGACGTAGTTGCGCCAGGGATAGGGGCCCGGCTTCACGGTGCGGAAGTAATAGTAGCCGGTGTCGTCGGTGAGCGCGCGGCCGCAACCGCCGAAATTCGGATCGATCGGCGCCAGATAGGTGTCCTTCTTGTGCCGGTAGCGGCCGCCGGCATTGGCCTGCCAGAACTCGACCAGCGTGTTCGGAACGCCCCGGCCGGTCTCGTCCAGCACGCGGCCGTGGACGATGATGCGCTCGCCGACGGGATCGCCGTCCTTGGCGTAGTTGCGGATCAAATCATTGTCGAGCGGGCCGAGATCGTTGTGGCCGAACACCGGCCCCGTGATCTCCGAGATCGAGTTCTCCAAGGACAGCAGCGACTGGCGCGGCGAGCGCAGCACCGAGGACTTGTAGCCTGGCGCATGCGCCGGCGGATGCATCGCGCGGTCGCGCTGGAAGAAGCCGCCGTCGCCGAGCGGCGGCGTGAAGGGCTCGGGACGGTTGAGGCGGGGATCCCGCAAGGCTGGCGCCTGGGCATTCATCGGCGTTGTCTCTCCCTGGGAGCCCGGGGTCGGGCGGCTTATCGGGAGAGCATGAGCCAGCCTATTCTCAAGATAAATAGATGAATTATAATGAATTGCATGAAGGAAATCGATCATTTGGCCCTCGACGGCCACGCCCTCGAGCTGTTCCTGGCGGTGCTGGAGGAAGGCTCGGTGACGGCGGCAGCGACGCGGCTCGGCCTCACCCAGTCTGCCGTCAGCCACGGGTTGAACAAGCTGCGGCGGATCGCCGGCGATCCGCTGTTCGCCAAGTCCGGCCGTGGCATCGTTGCGACGGCCCATGCGCAGGCACTGGCCGGCAAGGCACGCGCGCTGATCGACGAGATGCGCAGCTTCGCCGGGGGCGTCAGCTTTGAGCCACCCCGCGCACAGCTGTCGTTGACGATCGCGGCCAACGATTTCCAGCGCGACCTGCTGCTGCCGCGGTTCTTCGATCACGTCGCCGCACAAGTGAAGGGCCTGAATTTGCGCGTGATCCCCTCGCAATCGCCCTCGCCCGCGATGCTGCGCGAAAACCGCTGCGACCTCCTGATCACGCCGCTGCCGCCGTCCGGCGTCGACATCGTGCAGAAGCGGCTGCTGAGGGATCACTACGTCTGCTACTACGATCCCAAAGCGCGCGCCGCGCCGGCCAGCCGCAGCGCTTATCTCGCGGCGCGTCACATCACCGTGGTCTATACCGACAATGAGCGGCTCGACTTCGACCGCCGGCTGGCAGCGAACGGGCTCCACCGCGACATCGCGATCTCCGTGCCGAGCTTCTCCGGCGTGCCGTCGTTCCTGCGCGGCTCACAGATGCTGGCGAGCATGCCGAGCCTGCTCGCGTCCGGCGTAATGCGTGGCTTTACGCAAACACCGATCCCGCTGGCGTCGCGCACGAAGACCCTGGCCGAGCTGCCGATGTTCATGGTCTGGCACCAGCGCTACCAGAAGGACCCGGCCCACCGCTGGGTCAGGAGCCAACTCGAGGCCGTCGCGGCGACGGCCGCCACGTTCTGACCTGCCGTTCTCATGCCCTGATAGCAGGCGCCGCGCTCCGCAAGACTGCCCTTCCCAAACCCACTGGTTGCGCAGGGGGAGCCGCGCTAAAATCCTCCCATGACAGTGACTGACATTGCGAACCGGACCTACAATCACAGCTGGCGGCTGGATCCCATTATCCGCAGCCTGCTCGATACCGACTTCTACAAACTATTGATGTTGCAGATGATTCGGGAGGATTACCCGAGTCAGAATGTGACCTTCTCGGTCATCAACCGCTCGCGCCATGTGCGCCTTGCCGAGATCATCGACGAGGGCGAGCTGCGCGCCCAGCTCGACCATGCCCGCACCATCCGCTTCACCAAGAAGGAGCTGATCTGGCTGGCCGGCAACACCTTCTACGGCAAGACCCATATGTTCTCGGCGGATTTCATCCGCTGGCTGGCGGAATTCCGCCTTCCCGAATACGAGCTGCGCAAGGTCGAGGGCCAGTACGAGCTGCATTTTCACGGGCCCTGGACCCACACCACGATGTGGGAGATTCCGGCGCTTGCGATCCTCAACGAGCTGCGTTCGCGTGCGGCCATGAAGGGCCGCGGCCGCTTCGAGCTCGACGTGCTCTACGCCCGCGCCAAGGCCAAGTTGTGGACCAAGGTCGAACGGCTGCGCCAGCTCGAGAACCTGCGGCTCTCCGACTTCGGCACGCGTCGCCGCCACGGCTTCCTCTGGCAGCGCTGGTGCGTCGAGGCGGTGAAGGAAGGCCTCGGCCCCTCCTTCATCGGCACCTCCAACGTGCTTCTCGCGATGGACAACGATCTCGAAGCCATCGGCACCAACGCGCACGAGCTGCCGATGGTGGCCGCCGCGCTCGCCAGAGACGACGAGGAATTGCGCTGGGCGCCCTACCGCATTCTCGACCAGTGGCGTCAGACTTACGGCGGCAACCTCCTGATCGCGCTGCCCGACGCCTTCGGTACCAGGACCTTCCTCCGCGATGCACCGGAATGGGTCGCCGATTGGACCGGCTTCCGCCCCGACAGCGCGCCGCCGATCCAGGCTGGGGAGGAAATCATCGCCTGGTGGCAGAAGCAGGGTCGCAACCCCAAGGACAAGCTGCTCGTCTTCTCCGACGCGATGGACGTCGGCTCGATCGAGGACACCTATCGCCACTTCGCAGGGCGCGTGCGGCTCTCCTTTGGCTGGGGCACCAACCTCACCAACGATTTCGTCGGCTGCACGCCGGACGGCTCGATCAGCCTCGATCCGATCTCGCTGGTCTGCAAGGTCTCATCAGTCGACGGCCGTCCGGCCGTCAAGCTCTCCGACAATCCGGAGAAGGCGACCGGCCTGCCCTCGGAAATCGAGCGTTATCTGCGCGTGTTCGGCGACGCCGGTCGCGTACGCAAGCCGGTGCTGGTGTAGGACACACGTCCACGGAGAGCGTGTAGCGCCCGTCCGCCGCTACGTCGTCATTGCGAAGAGCTCTTGCGACGAAGCAATCCAGAATGATGCCGCGGAGGCAGGCTGGATTGCTTCGCTGCGCTCGCAATGACAAGGCATTGGTTCGCGATATCACATCAGCTCCGATTTCGCGGCATTTGAAACGATCTGCGCGCATCCACGTCACATTACCTTCACCCTCCGTCACAATCCCTCGCACTTTTCAGGTCCAGTTAAGCAACCATCTCGTCTACTTTGCGTTGCAGGCGCAACGCCCCTGCCGGGCGCGTCGATCGACTTGGGGACTGGTGTGTTTCGCAGAACAGCGGCGTCGGCGGAGGGCGGCAACCTCCTTCACGTCATCAAGCTCGTCTCGCCTTTCGTGATGGTCGTCGTGCTGCAGGCGGCGATCGCCGGATTCAGTCTCGAGGTGATGTCGTCGGTCCGCGCCTATGTCGCCGGCGAAGCACTCTGGTCGCGCTCGCAGAAGAACGCGGTCTACTTCCTCAATCTCTATCTGCATTCGGGCGAACCGAGCCAGTTCGCGCAATATCAGGCTTCACTCGCCGTCCCCATCGGCGACGAGTTCGCACGCTGGGCGCTGGAACGCGATCCGGTCGACGTCGAGGCCGCCCGCGTCGGCTTTCTGCAAGGCGGCAACCATCCCGATGACGTCCCGGGACTGATCTGGCTGTTTCGCTATTTCAATCGCGTCAGCTTCCTCCAGGACGCGATCAGGGAATGGGCCGCCACCGATCCCATGCTGCTGGAGCTCAGCGTGTTCGGCGAGGTCATCCGATCCGAGCTGAAGAAAGGTCCCATTCAGGACGACGACCGCCTGCAATTCCTGTCGTCGCGGCTATCGGAGCTCAATGCCCAGTTCACGGTGCACGCCAAGCAATTCTCCACCGTCCTCGGCGAAGGATCCCGGGCGATCAAGCTGACGCTGACGGGCATCAACATCATCACGGCTGCGGCGCTGATCCTGCTCCTGATCTGGCATACGCGGCGCCTGGTGCGGCAACGGCAGACCTTCGAAGACGCCTTGCATGCCGAGAAGGAGCGCCTGGCCTGGCAGGCATCGCATGATTGGTTGACCGGCCTCTCCAACCGCCGCGCCTTCGAGGCGCGCCTGCAAGCCGAACTGGACAATGCCGCGGCGGGTGCGCTCGCCCTCATCCTGCTCGACCTCGACCAGTTCAAGAGCGTCAACGACAGTTGCGGCCACCTCGCCGGCGACCGCCTGCTCTGCCAGGTCTCGCGCCTGCTGCAGCAGGACCGGCATGCGCATGATCTGGTGGCCCGGCTCGGCGGCGACGAATTCGGCCTGATCCTGCCGCGATGCTCGCCCTTCGATGCCGTCGACATCGCCGAGCGTCTGCGCCGGTCGCTGGAGCTGTTCAATTTCGCCTGGGACGACCGTTGCTTTGCCGTGACCGCCAGCATCGGCGTCGCCTGCATCGCCGACGGCAACATCACGCTCGAGGATGCGATGCGACGCGCGGATGCGGCCTGCTACCGCGCCAAGGAAAAGGGCCGCAACCGCGTTCAGGTCGAGAACGGGCGATCGGACGTTGTCGTCGTTGCGCCACGCCCGCGCGAAGCGGTCGCTGCACGAGGGTAATGGCATCGTCACCGCAGGGGCAGAATTCCAAGTCCTGCGAGATGGGTGTCGACGAATTGTTCGATCTGCTGGCGCAGCATCTGCGACGGCACGGCCACCATGCGCTCCTCGAGGCCGAGCGAGATGATGCCATGCACGGCGGAAAACAGCGTGCGCGACAGCAGCGCAATCTTCACGTCGTCCGCATCCGGCAATAGCCGCACCAGGGGCGGATGCATCAGCGCGAACGCATCCATCACCATCTGGAGGATGTCGTCCGGATAGGGGCGATCGTCCTCCATCCGATGCTCGAACAGGGAACGCAGCAAATTGGCGTGCGCGGCGAAGAAGTCGAGATAAGTCTCGGCGAGCCCATAAAGCTGGCGGACCGGATCCTCGGCGGGAACAGCACGGAGCCGGGCCGTGAGCGCCTGAACCGTTTCCCGGTTCACCGTCAGAATGACCCCGTCGAAGTCGCCAAACTCGTTATAGACGCTGCCGACCGAGCAGCCGGCCGCCTCGGCAACATCCCGAACCTTCAATGATCTCAGCCCCTTAGCTGAGATGATGCCGCGGGCAATTTCGACGATCTGGAGCCGGCGCCGAAATTTTTTCTGGTCGCGCGGCGATTCTTCTTGAACATTGTTCATTTTCAAGCTACTCATGTGAACATTGTTCAATCTAACCCGGAGACCTGGAAAATGCAAACCCTTGCTGTCGATATCGCCACCACCTTCGTCGATGACGCCGCCGCCCTCGTCGCCGGCTTTGGCCGGGCCCTGCTGCGGCTGGCCATGGCCCCGGTCAATCGCATCGCCAACGCCTGCGACGTTGCCGGTGTGCTCGCCGAACGCCGGGCGACTCTTCGGATGTGGCGGGCGAGCCGTGCCCGTGCCCGTCACGAGGGCCGCCGGTTCAGCCTGCTCGGCCGCTTCTCGCCGTTTCGCCACCTCGCCCATCTCACCTGAGGCGCGCACGCGGGTCGGCTCGAATGCAAGCGCCGGCTGCAAGGATGGACTTAACCATGTCCGGACGGGCGTGGCCGATCCGGCGGATTTCGACGATGCGGTTCAGTCTTTCCTTCATCGCCCGGCGCCATATCCGGGCGAGCGAGGCCGCTCCGCCCGGCCTCGACCGGATATTTGCGAACCTAACGATGCCGATTGGAGACCAACAGGATCGGAGGAACCGAGGGGACAGAGCAGGCCAGCAACTTCGTTGCCGCGCAATCGTTCGCCCTATGCTTCCGGTCGTGACGTTTCACAGACAACGTAACAACCTCAGTCTGCCTTGCCAAAACAGGACCAGTCATGATCAGGGAATTGATGTCGTCACGCCGCTTTGCGCCGCTGTTCTGGGCGCAATTCTTCTCGGCGCTCAATGACAACGTGCTCAAGAATGCGCTCGTCATCATCCTGCTCTACAGCGCGGCAACGAGCCACGGCGATGCGCTGGTGACGGTGGCAGGCGCCGTCTTCATCTTCCCCTACTTCATCCTGTCCGGGCTCGGCGGCCAGCTCGCCGACAAATACGTCAAATCCGTCGTCGCAAGGCGGCTCAAATTCGTCGAGATCTTTGCAGCTTGCTTCGCCGCTGCCGGCTTCTTCCTGCATTCGGTGCCGCTCTTGTTCGCAGCGCTCGCGCTGTTCGGCACCATCGCCGCGCTGTTCGGCCCGGTGAAATACGCGATGCTGCCGGACCAGCTCGAGCTCGGCGAACTCGCGACCGGCAACGCGCTGGTCGAAGGCGCGACCTTCATGGCGATCCTGCTCGGCACCGTCGCCGGCGGCCAGTTCGTCGCCGGCTCCGCGCATATGGGCTGGGTCGCATCCGCCGTGGTCGTGCTGGCCGTGTTGTCCTGGGCGTTCGCGTCCCGCATTCCGCAGACGACGCCCTCCGCGCCTGAGCTGCCCATCGACGCCAATCCCTGGACCTCGACGGTGAGCCTGCTCAGGACGCTTCGTGCCGACCATCGCCTCTGGGACGGCACCGTGATCGTCTCCTGGTTCTGGCTGGTCGGCGCCATCGTGCTGTCGCTGCTGCCGGCGCTGATCAAGGACGTCGTCGGCGGCACCGAGGGCGTCGTGACGCTGTGCCTTGCCATCTTCGCGATCGGCATCGCGATCGGCTCGCTGTTTGCCGCCAGCCTCAGCCACGTTCGCCCGAACCTCGCGCTGGTGCCGATCGGCGCCATCATCATGGGCTTTGCCGGCCTCGATCTCGCCTGGGCCATCGGCGTCACCGCAAAGGGGCACGAGATCACCGCGCTCGGCTTCGCGACTTCGTTCGGTGGCCTGCGCATGCTGGCCGACTTCGTCGCCTTCGCCTTCGGCGGCGGCCTGTTCGTCGTTCCGTCCTTTGCCGCGGTCCAGGCCTGGTCGCAACCTTCCGAGCGCGCCCGCATCATCGCCGCCGGCAACGTGCTGCAGGCCGCCTTCATGGTGGTCGGCTCGCTGTTCGTCGCGCTGTTGCAGGCGGCAGGTCTGCATATCGGCTGGATCTTCTTCGGCCTCGGCGTCGCCAGCTTCGGCGCGGTGTGGTTCGTGCTGACCAAGTGGGGCAAGGAAGGCGTGCGCGATGCTGGCGGGCTTCTGTTCCGCGCCCTGTTCCGTACCGAGGTGCGCGGGCTGGAAAACCTGCCGCCTCCCGGCACGCGCATGCTGATCGCGCCGAACCATGTCAGCCTGATCGACGGCCCGCTGCTGCACGCCGTGCTGCCGATCGACGCGAGCTTTGCGGTCGACACCGGCATCGCCAAGGCCTGGTGGGCCAAGCCGTTCCTGCGCGCGATCAAGCACTACACTATGGACCCGACCAAGCCGCTGGCTGCGCGCGACCTGATCAAGCTGGTGGCGGCGGGCGAGCCTGTCGTGATCTTCCCTGAGGGACGCATCACCGTCTCCGGCTCGCTGATGAAGGTGTATGACGGCACCGCGATGATCGCGGACAAGGCCGACGCCGTGGTCGTGCCGGTCCGGATCGAAGGTGCGCAGCGCTCCTATCTCAGCTATCTCAACTCCAGCCAGATCAAGCGGTCCTGGTTTCCGCGCGTGACGGTGACGATCCTACCGCCGGTCAAGCTTCCGGTCGACGAAACGCTGAAGGGCAAGGCCCGCCGCAACGCCGCCGGCGCCGCGCTGCAGGACGTCATGATCGACGCCCTCGTCAAGAACGCCATGCTCGATCACACGCTGTTCGAAGCCCTCGGACACGCCTATCGCGACCGCGACACCGGCAAGGTCATCATCGAGGACGCGCTCGGCACCAAGCTGACTTATCGCAAGCTGATCCTCGGCGCGCAGGTCCTGAGCCGCAAGCTCGAGAACGGCACCGCAACCGGCGAGAATGTCGGCGTGCTGCTGCCGAACTCCGCGGGCGTCGCCGTCGTCTTCATGGCGCTGCAGAACAGCGGCCGGGTGCCGGCGATGCTCAATTTCTCGGCCGGTCCGGTCAACGTGCTCGCCGCCATGAAGGCCGCGCAGGTCAAGACCGTGCTGACGTCGAAGGCCTTCATCGAGAAAGGCAAGCTCGACAAGCTGATGACTGCGATCTCCGCGGAGGCACGCGTCGTCTATCTCGAGGACGTCCGCGCCTCGATCGGCATCGCCGACAAGATCAAGGGCCTGCTCGCGGGCACGACGCCGCGCGTGCCCCGCCAGGCCAACGATCCCGCCGTCGTGCTGTTCACGTCGGGCTCGGAAGGTACGCCCAAGGGCGTGGTGCTGTCCCACCGCAACATCCTCGCCAACGCGGCGCAGGCGCTGGCGCGGGTCGATGCCAATGCCAACGACAAGGTGTTCAACGTGTTGCCGGTGTTCCACTCGTTTGGACTCACGGGCGGAATGATGATGCCGATGCTGGCGGGCATTCCGATCTACATGTATCCCTCGCCGCTGCACTACCGGATCGTGCCCGAGCTGATCTACCAGACCGGCGCTACGATCCTGTTCGGCACGGATACGTTCCTGACCGGCTATGCGCGCTCGGCGCACGCTTACGACTTCCGCACCCTGCGCCTCGTCATCGCCGGCGCCGAGGCGGTCAAGGACCGCACGCGGCAGGTCTTCATGGAGCGCTACGGCATTCGCATCCTCGAAGGCTATGGCGTCACCGAGACGGCGCCGGTGCTGGCGATGAACACGCCGATGGCCAACCGCCCCGGCACCGTCGGCCGTCTCTCGCCGCTGATGGAAAGCCGCCTCGATCCGGTCCCCGGCATTGAGGAAGGCGGACGCCTCTCGGTGCGCGGCCCGAACGTGATGCTCGGCTACCTCAGGGCCGAAAATCCCGGCGTGCTCGAAAAGCTCCCCGACGGCTGGCACGACACCGGCGACATCGTTTCGATCGACCCGGCCGGCTTCATCACCATCAAGGGCCGCGCCAAGCGCTTTGCCAAGATCGCGGGCGAAATGGTCTCGCTGTCGGCGGTCGAAGCCATCGCGGCGGCGCTATGGCCGCAGGCGGCATCCGTCGCCGTGTCGATCCCCGACCAGCGCAAGGGCGAGCGCATCGTGCTGCTGACGACCGAGAAGAATGCCGAGCGCAGCGCGATGCAGGCCCAGGCCAAGGCGATCGGCGCCTCCGAGCTGACCGTGCCCGCTGCGATCATGGTGGTCGACAAGGTGCCGCTGCTCGGCACCGGCAAGACCGACTATGTCACGGCCACGACGATGGCCCGCGAGCAGGGATCCCCGCCCGAGCGCGAGGTGGCGTAAGAGGTTGCGAGACGGGCGGCGCGGGGTCACGCCG
Organism: Bradyrhizobium sp. BRP20; assembly: GCF_020194215.1. Taxonomy (NCBI): domain Bacteria; kingdom Pseudomonadati; phylum Pseudomonadota; class Alphaproteobacteria; order Hyphomicrobiales; family Nitrobacteraceae; genus Bradyrhizobium; species Bradyrhizobium sp. BRP20. The sequence goes on along the minus strand of NZ_JADYVY010000003.1, from coordinate 406,671 downwards.
CCGTCCGCCGCTCCTGCGCATAGCGCACCAGCGCGGCGAAGCGATAGATGCCGTGCATGAACTTGCCGTAGGGCATGGTGATGAACAACGCGAACACGGCGCCGAGATGCAGCGCGAGCAGCGGTCCCATCGCGGCGGTCTCGCGCAGCACCAGCAGCAGCATTCCGGTGAGGCCGGTCAGGAACAGCATGGCGATGAAGCCGACGTCCATGCCGTAGCTGTATTCGTCGAGCAGCGCGGGATCGCGCCGCATCTTGGCGGCGAACAGGCCGATGGGCCCGACGATCAGGCCGATGCCGCCGAGCGTGCCGAGCACCACGGGCAGGTCCCACCACGGATACGGCGCCTCGCGGCCGAGCAGATAGTGATAGAGCGTCGCGACCGACGTCGCTGCGAAGCACAGGATGAAGCCGTAGAAGGTCAGGTGATGATAGAGCTTGCGCCGGTCGGTCGGCTTGTCGTCCTCGTTGTAGCAGCCGACGCCACCGCCATGGAGATAGCGCAGCTCGCCGGCGTCGCGGATCGCCTGAAAGATCGAGCCGCCATTGGCGCGGCCGCCGATCGGTGTGCCGATGTCGCGCCAGAAGGCACGCACGCTCATGACGAGTGCGAGGATCGCGTAGAGGAATGCGGCGCCAAACAGCGCGACCATCGCGTTGTGCGGCATCAGCTTGTAGAAGGCGCCGGGCCCGGTGTGCACGCCGAACAACACGCCGCGGTCATTCAAGGCGGCAAAGCCGAGAATGAAGATCGCCATGCTGAGCGCGGCGGTGATGCTGATGACGAGGCCGTTGCGCGCGAAGGCGCCGGATAGCGGCCGCGGCCAGGCATAGGCCGCATAGGACTCCGCGCGCGCAACCGCCAACGTCTTCGGGACGTTGACGTTGAATTCGTGCGGCGGCGAGAACTGGCAGTCGACGTAGCAGGCGCCGCAGGAATGGCAGAGATTGGCGAGATAGTTGAGATCGCCGTCGGAGAAGGCGCGCCGCATCTCCATGGCCGGAAACACCGCGCACAGGCCCTCGCAATAGCGGCAGGAATTGCAGACCGTCATCAGACGGTCGGCTTCGTCGAGAGTCCTAGTTCCGTGCATGTTTCGCCGCTTCCCGTCCTGCGATCCGCCCGAACACGCTGCCGATCGTCATGCCCATGCCGGCCGCATAGCCCTTGCCGAGCACATTGCCGGCCATGATCTCGCCGGCCGCGAACATGTTGGCGGACGGCTTGCCGTCCTTCATCAGCATTCGCGCCTCCTTGTTCACGCGCGTGCCGAGGTAGGTGAAGGTGATGCCGGGCCGCACCGGATAAGCGAGAAAAGGCGGCGTCTCGATCCGGCGCGCCCAATGCGTCTTGGGCGGCGTGATGCCCTCCGTCACGCAATCATCCAGAATGGTGTGGTCGAAGGTCCCGGGCCGCACCGCGGCGTTGAACTCGGTGATGGTCTGTTCCAGCGCGGCCGGATCGAGCGCGAGCTTGCCGGCGAGCTCCGCGATCGTCTGCCCGGCGATCGGCGGAAACAACGTCGGCATGAAGCTGGTCACGACGGTGGAATCGAAGATGATGTAGGCGATCTGGTCGGGCTGCGCCGCGACCAGCCGGCCCCAGATCGCGTAGCGCTTCGGCCAGATGTCCTCGCCCTCGTCGTAGAATCGCTGCGCGTGCTTGTTGACGACGATGCCGAACACGACCGAGTCGTGTCGCGTGATGATGCCGCCGTCGAATTTCGGCGCGCGGGCATCGATCGCGACCGCATGACACTGCGTGGGATCGCCGACCTCCTGCACGCCCTTGTCGAGCAGCATCTTCAGGATCGAGCCGCGGTTATAGGGCGTGCCGCGGATCAGGAAGTTGTCGGCCGCCTCGCCCCAGTATTGCTTCAGCCATTCGATGTTGGCCTCGAACCCGCCCGCAGCGGCGACCAATGAAGTCGCGCGGATCTCGCTCTCGCCCTTGACCGGCCGCTTGAGGCGCGCGGCGAGGAACATGCCGTCCTCGATCACGAGATCGATCACCTCGGCGTCGTATTCGACGGCGACGCCGAGCCGCTCCGCGGTGAGATAAAGCGCGTTCAGCATCGCCCGCCCGCCGCCGAGGAAAAAGGAGTTGGTGCGGCCGAGGCTCAGCGTGCCGCCGAGCGAGGGCTGCCAGCGCACGCCCTGCTCCACGATCCAGTTCAGGATGTCCTTGGATTCGCGGATCATATGTCGGGCGAGCACCTCGTCGGTCTGCCCGCCGGTGACGCGCAGCAGATCCTCCCAGAATTCCTCCTCGGTGTAGGGGCCGGTCAGGATTTCGGTCGCCGCGTCATGGGCGCAGCGCATGTTGCGGGTGTGGCGGGTGTTGCCGCCGCGATAGAATTTCGGCGCGCCTTCGAGCACGAGCACCGAGGCGCCGCCGCGCCGCGCGCTGATCGCAGCGCACAGGGCGGCGTTGCCGCCGCCGATCACCAGCACGTCGTATTTGCTGCTCATACCGTCCGCCCGACGGCACGCGAGATTGGAGAAATTCTGTCCGTCAGTGGCATGCTCGACCTTCCAGCGTTGCGCATTTTGTCGACAACTAGCGCCTCGCCCTGCGCGCTGGACGCGCGTCTTCAGCCAAAGCCGATAAGGCATTGTCGAGGATCTCGGTCGGACCGCCCAGCGTGCGCGTCAGGCGGATGGCTGCCTTCAGCAACAGCGACGCCATCGTCTTGATATTGTCTCTCGTGAAGCGCGGCTTCGGCCCCGAGAGCGACAAGGCGCCGACGCACTTGCCGCCGGACCCGAACACGGGGCAGGCCAGCCCGGCACAATCCGGATCGCGCTCCCCGAACGACACTGCGATGCAGCCCTCGCGAATCGCGTCATAGGTCGCGCCTTTCTCACCGTCAAAGGCGAGAATAACCCGGCCCGCCGCCCCGCGCTCCAGCGGCAGCAGCATGCCGGCCTCGACGCGGTCGAGCGTCGAGTGTTGGGAATCGACGCGGAACACGCAGAGCCGGCGCTTGGCATCATGCCGCACGTGGTACGACGGACTTTCGGTGCCGTCGGCCACGAGCTGGCGCAGCAGCGGCATCACCCGATCATGCAGATTGTTGTTGCGCTGGTACACCGCACCCAGCCGGAACGGCGTCGGCCCGAGATGGTAGCGGCCGTCGGCGAGTTGCACGAGGTAGCCGAATTCCTGAAGCGAGGCCATCAGCCGCAACAGCGTGCTTTTGTACATCTTGGTGCGCTTGGCAAGCTCCGCCAGCGTCATCGGCTCCGGGGCATCCTCGAACGCGGCAAGGATCGTCAGAGCGCGGTCGACGGCGGCGACACCGGGCGAAGGCATGGCGTTTCCTATTGGGGGAATCCGGAGGGATCGATGAGCTTAGCGATGACGGGAAAGTAAGCATCCCCCATCCCCTTGTCGATCGTCTCCTGGAAGATGGTGCGCATAAGCGCGGCACCGCGCAGGTTGAGCCCAGCCTGCGCGCCGAGCTCCAGCGCATAGGAGAGGTCCTTCATTGCATATTCAGTGGAGAACGCCCGCAGCGGAAACTCCCCGGCGACGATCGCCTTCATGCCGTGATTGCGCAGGGCAAAACTGTCCGCCGACCCCTTGGACAACGTCTCCAGCAGCAGCTTCGGCTCGACGCCGCTGTGCTTGGCAAGCGCGACGGCCTCCGCCAGCGCATTCACCGTCTCGAACAGCACCATGTTGTTGAGGATCTTCGTCACTTGGCCTGCGCCGGTTCCGCCACAGAGAGTGACGTCGGTCGCAAAATGCCGGATCAGCGGCTCGACCACGGCGAACTGCTCGGCTGTCGCGCCGACCATAACGCTGAGCGTGCCGTCCTGGGCTGCCTGGCGGGTGCGCGCGATCGGCGCATCGATCCAGAGCGCGCCCTTCTCCGCGAGCTGCTTCGCGAATGAACGGGTCAGGCCGACGTCGGACGTGCCGAGATCGATCACAGTCTGGTCGCGCTTGACCGCCGGCAGGATGCTCTCGAAGACCGACATGACGTGCTTGGCGCTGGGCAGGCACAGGAAGACCGTCTGTGCGCCGGCGACAACATCCCCGATCGACGTCGTCGCCGTCGCTCCGTCAGCCACGATACGCGCCAACGGCTCCACGGAAAGGTCGAACGCAAGCACCGGCCGGCCGCTCTTGCGCAACAGGTTGCGGCAGATCGGCTCGCCCATGACGCCGAGACCGATGAACCCAATCGAACCAGACATTCCTTAACTCTCCCTCGAAGTCGTGTGGCCGGGCGGACGCCGGTCCCGCCCGGCCGGCGCAGTTACTTTACCAGCGGGCAGCCGCCTTCGCTCAACGGCCGGAATACCTCGTCGCCCGGCTTGGAGCCGACGATCCGGTAATAGTCGAACTTATACTTGGACTCCTCCGGCTTCTTCACTTGCACGAGATACATCGTGTGCAGCACGCGCCCGTCGGGGCGGACCGCAACGTCCTTGTTGTACATGTCGTTGACCTTCAGCTCGTGCATCTTGGCGGCAACGACCGTTGCATCGGTGGTGCCCGCTGCCTTGACGGCGGCGAGGTAATGTCGGACGCCGCTGTAGACGCCTGCCTGCACCATGCTCGCGACCTTGCCGTCCATCAGCGTCGAGTAGCGCTTCGACCAGGCCCGGGTCTGCTCGTTGAGGTCCCAGTAGAACGAGGTCGTCACCTGCAAACCCTGCGTGACCTTCAGGCCAAGCGAGTTCACATCCGTGATGAAGACCAGGAGGCCGGCGAGCTTCTGGCCGCCCTCGACGATGCCGAACTCACCAGCCTGCTTGATCGCGGTCTGCACGTCCGCGCCCGACGTCGCGAGGCCAACGACGTCGGCCTTGGATCCCTGCGCCTGCAGCAGAAAGGACGCAAAATCCGCAGTGCCGAGCGGATGCGCGGCCGAGCCGATCACTTTGCCGCCGGCGACGTCGATGAACTTCGTGGCATCGCGCTGAAGCGCGTGACCGAAGGCGTAGTCGGCTGTCACGAAGTACCAGGTCTTGCCGCCAGCCCGCGTGATCGCGTCGCTGGTCAGCTTCGACAGCGCGTAGGTGTCGTAGTTGAAGTGGAAGCTGATCGGCGAGCAGGACTTTCCCGTGAAATCGGACGAGCCCGGACCCGAGATGACGAAGATCTTGTTCTTCTGCTTGGCGACTTCCAGGATGGCAAAGCCGGCCGAGGAGGCTGCGCCGTCCGCGATCATGTCGACGCCCTCATTGTCGAACCATTTGCGCGCAGTTGCCGATGCGATGTCCGGCTTGTTCTGATGGTCGGCCGAAATGATCTCGATCTTCTTGCCGAGGAGTTCGTTGCCGAAATCCTCCGCGGCGAGCCTTGCGGCGGCGACCGAGCCCCGCCCTCCATTGTCGGCGAACACACCGGACTGGTCGTTGAGAACGCCGATCCTGATGACATCGTCGGCCGCGACCGCGGCACTCGTCTGCGCGGCCAGAGCGACCGCAATCATCCAACGCAACTTCATAACATACGCCTCCCGTTTACGACTTTTGCTTATCGAGGATGTTTTGCAGCACCGGCGCGATGTAGCGGCGGAACTGGCCTGGGTTTTCACTCATCGGAAAATGGCCGAGCCGCTCCATGACGGTGGCCTTCGCACCGGGAATCCCGGCGGCGGTCCGCAGCGTGTCCTCCGGCGTGCAGGAGAAATCGTACTCGCCGGTCAGCAGATAGAGCGGGCACTGGTTGACGTCGATGTTGCCGGTGCGACCACGCAGATCGCCATCGACGCGATAGAAATAAAGATCGCCCTTGAAGATGCCGGGTCCGCCCTGCTTGTAGCCCCACAGTGTCTCGTTGCGCGCACCCTCAGGACCGCCAGGCGCGATCAATCCCGATACCAGCGCGGCGCAGACCTCGCCGCCATGAACATCGGGCCGGTTCAGCCAGGTCGTTTCGTACCAGGGCTGCTGGAAGTCGGCGGCCTCAAGGCCGATCAGAGCGCGAAACTCGTGAGCATGCGCAATGGCGAGATTGAGCACGATGCGGCCACCGATCGAGCAACCCATCACCACCGGCCGCTCCAGCCCAAGCGCGCTGCAGAAGGCGCGGATCGTCGCCGTGTAGCTCGCGGTGGTCAGCCGGTATTCGCTGCCATATCGGCTGTCCGGGGGATTGGACTTACCATGCCAGGGCATGTCGAAGGTGATGACTCGGAAATGCCTCGTGAACTCGTCGTCCACGAGCAGATGACGCCACTGCCGCGCGTCGGAGCCGGCGGTGTGGAGGCAAACCAGGGGAATGCCGCTGCCGTTCTCCTCGAAATAGATCCTGTTGACCTCGCCATCGATCTCGACGTGCACGTAGCGCCCGACAATCGGCTCGATGAAGCCGTTCATGACGCGCCTCCGAACCCGCTGCGCCGCGGTAGCGCCAGAAGATCCTTGAAATACTGAAGGTACGCCATGAACGGATGCAGATCGCCTTCGAGCGTCGCCTGCCCGCGCTTGGTCAACGCCAGCAGATCGTGCCATCCCGCCGGCGGCATTCGTTGCCAATATGCGGCGAACGCGGCGGGCGTCGCGCGATAGGAGAAGCGCCAGGAACGCATCAGCACTGGCGCCGGCGCCATGTCGACGATCCGACCGGCCCGAATGGCGAGGTGGAATGGCTGCGTGCTCGGCCCGAGCAGGCAATCCACATCGAGCCAGCGACCACGGGCAGTGAGGGCCTCGTCGCGGATCAGCAAATCGGGAATCGCCTTGAAGGCTTCGATGACGGCATCGGGCGTGAATGGCACCGGTGAGCCGTCGTCCTGCCGGACGCGTTCGAATTCCATTGTCTCGTCCCTCAATTGCGTTCGTTCTATTGTACAGAACGATATTCTATTTCTATTCCAGTTTCTATACAGGGCTTGTGAGCGAACTCAAGTGCGCAGGAGCCGTGGGGCCGCGCGCCGTGGCGGAAGCAGGCCGACCGCGCGAGAGAGACCGCTTGATTTCAAGCTTCGAAGACGCGCGCGACCAGCCAATAGCCGCCGAGCAGGCCGATCATGGCAGAGAACGTGTAAACCAGCCCCTCCGCCCTCACCGGTTCGGACCGGTCCCCTCCGCTCCATCGATCGGCGAGACGGAGGGTCGGCAACGCGACCGCAACGATCGCGACCTGCCCGATCTCGACGCCGATGTTGAAAGCGGCAAGCGCCGGCACGGCTGTGTTTGGCGGTAACCCGATGCCACGCAGCACCCCCGCGAAGCCGAAGCCGTGGATCAAGCCGAACAGAAAAGCCACACGCCAGCGCCTGTCGACGTCGCGCGAAAAGAAATTCTCCACAGCCACGAAGACGATCGAGGCCGCAATCGCAGGCTCCACGATGCTGCTCGGAATCACGAGAACATCGAGCGCGGCCAGCGACAAGGTGATTGAATGGGCAATGGTGAAGGCCGTCACGATTTTGACGACGGGCATGAGCCGTCGCGCCCACAGCACCACCGCGATCAGGAATGCGATGTGATCGTAACCGAGGAAGATGTGCTCGATGCCGGTGATGACATAGCGCTGCATCGTCGACCACAGCGACGGCGGCGCGGTTGAAAGCGTGACCGTCGTGTTGCCGGCGTCGAGCAAGGCCTGCGTTTCCGACCGCCCCTGCGCAATCAGCACGACTTGTCGAGCAGCCTTGTCCTTCTCGGTCAGCACGGTGGAACGATAGATGAGATCGCCGGCGGCGTCGGCGCAGGCAAAGCTGTTGCGATAGACGATGCCGTCGCCGTCGGCCAAGATCGCGGCATCTCCGGCAACACAGGCCTTGGCACCACCTGTGACAGCCAGGTGCGTGCCCATATAGGCAAGGATCGCGGGCTTGGCCGCGTCGACCGCGACAGGATCGACCGCGTCCCGTCTCGGATCATAGATCTTCGTACCGATCAGGCGATCGACATCGCTGCCCTTCAACCCGAGCTCGACGCTCACCGAGCGATCAGGGCTCAGCCTCACGCGCGCGGTGACGAGATTGACCTCATGTGCCTCTGCCGGAAAAGCGATGCCGAGCAGCACCCAGAACCCCGCCAGAAGCAGCCGCCTCATGATCCCGCTCCATCGCGCTCACGCCAGCACATCCGCCACCACGGCCTTCAGGACGTCCCGCGCATCGGCCGGCTTCAGCCGGACCTGCAAGCCGCGCTGGCCTCCATTGAGATAGACGAGATCATGCGCAAGCGCGCTCTGCTCGATCACGGTGCGCACAGGCTTGCGCTGCCCGAACGGGCTGATGCCGCCGACCTTGTAGCCGGTGACGCGCTCGGCCTCGGGCGGCTTCATCATCTGCGCCGACTTGCCGTTCGCCGCCGCCGCCAGCTTCTTCATCGAGACCTCCTGGTCGGACGGCACGACCACGCAGACCGGCTTGCCGTCGACCAGCGCCATCAGCGTCTTCAGGACGCGCGCCGGGTCCTCGCCGAGCGCGGCCGCCGCCTGGAGCCCGATGCTCTCGGCGTCGGGATCATAGTCGTAGGTGTGAACGGTGAAGGCAACACCGGCGGCCGTGAGTGCGCGTGTCGCGGGGGTGACTTTGGACATGAACGGTATTTACCACCGTCATGGCGAGGCGCGAAGCGACGAAGCAATCCAGAATCTTGCCGCGGAGGCAGTCTGGATTGCTTCGCTTCGCTCGCAATGACGGTGTGGGTGGAAATTTCCCGCCACACTCCAGCCGTCGTTCCCGGCGAGGCCTACTCCGCCGCGTCCTGCATCACGGCGCGTTCGGCCCGCGCTGCGCAGAACTTGAACTCCGGGATCTTGCCGAACGGGTCCAACGCCGGGTTGGTGAGCAGGTTCGCCGCCGCCTCGGCGTAGCAGAACGGCATGAACACCATGTTCTCCGGCACGTCGCGGTCGGAGCGGACCTTGACCTCGACGGCGCCACGGCGGGTCTCCAGGCGAATGAAATCGCCGGGCACCAGCTTCTTCTTGCGCATGTCCTTTGGCGACATGAACGCGACCGCCTCGGGCTCGATCTGGTCGAGCACCTGGGCGCGGCGCGTCATCGAGCCGGTGTGCCAGTGCTCCAGCACGCGGCCGGTCGAGAGCACCATCGGATATTCGTCGTCGGGAATCTCGTCCGGCGGGATGACCTTGGCCGGCACGATCTTGCCGCGGCCGCTCGCGGTCGGGAAGCCCGTGGTGAAGATGATCTCGTTGCCGGGCTTGTTCGGATCGTCGACCGGATAGGTCACCGCGCCTTCGCGCACCAGCCGCTCCCAGGTGATGTTCTTCAGCGACGGCATCAGCTCTGCCATCTCGGTGAAGACGTCGCCGGGTCCGGCATAGTTCCACGGCAGGCCCATGCGCTTGCCGATCTCCTGGATGATCCAGAGATCCTGGCGCGCATCGCCGGGCGGCTTGATCACCTGACGCGCCAGCTGCACGCGGCGGTCGGTGTTGGTGAAGGAGCCGTCCTTCTCGGCGAAGGCCGAGGCCGGCAGGATCACGTCGGCGTGAAACGCAGTCTCGGTGACGAAGAGGTCCTGCACCACGAGATGATCGAGCATCGCCAGCGCATGGCGCGCGTGCTGCAGATCGGGATCGGACATCGCGGGATTCTCGCCCTCGATATACATGCCCGTGATCTCGCCGGCATGGATCGCGTTCATGATCTCGACCACGGTCAGGCCGCGGACGGGATCGAGATCCTGCTGCCAGAGCTTTTCGAAACTGCCGCGCAGATCGTCGCGGCCGACCGGCTGGTAGTCCGGCAGGAACATCGGGATCAGGCCGGCATCGGAGGCGCCCTGCACGTTGTTCTGGCCGCGCAGCGGATGCAGGCCGGTGCCGGGACGGCCGACCTGGCCGGTGATCAGCGCGAGCGCGATCAGGCAGCGCGCATTGTCGGTGCCGTGGACGTGCTGGCTGATGCCCATACCCCAGAAGATGATCGACGATTTCGCGCGCGCATAGGTGCGCGCCACCTCGCGCAAGGTCTGCGCCGGGACGCCGCAGATCGGCTCCATCTTCTCCGGCGTGAACTCCTTGATCTTCTCCTTGAGGTCCTCGAAACCCTCGGTGTAGCCAGCGATGTACTGGTCGTCGGTCAGGCCCTCAGTGATGATCGTGTTGATCATCGCGTTCAGCATGGCGACGTCGGAGCCGGGCTTGAACTGCAGATGCTTGGTCGCATGCCGCGACAGCGACTGCCGGCGCGGATCCATAACGAACAGTTTTGCGCCGTTCTGCTTGACCGCGTTCTTGATGAAGGTCGCCGCAACCGGATGGTTCACAGTCGGATTGGCGCCGATCACGATGATGACCTCGGCGTCCATGGCGGCAGAGAACGGTGCCGACACCGCGCCCGAGCTGAGGCCTTCGAACAGCGCCGCGACCGACGAAGCGTGGCAGAGGCGCGTGCAGTGATCGACGTTGTTGGAGCCGAAGCCGGTGCGCACCAGCTTCTGGAACAGATAGGCCTCTTCGTTCGAGCCCTTGGCCGAGCCGAAGCCGGCCAGCGCCTTCACGCCCTTCTCGTCGCGGATCTTGACGAGGCCCTTGGCGGCGATGTCGAGCGCTTCCTCCCAGCTCGCCTCGCGGAAATGCGTGAACGGATTGGCCGGATCGACCTGATCGTTCGCATCCTTTTTCGCGTTCGGCAACCGCACCAGCGGCTTCGTCAGGCGATGCGGATGGTGGATGTAGTCGAAGCCGAAGCGGCCCTTCACGCAGAGACGATTGTGATTGGCGGGGCCGTCGCGGCCTTCCGCATAGATCACCTTCTCGTCCTTGACCTCATAGGTGACCTGGCAGCCCACGCCGCAGAACGGGCAGAGCGAATCGACCTTCTTGTCGGCATAGGCGACGCGCGTCTGCTTATCGTCGAGCATCACGGCCGGCATCAAGGCGCCGGTCGGGCAGGCCTGCACGCATTCGCCGCAGGCAACGCAAGTGGATTCGCCCATGGGATCGTCGAAGTCGAACACGATCTTGGCGCCGGCATTGCGGTAGGCCATGCCGATGACGTCGTTGACCTGGACCTCGCGGCAGGCGCGCACGCACAGGCCGCACTGGATGCAGGCATCGAGATTGACGCGCATCGCCGGATGGCTGGCATCGGTGGCCCAGCGCTCGGCGGCGGGAAAGCGGCTCTCGGTGACGCCTGTCGTCTCGGCCCAATGCCAGAACTTCGACTCCGGGTCGTGGCTGGTTTCGCGCGCCGGCTGGTCTGCGACCAGCAGCTCCATCACCATCTTCTGCGCAGCAGTCGCGCGGGCGCTCTCGGTCTTCACCTTCATGCCGACCGACGGCGTGCGCTTGCAGGACGCAGCCAGCACGCGCTCGCCCTCGATCTCGACCATGCAGGCGCGGCAATTGCCGTCGGGGCGATAGTCCGGCGCCGGCGAATAGCAGAGGTGCGGAATGTCGCGGCCCTGGCGCTTTGCGACCTGCCAGATGGTCTCGCCGGGCTTGGCCTCGACCTGCTTGCCGTCGAGTTCGAACGTGATCTTGGTCATTCGGCGGCTTCCTTGAACTCGTCAGGGAAATATTTGATCACGGAAGACAGCGGATTCGATGCCGCCTGTCCGAGCCCGCAGATCGAGGCATCGCGCATCGCCTGGCTCAATTCTTCCAGCAAGGCACGGTTCCAGACCGGCCTTTGCATCAGCAGCGCCGCCTTCTGGGTACCGACGCGGCACGGCGTGCACTGGCCGCAGCTCTCGTCCTCGAAGAACTTCATCAGGTTCAGTGCGGCCGACCGCACGCTGTCCTTGTGCGACAGGATCACGATCGCAGCCGAGCCGATGAAGCAGCCGTATTTCTCCAGCGTGCCGAAATCGAGCGGGATGTCGTCCATCGCTGCAGGCAAAATGCCGCCGGACGCACCGCCCGGCAGATAGGCGTAGAACTGGTGGCCGTCGGCCATGCCGCCGCAATATTCCTCGATCAGCTCGCGCACGGTGATGCCCGCGGGCGCGAGCTTCATGCCGGGATTCTTGACGCGGCCCGAGACCGAGAAGCTGCGCAGGCCGTGACGCTCGTGGCGGCCATGGCCCTTCCACCAATCGGCGCCCTTCTCGACGATGTCGCGCACCCACCACAGCGTCTCGATATTGTTGATCAGCGTCGGCAGGCCGAACAGGCCCACCTGGAACGGGTAAGGCGGCTTGTGCCGGGGCAGGCCGCGCTTGCCCTCGATGCTCTCCAGCAGCGAGGATTCCTCGCCGCAGATGTAGGCGCCGGCGCCGCGCCGCAGATGCAGCGTCGGGCCGCTCGACGGAAGCTTTGCGATCTCGCGCTGGAGGATCTCGCGCGAGGCCGGATATTCGTCGCGCAGATAGATGTAGACGTCGCTCGCCTGCACCACGTGAGCGCCGATCAACATGCCCTCGATGAAGCGATGCGGATCGGTTTCGAGATAATAGCGGTCCTTGAACGTGCCGGGCTCGCCCTCGTCGCCGTTGATCGCCATCAGCCGCGGCCCGGGCTCGCCGAGCACCGCGCGCCATTTGCGCCCGGTCGGGAAGCCGGCGCCGCCAAGGCCGCGCAGCGAAGCGTCGTCGAGCGCCTTCAGGAGATCGTCCTTCGACAACTCGCCGGAGCGCAGACGATTGAGCAGCTTGTAGCCGCCACCCGCGACGTAGGCATCGTACTCGGTATATTTGGGCAGATGCGTATGAGTATCGCCGGCCTTTGCCGCCGCCATCACATCGGCGACGGTCGCGTGGTCGACGAAATTGTGCCCGACCTCGGCGGCCGGCGCTGTGTCGCAGCGTCCAACGCAGGGCGCGCGCACGACGCGGATGCCGGGACCTGACGCGCTCTGCAGATCTTCGAGCAGGTTCTCGCCGCCAAGCATCGCGCAGGTGAGCGAATCGCATACCCGGATCGTCAGCGGGGGAATGTCGGGCTCGCCTTCCTTCACCACGTCGAAATGCGCGTAGAAGGTCGCAGTCTCGAACACCTCGGCGAAGGCGAGCTTCATCTCGTCGGCGAGCGCGGCCAGATGCGCCGCCGAGATCTGGTGATACTTGTCCTGGATCAGGTGCAGATATTCGATCAACAGATCGCGCCGTCGCGGCCTGTCGCCGAGCAACAGCTCGATCTCGTGCGCGGCCGTGGGATCGACCTGCCGCCCCTTGGGGGTCGCCTTGGCGCGTCGGCGTCCCTCACCGGGATGCTCGAAGGAGCGGACCTTGTGCACGTCCTCGTGGCTCATCGCTTCGTCTCGATCTCGTCCTTATCAGGACTCCACTTCTATCCTCTGGCATGCCAGATGCCAAGAAAATTATCACGCTCGCGGAAGTGGTTACGCTGCACGGCTCAACAGAGCCCAGCACCGGCCCTGCGTTCTTGAGCAAGGCCGAGCCAAGCCCGAATTGGCCGGGAGATCAATAAAGGCGTCTCATGCTGCGATAGCGAAGTCCTATCGACGTCGCTTGAGGCGCGGCGGGAGCGCAAGGGCCGCCGCCGTGAACATTTCCCTTTCTACGGGGCGTCGCTCTTTTCGACCAGGAACACGATGCGCGCCTCGTTGCGCTCGGTGATCTCGACCTTGTCGCCGGTCTCGCGGATCAGATTGGGAATATCGATCACCGAGAGCGGATCTGTGCAGTGAACTTCGAGCTGGTCCCCTGCCTTGAGCGGCTTGAGCGCCTTCCGCGTCTTGAGGGCCGGCAACGGGCATTTCAACCCGGTGAGATCAAGTGTCGTCCTGGTCATGGCCGCACCATGGCGAGGCGCAGCGGCTGCGTCAACGTTAGGCGGCATCAGATCAGGCTGGCGTAGGGCAGGAAGCCGACATCCTGCCCCGGCTCGACATTCGTGATGTCCTCGCCGAGTTCGACGAGGCCATCGGTCTCGACCAGCGAGGACAGGAGCCCGGCGCCTTCGCGCGGGAACTTGATCGCCTCGAGCCCGCCGTCCTGCGCGCGCCGCAGCGAGGCGCGCACATATTCACGCCGGCCGGACTTCTTCTTGTAGGTGAACGCCGCGCGCAGCGGGATGGGCAAGAGCGGCTCCGGCAACGCGCCCGACAGCGCCAACACCGTCGGTCGCACCACGTGGACGAATGTCACGAAGCTCGCGACGGGATTGCCGGGCAGTCCGATCAGCGGCGTGCCGTCGATGATGCCCATCGCGACAGGACGACCGGGCTTGATCGCCATCCGCCACAGCACCAGCGAGCCGATGCTCTCCACCGCCGCCTTGACGTGATCCTCCTCCCCGGTCGAGACGCCGCCGGTGGTGAGGATCAGGTCATGGTCGCCCGCAACCTGCTTCAGGCCGCTCGCCAGCGACGTTCGCTCGTCGCGCAGAATGCCGAGATCGCTGACCTCGCAGCCGAGCCGCCGCAGCATCGCCATCAGCATGAAGCGATTGGAATCGAACAATTGCGAGGCGGCGCGCGGCTCGCCGGGCGAGGCGAGCTCGTCGCCGGTCGAGAACACGGCGACACGGATGCGCCTGACGACGTCGAGCCTCGTCAGGCCGAACGCGGCGGCAAGGGCGACGTGCTGCGGCCGCAGGCGCTGGCCGGCGCGCAGCGCGACCTGACCTTGGGGAATGTCCTCGCCTGCAGGCCGCACATTTGCGCCGGGCTTCAGCCCCGGCGGCAGCACGATCCTGCCTGAAGCATCGATGCGGACGTCCTCCTGCATGAAGACCGTCTCCGCATCCGGCGGCATCGGGGCGCCGGTGAAGATGCGCGCGGTGTGGCCGGGCTTGATCGGCGCTTGCGCAAGGCCGCCGGCCTGGATGCGGCCGTCAAGCGGGAAGGCCTGCTCTGCGCTTGCCGGAAGGTCGGCGTTGCGCACGGCGTAACCGTCGACGGCGGAGTTGGTGAACGGCGGCAGCGGCAAAGGCGCGGCCAGATCGCGCGCGAGCACGCGCCCGTCGGCATCGACCAGCGCCACCGTCTCGAGATCGACGATGGCGTTGACGCGCGTCGTGATGAGGCCGACGGCTTCGTCGACCGACATCATCGGGCCGCCGAAGGCAAAGCAATCGTCCGACAGTTGCGCCATGGTGCCTCGTCAGCGTGTCGCTGCGCTTCTTGCTACCGCTTCCTCGACCGGCATCGCCGCCCGTAGCATCAATGCCGCCGCGCCTTCGATATCGTCGAGATGGACAGTCGGGAGCCTCGTGTCAATCGCGACGTCGGTCGCAATCCCGGCAATTCCGGGATCGTCCGGAAACAGCAGCGGCTTGCCGTTGGCGGCACGATGCACCTCGATCTTGCGGTGCGGCTCGCGCTTGAATCCCTCGACCACGACGAGATCGACCGCGGAGAGCTTGTCGAGCAGCTCCGGCAGCCGCGGCTCCGCCGCCCCGCGCAGCTCATGCATCAGCGCCCAGCGTTTCGACGAGGCCACCAGAACCTCCGCCGCGCCGGCCTCGCGATGGCGCCAGGAATCCTTGCCGGGCACGTCGACGTCGAACTGGTGATGCGCATGCTTGATCACGGAGACGCGCAGGCCCTGCGCGTCGAAATGCGGGATCAGCCGCGTCAACAGCGTGGTCTTGCCCGCACCGCTCCAGCCTGCAAGGCCGATGACTTTCATTCCAGCTCCGTGTCCGTGACGATCAGGTCCCTTGTGGAACCGCGGCCCCTCCGCGTCATTGCGAGCGCAGCGAAGCAATCCAGACTGCCGCCGCGGAAAGACTCTGGATTGCTTCGCTGCGCTCGCAATGACGAGCCGAGGCATTTCGCTCTCTCCCCGCCATGCTTATATCGGCTTGACCCGAATGTCATGCTAACCTCGCCGCCATGATGAAGATCGACAAAGCCCCGGTGCCCCTGATCGTCCCCAATCCGGACGACCCGCGCCTGACCCAGAGCGTGACCGGCACCGACCAGACCGGCGCCAGGGTCGAAATCAAGGTGCCGATGGAGCGGCCGCTGACGCTCTATTTGAACGCGCAGGAGATCGTCACCATGATGACGATCGGCGACTACCCGGAATATCTGGCGCTCGGCTATCTGCTGAACCAGAACATGCTGAAATATAACGACGTGGTCACCGAGGTCGAGTACGACGATGACCTCCAGGTGGTCGTCGTGCGCACCTCACACCACACCAATTTCGAAGCCAAGCTGAAGAAGCGCACGCAGACCTCCGGCTGCGCGCAGGGCACCGCCTTCGGCGACCTCTTGGAGGCGGTCGAGAGCGTCGCGCTGCCTAAGGCAGAGCTGCGCACCTCCTGGCTCTACCAGATGACGCAGACCATCAACACCATGCCCTCGCTTTATCTGGAGGCCGGCGCGATCCACGGCTGTGTGCTGTGCAAGGAAGGGACCCCGCTCTGCTACACCGAGGATGTCGGCCGCCACAACGCCGTCGACAAGATCGCGGGCTGGATGTACCGCCACGGCGTCGACGCGTCCGACAAGATCCTCTACACCACGGGGCGCCTCACCTCCGAGATGGTGATCAAGACGGTGCGCATGGGCATTCCGATCCTGGTGTCGCGCTCCGGCTTCACCGCCTGGGGTGTCGATCTGGCAAGGCAGGTCGGCCTGACGCTGGTCGGGCGCACCCGCGGCAAACGCTTCATCGCGCTCGCAGGCGAAGAGCGTATCGTCTACGACCAGAACCTCGCTTATGTCGAAGAGGAATCGGCCAAGCACAAGCGCAAGGGTGAAGGCGGTGACGACTGACATTTCCGCGGCGCGTGTTCCGCCGACTCTCGGCGTGCTGCTCGCCGGTGGGCTCGCGCGGCGCATGGGCGGCGGCGACAAGCCGATGCGCACCATCGGCGGCCGCACCATTCTGGAACGCGTGATCGCGCGCCTTGCGTCCCAGTGCAGCGGACTGATTCTCAATGCCAACGGCGATCCCGCCCGCTTTGCCGCGTACGGCTTGCAGGTCGTCGCCGACGACGTGCCCGGCTTCCCGGGTCCCCTCGCCGGCATCCTCGCGGCGCTCGACTGGACCGCGGCGAACCGGCCGGAAATCGAATGGGTGCTCAGCGCCGCCGGCGATTGCCCGTTCCTGCCGCGCGACCTCGTCGCGCAGCTGCATGAGGCGCGCGCGCGTGAGAATGCGCAGCTTGCGGTCGCAGCCTCAGGCGAGCAGTCGCATCCGGTGATCGGCCTGTGGCGCGTCGCCTTGCGCGAGGAGCTGCGCCACGCGCTCGTGGTCGAAGACCTCCGCAAGATCGACCGCTGGACCGCGCGCTATCCGCTTGCGACGGTGACGTGGCCGATCGAGCCGCTCGATCCGTTCTTCAATGCCAACACGGTCGAGGACATCGCCGAGGCCGAGCGGCTGGCGGCGCTGGATGACGCGTCTTAGCGACTCTATGATTTCGGAAACTCGTTGAGGAGCTGCGCCCAGATGATCGCGAAGGCGATCAGGCCGCAAATGCCGACGGCAGTGGTGAAGCGCGGCAAACGGCCGATCGCAACCAGCAGCCAAGCCGGCAGGAAGAACGCCCCGAAAACCATGCCCAGCGGAAACACCGCGAGCCATTGAAAGCCGCTGCCGTCCCCGGGCGGAACATTCGCGATGTAATGGAAGGTGTAGAGCCAGAACAGCGTGCCGGCCGCCGCGACGAGAGCAGCGATCTTGCGGAAATTGAGGGGCGTCGATGCGGTCATGACCTGGCTCATGTTCGTTGGTCGCTGCGGCGCCCCGCCAAGTTCATGGCGTCTTGAACCGGACCTGGAACGGGAGCGACCACAGGTCTGGACATTCCCCGGACGAAGCCATGGCCGCCCCTCTCTTGAATACGATCTTCGAATTCGTCGATTTCGTCTTCGATCTCTCCGAGACGATCGATCGCACGAGGCAGCTGAGCAAGCCTGACATCGTCGAGGTGCCGCCGGATCCAAAGCTGCTGCCGCCCGCCGCGCGGCGCGCGCTTGCCGAGGCCGAGGATCGTGAGCGCAAGCGAGAGCAGGCCGCTCAGGCCGCCAGCCGTACCGACCAGGCATCATAGCAGTAGGCCTCTCATGGCCCGAACGCCGCGTCGTGGTCCCTCGTCTATGCGGGCCGGAAGCCCGCTCGCGCGAGCGACGCGCGTACCTCGTTCGAGCCGAGTGCGTCGAGAAACGCCTGCACTGCCGGCCGTTGCTTTCGCGCACTCACCACCGCGAAGTCATAATGCTCTTCGGCGAGCGGAATGAAATCGAGGCCGGCCGCATGGGCGACCGGCGCAATGGTCATGCCCCAGTCGGCGCGGTGCTGCGCCACGGCCGCCGCTACCGCATTGTGCGAACGCGGCTGGTTCCAGTAGCCTTCCGGACGCGCGCCGCCGAGCAGCCGGTCGATCAGGATGCGCGTGCCGGCGCCCTGGTTGCGGTTGACCATGATGCAGGCGGGATCAGCGAGCGCCGCCGCAACGGCGTCCTTTGCACCAAGACCTTGGAAACGTTTGTCGTCCTTTCGGAAGACGATGCCCTGCATCCGCCCCCAGCCTGGCACGAGCTCGAGACCTTCGACGAGATAGGGCGTGTTGTAGGTCTCGCTTCTGTCGTCGAACAGGTGGATCGGCGCGAGATCGCATTCGCCACGTTTGGCTGCTGCAAGCCCGCCGAGGCTGCCGACCGCGATCGAGCGCACGGTGAGACCAGCATGCGCGAGCTGTGCGGTGACGAGATCGAGGCCGGTGCAATGGCTGCCGACGATGACGAGATCCGGCACGCGCACATGCGGCGTGAACAGCGTCACCTCGGTCTCGGTGCCGGCCGGCATCTGGTCGGCAAGTGCGTCGATGCGCAGAAAGCCGTCCGCCTGAGCAAAGGACGTGATCGCACCAGACCCCTTGCCGGAGGGATAGGCGATGAGGCCCTCCCTGCCCTCAACCAGCGAGACCATGACGAATTCGGTACGGCCGAGCTCGGAAGCGATGCGTACCGGCACGGTCGCGTTCACCTTGGCATCGGAGCGCGGCGGCAGTCCGGCCATCCTGCGCAGCACCGGCACGATCATGTCGTGGAAGGTGAACATCGCCGAAGTCGGAAAACCCGGCAGGATCACGACAGGCTTGCCGTCGCACACCGCAAGACACAACGGCTTGCCGGGCTTGAGCGCGACGCCATGGGCGATGATGCCGGGTGCGCCGAGCCGGCTGATGATGCGATGAGAGAGGTCGCCCGCGCCTTTCGACGTGCCGCCCGAGAGCACCAGCATGTCGGCTTCCGCAAGCGCGTTGCGCATGGCGGCTTCGAGCCTGGCTTCGTCGTCCGGAACAGCGCCGAGGAAGAGGGCCTCGCCACCGTTTTCGTCGACCGCGGCCGCGACGATGGCGCCATTGGTATCGTAGATCTCGGCGGGCCCGAGCACCTCGCCGGGCTGAACCAGCTCATCGCCGGTGGAGATCACGGCAACCCGCGGCCTGCGCGCGACACCCACCTCGGCGATGCCGCAAGCCGCCAGCATGCCGATCTCGCGCGAGCCGATGATGGTGCCGGCGCGCAGCAGCGCCTCGCCGCGCGCAATGTCGGACCCGGCATACGAGACGAATTGCCCCGGCGACACGGCGCGACGGACATCGATCGCATCCTGGCCGGCCGGCTGGGTGTGCTCGACCATGACCACGGCATCGGCGCCGCGCGGCAACGGACCGCCGGTGGCGATCGCCGTTGCGGTTCCGGCCGCCACCTGCAGCGTCGGCGCGGTCCCGCAATGAACGGTCTCGCCATTCAGCGCGAGGCGCACGGGCGCGCCCTCGCCGGCCGCCGCAAGGTCGGCGGAGCGCACGGCAAAGCCGTCGACATTGGAGCGGTCGAACGGCGGCACGTCGATCGTTGCCGTGATATCTTCGGCGAGGGCAGCGCCCAGCGCGGCTGCGAGCTTGCGCGTTTCAGTTCGAAGCGCGCGCGGGAACAAGGCCGCCTCGAAGCGCGCCAAGGCCTCTTCGCGCGACAGGATCCTGAGGAACTGCTCCTGCTCGAGCGCGCTGCGGTCCGGTGATTTCGGGATCATCGTCATGCCAGAACCCTTATCACGCCCGCATCAGATACGCATCGATCGACGTACCTGCCGCAAATCCCTCGTCGCTGACGGAAATGAGCAGCCATGCGTCCGCACGGGCGATGGCCTGAAGCGGCCATTCGCCCACGGCAAGCGGCATCCAGGCACGATGTTCCTCAGCCAGCAGAGCGATCTCCGTGATGCCGACGCTGGAGGCGATTTTTCGCGCAAGCGGCAGCGACACTTTTCGACGCGGCCGACGCGCCGACAAACGGTCCGCGAGCGGCAGCACGAGTGCAAGCCAAGCTGCAAGCGCGGAATCGGGCGAGCCGGGCAAGGCGACGACGGGAACCCGTCCCAGCCGTCCGACCGCAGCGGTGCGTCCCGGCTGCAGAGCAAGGCCGTGCGCCATCACCTCGCCGCGCTGGGCCAGGGCCGTGACGGCGGCGTCCTGGCGGCCGACGCCGCTACCGCCGATGGTCAGCAGAACGTCGCAGGAGGACGCATCGAGCGCATCGGCAATCGACGCTGCATCGCGCGCACGCGCTGGACGCGTTTCCACATCCAGTCCCGCTGTGTGCGCGATCCCGGCAATCGTCTGCGCCGCGACCGTCCCACCCGGCACATTGACGATGCGCAGCCGCGGCCGCCTCACGGCGAGTTTGTCCCCGCCCGCCACGCGTGCCAGCAATAGGTCCGCCGCGGCGATGGGATGGCCGGCGTCCCCCACGGCCCTGCGCGCGGCGATGTCGCTGCCTGCGCGCCTGACACCCTGCCCCGGCGCGCCCTCTGCGAGCACCTGGGCAAGCGGCCCCGACGTCTCCACGGCGTCGGCATCGAGCACGCAGTCGCATCCCGCCGGCAGCGCCTCGCCCGCCTCGACCCATGCAGGAGCCATTGCCAGCGGCACAGGCGAGTAAGCGGACGCCCCGACGAGATCGTTGGCAGATAGCGCCCAACCATCTACGGCCGCAACATCCCGGGAAGGATAGGCGGCAAGCAGCGGCGCACCCGCCGCGATGCAGCCGATTGCGTCCGCCAGCGGCACCTCCATCGGCGCGACGGGATCAACGCCCCGCAGCAGCGCGGCGAGCGCAGTGTCGAGCGGCGTGAGCGAAGGCGGCAGGCGCTGGGTCATGCGCCATGAGGACCATGCATCGTCCGGTTTGGCAACCGCCGGCGGTCCCGGCCTCAACCCTCAGCCGCCCGACCTGTCCGAATTGGGGAAGAACAATTGCTGCCCGTCCACCTTGTAGCCGGCAATCGCCGTCTGCCCCTCCGGCGATGTCAGCCAATCGACGAAGGTCTGCGCGAGGTCCTTCTTCACGTTCGGGAACTTCGCAGGGTTCACCAGCATCACACCATATTGGTTGAGGAGCCGCCGGTCGCCTTCGACGACGATGTCGAGATCGCCGCGATCGCTGAACGCGATCCAGCTGCCGCGATCCGCAAGCACATAGGCATTGGCCGCGCGCGCGGCCCCGAGCGATGCGGCCATGCCGGGCCCGGCCTCGCGATACCAGGCGCCCTTGGCGCTCGCGATGTCGATGCCGGCAACGATCCAAAGCGCGAGCTCCGCGGCATGAGTGCCCGACCGATCGCCACGCGTCACGAACGGCGCGCCTTTGGCTTCGATCGCCTTCAGCGCCGTCGCGATGTCCTTGCCCTTTACGCCCGCGGGATCGCTCTTCGGCCCGATCAGCACATAGTCGCTGTACATCACGTCGTAGCGCTTCACGCCAAAGCCGTCGGCGACGAACTTCTCCTCCTGAGGCCGCGCGTGCATCAGCACGACGTCGACCTCACCCCGCCGCGCCCCATCGAGCACTTCGTCGGCGCGCCGCGCGATCACGGTGACGTCGATGCCGGTCTTGTCGCGGAAGATCGGCAGCAGATAGTCGAGCAGCCCGGATTCCTGCGTCGCCGTCGTCGAAGCGAGGACAATGCTGCGGTCCTCCGCGGCCGAAGCCGCAACGCCTGCGGCAAGTCCGCAGAGAAGCGCAAGTGCAACGGACAGGCGGCCCATGATCGGGTTCCCTCAGGTTTGACGCCGTCATGATGATGATCGATTGCGCCGCACTCGTGACGCGTTTTGCGCTGCCGGCCGGGAAATTTCGGCAAGTTCATCGCGGCGCACCGGGCGCGCGATCTCTTTAGGATCGTTCACCAAAGCAGAGATCGCGCGTGCGGATGTGTTGCAAAGCAGCGAGATGATCGGGCATGGTTCCCTGCGACAAATATCTGAAATGCAGAATTCCACCTGCGTCGGACGTCAAAAAGAAGCAAGAATTTGCATAGGAATGCAGGATGGAATTCCTGACCACCAGCGAAGCCGCCGATTACCTTCGGCTCGGCGAACGCAAGCTTTACGAGCTCGTCACCACCGGTGCGATCCCCTGCAGCAAGGTGACGGGGAAATGGCTGTTCCCGCGGCACGAGCTCGACCTCTGGGTCCTGTCGGGCCTCGCGCGCCCGGCCGGCATGTTGATCGCCGAGCCGCCGCCGGTCGTCGGCGGCAGCCACGACGAACTGCTCGATTGGAGCCTGCGCGAGTCCGGCTCGGGGCTCGGATCGATGAGCGAGGGCAGCGCGCGCGGGCTCGAGCGCTTGCAGCGCAATGAGGTGATGGCTGCGGCGGTGCACTTCCACGCGCTCGACGCCGGCGACAATTTCTCTAGCGATGCCAGCATCGAAGCGCTGCGGACCACGCCGGACCTGCATGATGCGGTGCTGATCGCGTTCGTGCGCCGCGAAGAGGGTCTCCTGCTGCCGCACGGCAATCCCAAGCACCTGCACAGCCTGACCGACGTGCTCGCAGCCGGGGCCCGGATGGCGATGCGGCAACAGGGCACGGGCGCGCAGATGCTGCTCGACGTGCTGCTCAAGCGCGCCGGCGCCTCGATGCGGGACTTGCGCCGGATCGAGACGCCGGCGCTGACCGGCCCGGATCTGGCCGAGCTGGTTCGCGCCGGCCAGGCCGATTGCGGCATCGCGACGCGCGCCGCGGCGCGCTCGGCCGGTCTCGATTTCGTGCCGCTGGTCTGGGAGAATTTCGACCTCGCGATGCGGCAGCGCAGCTATTTCCGCCCCGCCATGCAGGCCTTGCTTCGCTTCCTGAACGAGCGGCGGCTGCGCCAGCGCGCGGAGGAGCTGACCGGCTACGATCCCTCCCCCGCAGGACAGATCCGCTTCGCAGCCTGACATTGACGCCAGCCCCCCAATAGTTGCAAAAGAAACCAATTCGACCGGGCCATACCCGGACAAGCAACACCGGCCAATGAGCCGGATCAGGGAGGACGAGCGTGAACCCAATCAGATTTGGAGTGCCGGTCGCGGCCGCCTTGCTGGCGACCCTGCTGTCCGGCGCGGCGTCGGCGCAGGTTTCCGACGACGTCGTCAAGATCGGCGTGCTCACCGACATGAACGGCCCGGCCTCGGCGCCGACCGGCCAGGGCTCGGTGACCGCGGCGCAAATGGCGATCGACGATTTCGGCGGCAAGGTGCTCGGCAAGCCGATCAGCGTCGTGATCGGCGACCACCAACTCAAGGCCGACATCGGCGCTTCGCTGGCGCGGCGCTGGTTCGACGTCGAGCAGGTCGATCTGATCGTGGACGTGCCCGTCTCGGCGGTCGGGCTCGCGGTGCAGACCATCGCCAACGAGAAGAAGCGGCTGTTCATCACCCACTCCACCGGCACCGCCGATTTCCACGGCAAGTTCTGCTCGGCTTATGCCATCCAATGGGTGTTCGACACCCGCGCGCTCGCGGTCGGCACCGCGGACGCGGTGGTCAAGCGCGGCGGCGACAGCTGGTTCTTCATCACCGACGATTACGCCTTCGGCCATTCGCTGGAGCGCGACGCTTCCGCCGTCGTCACCGCCAATGGCGGCAAGGTGCTGGGCTCGGTGCGGCCGCCGCTGGCAACACCTGATCTCTCCTCCTTCGTGCTGCAGGCGCAGGCCTCCAAGGCCAAGATCATCGGCATTGCCGCCGGTCCCCCCAACAACATGAACGAGATCAAGACCGGCGCCGAGTTCGGCGTGTTCAAGGGCGGCCAGCAGATGGCGGCGCTGCTCGCGCTGATCACCGACATCCACGGCATCGGCCTGCAGGCGGCGCAAGGCCTGCTGCTGACCACCTCGTTCTACTGGGACATGGACGACAAGACGCGCGAATGGTCGAAGCGCTATTTCGCCAAGATGAACCGGATGCCGTCGATGTGGCAGGCCGGCGTCTATTCCAGCGTGATGCACTATCTCAACGCCATCCAGGAGACCGGCAGCGACGATCCGCTGAAAGTGGCGGCCAAGATGCGCGAGAAGCCGATCGAGGATTTCTTCGCCCGCAACGGCAAGCTGCGCGAGGACAATCTGATGGTGCACGACCTCTGGCTGGTGCAGGTGAAGACGCCGGAGGAGAGTAAATATCCGTGGGACTATTACAAGATCCTCACGACCATTTCCGGCGACAAGGCGTTCGGCCCGCCGGACCCGGCCTGTCCGCTGGTGAAGAAGTGACGTAGCGAGACACGCGCAATTCGTCGTGCCCGGGCTTGACCCGGGCATCCACGTCTTTCCTCAATCGCGGTGACGCGTGGATGGCCGGGTCAAGCCCGGCCATGACGGCTGGGGGTGCAGGGGCGCCCTATTTCACCACCCCGATCTCGCGGAAGTACTTTGTCACGCCCGGATGAATCAGCTCCACCTTCGGCGCGGCCGCGACCGTGTTCGCGGCGGTGGTCTCGCAGGCCTGCGCGAGCTTCTTGCAGAACGTCGCCTCGACGCCGTGCAGCGTCTTGGCGAGGCGGTAGGCGACGTCGTCGGGCAGATCCTCGCGCGTGAGGATGAAGCTCCAGGAGCCGAGCGAGGCGATCGGCTCGGTCTGCTTCGGGTAGGAGCCGGCCGGCACGGTCAGCGGCTTCAGGAACGCATGCTTGGCGCGGATGCGGGCGATCTCGTCCGCGCTCGGCGCGATGAAGCGCGCGCCCGACGCGCTCGCGGCGACCGCGGCAAAGCCGGGCCAGCCGATGCCGGCGCCCCAGAGCGCTACGACGCGGCCGTCCTCGACCATCGCGGGGCCGTCGCCGGCGCGGTCGAGATAGATTGCCTTGAAGTCCTCGTCCTGCTTCAGGCCGAGACCATCGAGCACATAGCGCGCCAGGATCGGCAGGCCGGAGCCTCTGGCGCCGAACGCGACGGGCTGGCCGACGAGGTCGGGGATCGTCGTGTAGGGGCTGTCGGCGCGCACCACGAACATGCCGGGATTGGAATAGATCGCGGTGAGGATCTTGAGCCGCACAGGCGCACGGCCGATGCCGGCGAAGGCCTCATAGGCTGGCTCGCCTGCGACGAGCGCGAGATCGAGCTCGCCCTTCTCCAGGAGCGGGATGTTCTCGCTGCTGCCCTTGGTGTTGCGGGGCGCGATGGTGAGATGCGGATCGGCCGCATTCATCACCTCCGCGAAGCCGTTGCCATAGAGCGGGAAGCCGCCGCCGGGCGTCGCGGTTCCCAGGCTGATCGTCGAGCTGATCGTCGCGGTCGGAATGGCCGTGCCTCCGGTCTGGGCGTCGGCGGGGCTGGCGAGCAGCGCCGCACTGATGAGGATCGTGGCGAATCTCATGGTCGTCCCTGGCGGGCCTGCGTCAACACCGACTTGCGGCGATGTAGGCAGCCGCCGGTTTTTATGAAAGCATGCCGCGCAACGACAATAGAACAATGGGAGGTGTCATGTTGCGAATTTTGCGTCACGGTGTTTTCGGACTCGCAGTCCTGTTGGGTCTTTTCAGCGCTGCCCCTCCCGCCGCCGCAGCCTATCCCGATCGTCCCGTACACTGGCTGATCGGCTTTTCCCCCGGCGGCCCGGTCGACATCGTGGCGCGGATCATGGCGCAGTGGCTGTCGGAGCGGCTCGGCCAGCAATTCATCGTCGAGAACCGCACCGGCTCCGGCGGCAACATCGCCGCGGCCGCGGCGATCAACGCCCCGCCGGACGGCTACACGCTGCTGTTCGTCGCGCCCAACAACGCAATCTCGACCTCGCTCTACAAGAAGCTGCCGTTCGACTTTTTGCGCGACACCACCCCGGTTGCGAGCATCATGCAGCTCACCAACATGCTGGTCGTCTCCAACGCGTTCCCGCCGAAGTCGGTCAAGGAGTTCATCGACTACTGCAACGCCAATCCCGGCAAGATCTCTTATGCCTCCTCCGGCAACGGCACCTCGGTGCACATGTCGGCGGAGCTTTTCAAGGTGATGACGAAGTGCGACATGGTGCACGTGCCCTATCGCGGCTCGGCCATCGCCTTCCCCGACATCATCTCCAACAAGGTGCAGCTGATCTTCGACAACCTGCCCTCGGCGATGGAGCAGGTGAAGGGCGGCAACGTCCGCGCGCTCGGGGTGACCTCGCCGCAGCGCTGGCCGAGCGTGCCCGACGTGCCCGCGATCGCCGAGACCGTGCCCGGCTTCGAATCGGTCGGCTTCTACGGCATCTCCGCGCCGAAGGGCACTCCGCCCGAGGTGATCGAGATCCTCAACAAGGCCGTCGGCGAAGCGCTGAAGGACCCGAAGCTGGTGGCAAAGCTCGCCGAGACCGGCGGCATCCCCAAGCCGATGACGCCGGCCGAGTTCGGCAAGCTGGTCGCGGACGAGACCGCGAAGTGGCGCAAGGTGGTCGAGTTCGCCGGGGTCTCGGTGGACTAGGCAGCGGCCGTGCCGCCGAGCGCAGCCGCACGATGCTCGAGGGGGCCAACAGGCCCTCTCAAACAAAGTTGCGAAAACAACCCCATGCACAGTAGACGAGGCCAGTGGTTTCAATGGGTTACCCCCCACGTCGAAAAAACCTGCGAAAACGCGGTTTGCTTCGTCGGGCAAAACAGGGTTATACAGGCATCATCGCCAATTTCGGTTATTCGAAATTTATCAATGATGCCGTGCCGGCGTTCCCATCCACCAGCGCCAGCATTGCACCCCTGCCTCAGGCCCTGTAAACGAACCGCGCACCGTTGCCGGCCGCGCCTCGCGGCCGCCTCGCGGCGGGGCCTGTAGCTCAATGGTTAGAGCCGGCCGCTCATAACGGTCTGGTTGCAGGTTCGAGTCCTGCCGGGCCCACCAATAGAATCAGCCACTTATCAGGCCCCGTTTCGTCTGATCGGAATCACCGCACCAGAAACCGCACCAGATACGACCGCTTTTGGTTCGCCGGCGGGATCGCGCTTGGCGATTTTCTCGACGGCGTCGGACAAATAGTCGGGATGGTGATGGCCATACGTGTTGAGCAGAACCTCAAGCGACATTCCGAGATAGCCTGCCGCCTGCCAAGGATCTGCCCCTCTCTGCATCAGCCAAGTAGCCGCGGTGTGTCGCAGAGTGTGAGGCGAGATGCCCGGACCAAGCCCTGCAAGCCTCACAGCACTCTTGAACGCCGTTTTGACCGAGGTGATGGGCCTTCCGTTGTACTCGACGAAATGCTTCGCTTCTGGATCAATCCGGTGCCAGCGCCGTAGATGAGCAAGCAAGCGGAC
The DNA here is from genome assembly GCF_020194215.1 of Bradyrhizobium sp. BRP20. Taxonomy (NCBI): domain Bacteria; kingdom Pseudomonadati; phylum Pseudomonadota; class Alphaproteobacteria; order Hyphomicrobiales; family Nitrobacteraceae; genus Bradyrhizobium; species Bradyrhizobium sp. BRP20. Next base: position 379,308 of record NZ_JADYVY010000003.1, on the reverse strand, counting down.
GGGGATCGGTACTGTCGGTTGCCGCTTGTTGGTTTTGGAGCTGCCCTGTTTCAGACGGTAGTAGCGGCCGCGCTCCAGGTCGACATAGGAGCGACCGATCGCCGGAATGGGAGACGCGGCTGCAATGGCTCCCGCACGGGTTCCGCTGTAGATGCCCAACAAAATGAACCGAGCAAGATGGCGAAGGGGACGCTTGCTTGTCGGGACCTTCACGTCGTCCATCGGACGGCGCGAGCCTTTTTGCATTTCGTTATAGCGCCAGCAGGTCCAAACCAATTTGGCCGCATCGCTGCGCGTCAGCCACTTGTCTCGCGGTTGGCCCTTCTCCGGCAGGGACACCTTCACGATTTCCCGATGATATCCTTCTGCTGTATGGTGACCAATGGCAGCGCGGAGGTCTTCAAGGTCTCGGCGCGCGCCTCCCCTCTTGCCGCGCTTCTTGGCGTACGAGCGACATGCCTCCCCATTTACCTCGCCCAGCATTTTTGCTCCCCACCACTCGTTCAACCGTTCGATCCGCTTCTTCAACTTGCGGATATCGGGAATCGTATCTTCGCTCTCGCTATCGACCTTGAAACGACCGCGAAGCTTGTCCAGCTGCGCGTCCATATAAATCGAGAGGACATCCGCGATAGGGATATCGTCTATGTGGCGAATTCGTCGCTTCGGGGTATGTTTAGAGCTTATGTAGTCTCTTAGCTTTTCCTCCGCGGCCGCAATCTCATCTGCAGCGCAGCCTGTGCTGACATCCCGGCCGTTGTCTCTGATGATCCAGGTTGCCTGGTGAGTGATCTTTCCGCTCTTGTTTCGGCGGGCAGCCTTGAGCTGAAGTCGGGCGCCCTTGCTTCTTCGCGGCATAGCTCTCTCATCCGTTCTATATGAGCCAGCGTTGTAAATCTTTGCCGGCAATCTTCTCAATAATCAATTGACTCCGATCGCGCTCGCGACGCAAACCCGCGACCGTCATTCCCCTAAATGAAATGCGATCTTCACGGCATCAGCAAGGCGAACAGAAGTACCAGGTGTAATTTCAGGTTGCGCTCGATCCTTTCGGACCTGTAACCGTGTGCGGTGTGGCGAGCCTTGCAAACGACTGCCTCGAAATGAAGCCATCACTTCGCTCATCGAACGATCGGGCATGCTAATCGTGCAATCGCGCAAGTACCTGGACGGGATCAGCGAGAGTCGCGTTGGATGGTAAGCGCTCCAAGCATCGATTACCTGCTCCGGTGGGAATGGGTCTTTCCCATTCGGCCACTCATGGTAGGAGGCTGCAGGCTGCTCGAAAGGCCAGGTTCCGCACTCGAATTCAGCGCGTTAAAACATGGGAGGCTCTGCCGAAAAGAAGAGTCGTTTGCCTGACGACACCATCGGCATTTGGTTGAGCAGACGGCCCGCCTCTATCGCGATGACGCGACGGAATGTCTGGTTTCGGCCTTCTCACCGCTAAGAAACCAATGCCATGGTTTGTCGTCCAGGCGCGCCCTCAATCTCAGTCTCAATGTAGTGAGGCGTGAGTCGAAATGCTTGCCTTACTTGGTCGCGCCCTCGATGATCCACGCTTGGACCCGAGCTAGCGCGACCGAATAATACCAACACTCGCACCTGCAACGCGCGGTGTGAGGCGTCTATCTCGTAAGCGCCATCCAGAATAGACGAGGCTGATCAGAGGAGCCGCCGGTGATCTGCTAGCAGAGCTGGAAGAAAGCAGGCATTGGCACCAGCTTTTTCAAACCCTATCCGAGCAGTGATCGAGACATGCACTTCCCATCTATTCCGGATTACAGAGAAGGATTGATACAGCCATAGTATAAGACCGCCAATGCGCTAACTATACGGCGCACCGAAGACATACTTTTCCCGGATCGCGCCCTCCGCCGCTGGGCGTTGTAGATGCTCCTTGAACGAGCTCCTTAGCACGCGAGCTGCGAAGAGAGGTGGTCGCCCAACTGCGTCGATACCGGCGGCGATGGCGGGACTATTTTCTTCAATTGATGTAATTATTGCTGCAAGCGTCGCATAGATGTTTGATTTGCTCCGGTGTAACTTTCGGGAGCGAGAATGATGGCCAACGCGCTCGAGATCTATAAGGCTCATCCGGTACGATCGCAGCTCGGCATGAGAGCGGCACAATATGTCCGCATGTCGACACAACGGCAGCAATACTCGATTCAGAATCAGGCTGCTGTGATTGCAGCATACGCGCACGCCCATAGCCTGACCATTGTACGAACCTATCGCGATGAGGGAGAGAGCGGCCTGCTCATCAAGAACAGGGCCGGTCTTATACAGCTCATCAAGGATGTCCAAACAGGAGCAGCCGATTTCGGTCATATTCTGGTCTATGACGTAAGCCGGTGGGGCCGCTTTCAGGACGTCGATGAGAGCGCGTATTACGAATTCGTGTGCAAACAGGCAGGCATCAACATCGTGTATTGTGCTGAGCAGTTTGATAATGACGGCAGCGTGCTCTCCAGCATCATCAAAAACATCAAGCGCGTAATGGCGGCCGAGTACAGTCGTGAGCTTTCGGCGAAGGTTCACGCTGCGCAGTGCCGGTTCGCCCGACTTGGCTTCAAGCTTGGAGGTCGCCCTGGTTATGCTCTCTTGCGAGAACTTGTCGATCAGAGTCAGCGGTCGCGAGGCGTGCTGAAGAACGGTGACCAAAAATACCTCATGACTGATCACGTCCGAGTGCGCCCCGGCATTCCCGAGGAAGTAGCCGTGGTGAAGTGGATCTTCGAGCGCTTTCTGCAGATAAAGTCGGAAGCGATTATCGCCCGGGAGCTAAACCGGAGGGCCATACTCACGAGCACGGGAGTTCGGTGGACGCGCGCAGCGGTTAACATGGTGCTTAGAAACGAGAACTACATTGGAAACCTGACCTTCAACCGCCGATCACGCAAGCTGCGGCGGACCTGCACCTGCAATCCTCCCGAGCTTTGGATCACCAGCGAGAGATGTATCGAGCCGATCATCGAACGCGAAGTCTTCCTGAAAGTAAACAAGATCATTGAGGAACGGCGTGTCGATATCACTGAAGAGGAGATGCTTGCCCGTCTACGCAAAACGCTGCTCAAGGAAGGGCGCCTGAGCTCTGCTATCATAGCCAGCACGGTCGGCCTTCCCTGCGCTTCCACCTATCAAACTCACTTCGGCAGCATGATGAACGTGTATCGCTTAATCGGCTACACTCCCAAGCGAAACTATGCATTTCTCGAGTCGCGCCCGCGCTGGGCAGAGCAAGAGGCCAAGCTCGGCTCTCACATCGCCATGGCCATCAGGAAAGCTGGTGGTCGCATCATCTCTAGCAACCGGACCGATTACTTGCGCGTGCGTGGATCGGTCAACATCTCAATTCGATCAGCCCTCTGCTGCGGAAGGCAAAATCGAGCGCCGTATTGGTCGATCAAGCGCAGGGCACGCCTGCCTCAGGGCTGGATCGCCGCCATCAGGCTGTCTGAGCATAACGAGTCAGTGCTCGATTACGTGCTGCTGTCGGCCGACGGGAAAGCGAAACAAACCATAAACTTTTCTGAGAGGGCTCGCGTTCGCCGTGGAATCGCTCGCTTCGATACCCCTGACGCTTTGGCTCGAGCGATCGCCAAGCTAGTAACACTTAAAGACCGTTGTGCGCCAGCACCACAGGACAAGCGATCGAGACCAAAGCAGCTCAACACCAAGAACGCCCGCACGCGGCGCTGATCAGACGCAGGCACAAAACTCCGCAAAGCAGTGCTTCTTAATCTTTAGAAGCTTGTCCAGATTTCGAGCGCCTTCGCTCTTGCCGCGTGCCGCATCATGTTCCACTCCAAGTCCGTGATCATGCCCTGACCGATTTCCACGCCAGGCTGGCTGAACATACGACAGCCGATCCGACGCTCTTTGTTCAGCCGTATTTTCGGGTTTGCTCGCAATCCGGCGCCATTCACAGCAGTGGAGCACAGGGTGACCGAGCCGCGTGGCATCTCTAAAAAAACAAGCTGCGGCTTACGCTGGCTGCGAGTCGCTTTCGGCGTTCACCGAATGGGTTCGACGCGGAATCATGCCTAGACCGATTCCCGGAACCACGCAAATGGGATAGAAAAGCTATTGACGCGGCCCTTGACCGGCTATCTGGTTTACAGCCTAAGATTGAAGCTCAACTAACACCATACGACGCATGGAAGGCTTCCCAGAATGCGAGTGCGGCTGAAAGGGATCAACTGGTCCATAAAAAGCTCGCTGACGGTACATCGAAGACCTACTGGTACGCTTGGAAAGGAGGCCCGCGCATTGACGCGGAACCCGGCACACCGGAGTTTATGCGGCTCTACAACGAAGCAGTGTCGTCGTACACAACGAAGACTGCCGAGACGTTCAGCTCGCTCATTGACTACTTCAAGGACTGTAGCGAGTACAAAGATCTCGGCGACAAGAGTAAGCGCGCTTACGACGGATATCTCAAGCTCATCGAGGCCAAGTTTGGATCGATGCCAATCGGCGCTCTCGAAGACAAGCGCGCGAGGGGTGACTTCAAAGAGTTTCGTGATTCATTCTCCGATACGCCGCGCAAGGCGGACTACGTTTGGACAACGATCGCGCGTGTTCTGTCGGTTGCGAAGGATCGCGGCAAGATCGCAGTGAACGTTTGCGGCGCGGCTTTACGACTCTGATCGATCGGAGATCGTGTGGAGCGCCGAGGACATCCGGGCCTTCTGCAGCGTTGCGTCCGTTGAGCTGCAGGCGGCTCTACTGCTTGCACTGTGGACGGGCCAGCGCCAAGGGGACCTGCTGCGCCTAACTTGGAAGGACTACGATGGCACGTACATCCGGATGCGTCAGTCTAAGGGACGCGGCAGCAAGGGCAGGCGCCGTGTAACCATACCGGTGGGGCCGACGCTAAAGGCGGCGCTTGATGCTGCGCTCAAGGAAAGGCGCTCTGCAGTGACCATTTTGGTCAATTCGTTCGGACGGCCGTGGACGGAGGACGGCTTCAGGACAAGCTGGGACAAGGCCTTTAAGAAAACGTCCTTGAAGGACCTGCACTTTCATGATTTGCGCGGCACTGCTGTTACGCGCCTCGCGCTATCCAACTGCTCGGTGCCGGAGATCGCCTCGATCACCGGCCACTCGATGAAGATCGTGCAGGAGATTCTGGACGCGCACTACCTGGGTGGCCGGCTCGAACTCGCGGAGTCAGCGATCAAAAAGCTGAGCGAAGTGTACGGGTAGGAACCACGGATTGGGATGTGGAACGATTCCAGGTGAAAGCGTCCTCGGTCGCCAAGGCTTCTGCGTGAGAGAGTGCTCCACGCCGCCGCGGAAACGAGCTAGCCGCTGCGGTAACGCGCAGCCATCCCGCCATCGGCGTACGGACAATGAACAGATTTCTCAAACCGGACGTCAAACCGAATGGTCCGTTCTGACGTGCACTGCTGTAAGTGCTTGATTTGCTTGGTGGGCGCACCAGGGCTCGAACCTGGGACCCGCTGATTAAGAGTCTCGAATTGTCCGTTTTGCACTCGGGAACCGCCAATTGCCGCATGTAATGAGAGGCGCGCTTCTCGAAGAGCAGATTTCGCATACACCTTGGACGGGTGGCCGATCCGAAGGGCCTCGCGCACTCACAAGTACCGCGTTCAAGATATGCCGAAGCGTAAGATCGATAGACTCGCTCGCGCCAAAGCCCGGCCCGATCCTGCACAGTGGGGGGAGGACGAAGTGATGACGCTGATCGAGGCCGTTACCGTATTTTTTCCGCACGGTCCATTGACCTTATCATCGTTGCGCAGGGCCGCAGCGACTGGGACTCTTGAAATTGCCAAAGTGGCAGGCAAAGATTTGACCACACCTCGCGCCATCCGCAAACTGGTCAAGCCGTCATGCCGGGCCGCAAAGCCAAGCCACCACGACTCTGGTTCCGAGACGACGATGAGACCTGGATCATCCTCGACCGCGGCCGGCAGATCCGCACAGGCTTCGGCCGCGACGACATTGATGGCGCTGCGAAGGCACTCGAAACCTACATCGGCGGGCGACATACTAGTACAATCGGCGCCACTGACCCGGGCGCCCTCGCCATAGCTGATGTTCTCACTGCTTACGAGATTGCAAAGCGCCCCAAGGATAAGAGCGACCAACGCGCGTGGGCACAACACGATCTGCTGCTCATTCGCTTGCTCGACCTCAACACCTTCTTTGGCGACAAGACGGTCAGCGAGCTCAAAGCCCAACTCTGTCGTGATTTCGTAGACTGGTCTACTGGCACGCCGAACGAGAACAACAGAAAGGCAGGCATCAAGCCCCGCAACAGCTCGGTCTCAGATCAGACCGCGCGACGCCGACTTGAGGATTTGCGGGCTGCGGTCAACGTCTATCACGCAGAACACACACTTAGCGTGGTCCCAAAGATCACCCTGCCTCCAAAGGCGGAGGGGCGTCACCGGTGGCTAACACGCAATGAAGCCGCTCGCTTACTCGCAGCAGCGATTGGTTACGTGTGGGACAATGAGCGAGAGACCTGGAAGCGTGGTGAAGATGGCAAGCTTTTGAGACGTGAGCGGTGGATCATCCGCCGTCGCTATCCGGCGGCGCGTTTCATGTTGGTCGGCATTTACAGCGCGCGCCGCGAAGAGACGATCCGCCGCACACAGTGGCTATCGACAACGACTCATCCTTGGATGAATCTGGACGCGATGGTGTACCAAGGCAAGGGAGCCTTGGAGCGGTCCACCAAGAAGCGACGCCCGCCCGCGAAGATCGCCAGCCGGCTGCGCCCTCACCTAGTCCGCTGGCGTAAGATCGACGAGAAGCGTTCCTCCGAACTCAGAGCAGCGGGCATCATGAGGAACGGCGAGCAGATACGATTCATCGTCAACCGCATCCACGATGGCCAGCCGCTTGCCGGCAAGATCAGGTCGGCTTGGGAAGGAATTCTGGAGGATGCGGGACTGGGCGATGATGTGGTTCGCCACTCCTTGCGCCACACCGCCGCGACTTGGCTCATGCAAGCTGGCGTCGATATGTGGGAAGCCGCTGGCTGGCTTGGGATGACCGTGGAGCAGCTGGAAGCCAACTATGGCCATCACCATCCAGATTTCCAGGAAGAGGCGGCCGAAGCGTTTGGGGGACGACGCTAATTCCCCTTGCGGTTAGCAACGTCTGTCAGAAAATAGAGCGACCAAAATACAGTCACCGACAAGAACGACAAAAGCATAGACAGGATCAAGCTACCGATTGCCCAGACCGCTGTTCGAGCCAACGGAGCACTTGCTGTCCAGCTGATAACCGCGTCCCTCATCAAGCCAGCGCCCACGACAGCGAATAGCGTCACAAGGCCCAAGAAGCTCAGATAACCTAGCAGAAAGCAAAGGGATTGGCGCATAGTCAGGGCGTCATTGTCCAGCCAAAGCTCAGCTCCCATTGGCCTTCGATCAATGTTGTTACCTGGCGCGCCCATCGATACTGCCGCCAGCGCCCCCACCATAAACGGTACAGCCATGATCAATAGGTCTCTGGCAAACCGCAATAACCCAGCATCGCCGAACAGTGGGGCGCGTGGTTGGACGCCTACGTAAACGATCCATGCCACCAGTGCGACGGATAATGGAACGATCACGTCATACCGGCGCTTCTCTGGATGACGGATAGAAAGGTAGCGGATAGGAGCAAGCAGGCGCAGTCGCGAATGCGTCCCGCCCTGTTCCACGTCCAGATACTCTATCCGTGACCTTTCCATAGCGAGTCTTTGTCCAGCAAGGCTTCCATCTGCTTCACGACATCGCGGTTGACTGTCGTGTACCACTCTCTGGCTGCCTGGAGAGATATTACATCTTTTGTGCAGATCATCAGATCCGAAGCGCCGGCAAGTGCATCCGGCAACGACCCGGTGATCATCGCACCGTTTACGTGCCGGAATGACACCTTAATCTTGTACCCGCGCTGTGTGTAGTAGGTTCGCAGGGCGTTCATCCATTCGAAACGTGCTTTAGGGTCGTTTGGTCCCTGCTTGGCGGACACCTTCAATTGAACTTGGGCGTCAAATTCCTCATTGATCACATGGGTTTTACCGGCAATCGATTGTTTTTCTTTGCTCTTGGTAAAGATTAGATAGGAAATTTCAGCACCTGGACCAGTGGCAGACCCGACGTTCCGTCCAACATCGGCGTGGAGTTCCAGGCGGGGATTGAATCGGTAGGGCTTGAGCACATTTCCTCGTTTCGGATCTGGCACCGGTACGTCAAATGAGAGTTCGTCCTGCGTTGCCCATCGGCGAAGCTGCCGACACAGGAAATCCTCAATCATTTTTCGGTTTATTGAGTGTGCAACTTCGATCACACATCGGTAGTCGCCGCTATCAACGGCCACGACCGGGGTGCGAACGACCACATGGGCTGACACGCACCCGCGTTCATTTTCGTGGCCGGAGATATCCCGTCCGTTCAAGTTTGCTGTGTCGACGACGGAGAATGTTGTCTTTTGCTGATCAACGTATTCCAGCAGAAGCTGATAGTATCGAAAACCGTCGCGTGTATGACACTTGAGATCTCGGAGCCAGATGAAGTTCAATCCGGCGCACCGGATTTTCCGCTCATCGTCCGTCTCTTCGGACTCTCTCTCGGTCTCTGACTTTCCGAAAAACTCAATAGCCCACGCTGCTTTTCGTCGCTCCTCGAGAGCGTCGAACATGCTCTTGCCGGAGACGATCGGAACTTTGGCGTGGCTCGGAGCCTTTGAAATCGACCGAGCAACCAATCCATTTAAAAGAACAATCCTCTGAAATGGACTCGACACTCAGCCCTCCCTGCGGAAGCTGATAATGTCACAACCCACGCTTGAGGAAGAGGTCGTGAGCGCGTTATCCCCGGAGGCAAGAGGCTTTTCATTGCGCATTTCATTGCGGAACGACGCCCCGGAAACTATAAGTAGTTGAAATCTTGGTCGGAGTGGCAGGATTCGAACCTGCGACCCCTGCGTCCCGAACGCAGTGCTCTACCGGGCTGAGCCACACTCCGACAAGAAGGCGGCTTATAGCGTCGGGCTTGACGCACTGCAAGCGGCCGAGATGAGGAATTTTATCCCTGTGAAGACGGGTGTCGAAACGCTGATATTGCCGGCCGGCGAAGCCGGCGCGGAAGCCGCCGCCCGGCGACTTGCGGCCGGCGGGCTGGTCGCGTTTCCGACCGAGACGGTCTACGGGCTCGGGGCGGATGCCGCCAATGCCGCCGCGATCGCCCATCTCTACGCCGCCAAGGGCCGGCCGGCGTTCAATCCGCTGATCGCGCATGTCGCGGACCTCAAGGCCGCGCGGCGGATCGGGCGGTTCGATGCGCGGGCGCTGGCGCTCGCGGAGGCGTTCTGGCCGGGGCCGCTGACGCTGGTGGTGCCCAAGACCGAGGACTGTCCGGTGGCGGATCTCGCCACGGCTGGCCTCGACACGGTGGCGATCCGCATCCCCGCCCATCCCGTCGCGCAGGCGATCCTGCGCGCCTTCGGCGGCGCCGTGGTGGCCCCCTCGGCCAACATCTCCGGCCACGTCTCGCCGACGCTGGCCGCGCATGTCGAGAGCGACCTTGCCGGGCGGATCGACCTGATCATCGACGGCGGGCCTGTTACGGTCGGCGTTGAATCCACGATTGTCGGCTGCTTCGACGCGCCGATGCTGCTTCGTCCCGGTGGGCTCTCGCGCGAGCGGATCGAGGCGGTGCTGGGCGCGAAGCTGACGCGGCCGCCGGCGGAGGCTGGCAGCGACGACAGCCAGCCGCTGGCCCCGGGCATGCTGGCCTCGCACTACGCACCGCGCGCCCATGTGCGGCTCAATGCACGTGAGGTCGCGCCGGGCGACGCGCTGCTGGCGTTCGGCCCGGAGCGCCTGCCCGGCCTTGACGCCGCCTCGGCCGTCATGAATTTGTCGCCCACCGCCGATCTCGATGAAGCCGCGGCCAATCTGTTCGGCTATCTTCGCAGCCTCGATGCGAAAGCGCCGCGGGCGATTGCGGTGATGCCGATTCCCGAAGATGGTCTGGGCGAGGCGATCAACGACCGGCTGCGCCGCGCCGCGGTGGCGCGTTGAAGCAAGAGACGAGGACATGAACATCAACAAGCCTGCCACCCCGCCGCTTGCGCCCGAATTGATCGAGCAATTCCGCAAGATCGTCGGCGACCGCCACGCCATCACCGACCCGACTGACATCGAGCCTTACGTCACCGAGGAGCGCAATCTGTTCCACGGCCGCTCGCCGCTGGTGCTGCGCCCGGGCTCGACGGCGGAGGTTTCCGCGATCTGCAAGCTCGCCTCCGCGCACAACATCGCGCTGGTGCCGCAGGGCGGCAACACCGGGCTCGTCGGCGGCCAGACGCCGCACAATGGCGAGGTGGTGGTGTCGCTGCGCCGGCTCGACAAGATCCGCGAGGTCGACACCGCGTCCAACACCATGACAGTGGAAGCCGGTGTGGTGCTGCAGATCGCGCAAGCCAAGGCCTCCGAGGTCGACCGGCTGTTTCCGCTGTCGCTCGGCGCGGAAGGCAGCTGCACCATCGGCGGCAACCTCTCGACCAATGCCGGCGGCACCGCGGCGCTCGCCTATGGCGTCGCGCGCGAGATGGCGCTGGGCCTCGAAGTGGTGCTCGCCGATGGGCGCGTGCTCAATTCGCTGTCAAAGCTGAAGAAGGACAACACCGGCTACAATCTACACAACCTCTTCATCGGCGCCGAAGGCACGCTCGGCATCATCACCGCGGCGACGCTGAAACTGTTTCCGAAGCCGCGGGCGATCGAGACCGCCTTCGTCGGGCTGAAATCGCCGGCGGCGGCGCTGAAGCTGCTCACCATCGCGCGAGGCGAAGCCGCCAATGCGCTGACGAGCTTCGAGCTGCTGTCGGAGCTGGCGGTGGATTTCTCGGTCCGCCACGGCATCGACGTGCGCGACCCGCTTGAGGCAAAGCATCCCTGGTACGTGCTGATGGAATTGTCATCGCCGAGCGAGGATGCCCGCACGCCGCTGGAGACGATCCTGGGCCGTGCCATGGAGGAGGAGATCGTCGACGACGCCGTGATCGCGGCGAGCCTCGCCCAGCGCGGCGCGTTCTGGAAGCTGCGCGACGAGATGTCGGCGGCGCAGAAGCCGGAAGGCGGCTCGATCAAGCACGACATCTCCGTCCCGGTTGCGGCCGTGCCCGAATTCATCGCGGAAGCCGATGCGGCCGTGGTGAAGCTGATCCCAGGCGCCCGGCCGGTGCCGTTCGGCCATCTCGGCGACGGCAATCTGCATTACAACGTCAGCCAGCCGATCGGCGCCGACACCGCCGATTTCCTCGCGCGCTGGCATGATGTGAACGCGGTGGTGTTCGAGATCGTGCTGCGCATGGGCGGCTCGATCTCGGCCGAGCACGGCATCGGCGTGCTCAAGCGCGACGAGCTCCCCGAGGTGAAGGACAAAACCGCGATCGAGCTGATGCGCTCCATCAAGACGATGCTCGATCCGCTCGGCATCATGAATCCGGGGAAGGTGCTGTGAGCGCTTCCCTTGCGATCGATGCGATCACCGAGGCCGACGTCGAGGGCGTGGTCGCGCTGTGGCAGCGCTGCGGCCTGACGCGCCCCTGGAACGACCCGCATGCCGACATCGCGCTGGCGCGGCGGCGCGACAATTCCACCGTGCTGGTCGGCCGCGACAATGGCGCGATCGTCGCCACCGTGATGGTCGGCCATGACGGCCATCGCGGCTGGGTCTATTACGTCGCCGTCGATCCCAGCTGTCAGAAGCACGGCTTCGGCCGCATCATCATGGCGGCGGCCGAGGACTGGCTGCGAAGCGCCGGGATTTTGAAGCTGCAGCTCCTGGTCCGTCGCGAGAACGCGCAGGCCAACGCGTTCTATGGCTCGCTCGGCTTCGAGCTCTCGACATCCGTGATGTTCCAGAAGTGGCTCGACGGCCGTGCGACCACGCCAAACAACTGAGATCCAGCCATGACCATTTCCGACCGCGTCCGCATCAAGGACGTCCGCGTGCTCTCGGACGGCTGGACCACGCTGAAGACCACGACCTTCGAATATCGGCGCGCGAGTGGCGAGTGGCAGACCCAGCATCGCGAGACCTATGAGCGCGACAACGCCGCCGCCGTGCTGCCATATAATCTCGCGCGACGGACCGTGATCCTGGTGCGCCAGTTCCGCCTTCCGGCCTTCATCCGCGGTTACGACGACCTCTTGATCGAGGCCGCCGCCGGCGTGCTCGACAACGCCGAGCCCGAGGAGCGCATCCGCGCCGAGGCGGAGGAAGAGACCGGCTATCGCCTGCACCATGTCCACAAGGTGTTCGAGGCCTTCATGAGCCCCGGCGCCATCACCGAGAAGCTGCATTTCTTCGTCGCCGAATACGAGCCCGAGATGCGGGTGAGCGACGGCGGCGGCCTGGAGCACGAGGGCGAGGACATCGAGGTGCTGGAGCTGTCCATCGACGAGGCGCTGGCGATGATCGCCGACGGCCGCATCATCGACGCCAAGGCGATCATGCTGCTGCAGTATGTGGCGCTGCATGTGTTCAGGTGACCTTGCGGCTGTCCTTCGTTCTCCCCTTGTGGGAGAAGGTGGCGCGAAGCGCCGGATGAGGGGTTCTCTCCACTTGTGAGATCGTTCGTGAGGATGGATACCCCTCACCCGTCTCGCCGCTATGCGGCGATCCACCCTCTCCCACAAGGGGAGAGGGGAGGAGCGCAGCTCGCTCTATCAAGCCTGCAATTCAGACCTGCGCCGCCGCTCCCCCCCGGTTGAGCAACCGCAAAACTATCTCTAGTCTGTCGTCAACCAACAACCAGGAGACGCGCCATGTCCGCTCCGCGCGACGATGAATTCGGCTTTGCGCCCGACTACGATTCCCCCGTCCCCTACATGCAGCGCACCCGGGATTATTACGCGGCGATCGGCTACACCACGCCGTACCGCTGGGCGCATTACACCGAGGCGCCGTTCCAGCCGCTGAAGAAGCCGTTGTCGCAATCGCGCGTCACCATCATCACCACCGCGGCGCCCTACGATCCGGCCAAGGGCGACCAGGGGCCGGGCGCGGCGTATAATGGCAACGCGAAGTTTTATCAGGTCTATGACGGCGACACGTCGAAACAGCACGATCTGCGCATCTCGCACATCGGCTACGACCGCAAGCACACCTCGGCCACCGACAGCGGCACCTGGTTTCCGCTGCCGCAGCTGTTGAAGGCGAGCGCCGCCGGCCGCATCGGCGAAGTGAGCCAGCGCTTCTTCGGCGCGCCGACCAACCGCAGCCATCGCGTGACGCTCGACACCGACGCGCCGGAGATCCTGGCGCGCTGCCTCGCGGACAAGGTCGACGTCGCGGTGCTGGTGCCAAACTGCCCGGTCTGCCACCAGACCACGGCGCTGGTGGCGCGGCACCTGGAGCGCAACGGCATTGCCACCGTGGTCATGGGCTGCGCCAAGGACATCGTCGAGCACGCGGCCGTGCCGCGCTTCCTGTTCTCCGACTTCCCGCTCGGCAATTCCGCCGGCAAGCCGCACGACATCGCGTCGCAGGCCCAGACGCTCGAGCTCGCGCTCCGGCTGCTGGAGAGCGCGAGCGGTCCGCAGACCACGATGCAATCGCCGCTGCGCTGGAGCGAGGACGCCTCCTGGAAGCTCGACTACAACAACGTTGCGCAGCTCTCGCCCGAAGAGCTGGCTCGCCGCCGCGCCGAGTTCGACAAGCAGAAGGAGATCGCGCGCGGCAACCGCGCCGCCTGACGTCCTCCAACAACAATAAGCCGAGGGAGAGCGAGGTGACGCGACCGTTCGAGGGCGTGAAGATCCTGGATTTTACGCAAGTGCTGGCCGGCCCCTATGCGAGCTACCAGCTCGCGCTGCTCGGCGCCGACGTCATCAAGATCGAGCGGCGCGAGGGCGAGGACATGCGCCGCACGCCGCTCAGCCGCGAATGGGCCGAGCGCGGGTTGGCGCCGGCGTTTCAGGCCGTCAACGGCAACAAGCGCAGCCTGACGCTCGATCTGCAGAAGCCGGAGGCGATCGCGATCGTGAAGAAGCTCGCAAGCCGTGTCGACGTGGTCATGGAGAATTTTCGGCCCGGCGTGATGGACAAGCTCGGCATCGGCTACGAGGCGCTGTCGGCCGTCAACCCGAAGCTGATCTATTGCGCGGTCTCCGGCTTCGGCCAGACCGGCCCCGATCGTTTGCGGCCCGGCTATGACGGCAAGATGCAGGCGCTGTCGGGCATCATGGCGATCACCGGCCACCCCGAGACGGGGCCGACGCGCGCGGGCTTTGCCGTGTGCGATGTGCTCTCGGGCGCCACCGCTGCCTTCGGCGTCTCGAGCGCGCTCTATCAGCGCGACCGCACCGGCAAGGGGCAGCTGATCGACGTCTCCATGCTGGAGGCGACGCTGGCGTTTCTCTCGGGCCAGATCGCCGACTGGTCGGTCGCCGGACATCGACAGCAGCTATCGGGCAATCAGGCGGTGAGCCGCCGGACCACGGCGAATTTGTTCAAGTGCGGCGACGGCCATATCCTGCTCGCCGTCAACAACGAGAAGCAGTACCGCGCGCTGATGGCTGCGCTCGGGCGCGAGGATACGCTGTCAGATCCGCGCTTTGCCGACTGGTTCTCGCGCAACGAGAACGAGGGCGCGCTGCGCGCCATCATCGAGCAGACGCTGGCAAAACGGCCGGCACGCGAATGGGAGACAATTCTTGAGGACGCCGGCGCGCCCTGCGCCAGCATCTGGAAGGTCGAGGAGGTCATCGACCATCCCCAAATCAAGGCGCGCGGCGCGATCCAGGAGCTGGACACGGAATACGGCCGCCTGCGCTTTGCCGGCAGCGGCTTCAAGCTGGCCCATGGCGGCGGCAGGCTGGATCGCATGGCGCCGGAGCTGGGCGCGGATACGGACGCGGTGCTGGGCGAGCTGGGATTCGATGCGGCGGAGATCGCGGGCTTGAGGGCGCGGGAGATTGTGTAGCGCGACACACGTTCCGCCGCGGCCTAGAACAACGACCCCTGCCCGTCATCCGCCGGACTAGCGGCAACCTTCCGTACCGCCTTCTTCGGCTTCGCCGCCTCGGCCTCAGCCTCGATCTCATCCGCGCTGATCGGCAGCACGAGCTGCTCGTCATCATTGGCGACGCGGTTGACGCGGGTGGAGACCGGGTGCCAGGCGAATTCGCCGGCGCGCGGGGGCCTCATCAAGGGCAGGATCGCGTCGATCTCGTCGCCCTTGCTGTCGAGCCAGCGCTCGAAGTCGTGCGGGCTGATGGTGACGGGCACGCGGTCATGCAGCGCGGCGAGATCCTCGCCCGCCGCGGCGGTGACGATCGCGACCGTGTCGAGTTCCTCGCCGTTCGGACCGACCCAGGTCTCGAACACAGCGGCAAAGCCGAGCGGCTCACCGTCGGCACGGTGGATGAAAAAGGGCTGCTTGCGGCCGGTTTGCGTCTTCCACTCGTAATAACCATCGGCCGGAATCAGGCCGCGCCGGCGGCGAATCGCGTTCTTGAACGCAGGCTTCTCCAGCACCGTCTCGGAACGGGCGTTGATCAGGAGCGTGAACCCGCGGGGGTCCTTGACCCAGCCGGGCAGAAGACCCCAGCGCATCAGGCGGAAATGGCGCGCGCCGTTCTCGAGCAGCACCACCGGAATCGGTTGCGTCGGGGCGACATTGTACCGGGGCGGGAAATTCGGCTGCTCGACATAGCCGAACAGTTGCCGCAAAGCCGCGGGGGCCGAAGTTATGACGAAGCGTCCACACATCCTTGGAGGCCTATATAGGGTCCGTTCAGGTCCTTTTAACCCCGAACGTTAACACTGCGGCAGATGAGCTCAACGGCCTCCCAACCCGCGCGGACGCATGTACAGACGGGCCCTGAGGCGACCGCCTGGGCCGAACGGCTGCGCGTGGCCAACATCAATCCGCGGACCGGGCTTGCCACCGACTATCTCAACCATTTCAATGAAGCCGTGATGCTGCTCGAAATGGTGCCGGATATGCCGGAATGCGCCGAAGACTTCCTGACCTGGACGCCGCTGTCTTATGCCGAGCATTTCACGGCGTCGAATTTCAAGGCGCGGGATTTGGCGATCGAAGCCTATGAGAAAGCCGATCCCAACGTGCGTGCCCAGTTCGACCACTTGACGGATACCATGACCTCGATCCTGACCGCGGTCGGCTCGGCCATGCGCGAGGTCGAGAAGGACACGACGCGCGTCCGCCTCGCCGAGCAGGCCACGCTTTGGGTCAAGCCCCTGATCGCAGCCTGCGGCGGCATCATCAATGGCGGCGCGGAAGCCGACGTCGACACCATCATGGCGAACTCATCCGGATAGGTGACGCGATTGGCCGCAATCGTCCATCCTGCCCATCCCCAGCTTGCGGTCAGCGCGGCGATCTTCCGCGACGGCAAGGTGCTACTGGTCCGCCGCGCCCGCTCGCCGGCCAAGGGCTTCTATTCGCTGCCGGGTGGCCGGGTCGAGTTCGGCGAATCGCTGCATCAGGCCCTGAGCCGCGAGGTCGACGAGGAAACCGGCCTTTGCATCGAGATCATTGGCCTCGCCGGCTGGCGCGAGGTGCTGCCGGCCGCGGCCGGCGCCGGCCATTACCTGATCATGTCCTTTGCCGCGCGCTGGACGGCCCGGGAGCCGGCGCTGAACGACGAGCTCGACGATCACCGCTGGATCGCCCCTGGCGCCCTGGCAAGCCTCGGCGACCTCAAGCTGACCGGGGGGCTGGAGGAGGTCATCCTGTCCGCTCACCGGCTGCTTGGAGCCTGACCGCCCGCCTTGCGCCAGCCGTCCCGAGGGGGCATACAGCCGCCGATGTCGTCGCGATTTCTGGCCATTTTTGTCCTGACTCTCGCCTGCGCCTCCGTGCCTGCGAGGGCCCAGGACGTGGCGGCGCCGTTTGACGGCGAACTGCAGCGGCTGGCCGAGATCCTCGGCGGCCTGCACTATCTGCGCGGCATCTGCGGGGCCAACGAGGGTAACAAATGGCGCAATGAGATGCAGGCGCTGATCGATGCCGAGACCCCCTCCGGCGAGCGCCGCACCCGCATGATCGCCGGCTTCAACCGCGGCTATAACGGTTTTCAGCAGACCTATCGCAGCTGCACGCCGGCCGCGATGGTGGCGATCCGCCGCTACATCGAGGAAGGCTCGAAGATCTCGCGCGATCTCACGGCGCGCTACGCGAACTAGCTACCCCGTCATTCCGGGGCTCGCGCGCGAGAGCCCGGAATCCATTCATCCACCGTCTCTGATGCCCGATGGATTCCGGGCTCGCGCGAGGCGCGCCCCGGAATGACGGCGCGGTCGACGCATGTGCGGGCCTGGAACCCTGTCATCGACTTTGTTCACAGCCGTTAACCGTTCTTAAAGATGTGGCCTAGCGGTCGTTAACGCCCGTGCTACACCTCTCGCACAGCGCATCGCCGTGGATCGCGCCCCAGCCTGACCGAGTTTCATGAGCCAGCCGATTTCCTACGCCCCCGCCCGCGCGCCGCTGCCCGATCACGAGCAGAAACAGGCCGCACTGAGCTATCTCAACGAGGCCTGGGCCGAGGCGCGTCATGACGGCGTCGACGGCGACTGCCTGGCGCAGGCGAGCCTGTTCGCGGCCCTCGCCGAGCTCGTCGGCACCTATG
Organism: Bradyrhizobium sp. BRP20; assembly: GCF_020194215.1. NCBI lineage: Bacteria > Pseudomonadati > Pseudomonadota > Alphaproteobacteria > Hyphomicrobiales > Nitrobacteraceae > Bradyrhizobium > Bradyrhizobium sp. BRP20. Next base: position 361,667 of record NZ_JADYVY010000003.1, on the reverse strand, counting down.
GCGAGGACGCAGTGGCAAAGTTCGTCGAGGGCTTTCCCGGCCGCATTCGCAACGGCGAATTCTCGGTCGGCATCTGCAGGCAGTAAGCCGTCCTGAAGCAGTAAGCCGTCCTGAAAATGACCCCGCCACGCGGGCGGGGCCAGTTGACGGATGAATGACTTGGCGAAAGGCGTCGCGAAGTCTGCCGCTCTTATCGCACGGAAGCCGTTGCCGGCGGACAAGCATTAGTCTCGCGATGACCGGGAGATGTTCCCGACAGACCCGGGAACGCGCGCCTCAGTCCGTCTCGATCGGCAGCGCCGGATCCCTCGCCCATTCGCCCATCGAAGCGTCGTAGAGCGTCAGCTTGTCGTAGCCGAGCTGCGTCAGCAGCAGGAGGTCGATCGTCGCCGAGATGCCGCCGCCGCAATAAAGAATCACATTCTTGTCGCGTGTGACGCCCTGGGAGGCGAACTTCGCTTGCGCATCCGCAAGATCCGCCAGCGTCTTGTCGGCATTCACGAGTGTGGCTGCGGGAACGTTGACGCTGCCGGGAACGCGGCCCGGCCGGCCATAGCGGCTCGGCTCGAGGCCGCGGTGAAACTGCGGCCCGAGCGCGTTGACGATGATGGTTGCGGGATCGCCGATCTTCGCCAGCACGGCTTCCTTGTCGACGAAGCAGCCTGGGCGCGGCGCCGCCTTGAAGGCCGTCACCGGATAGCCTTTCGGTGCGCCCGTCTCGGTCGGCCGTCCCTCCTGCTGCCATTTGTCGAAGCCGCCGTCGAGCACGTGGGCATCGACGCCGAGCGCGCGCAACATCCACCAGAACCGCGTTGCCCACATTATCGTCCCTATGCTGTAGAGCACGATGGTCTTGCCCGCATCGAGGCCGTGGCGGCCGAAGGCGGCCTCCAGCTGGGCGAGATCGGGCATCATGAAGAAGTGTTGCGACGAGGCGTCGGAGAACTCGCCTTGCAGGTTGAGGAAATCGGCGCCGGGGATGTGGCCGGCCGCGAACGTCTTGTCGCCGGGCACCGCGCGATACGGCACGTCGCTGCCTTCCGGCGCGGGCTCAAGATAGGTCGTGCAGTCGTAGAGGCGAAGGTTGGGATCGCCGAGCATGGCGGCGAGCTGCTCGGTGGTGATGAGGGCGGCGGGTTGGGACATCAGGCTGCACTCCCGTTCGAGAGGAAGTGTAGACCGCTCCTCTCGTCATTGCGAGCGCAGCGAAGCAATCCAGAGTCTTTCCGCGGCGACAGACTGGATTGCTTCGCTGCGCTCGCAATGACGGTGGAAGCTCCGTGCGTCCCCCACATCACTCTACTGCTTCAGCGTCTCCAGGAACCGCACCGGCTCGCCCTGCGCGGCCGTCACCAGCTCGCCCTGCCACATCACGCGACGGCCGCGGATAAAGGTGCCGACCGGCCAGCCGGTGACGCGAACGCCATCATAGGGCGTCCAGCCGGCCTTGGACGCCACCCATTTGTTGGTGATGGTCTCGCTGCGCTTCAAATCCACGATGGTGAAGTCGGCATCGTAGCCGGCGGCGATCCGGCCCTTGCAGGCCATGTTGTAGAGGCGCGCGGGACCGGCACTAGTGAGGTCGACGAAACGTGCCAGCGAGAGCCGGCCCGCATTGACGTGATCGAGCATCACAGGCACCAGCGTCTGCACGCCGGTCATGCCGGAAGGCGAAGCGGGATAGGTCTTCTGCTTCTCCTCCAGCGTATGCGGGGCGTGGTCGGAGCCGAGCACGTCGATGATGCCCTGTTCGATGCCGCGCCAAATGCCGGCACGATGATCGGCGCCGCGCACCGGCGGGTTCATCTGCGCCAGCGTGCCGAGCCGCTCGTAGCATTCCGGCGCGACCAGGGTGAGATGGTGCGGCGTCGCCTCGCAGGAGGCGACATCCTTGTGGTCGCGCAGGAACTCGATCTCCTCCTTGGTCGAGATGTGCAGCACGTGAATACGCTTGCCGGTCTCGTGCGCGAGCTTGACGAGGCGCTGCGTCGCCATCAGCGCCGCGGTCTCGTCGCGCCAGACCGGATGCGAGCGCGCATCGCCCTCGATGCGCAGCGATTTGCGCTCGTTGAGGCGGTATTCGTCCTCGGCGTGGAAGGCGGCGCGGCGGCGGATCACCTGGAAAATGCGGCGCAGGCTCTCGTCGTCCTCCACCAAAAGCGCGCCGGTGGACGAGCCGATAAACACCTTGACGCCGGCGCAGCCGGGTGCGCGCTCCAGCACAGGCAGGTCCTGCACGTTCTCGCGGGTGCCGCCGATGAAGAAGGCGAAATCGCAATGCATGCGGTGATGGGCGCGCTTCACCTTGTCGGTGAATTCGGCCTCCGTCACGGTCAGCGGCGAGGTGTTCGGCATCTCGAACACGGCGGTGACGCCGCCCATCACGGCGCTGCGCGAGCCGGTCTCGAGGTCTTCCTTGTGCGTCAGCCCGGGCTCGCGGAAATGCACCTGCGTGTCCATCACGCCGGGCAGGATGTGCAGGCCCTTGCAGTCGATCACCTCGGCGGCCGAGCCTTGCGACAGCGGACCGAGCTCGGCGATGCGGCCGCCCGTGATGCCGATATCCCGCACGCCCTCGCCGTCCTGGTTGAAGACGGTGCCACCCTTCAGGATCACATCGAAACGCTGGGTCATTGGGCCTCTCTCATCCTCAGGGCGCAGGGCTCGAGGTCTTGTCGTTTATGCGTTGCGGGCTTACGTTCCGGAGCAACATGTCGCAAGAGATTTTCGCATGAAATCGGCGTTTCTTCCCGACCGGGGCGTGATCAAAGTCGCGGGTGAGGATGCGCGCAACTTCCTCAATGGCCTCGTCACCACCGACCTGGACAGGCTGAAACCTGGTCTGGGGCGATTCGGCGCATTGCTGACGCCGCAGGGCAAGATCATCGTGGATTTCCTGATCACGGAAGCGTCCGCGGGCCACGGCGGCGGGTTCCTGATCGACTGCCCCAAGGCGCTGGCGGACACCCTCGCCACCAAGCTGAAATTCTACAAGCTGCGCGCCAAGGTCACCGTGGACAAGCTCGACCTCGGCGTGCTCGCGGCCTGGGACGGCGAGCCGACGGCGCAGCCCGACCTTGCCTTTGCCGATCCGCGGGCTGAGGGGCTCGGCTACCGCATCCTGGTCCAGGAAGATCTCAAGCAGAAACTGTCCGATCTCATCGGCGCCGAGCTGGTCGATGCAGCCGAGTACGAGGCGCACCGCATTGCGCTCGGCGTGCCGCGCGGCGGGCTCGATTTCATGTACAGCGATGCGTTCCCGCATGAGACCAACATGGATCGCCTCGCCGGCGTCGATTTCGACAAGGGCTGCTATGTCGGCCAGGAGGTCGTCTCGCGCATGCAGCATCGCGGCACCGCGCGCACGCGCAGCGTGAAGGTGCTGCTCGAGGACGCCTCGCCCGAGCCGGGCACGACCATTCTTGCCGGCGACAAGCCGGTCGGCACCATCGGCTCGACGGCTGGCGGCAAGGGAATCGCGCTGGTGCGCATCGACCGTGTCGCAGACGCGCTCGATGCGGGCCAGCCGCTCACCGCTGGGGGGCTGGCTTTGACACTCGCTGAACCAGACGTCGTTCGCATTCCAGCCAAGCAGCCGACCGCATGAGCCGCGCTGCCCGCTTGCATCCCGATGGTCTGACCCGCTGCCCCTGGCCGGGCGAAGATCCGCTTTATGTCGCCTATCACGACACCGAATGGGGCGTGCCGGAATACGACGACCGCGCGCTGTACGAGAAGCTGATGCTGGACGGCTTCCAGGCCGGCCTGTCCTGGATCACGATCCTGCGCAAGCGCGACAATTTCCGCAAAGCCTTCGACGATTTCCAGCCGGAGAAGATCGCGCGTTACACGCCCAAGAAGGTTCACGCGCTGATGAACGATGCGGGTATCGTGCGCAACAAGGCCAAGATCGAAGGCGCGATCCTGAGTGCAAAGTCCTATCTCGACATCATGGAGAAGGGCCCGGGCTTCTCGAAGCTGCTGTGGGACTTCATGGACGGACGGCCCAAGGTCAACCAGTTCAAGACCACGGCAAGCGTGCCGGCCTCGACGCCGCTGTCGGTACAGATCTCCAAGGAGCTGTCCTCGCGCGGCTTCAAATTCGTCGGCCCGACGATCGTCTACGCCTTCATGCAGGCGACCGGCATGGTCAACGACCACCTGGTCGACTGCCACTGTCATGCGACTTGCAGTAAGACCCAGCGCAAGCTGCGCCTCAAGGCCAAATGACGGCGAAGAAGGCAGCGCGCAACGAAGAGGTCCGCGCCTGGCAGCGCATGCTGTCGGGCCGGCGGCTCGACCTGCTCGATCCTTCCCCGCTCGACATCGAAATCGGCGACATCGCGCACGGGCTGGCGCGGGTGGCGCGCTGGAACGGGCAGACCCTCGGCGCGCACATCTTTTCGGTCGCACAGCATACGCTGCTGGTAGAGACCGTGCTGCGCCATGAGATACCCCGCGTCGACCAGCGCGTCCGGCTCGCGGCCCTGCTGCATGATGCGCCGGAATATGTGATCGGCGACATGATCTCGCCGTTCAAGGCGGTGCTCGACGGTCACTACAAGGCCGTCGAGAAGCGGCTGCTCGGCGCCATCCATATCCGCTTCGGTTTGCCGCCGGTATTGCCTGATGACATCACGCAGGCCATCAAGGCCGCCGATCGCGGCGCGGCCTATCTCGAGGCAACCGAGCTCGCCGGCTTCAGCGCGAGCGAAGCGCGGCGCCTGTTCGGCAAGGATCCGGGTCTCTCCGACAGCGTCCGACGCGACTATCTGACGCCTTGGACCGCAGCGCGGGCCGAGAAGCAGTTTCTGGAGCGGTTTGGCGCCGTGTTTGCGTAGCATTATTCCTTCGTAGGGTGGGCAAAGCGAAGCGTGCCCACCGAACCAAGCGACATGCGCGCAATTGCGAAATGGTGGGCACGGCGCGATGCGCCTTTGCCCACCCTACGAGCGCTCGCTATAATCGGGCGCAAAAAGGTTCGCCATGATCCACGTCTGTTCCCTCGCCGCGCTTCCCGAAACCGTCCGCCTCACCAAGGCCAGCCACGTGCTGACCGTGATGGCCAATGTCGAGCAGGTCGCGCGTCCCGTGTCGGTGCTCCCGGCCAACCATCTCAAGGTGTCGATGGACGACATCACCGAGGAAATGGACGGCTTCGTCGCGCCGTCGGAGACGCATATCGAGCAGGTGCTCAACTTCGTGCGCGGCTGGGACCGCAGCGCCCCGCTGGTGGTGCATTGCTACGCCGGGATCAGCCGCTCCACCGCCAGCGCGTTCGCGGCCGTTTGCGCGCTTAATCCAAATCGCGACGAGATCGAGATCGCCAGGAAGATTCGCGCGGCCTCGCCGATCGCCTCGCCCAATCGGCGCATCGTCGGCCTCGCCGATCGTGCACTCGGACGCAACGGCCGCATGCTGCGCGCGCTCGACGAAATGGGCCCCGGCGCGATGATGGTGGAAGGCCGCCCCTTCGCGATCGAGCTCGAATGACAGCTGGTTGTCACGATGGAGGTGCGCCCCCTCTCCCGCCTGCGGGAGAGGGTTGGGGAGAGGGTATCTCGGCGACGAAGACTCCCCCAGAGGATAGAGCCCTCTCCCGCCTCGCATCTGTCGATGCGACGCGACCTCTCCCGCAAGCGGGAGAGGTGCACCGAGTCCGCGGATGGGCCGTCTTAACCAAGCGGCATTCTGTTCAATTCAACGACACGGCAGCCGCATGAGCGAGACGCTGCTGACGCCAATCGAAATCGGCCTCACCGCGGCCATCGTCGCGATCGAGAACCACGAGCCGCTGATCCTGACCGCACCCGGTGCTGACCGGCTTGCCGGGCTGCCGTTCGGTCCGTTCGACGCGGTGAGCCATCGCACGTTCGAGATGGGCCTGCGCGCCTGGGTCGAGCAACAGGCGGGGCTGCGGCTCGGCTATGTCGAGCAGCTCTACACGTTCGGCGACCGTGGCCGTCATGCCGAGGCCGGCGACACCGGAGCCCACATCGTGTCGATCGGCTATCTCGCGCTGACGCGCCCCGCGGGCGGCGAGCTCGCCGCAAACGCGGCGAGCTTCGCGCCCTGGTATCGCTTCTTCCCCTGGGAAGACTGGCGCGACCAGCCGCCGGCGATCATCGCCCGCGACATCATCCCTGCGCTGACCGAATGGGCCGAGGAGGAGACGGCGGAGACGATTCGCGCACTGCCGCGGAAGGATCGCGTGCGGTTCTATTTCGGTCTCGACGGCGCACCCTGGGACGAGGAGCGCGTGCTCGACCGCTACGAGTTGCTCTACGAGGCCGGGCTGATCGAGGAGGCCCGCCGCGATGGCCGTCCTGCGGCATTGGCGCGCAAGACGCTTCCCCCGCTCGGGACCTCGATGCGGTTCGACCACCGCCGGATTCTCGCCACGGCAATCGCGCGGCTGCGCGCAAAGCTGAAGTATCGTCCTGTGGTCTTTGAACTTTTGCCGACCGAATTCACACTCACTGAACTGCAGCACACGGTGGAGGCGATCTCCGGCCGGCACCTGCACAAGCAGAATTTCCGCCGCCTGGTCGAGATGGAAGCCCTGGTCGAACCGACCGGGGTGATGTCGACACAGACGGGCGGACGGCCGGCAGCGCTCTACCGCTTCCGCCGCGAGGTGCTCCAGGAGCGGCCCGCGCCGGGCTTGCGCGTTCGCTCCCGGCGCTAGAGCATGATCCGGAAAAGTTGCGTTGCGGTTTTCCGGTAAGATCATGCTCAAGAAATTAAGTTCCTGATATCAGTGGTATCGGCCCCTGCCCGCCGATTGCCTGGAGGCTTCATGCTCGACGGCCCGTTTGACGTCTTTGCGCTGATCATTGCGATCATCTCCTTCCTGATCGCGATCAAGGCGTCCAGCCAGGCGACCGAGTTGCGCCGCCGGATCAGGTCGCTCGAAGAGACGCTTTACGCGCAGCGGCCGGTGCAGCCGCCCCCGCTGATGCCGGCGCAAGCCGAAGCCCCCGCGACGACTGCAGCCGCAGAGCCGCCGCCGCTGGCCCCGGAAGCCGAAACGACGCCGCCTCCGCTCGTCACCGAAGAGATTTCGCCGCCCCCGCTCGAGCCGAGCACGGGCGCCGCTGCGCCCCCTCCGGTGCCGGAGGCAGCACCCGGCTTCGAGGAGCGGCTCGGCACCCGCTGGGTGGTGTGGATCGGCGGGCTTGCGCTCGCGCTCGGCGGCTTCTTCATGGTGCGCTATTCGATCGAGGCCGGTCTGCTCGGCCCCGGCGTGCGCGTGTTCCTCGGCGGCCTGTTCGCCGCTGCGCTGCTTGGCGCCGGCGAATGGACGCGGCGCAAGGAGAGCATCTCGAGCATCGCGGCGCTGCCTATCGCCAACATTCCCGCGATCCTCACCGCGGCCGGCACGGCGGTGGCGTTCGCGACCATCTACGCGGCGTACGCACTCTACGACTTCCTCGTGCCTGCGACGGCCTTCGTGCTGCTCGGCATCGTTGCGATGGGCACGCTGGCCGCAGCGCTCCTGCACGGCCCTGCGCTCGCCGGGCTCGGCGTCGTCGGCGCCTTCGTGACGCCGATCCTCGTCTCCTCCGGCAAGCCGGATTATTGGGCGCTCTACATCTATCTTGCGGTCGTGACGGCCGCGAGTTTCGGGCTCGCCCGCATCAGGCTATGGCGCTGGCTTGCGGTCACGACCATTGCCTTCGCGGTGCTCTGGATCTTCCCGGGTCTCGATACCGAACAGGTGCAGGTCGCGCCGCACGCCTTCCATGCCATCGCCGGCTTCGTGCTCGCCGCACTGCTCGTCGTCTGCGGCTTCATGTTCGGGCCCAGCATGGAAGACGGCGAGATCGAGCCGGTCTCATCGGGCGCGCTTGGCGCCTATTTGTTCGGCGCGATGCTGGTCGTGCTGTCGAGCGCGCATGCGGATCTCGCGCTGATCGCCTTCACGCTCCTCGTCGGCGGCACGCTGTTCGTCGCCTGGCGCGCACCGGCGGCGACCGGCGCGCTGGGCGCGGCCGCGGCGGCCGTGTTCATCGTGTTCGCCGAATGGGCGGTGCGCGCCAACCCCGATATGCTGGTGCTGCCGGGCGGCCCGATGCCCGGCGTCGGCCCGGTCGCGATTGATAGCGCGGTGACGCTGCATCTGGTGACGGCCGCGATCTTCGCCGCCGGTTTCGGCGTCACGGGCTTTTTCGCGCAAGGCCGCTCGAACTCGGTGATCATTCCCGTGGTGTGGTCGGCGGCGGGCGTCGCGACGCCGATCGGCATCCTGGTTGCGCTCTATGCGCGCATTGCCCATCTCGACCGCTCGATCCCGTTTGCGATCCTCGCCGTGCTGCTCGCTGCGGCCTTTGGCGCTGCGACCGAAGCGCTGATGCGCCGCGAAGAACGGCCCGGCGTTGCAACCTCGGTCGCGCTGTTCGCGACCGGTACGCTCGGCGCGCTGGCGCTGGCGCTGACCTTCGCCCTGGAGAAGGGCTGGCTCACCATCGCGCTCGCGCTGATGTCACTCGGCACCGCCTGGATCTCGTTGCAGCGGCCGATTCCGGTGCTGCGCCGGCTGGCTGCGGTCTTCGCTGCGATCGTCACCGCGCGCATCGTCTATGATCCGAGCATCGTCGGCGATGCCGTCGGGACCACGCCGATCTTCAACTGGCTGTTGTGGGGCTATGGCCTGCCGGCCGCCTCGTTCTGGGGCGCGAGCATCTTCCTGCGCCGCCGCGCCGACGATCCGCCGCTGCGCGTGGTCGAGACGGCGGCGATCCTGTTCACCGCGCTGCTCGCCTTCATGGAGATCCGGCACTTTGCGACCGGCGGCCGCATGACCTCGCCGCCCTCGCTGCTCGAGTTCGCGCTGCAAGTCTGTGTCACGCTTGCCATGGCAATCGGCCTGGAGCGCCTGCGGCTGCGCAGCCGCAGCATCGTGCACAATGTCGGCGCGGTCGTGCTGACGGCGATCGCCGGCTTTATCAGCGTGTTCGGCCTCCTGATCCTGGAGAACCCGATGCTGCTCTCCAGCGTCAATGTCGGCAGCCTCGTGTTCAATCTGCTGCTGCTCGGCTATGCGTTGCCGGCCGTGCTGATGCTGCTGCTCTCCTACGCGGTGGCAGGACACCGCAGTGTCGCATATGCAAACACGATTGCGGGTGGTGCCCTGGTGTTCGCGCTCACCTATGTGACGCTGGAGATCCGCCGCTTCTATCACGGCCCGGTCCTGCTCTACGGTGGCACCACGAGCGCCGAGCAATATACCTATTCGATCGGCTGGCTCGCTTTTGGCGTGGCGCTGCTCGGCGTCGGCATCCTGGTCAATTCGGAGCGTGCGCGGCTGGCGTCCGCCGCCGTCATCGCGTTGACGATCTTCAAGGCCTTCGCCGTCGACGTGTGGACGCTGACCGGCGTCTATCGGGCGCTCTCGTTCATGTGCCTCGGCGTCGTGCTGGTCGCGATCGGCTGGCTCTACCAGCGTATCCTGTTCCGGCGGCAGATCGCACCGCCGCCGGCCGCGCCGCAGACGGGCAGCTAAACGTCAGGCCGCGCGGACCGATTCCAGGAACTGCGCGACCTCGACCTTCAGGCGGGTGCTGTCGGTCGCCAGCGACTTCGCCGCCGACAGCACTTCACTCGAGGCCGAGCCGGTCTCGATCGCACCGCGCTGCACGTTGGTGATGTTGGACGACACTTCCTGCGTGCCGAGCGAGGCCTGCTGAACGTTGCGCGAAATCTCCTGCGTGGCCGCGCCCTGCTCCTCGACGGCGGCGGCGATCGCCGCGGACACCTCCGACAGCCGCTCGATGGTGCCGCCGATCTCCTGGATGGCGTTGACGGATTCTTGCGTCGCCGCCTGGATGCCCGAGACCTGCGCCCCGATTTCGCCGGTCGCTTTCGCGGTCTGCTCGGCCAGTGCCTTGACTTCGGAGGCGACGACGGCAAAGCCGCGGCCGGCTTCGCCCGCGCGCGCCGCCTCGATGGTCGCGTTCAGCGCGAGCAGGTTGGTCTGGCCCGCGATGGTGTTGATGAGCTCGACGACGTCGCCGATGCGGGCGGCCGCCTGCGACAGCGCGTTGACGCGCTCGTTGGTCCGCGCCGCCTGCTCGACCGCTTCCGCTGCCATCCGCGCCGAATCCTGCACGCGGCGGCTGATCTCGGTGATGGAGGACGACAGCTCCTCGGAAGCAGAGGCCACGGCCTGGACGTTGGTGGAAGCTTCTTCCGACGCAGCCGCAACGACGGTTGCGAGCTCCTGGCCGCGCTGCGCTGTGCCGCTCAGCGTTGCCGCGGACGCCTCGAGCTCGGTCGAAGCCGACGATACGGTCTCGACGACCTCGCCGATCATGACCTCGAAATTGCGGGTGATGGCATCGACACGTCGGCCGCGTTCGATCTTGGCCTCGGCGTCGCGCGCCGCCGCAGCGTCGGCCGCCTTCTTGGCGATCAGCGCCTCCTTGAAGATCTGGAGCGCATCCGCCATCGAGCCGATCTCGGTCTTCTCGCCGCGATGCGGCACCTCCACCGCAAGGTCGCCCTCGCCGAGCGACTGCATCGGGCGGATGATCGAAGCGATGCCACGCGAGACGTCGCGCACGAGATAGTAGGCGGCGCCGATCGCGATCACGACGGAGGCCACGATGATCCCGACCAGCACACGGAAGATCGTAGCGTAGCTGTCGGCGGCCTGCTTCGTCTCCAGCTCGGCGCCCTGATTGTTCATTTCGATGCCCTTCTGGAGCAGCGGATCGGCGGCCTGAGCCATCTTCGCGACCTTGGTCTGCAACATCTCGTTGGCATCGGTCGGGAAGCGGCCGACACTCTTGCGCGACAGCGCCATTACATCCTGCACGCCGTTCAGGTACTCGGCCCAGGCCTTGGTCCATTGCTCGTAGAGCGAACGCTCCTCTGCGCGCGTGATCAGCGGCTCGTAGATCTTGCGGGTCTTCTCGATCCGTTCGCGCAAACCTGCCAGGCGCTTCTCGGCAGCCTCCTTGCCTTCGGCAGTATCCTGCATCAGGTGCAGACGCAGCGCGACGCGGAGCTCGTTGATGTCAGCACGCATCGAGCCGAGCGCACGCACGCTCGGCAACCAGCCCTGCGCGATCTCGACCGTATGGGCGTTGATGTTCTGCATCGTGCCGATCGCCATCACGCCGACGCCGGCGAGCGAGAGCACGAGGACCGACAGCACGGTCAGCAGCTTGAAGACGATCGACAATTTCGACATCACGACAATCCCGATGATTACCCGGCAACGCGCACATCATCTGCGCCGCAGACGTCACGACGGACGACCCGGGCGAAGGTCAGTTCAACAATGCTGGCTGGTTCTTTTCCCGAAGGATTGCGCGCATAATCGCAAACAGGCGTTAACAGGAGGCTACGTAAAAATACGGCTCGTGCGCAGCGATCGTGGTTCGCTGCAACTCTCTGTTGCAGCCGCACCGGCATCTCCCGTTACGATGCGGACGCAAAGGCACGTGTCAGGCCGCGCGGACGGTATCGAGGAACTTTCCGACTTCGAGCTTCAGCCGGTTGCTGTCGCCTGACAGCGATTGCGCGGCGCCCAACACCTGCGAGGATGCCGAACCGGTCTCACTCGCGCCGCGCTGCACGTCGGTGATGTTGGACGACACCTGATGGGTGCCCGTCGCCGCCTGCTGCACGTTGCGGGAGATCTCCTGCGTTGCGGCCCCCTGCTCTTCCACCGCGGCTGCGATGGTCGAGGAGATCTCCGACAGCTTCTCGATGGTGTGGCTGATGTCCTTGATCGCGCCGACCGAATGCTCGGTGGCGGTCTGGATGCCGGCGATCTGCTGGCCGATCTCGCCGGTCGCCTTCGCCGTCTGCTCGGCAAGCGCCTTGACCTCCGAAGCGACGACGGCAAAGCCGCGGCCTGCCTCGCCGGCGCGCGCGGCCTCGATGGTTGCATTGAGCGCCAGGAGATTGGTCTGGCCGGCGATGGTGTTGATCAGCTCGACCACGTCGCCGATCCGCGCCGCAGCAGCGGAGAGCTCCCCGACGCGATCGGTCGTGGTGCGAGCCTGGTTCACCGCATCGCCGGCGACGCGGGCGGATTCCTGCACCTGCCGGCTGATCTCGGTGATCGACGACGACAGCTCTTCGGTCGCCGACGCGACCGACTGCACGTTGGTGGACGCTTCCTCGGAAGCGGCAGCAACCATGGTCGTGAGCTCCTGGCCGCGCGCCGCGGTCGCGGTCAGCGTCGAGGCGGAAGCTTCCAGCTCGGTCGCGGCCGAGGACACGGTATCGACGATCTCACCGATCGCGGCTTCGAAGCTGTCAGCCAGCTTGTGCATCTCGGCCTTGCGCTGCGCGGACGCAATCTGGTCCTGCCTGATCTTGGCTTCGGCGTCCTCGCGCGCCTTCTGCTCCGACACGACCTTGAACTTTTCAACGGCCGCCGCGACGCCGCCGACCTCGTCCTTGCGGCCGAGACCGGGCAGAACCACGGAGAAATCGCCGCCGGCGAGCTTGTCCATGGCGACCGTGAGCGCACGGATCGGCCGCGCGATGGTCAGGAACGACATCAGCCAGGAGCCGACGAGGACGAGCATGGCGAGTGCGCCGACCAGGATCGCAAGCTGCTCGCTCGATCTCATTTGTGCCGCGGCCGCGGCATTCTTCTCCTCGGATTTGTGCCTTGCGTAGTCGGCGATCTGGCTGATCAGCACGTCGAGCTCGCCGGCAATCGGCAGGGTCACCTCGCGTGCGATGCGAACGACGTCTTCATTGAGCTTCGCAGCGCGGGCCGCTCCGTCTGCACCGCTGGCGGCCAGGGCTTCGCCGCGCACGCCGGCGATCTGCTGCGCGGCCTTTTCGTAATTCGCAGCCAGCGATCTCAGTTTCTCCATCCGAGCGCGGTTCTCCGCCTCGTGAGAAAGCTTCAGCATTTCATCGACCAGCGCATTCGTCGATTTTTGCCGCTCGCCCAGATTCTGGACGGCCTTCTGAATGTCAGCCGGGCTATTGGCAAGACGAAGGTCTCGTACCGCGAGCTGCATGCCGCGAACCGCAGCCTCGGCCTTGACTGCGTCGCGCGCGATCTGCTGCTGCGCAAGCGCGCTCTGGCTGCTCTCGCGAATTCCCGCATTGCCGAGCATCTGGCTTGCAATCATGGCCCCAACCAGGAGCACACCGAGCGCCGACGCAATCGCCAGCTTGGTCCCGATCCTCAGATTCTGAACTAGGCTCAACATGGGCATGCTTCCCCCGAAGGAACGCGCAGCCGAGTCATTGTCGGCTTCCCCTGACTGCGCCATTGCCCAAAAAATGAGCTTCTCACATTCCGATTTGGTTAACGAAATCCCTCGCAGAAATACTGACTTTGCACGCTAAATGATTGAGCGCGAAAGGAAACGATCCCGTCATAGTTGTAAATTGCAGCTTCAAGTCGGAGCTAGGACGCTTTACATCCGATGGCCTCGCCGACGAGGCTGATTCGAAAGACCGGCTGCTTGTCCTCATCGAGCAGCTCCATGCACCATTCGGCGTTCGGATTCAGGCCGCGCGCGATGCCGCTGAGCAGATTGGCGCACACCTCGGTCATCTCGGTCCAGGCGGCTGCGCGATCCTCGAACTCGTACGGCAGGTCGGCGGCGCCGGAATAACGGCCGGTGCTGATGCGGAAGAAATAGAGCGACATGATTGAACCCTTGCGTGGGACCGCCCCCCGGCGCGGGCAAACTGCGGCCCGAACAGCTACCAAGGCATGAAAGCCGCCGTCCGTATGACTACGGCGCAGGCGGCTTGATGTTCGATGATGCCTTCGACGATCAATGGCGCGGGTTGTCTCGCGCAGGCGAGCTCACTGCGTGGAGCGGCGCAGCTCCAGCGGTCCCTCGTTCTTCGCCGGCTCGGACTTCACCGGCTCGAGCCGGCTGCCCTCGACACGCGGCGTCTCGACGCGCGCGGCAACCTCGGTGTTCGACGCGGCGACCGTACCGGTGTGCTCCGGTCGGTGCAGCGAGCGCGGCCGCGCTGCAGCGCGCGCCATCAGCATTTGGTTGCCGCCCTGGTGACGGAAGTCGCAATAGGCGAAGCCCATGCCCGACACCGAGCCGCGGAAGCTGCGATCGTCGGTCTTTTCGAGGTTGAAACAGGGCTCGAACGGAATGCCCTTGATCGAGGCGCAAACATTCTGGCCGCGGATCTGGAGCGTATTGCCGGGAAGTCGGAGGTGCTTGACCGGGCCCGAGCCCGAGAATTGCACCGCACCGGCGGCGCCGAGATCGTCGAGGATGCGGCCTGCACCGCGGGTGCCGTCGAAACAGGTGAAGGCGAACACCTTGCCGGCCACGAAGCGGCGCGCCTCGTCGGCGTTCATGCTTCCAGCGATGGCCGGCGCAAACGTCGCTGCCGCCGTGACAGCCCCCAACACAATACGCGCAAGCATGCTCAACTCCGAACCAACCCCCGCAGCGGGCGATGCCTTTATCTCTTTACCCGCTGCTTACCATACGAACCATGGCGAGATTGAAGCAGCTTGGTTGGTAAAGTCTGAACGCCGTCAGACAATTTTTACCACGACGCGGCCGCGAACCTGGCCGGCGAGGATTTTCGCGCCCCAGCCCTGAACCTCGTCGAGCGAAATTTCCTCAGTAATTTCAGAGAGTTTTGTTCGGTCCAGGTCGGAGGCCAAGCGCTGCCAGGCGGCCTTCCGGGGCTCGATTGGGCACATCACCGAATCGATGCCGAGAAGGCACACTCCGCGCAAAATAAACGGCGCCACCGAGGACGGCAGGTCCATGCCGGCGGCCAGGCCGCAGGCCGCGATCGCGCCGCCATATTTCGTCATCGAAAGCAGGTTGGCGAGGGTGGTCGAGCCGACGCTGTCGACGCCGCCGGCCCAGCGCTCCTTGGCGAGGGGTTTTGCCGGGGCCGACAATTCATTGCGATCGATGATCTCGGCAGCCCCCAGCTGCTTCAGGTAGTCGGCCTCGGAGGCCCGGCCGGTCGAAGCGATGACGTGGTAGCCGAGCTTCGAGAGCACGGCGATCGCGACCGAGCCGACGCCGCCGGCAGCGCCCGTCACCACGACCGGGCCGCTCTTCGGCGAGATGCCGTGCTTCTCCAGCGCCAGCACCGAGAGCATCGCGGTGAAGCCGGCGGTGCCGATCGCCATGGCATCGCGCGCCGATAGCCCTTGCGGAAGAGCGACCAGCCAGTCGCCCTTCACCCGCGCCTTCTCGGCATAGGCGCCGAGATGGGTCTCGCCCATGCCCCAGCCGGTGCAAACGACCTTGTCGCCCGCCTTCCACTGTGGATGCGAGGAGGCTTCGACCGTGCCGGCGAAATCGATGCCGGCGATCATCGGGAAGCGGCGCACCACCGGCGCCTTGCCGGTGAGCGCAAGGCCGTCCTTGTAGTTCAGCGTCGACCATTCGACGCGGACGGTGACGTCGCCCTCCATCAGCTCGGTTTCGTCGAACTGCGCGAGCTGCGCGGTGGTGCCCTTGTCCGCCTTGTCGATCCTGACAGCCTTGAATGTGGCCACGACTGAACTCCCTGACTTTGTTTGTCGGGGATGTTTAGCCGATCAGGCGGGCTGCGCAACCGCCCGCTGAACGGGTTTTTCCACGATCGGAAGATTGATCAGCGCCGAGAGCACGCCGAACAGGATCGAGAGCCACCAGATCGGCGTGTAGGATCCGAACTTCTCGAACACGATGCCGCCGAGCCAGACGCCCAGGAAGCCACCTACCTGATGGCTGACGAAGGCAAAGCCGTAGAGCGTCGCGAGCCAGCGCGTTCCGAACATCAGCGCCACCAGCGCCGAGGTCGGCGGCACCGTCGACAGCCAGGTCAGGCCGGAGATTGCACCGAACGCGATCGCCGAGAACGGCGTGATCGGGAACGAGATGAAAGCGAGGATCGCCAGCGCGCGCGTGAAGTAGATGGCCGAGAGGATGTAGCGCTTAGGAAGGTAGTTCTGGAGATACCCCACGCTGAGCGATCCGATGATGTTGAACAGGCCGATCGCCGCGATCACCCAGCCGCCGGTTTGTGCGGTGATACCGCGATCGACCAGGAACGCCGGCAGATGCACGGTGATGAAGGCGAGCTGAAAGCCGCAGGTGAAGAAGCCCAGCACCAGGAGCACGTAGGAGCGATGACCGAAAGCTTCGGCAAGCGCCTTGGTGATGGTCTGGTCATCCGCGGGCGTTGCGCTGTTCACGCTTGTCACCGGCGGCGTCGAGAGCGCCAGCGAGAGCGGGATGATCAGCAGCATCAGGAAGCCGAACACGGAGAGCGCCTGCTGCCAGCCGAAATTGTCGATCAAGGCAACGCCGATCGGTGCGAACAGGAACTGCCCGAATGAGCCCGCGGCCGTGCCGGCGCCGAGCGCGATGCCGCGCTTCTCCGCGGGCAAGAGCTTGGTGAAGGCCGACAGCACCAGGTTGAACGAGCAGCCAGCCAGACCAAAGCCGATCATCACCCCGGCGCCGATGTTGAGCGACAGCGGCGTCGAGGAATAGCGCATCAAGAGCAGGCCGCCGGCATAGAGCAGCGCGCCGACGCACATCACCCGGAACAGGCCGAAGCGATCCGCGACCGCACCGGCGAACGGCTGGCCCAGTCCCCACAACAGATTCTGCACGGCGATGGCGAGGCCGAACACGTCACGGCCCCAGCTGAATTCGTGACTCATCGGCTGCACGAAGAAGCCGAGCGCCGAGCGCGGACCGAAACCGAGCATGCCGATGGCACAACCACAGAGGATGATGACGGCCGGGGTACGCCAGTTGGAGGAACGCGAGGCCGGAGCGAGCTCGCCGATCTGTGTCGACATGGTTGTCCTCGTCTTGTCCTTGGCGGAGCCGCAAATCAGCAGCCGCGGGACAGCCCGTTTAATGCATATGCATGAAAATCCCAAGGCCAAAACGATTGCATTCCACGAAGAGCTGACGCGGGAGCATTGCGTTTCAATCTGACCTCGCCTGGCAGGCGCGCAGTGACGGGAATGTGTGCGGGCAGGCCCTAGCGGCGAGCAGCGACGCGTGCTATGTTCGATCTACTCAGGTTGAGCATATACCGACCGCAGCGACGTTCGCCCGGCCTCCTAGGCCGGATTTCTCGGGCCCCATATATTCTCAAACTGAGCATAATTCCACGCATAATGGCCACACTTGGGAGGCTTCAATGCCGATCACTGCAATTTACGGTCCCGACGACTTTGCCAACCGGCCGCAAGGCCAACCCACCGCCTCCCCGCGCGCCGCGCCGGTGCGTCCGGGACCGACCTGGCTGATGCCCTCCCTGGAATGGACGCCGGCGGTCGAACGCGCCACTGCGCCGCTCTATGACCGCGTCAAGCACGTGATCCCGTCGATCGAATGGCCGCTGATGGCGCCGACGATTCACGCGATCAACGAGCTCAAGCGCGCGCGGGGCGCGGTCATTCTCGCTCACAACTACCAGGCCCCGGAGATCTTCCACTGCGTCGCCGATATCGGCGGCGACTCGCTCCAGCTCGCGGTCGAAGCCACCAAGGTGAAGGCCGACATCATCGTCCAATGCGGCGTGCACTTCATGGCGGAGACCTCGAAGCTGCTCAATCCGGACAAGACCGTCTTGATCCCGGATTCGCGCGCGGGCTGCTCGCTCGCCGCCAGCGTCACCGGTGCGGACGTGCGGCTGCTGCGGGAGAAATTCCCCGGCGTGCCTGTTGTTGCCTATGTCAACACCTCGGCGGAGGTGAAGGCCGAGGTCGACATCTGCTGCACGTCCTCGAACGCGGTGCAGGTGGTCGAGAGCCTGAACGCCCCGACCGTGATCTTCCTGCCCGACCGATACCTCGCCACTTACGTGGCGTCGAAGACCGACGTGAAGATCATCGCCTGGAAAGGCGCCTGTGAGGTGCATGAGCGCTTCACGGGCGAAGAGCTGCGGAGCTTTCGCGAGGCCGATCCGTCCGTGCAGATCATCGCGCATCCGGAATGCCCGCCGGACGTGCTGGCGGAAGCCGACTTCACCGGTTCGACCGCGCACATGATCAACTGGGTGCGGGCAAAGCGGCCGCGGCGGCTCGTCATGATCACGGAATGCTCGATGGCCGATAATGTCCGGGCCGAGCTGCCCGACGTGGAGATGCTTCGCCCCTGCAATCTCTGCCCGCACATGAAGCGCATCACGCTCGCCAACATCCTGGAAAGCCTGCTGACGCTTCGCGAGGAGGTGACGATCGACCCCGCGCTCGCGGAACGCGCGCGGCACTCGGTCGAGCGCATGATCAATCTGAGAAATTGAGGGCGAGTAACATGCAACACGGCATCCACGACCGCGCCCGCACCGACGACGTCGTCATCGTCGGCGGCGGCCTTGCCGGACTGTTCTGCGCGCTGAAGCTCGCGCCGCGGCCGGTGACCTTGATCTCGGCGGCACCGCTCGGGCGCGGCGCGTCCTCGGCATGGGCGCAAGGCGGCATCGCGGCGGCCGTCGCCGAAGGCGATACGCCGGAGGCACACGCTGCCGACACCGTCGCGGTCGGCGGCGGCCTCGTCGACGAAGCCGTTGCGCTCGGCATTGCGCGGGAGGCTGCGCCGCGCATCCACGATCTTCTCGCCTATGGCGTGCCGTTCGACCGCGATCTCGACGGCAAGCTCGCCGTCGGACGGGAAGCTGCGCATTCCGCGCGTCGCATCGTGCATGTGCGCGGCGATGGCGCCGGCGCCGCGATCATCGCGGCCTTGAGCGAGGCCGTGCGCCGCACGCCCTCGATCCGCCTGATGGAAGGCTTCGTCGCCGAAGCACTGCTGACCGAGGACGGCGCGGTCACCGGGCTTCAATTGCGCGATGCCGGCAATCCCGCGGCACGGCCGCTCGTGCTCGCCTCACGCGCGGTCGTGCTTGCGACCGGTGGGCTCGGCCATCTCTACGCCGTCACCACCAACCCGTCGGAAGCGAGCGGCTCGGGCCTTGCGATCGCCGCCCGCGCCGGCGCCGTGATTGCCGATCCTGAATTCGTGCAGTTCCACCCGACTGCCATCATGGTCGGCCGCGACCCGGCACCGCTCGCCACCGAAGCGCTGCGCGGCGAAGGGGCAACGCTGATCAATGGCAACGGCGAGCGCTTCATGAGCGCCCGCCACCCGCTCGCGGAGCTCGCGCCCCGCGACATCGTGGCCCGCGGCGTGTTCGCCGAGATCGCGGCCGGAAGCGGCGCCTTCCTCGATGCGAGTCAGGCGCTGGGCGCGCGTTTCGCGACGAGGTTTCCGACCGTGCATGCGAGCTGCATCGCCGCCGGCATCGATCCCGCGACGCAACCGATTCCGATCGCGCCAGCCGCGCATTACCACATGGGCGGCATCGCGGTTGACGCGCGCGGCCGCAGCTCGATCGACGGCCTCTGGGCCGCCGGCGAAGTCTCCTCCACGGGCGCGCATGGCGCCAACCGGCTTGCCTCGAATTCCCTGCTCGAAGCCGTCGTCTATGCCGCCCGCATTGCCGATGACATCGCCGGCCGCACCGTGTCCCCGCCGGCACGCCTTCCCGACTCTTTGGTGACACCACGCGCCGGCACGCCGGATGCTGCGGAGGTGAAGCGGCTGCGCGCAATGATGAGCGCGCATGTCGGCGTGATCCGCGACGGTGATGGGCTTGCGCAAGCCGTGCGCCATTTCGTCAGACTCGAGCGCGAGGCCGGACACGGCGTCCTCGGCAACATGGCGATTTCGGCCCTGCTCGTCGCCGTTGCGGCCTGGACGCGGCACGAAAGCCGCGGTGCGCATTACCGTTCCGATCACTCGGCCGAGAACCCAGCGCTGGCGCAGAGAACGATGACCACGCTCGCCGCGGCGCGCGAGGTCGCGGAGAGCCTCGACGAGCGCCCGCGGCCACGCCTTGTGCAATCCATGATCGCCTGAAGGAGGCCCCATGATCACCCCGACCTCACTGCTCTATCCCGATGCCTTCCTTTCGCCGCTGGCCATCGAGACCGCCGTTGAGCGCGCGCTCGACGAGGATCTCGGCCGCGCCGGCGACATCACCTCGCTGGCGACGATCCCGGAGGCGACGCGCGCGCAAGCCATCCTGGTCGCGCGCCAGTCCGGCGTGATCGCCGGATTGCCGCTGGCGCTCGCGACCTTGCAGAAGCTTTCGCCCGAGATCGAGGTGCGCGCACATGTCCGCGATGCCGCGCGGGTTGCGCGCGGCCAGCACGTGCTGACGATCTCGGGCCCGGCGCGCGCCATTCTCACGGCGGAGCGCACCGCGCTGAACTTCGTCGGCCGGCTGTCGGGCATCGCCACGCTCGCCGCGGACTATGTCGCCCGCACCGAAGGCACCAGGATGCGCATCTGCTGCACGCGCAAGACCACGCCGGGATTGCGGGCGCTGGAGAAATACGCGGTGCGCTGCGGCGGCGGCTTCAACCACCGCTTCGGGCTCGACGATGCGATCCTGATCAAGGACAACCACATTGCGGTGGCCGGCGGCATCCGCCCGGTGCTGGAGCGCGCCCGCGCCCATGCCGGCCATCTCGTCAAGATCGAGATCGAGGTCGACACGCTGGCGCAGCTGCGCGAGGTGCTCGAGAGCGGGATGGCCGATGCGGTGCTGCTCGATAATATGGACCTTGCGACGCTGCGCGAGGCGGTGAGGCTCAACGCGGGCCGCGTCGCGCTGGAGGCGTCCGGCGGCGTCACGCTGGACACGATCGCCGGCATCGCGGCCACCGGCGTCGACTATGCGTCGGCCGGCGCCCTGACGCATTCTGCGCCGAATTTCGATTGTGCGCTGGACATCGAGGCGTGATGGCACCTCTCGCGTCATGGCCGGGCTTGTCCCGGCCATCAACGTCATGCGTTACGAAGAACGTGGATGCCCGGGACAAGCCCGGGCATGACGATCACTTGTAGGCGCTACCGCCGCTCGCCCAACTCCGCGGAGCTCTTGGCTTCCTGCGCGAGCGCGGCGGAGAGCGCGGCGGTTTGCGCCGGCGTGCCCCAGCTCGGCAACTCGCTGCCGTCGCCCCAATTGCGCGGCCGATAGAAGGTGTGCACGCCGGTCTTGTACAGCTTCTTCATCTCGGCGACCCAGGACGGGCGGACCCAATAGGCATGGTAATGCGTGGACTTGCCGACCTCGGGCAGCCAGATCTGTCCGTCGAGCATCGCCTTGGAGATCTTCTTGGCGCGCTCCCACATTTCGGGTTCGCGGATCACGTCGGCATTGTTGTCGCAGGCGAAGGTGAACTGACAGGCCAGGTGACGGTGCTTGTTCTGATAGACCGCGCCGCATACGGTGTCAGGATATTTGCCGGAGAAGACGCGGTTCATCACCACTTGCGCCACCGCAATCTGGCCGCGCACGGCTTCGCCGCGGGCCTCGAAATAGACGGCTTCGGCAAGACACTTCTCGGACTTGGCGCGCGACTTGTCGTCGAGCGCGAGTCGCTCCGCCGGCGACTTGCCGCGCTGGTTGTCGGCGTTGACCTCGCCCTTCGGCGCGACGCTCTCGCCGCTCTCGATGTCCTTGGCGATCTCCGCCGTCGGCGGGGTCAGCGAGGCCGTCACCTTCATGTCGGGGTCGGGCATCACGATCAGCGGCTCGGCGCCGGGCTGCCAGCTCTCGATGGTCTCGAGATTGCCGCCCAGCGAGGAGCTGCCGAAGAACAGGCTCGATGTCTTGACGCTGAAAGGATCGCGCGCGGGAACAGCCGGCGCCGTGGCGCGCTTCAGCGCTTCTAGCGGCTGCACCGCGAACGCGCGCGCAGCCTCGCTCGCCTGCGGCGGATTGGAATATTGCGGCAGCGGCGGCGCGCGCATCGCCTCCTGCAGCTCGGGATCGAGCGGGGCCGCGGATTCCGGCGACATCGCCGGCGGCAATGCGGCGGTCTTGGCGCCGAACACCGAGCTGTTCGAGGTCGCGGGATCTTCCTTGGCCGGTGCTGCAGCCGGCGCGGCCGTCTCAGGCGACTGAGTCGGCGGGACGATTGCGAGGCGATCGCCCTTCAGGGCGCGATCGACCTTGGGAAAGTCGGATGCGTGGTAGCGCGGCGGTGCCTGAAGCGCCGGATTGCGGCGGATCGCGCCGGTGACGTCGCCGCCGTCGAGGCTCGCGAGCCGAACCATCGCGCTCTGCGGAACCGAGGTGCCGATGGGGCGGGAAAAACTGTAGGTGGCAAGCTGGATCGAGGACGCAGCGGAGAACACCTGCTTCTGCCACCGCTCGGCGACGCCGGGTTGGCGCGCCAGCAACGAGGCAATGTCCTGATAGCCGGTCTCTCTCGGCATCAATGCGAAGATGCAGAGACCGATGCCGAAGGACGCGAACCGCGCGCCCTTCGGATGGTTACGCAACACAGACATCGATACGCTCACGCTACGCTTACGCTGGTTCGATCGAACTCAGTACATCCGTGCAATTCGATCTTTATTGTGAGTATCTAATTTAGGTTGCCGGGGCGTTAATCGGCGTTGCGCAGGCGGCACACTCAAGCGAATGCAGGTGTTTTCACGGGGCGACGTCGCGCATTGGTAAATGCGGCCTCACGTGAAGCGGTAAACATCGGGTCAACGCGAATGGTGAAGGAACTCTTGCGCCCCCGCGTACCATCACGGGAAGCTGTTGGGGGAGCGCCTGTGCGATGACGACGGTTGCGAGGGGCCAACGCGCCCCTCACTCGGCGATCAGCTTCAACCACTCGTCTTCGGTCAGCACCTTGACGCCGTGCTTGTTGGCGTCCGCGAGCTTCGAGCCGGCGCCGGGGCCCGCGACGACGAGATCGGTCTTTTTCGAAACCGAGCCCGACACCTTGGCCCCGAGCCGCTCGGCCGTCGCCTTGGCTTCATCCCGTGTCATCTTCTCCAGCGAGCCCGTGAACACCACGGTCTTGCCGGTCACCGCCGAATTGCTCTTCGGCTTCTCGGCATCGACGATCTCGACCTCCCTGGTCAGCCGCTCGACGATGCCGCGGTTGTGGCTCTCGCCGAAATAGTCGGCGATGCTCTTGATCACGGTGTCGCCGATCTGGTCGAGCGCGTCCATGTCCGCGATCGCCTCCTCGTCGCCCTTGGCAACCTTGAGGCAGGCATCGTGGAAGGCGTCCCACGAGCCGTAGCCGCGCGCCAGCGCCAGCGCCGTGGTCTCGCCGACATGGCGCATGCCGAGCGCGAAGATGAAGCGCTCCAGCGCGATTCTGCGCCGGCTCTCGATGGCGCCGAACAGGTTGCGCACGGAGGTCGCGCCGTAGCCTTCGATCTCCTCGAGCTTGAGTTTTGCGTTGCGCTTCTCCAGCGTGAAGATGTCGGCGGGCTCCTTCACCCAGCCCTCGTCGAAGAAGTACTGGAGCTGCTTCTCGCCGAGGCCGTCGATGTCGAAGGCCCGCCGCGACACGAACAGCTTCAGATGCTCGATCTTCTGGTAGGGACAGGCGAACTCGCCGGTGCAGCGGGCGCGCGAGCCCTCCTCGCCCGTCGCCGTCTCCTCGCGCACGACGTCGGTGTGCAGCGGACACGGGCACTTCTTCGGGAAGTGGAATTCCCTGGCGCTCTTCGGCCGCTTGTCGAAGACGACGTCGACCACCTGCGGGATGACGTCGCCGGCGCGCTGAATCACCACGGTGTCACCGATCCTGATGTCGCGCCCCTCGCGCAGCACCTCGCCCTTGTTGCCGATGCCCCTGATGTAGTCCTCGTTGTGCAGCGTGACGTTCTGCACGATGACGCCGCCAACGCCGACCGGCTCGAGCTTGCCGACCGGCGTGAACGAGCCGGTGCGGCCGACCTGGATCTCGATGTCCCGCAGCACCGTCATGGCGCGCTCGGCCGGGAATTTGTGCGCGATACCCCAGCGCGGCGTGCGCGAGACGAAGCCGAGCCGCTCCTGCCAGTCGATGCGGTCGATCTTGTAGACGACGCCGTCGATGTCGTAGTCGAGCCGCGCGCGCTGCTCCTCGATCGCATGATGAAAGGCGAGCAGTTCCTCGACCGAGTGACAGAGCTTGGTGAGCGGATTGGTCTTGAAACCGCAGCGCTCGAACCAGCCGATCATGCCGCTCTGCGTGTCTTCCGGCATCGCGCTCATCTGCCCCCAGGCATAGGCGAAGAACCCGAGCGGACGGGAGGCGGTGATGGTCGGGTCCTTCTGGCGGAGCGAGCCGGCGGCCGAATTGCGCGGATTGGCGAAGATGGTGTCGCCTGCCGCCTTCTGCCGCTCGTTGAGCGCCAGGAACGCCTTCTTGGTCATGTAGACTTCGCCGCGCACCTCGCAGATGTCGGGGATGTTGCGGCCCTTCAGCTTCTGCGGCACGTCTTCGAGCGTGCGGATGTTGGCGGTGACGTCCTCGCCAACCGCACCGTCGCCGCGCGTCGCGGCGGTGACGAGCTCGCCACCCTCGTAGCGCAGCGACATCGAAAGGCCGTCGATCTTCGGCTCGGCGGAGAAGTCGATCTTGTCGTCGTCGAGCTTCAGGAAGCGCACGATGCGGCCGACGAAGTCGCGCACGTCCTCCTCCGCAAAGGCGTTGTCGAGCGACAGCATGGGCACGGCATGCGGGACTTTCTTGAAGCGCCCTGACGGCGCGGCGCCGACCTTCTGCGAGGGCGAGTCCGCGGTGACGAACTCGGGAAAACGCGCCTCGATCGCGTTGAGGCGCTGGCGCAGCGCGTCGTATTCGGCGTCGGTGACGGTGGGCGCGTCCTCCTGATAGTAGCGCTCGTTGTGCCCCTCGATCTCGAGGGCGAGCCGCTTATGCTCGACCTTGGCCTGCGCCTTGGTGAGCTCGGCGACGTCGCGTAGCGGTGTTGCTTTGGATTTTGCTGCTCTGGCCATGGTGCTTGGATACGACGGAGCGGGCGGGAGGGTAAAGGCTTGTGGAAATCTCGTGCCCCGGGCGCAGCGCAGCGCTCCTTCAGCGGTGCGCTGCAGAGCCGGGGCCCATGTCGCGGCAGGCATTCTGGGTCCCGGCTCGCGCTACGCGCGTCCGGGACACAAGCCTAAGCCGTCGCCGCCTTGAGCAGCCGTTCCGCCGCAGCCCTCGCCTCGGCCGTGATCTCGGCGCCGGCGAGCATGCGGGCGATCTCCTCGCGGCGGTGGTCGGCGGCGAGCGCATTGACGCGGGTGGCGACGCGCTTGCCCTTGTCGAGGGCGTCCTTGGAGATGAGCAGGTGCTGGTCGGCGCGGGCGGCGACCTGCGGGGCGTGGGTCACGGCCATGACCTGGACCTTGCCGGCAAGCCGCGCCAGGCGCCCGCCGATGGCGTCCGCGACCGCGCCGCCGACGCCGGTGTCGATCTCGTCGAAGACGAGCGTCGGCGCCGAGCCGCGGTCGGACAGCACGACCTTGAGCGCGAGCAGGAAGCGCGACAGCTCGCCGCCGGAAGCGACCTTCATCAAGGGCCCCGGTCTGGTGCCCGGATTGGTCTGCACCCAGAACTCGACGCGATCGAAACCTTGCGGCCCGGGCGCAGCCTCGTCGGTCTCGACCTGGGTCATGAACCTCGCGCGTTCGAGCTTGAGCGGGGCAAGCTCGGCATTGACCGCCTTGTTGAGCTTCTCGGCCGACTTCTGCCGCGCCAGCGACAGCTTCTTGGCGGCCGCCGCATAGCGGCTGTCCGCCTCGATCGCGGCCTGCTCCAGCTTCTTCAAGCGCGAGGCGCCGGCATCGATCAGGACGACGTCGGCGGCGTATTTGGCGGCCAGCGCGGCGAGGCCGTCAACCGGGGTCGAATATTTGCGAGACGCCGCACGCAAAGCAAAAAGCCGTTCCTCGATGCGCTCGAGCTCGGCCGGATCGAAATCAGTTGCGGCCAGCGCCGCCTGGAGATGCTGATCGGCCTCCTCCAGCGCGTTGATCGCCGCGTCGATTGCCTTTACCGCGGGCTCGACCAGCGCCGGCGAGTTGACGCCGCGGCGCTCCAGCCGGCGCACCGCCGCCGAGAGCGCGGCAACCGGCGAATGATTGCCGCCGACCGCCTCCTGCGCCTCGCGCAGGTCGGAGGCGATCTTCTCGCCCTGCATCATGGTGGTGCGGCGGGAAGCCAATGCGGTTTCCTCGCCGTCCTTGGGCGCGAGCTGCTTCAGCTCGTCGGAGGCGTGGCGCAGATAATCGGCCTCGCGCGCCGCGCGCTCCATGGCGGCGCGATGCTCCTCCAGCGCGGTGTTGGCGGTGCGGCGCGCATCCCAGAGCGCTTCGACGGCCGCGACGTCCTTCTCGAGGCCGGCAAAAGCGTCGAGCAGGCGGCGGTGGGTGGCGGCATCGACCAGCGCGCGCTCGTCGTGCTGGCCGTGGATCTCGACCAGGGCGGTGCCGACCGCCTTCAGCGTCTGCACGCTGATCGATTGGTCGTTGATGAAGGCGCGGGTGCGCCCGTCGGCGAGCTGCACGCGCCGGAGAATCATCTCGCCGGTGTCGTCGAGGCCATTCTCGGCCAGTATCTTCGTCGCAGGGTGATTCTTCGGGACATCGAACACGGCCGTGACCTGCCCCTGCTCCGCGCCGTGACGCACGAGGCCGGCGTCGCCGCGGCCGCCGAGCGCCAGCGCAAAGGCATCGAGCAGGATGGATTTGCCCGCACCGGTCTCGCCGGTCAAAACCGCGAGGCCGGAGGCGAATTCGATATCGAGCCGTTCGATCAGGACGATGTCACGGATCGACAGACGCGCCAGCATGGAACCAAATTTCCTAGCCGAGACCCATCTTCTTGAAGGTCCGGCTGATCCAGGACCCCTGATTCTCGCTCGGCTCGAGACCGCCGGATTTTACAAGATTATAGGCGTCCTTGTACCAGCGGCTGTCAGGAAAATTGTGCCCAAGCACCGCCGCCGCGGTCTGCGCTTCGCCAACGATGCCGATCGCCATATAGGCCTCGGTGAGCCGGAACAGCGCCTCCTCGACATGGCGAGTGGTCTGGTACTGCGTCACGACGGTCTTGTAACGATTGATGGCGGCCGTGTAGTCGCGCTTCTGGGCGTAGTAGCGGCCGACATTCATTTCCTTGCCGGCGAGCTGGTCGCGCGCGCCCTCGATCTTGGCCTTGGCCGAGGTCGCATATTCCGAGTTCGGATATTTGCGCACCACCTCTTCCAGTGCGGCGATCGCCTTTTCGGTGCGGGTCTGGTCGCGGCTGATGTCCGGGATCTGGTCGTAATGGGAGGCGGCGATCAGGTATTGCGCATAGGCCGCATCCGGGCTGCCGGGATGCAGCGTGACGTAGCGGGTGGCGGCACCGATGCAGCCGTCATAATCGCCGCCCTGATAGGACGCATAGGCCGACATCAGCAGCGATTTGCGGGCCCAGTCGGAATAAGGATGCTGACGGTCGACTTCTTCGAACTTCTTGTTCGCCGCCTTCATGTCCTTCTTCTCGTTCATGAGGTACAGGCCCTCATTGTAGATCTTGTCGGCGGGCTCCTCGACGAAGGTGTCATCCTTGGCGGTGAACTTGTCCCAGAGCGCGCCCGTGCCGCATCCGGCGAGCGGCAGCGCAAGAACGATGAAGGTGACGGCCTGAATCAGCCCGCGGGCTCGCGACGAGACCGAGAAAAATCCGCGCGTCATACGCTGTGCCGACATGAGTTTTAAGCCCTGACGCCCTGTGATGCGGTGTCCGCCAGCCCACGAACCCTCATGGGCGCGAAATGTAACCGTGGTGCCTGCCACGCGACCACGCCGATGTATCCGAAAACGATCGTTAACGAACCGGATAGGGAGGCATTTCGCCCGGATTAAGGCGAACCTGCCGCAATGCTAGCCGATCATGGTTACCAGGAGTTTCCCGGGGGCCGCCAGCCACGTTCCGAAGGCGGCAGGCCGCGTCAGGACACATCCGGTCCGAAGGCCGCAGCGACCCGGCCGCCGACGATGCCACGACCGACCTCGCCCACGGCACGCGTGGTGCGGCGGGCAGCCTCGCCCTCGACCACCCGCCAGGCGGTCCGGTCGGCGAGCAGCGCCGTCAAGACGGCGTGGTTGAGCTTATGACCGCCACGCACCGAGCGGTAGGCGCCAAGCAGCGGCAGGCCGGCCAGCGAGAGGTCGCCGATCACGTCCAGCACCTTGTGACGGGCGCATTCATCGGCGTAGCGCAGGCCCTCGGTGTTGAGCAGCCGCTCGTCGTCGAACACAACGGTGTTGTCGAACGAGGCGCCGAGGGCATAGCCGGCGCTCCAGAGCCGCGCGACATCGCACATCAGGCCGAAGGTCCGGGCCCGGCCGACTTCACGGCGGAAACCTTCCGGATTGAGGTCGAAGGCGTAAGCCTGCTGGCCGATGACGGGATTGGTGAAATCGATCTCGACCTCGACGCGGAACCCGTTGGTGTGGGGCCTGATCTCGCCGAAGGAGTCGCCGATCTTGACCGAGATCGGCTTCAGAACCTGGATGAAACGGCGCTGCGCCGGCTGGGTGACGATGCCGGCCTGATCGATTGCCGCGATGAAGGCGGCGGCGCTGCCGTCCATGATCGGGACTTCGGGACCGTCGATCTCGATGGTGGCGTTGTCGACACCCATTCCCCGCAGTGCAGCAAGCACATGCTCGGCAGTGGACACCAGCGGACCGTTGCGGTCGCCGAGGACGGTGGCAAAGTCAGTCGCAATCACCTGCTCGGCGGTGGCCTGAACTTCGCGGTCACTTCCCTCAAGTCCGGTCCGGACAAAAATAAAACCCGCGTCGACAGGCGCAGGCCCAAGCGTGAGAGTGACGGGAAGACCGGAATGAACGCCCACGCCTGCCACAGAGGCTTGCGCACGAAGCGTTGTTTGCCGGCTAAACTTCATCAGGAACCGCCCCACTAAGACCCACTGCGACTTATACGAGACCCGCCCGGCCGGCCAGAGCCGACGCTACCGAATCTCCGCATCCCCAAGTCACGGCAAACCATAGTTGCAGCCTCAAACAGCGCCAACTCACGCTTTTTTACCGATTGTTACCCCAAACCTGCCGTATTCGCGCCAAGGCTTAACCAAATTGCGCCGGGTTTCGGGACCGCTATCGGCAGTTTTACTGAACCACCGAAGTCGTAATTAATGATTTAAAATCAGTTGTTTGGCTGCGCAATCCGAACACGCCCGGGACAAAAGGAAAGGTCCCGGCAAGCTTCTCGCCGGGACCATTTTTCGTCTGCCTTATTGTAACAATCCTCAGGTCGCCTGCCGCCGCAGGAAGGCCGGGATATCAAGATGGTCGTCACCCTGTGGCGCCGGCGCAACAGGCGCGGGGCGGCCATGGACATCCAGACCCTGCGGCGCGGGACGGCGGGCATACTCCGATACTGGCTCATTGGACGCGATCTGCTGCGCCACGGTCTTCTGCGGCCGGCGCTCGGGCAGCGGCGGCATGGCGGGACCGGCGGTGCGGGCCGCGACCGGCGGCTCGCTTTCCTCGTCGCGACGGCCGAGGCCGACATTGGCGAGGCGCTGCAGCAGCGACAGGCGGGTCTTCTGCGGGGTCTCCTCCTCAGCCTCGCCGCGGGCCTGCCGAATCTCGGCTTGCGCCGGCATCGGCAGCTCCTCGATTCGCGGCATGCGCTGCGCGCGGGCCGGACGCTCGGCCTGCGGCGGGATGAAGGTATCAGGCGTCATCGGCTCCTGCACCGGGACCGGGGCCATGTCGGCCTCCGGGAACAGGGTCGGCTTCTGCGCGATCGGGCGCACGGTGACGTCGCCATAAGTCTGTGGCGCGGGCGGCTGCGGCACCTCGGAAACGGCAGCGGCGATCGCGGCGAGCGCAGCACGCTCGACGTTCGGACGGGGCGCGGCGGCAGCCGGAGCCGGCGCGGCGGCCGGGGTCTGGGCTTCCAGCTTCTGAGCGCGCTCGGCCAGACGCTGATTGTCGGCACGCAGCCGGGCGGTCAGGTCGGCGAGACGGCTCTCGGCGACGGCGGCCGGGGCGGCAGCCTGCTGCATCTGCGGTGCCGGGTTGGCGACGGGCGCAGAGGTGGCCTGGCTGTTGCGGGCGATCGCGGCCTGCTCGATGCCGGTGGCGACCACCGAGACGCGGATCAGACCGTCGAGCGCTTCGTCGAAGGTGGCGCCGACGATGATGTTGGCGTCCTGGTCGACTTCCTCGCGGATGCGGGTCGCGGCTTCGTCGACCTCGAACAAAGTGAGGTCCTTGCCGCCGGTGATGGAGATGAGGAGGCCCTTGGCGCCCTTCATCGACGAGTCGTCGATCAGCGGGTTGGCGATCGCGGCTTCCGCGGCGGTCAGCGCGCGCTTGTCGCCGGAGGCTTCGCCGGTGCCCATCATCGCCTTGCCCATCTCGCGCATGACGGCGCGGACGTCGGCGAAGTCGAGGTTGATCAGGCCTTCCTTGACCATCAGGTCGGTGATGCAGGCGACGCCCGAATAGAGCACCTGGTCGGCCATCGCGAAGGCGTCGGCGAAGGTGGTCTTCTCGTTGGCGACCCGGAACAGGTTCTGGTTCGGGATGATCAGGAGAGTATCCACGACCTTGTGCAGCTCGGAGATGCCGGCTTCGGCCGTGCGCATGCGGCGCTGGCCCTCGAAGTGGAACGGCTTGGTCACCACGCCGACGGTGAGGATGCCCATGTCGCGCGCGGTCTTGGCGATGACGGGAGCTGCACCCGTGCCGGTGCCGCCGCCCATGCCGGCGGTGACGAACACCATGTTGGCGCCCGAGAGATGGTCGCGCAACTCGTCGATCACCTCTTCCGCGGCCGCGGCGCCGACGTTCGGCTGTGAGCCGGCGCCGAGGCCTTGCGTGACGGCCGTGCCCATCTGCACGATGCGCTGCGCCTTCGACATCGTCAGCGCCTGCGCGTCGGTGTTGGCGACCACGAAGTCGACGCCCTGCAGGCCCGCCGTGATCATGTTGTTGACGGCGTTGCCGCCGGCGCCGCCGACGCCGAACACGGTGATCCGGGGCTTCAGTTCGTGAATATCAGGAACATTGATGCTGATGGTCATGGTTGCCTCTCGATCACGCGCGCGTGGGTTCGCCCCGGCCGGTGGCCGCGGGAGTTGGTGAAAATCGAAGATTGCGGAAAGCGGTCATCAGAAGCCCTCGCGTAGCCATCGTCCGACCTTTCCGAAATATCCGCCGGTCCCTGTCTTGATCTGCTGCCGCGTATGCCGCGGTTCGACATGTTCGAGGTGAACATATTGCGGGTAGACCAGAAGTCCGGCCGGCACCGCGAACGCGGCGTTCTTCGCCTCGTTGGGAAGCCGGCCGAAACCGAGCGGACGACCGACCCGCACGGGCCGGCCGAGAATCCGGGTGCCAAGAT
This sequence comes from Bradyrhizobium sp. BRP20, assembly GCF_020194215.1. Taxonomy (NCBI): domain Bacteria; kingdom Pseudomonadati; phylum Pseudomonadota; class Alphaproteobacteria; order Hyphomicrobiales; family Nitrobacteraceae; genus Bradyrhizobium; species Bradyrhizobium sp. BRP20. Next base: position 330,484 of record NZ_JADYVY010000003.1, on the reverse strand, counting down.
CGACGAGGCCGGTCAGCTGGGAGGCCCCGCCCGAGAGCACGACGCGGCCGTTCGGCTCTGCGGCGAAGGGCGAATCCTTCAGCTTGTCCCGAACCATTTCGAAGACTTCCTCGGCACGGTGCTTGACGATGTTCGCGATGGTGGCGCGGGAGACGATCTGCGGCAGATCCTGCTCGTCACCGGCTGTCGGCACAGACATCAGCTCACGCGAGTCCGATCCGCCGGTGATGACGGTGCCGTATAAGGTCTTGATTCGCTCGGCATCGGCAATGGTCGCCGAGAGTCCGCGCGCAAGATCCATCGTGATGTGTTGCCCGCCGACCGCAAAACCTGCCGCGTGCACGAAGCGGCCGCCCGAATAAACGGCAATCGTGGTGGTGCCGGCGCCCATCTCGACGACAGCGGCGCCGAGATCGGCCTCGTCGTCGGTCAGCACCGAGAGTCCGGCCACATAGGGGCTGGCTGCCATGGCTTCGACATTGATGTGGCAGCGCTCCACCGCCAGCATCAGGTTCCGCGCCACGGTGGCGTCGCAGGTGACGACGTTCATGTCGACGCCGAACTGGTGCGCGACCATGCCGCGGGGATCGCGGATTCCTTTGACACCATCGAGCGTGTAGCCGACCGGCAGGGCGTGGAGCACGGTGCGGCCTTCGCCGGTGGCGTGGCGCATGCCGGTGGAGGTGACGCGACTGACGTCGGCCGGCGTCACGGCGCCGCCACGAATGTCGGCGGCAGCCTCGACCAGCTGGCCGGCGAGCCGGCCGCCGGAGACCGACAACAGCACGGACTCGACCCGCACCTTGGCCATCTTCTCCGCGAGCCCGACGGCCTGGCGCACCGCCTGCTCGCATTCGCCGAGATCGATCACCGCGCCGGCCTTCATGCCGCGCGCCTGGATCTGGCTGTAGCCGATCAATTCCACCGCATGTGTGCGGCCGCGCAGCGCATCGCTCGGCGACGACGGCTTCAGCCGCGCGATCATGCAGGCGATCTTGCTGGTGCCGATGTCGAGGCAGGCGACGATGCCGCCGCGCTTGTGCGGCATCGGGCGCGTCTTCGGCGTCTGGGTGCGATCGAGACCGGTCATGCGGAATCCCCGGCCTTCTTTTTCTTCTTGTCCTTGAACAGCTCCTCGCGCGCCTTGGCGGCGTCCTCGGAGAGCTGCACCACCAGCCGGTCCGGCAGGCGCATGTCGACGGCGACGATATCGCGCGAGAACAGCCTGTCCTCCTTGTCGAGCTTCGACAGCATCGCAAGCGCGTTGCCGACGTCCTGCTCGGGCAGGCGAATGTCGAGACCGTCCTTGAGCCGCAGGTTCCAGCGCCGCTCGCCGACGTAGATCGCGGCCTTGGTCACCGAATGGACCTGCGGGTAGCGCGCCAGCAGCGCCAGGAAATCGCGGGCCTGGGTCTCGGCGCCCTTGCCGACCACGAGCGGCAGCGACAGGAAGCGGCGCGAGACATAGGGCTCGAGCACGGCGCCGTCGTCGGCGATGACGGAGAGCCGGCCGGCCTCCTGCCACAGCGCGAACGCCTTGCGCTCGGTGAGCTCGATCATGAGCTGGCCCGGATAGAGCTTCAGCACGGTCGCATCCGCGATCCAGGGATTGGCCTTGAGCTTGTCGCGCACCGCCTCGGCATCGAGGAACAGCAGCGAGGAGCGGCCGCTGACGCCGCCGATCGCGAGGATCTCGTCCTGGGTCAGCTGCTTGCGGCCGTTGATGACGACGGAGGTGATGCGGAAGCCGGCGGAATTGGCCAGCGCATTGCGGGCATCGCTGACCGCGGTGACGAAATCCTGGAGGTGGCCGCCCTTGACGATGCCGAAGCCGCAGCTGCCGATCAAGAGCAGCACGGTCATGCTGAGGCCGACCCGGCGCGGCAGATAGCGCTCGACCAGCGCGACCAGGCGCGGCGGCGGCTCGCGCTCGACGGCGGCCTTGACCTTGGCTTTGGCTTTGGCCTTGTCCCTGGCGGCAGCGCGCGCCTCTTCGCGCTTGACCTGCACCCACTCGCGCAGAAGCACGACCGCTCCGATAGCGGCCGCCTTCAGGTCAGCTTGGGGCCTCAGCGATCTCAAAAGCGATCGGGTGAGGCGTCCTGCACCATCCATTGCACGAGCTCGTCAACAGTTTGCCCGCGACATCGCGCGGATCCTGGCGAACATGACGTCTCGGACCTGCCGGGCCGGGTGCTGGTCTTCAGCAGAAGAAAACCTCTCCCCTTCAAAGCGTTCGCTGGGGGTAACATCACCCGCGACAGCTCACGCGCCGGCAGCCAAAGCGCCATATGCGCCGCCAGCGTTAACCTTCGGACGTCCTGGTAAACAAAAGGTAAAGTTCGTTAACGACTCGCGCATTTTGCCTCGCGATGTCTGGCATTTGCGCCGCGATGTCCGGCATTTTACCGGTTTTGGCCACCAAACCGCCCCGTTTCGCCCGTCTGGCCGTTAACCAGTCCTGACTATTTCCGCACGCGCTGGCAGGCGAGCTCGACCAGGCCGCGCAGGAAGTCGACGAACTCGATGCCTTCGGCTTTCAGCGCCTTGGGGTAGAGCGAGGACTTGGTCAGCCCGGGCAACGTGTTGGTTTCGAGATAGACGAGGCCCTTGTCCGAGACGATGAAGTCAGAGCGGGAATAGCCGGTGCAGGACATTGCGCGGTGGGCCAGCATCGCCTGCTCCTTAAGCGCGGCGGTGATCTCGGGTGCGAAGCGGCCGGGGCAGATCTCCTGGGTCGACTTCAGAAGATATTTCGCCGCGTAGTCGAAATTGCCCTCGCCCGGAATGATCTCGATCGGCGGCAGCGAGATGATCGAGCCGTCGGTGCGCTCCAGCACGCCGCAGGTCGCCTCCACGCCGGCGATGTAGGGCTCGATGACGTACTCTTCATGCTTCGCTGCGTTGCGGACAGCGACGAGGTCCTGCTTGGCATTGACGAAGATCAGGCCGTAGCTCGACCCGTCGCGCGCGGGCTTTGCGATCAGCCTTCCATACTCGGCGAAAGCCTCGTCGATATCATCGAGCGCAAGATTTTCCGGCGGCGTCACGCCGCCGAGCGCGGCGAAGCGCTTGGCTGCGATCTTGTCGAAGGCCAGATGCGACGACGCCGAGCCCGAGCCGGTGAAGGGCACGCCGCGCGCCTCGCACATCACCTGCAATTCGCCGTTCTCGGCACGCCCGCCGTGCAGGCCGAGCACCAGCACGCGATCCTCAGCCTTGGCCCGGTCGAGCGCCTGCGCGAGCGGGACGCCGCGCGTGCCCGGCTTGAATTCGTCCTCGAACGGGCGGGCATGCTCGAGCAACTGCTTCGACTGCACGACGTGCACCTTGTCCTCGACGTCCCACCACCAGAGGTCAGCCTCGGGCAGCGCCTGATGCAGCGCCTGGGCTGTGGCAACCGAGACGAGACGCTCGCGGTTGGAGCCGCCGAAGAGGATGGTGATGCGCATGTTCATAGTCTCTCTCGTTCCGTCATTCCGGGGCGCGACGTAGTCGCGAACTACGGTGCGCAATTGCGCACCTGAGAATCCATTCATCCACGAACTCCGCCGCCCTATGGATTCCGGGCTCTCGCTTCGCGAGCCCCGGAATGACGGAAATCATGAAACCCCGATCCGCTTGATTTCCCAGTGTAGCTCGATTCCGGAATTCGCCTTCACGCGTGCACGTACCGTCTCGCCCAGCGTCTCGATGTCGTGCGCGGTGGCCTCGCCGGTGTTGATCAGGAAGTTGCAATGCATCTCCGAGACCTGCGCGCCGCCGACGCGCAGGCCGCGGCAGCCGGCGGCGTCGATCAGCTTCCAGGCGGAATGGCCGGGCGGATTCTTGAAGGTCGAGCCGCCGGTTTTCTCGCGGATCGGCTGCGCGGTCTCGCGATGGCTCTGCACCTCCGCCATGCGCGCGCGGATCGCCTCCGCGTCCCTGATCTCGCCGCGAAAGCGCGCGGAGGTGAAGATGATGGAGGGATCGACGCCGCTGCTGCGGTAGACGAACTTCATCTCGACGTTGGAGAAGACGTGCTTGGTGCCGTCGCGCCCGATGCCCCTCGCCTCGATCAGCACGTCCTTGGTCTCGTCGCCATTGGCGCCGGCATTCATGCGCAACGCACCACCGATCGTGCCGGGAATGCCGAAATAGAATTCGAGCCCACTGATATTGGCGGAGGCCGCAACTTCGGCCACGCGCTTGTCGAGCGCAGCTGTGCCGGCGGTGACGATGTCGCCGCTCGCAGTCGCCTCGCCGAAGGCGCGCGGCGCGAGACGAATGACGACGCCGGCAATGCCGCCGTCGCGCACGATCAGATTGGAGCCGACCCCGATGACGTAGACGGGAATGGCGGAGGCGAGATGCGCCAGGAAGTAAGCGAGATCGTCCTCGTCCGCCGGCGTGAACAGCACCTGCGCGGGACCGCCGACGCGAAACCAGGTGAGCTCGGCCAGCGACTGGTTCGCCAGCAGCCGCCCGCGAAGCTCGGGCATCGCGGCTTTGAGTGAAGGGGTGATGTCGGGAAATCCCACCGCGCTACCCCAGCGCCTTCAACTGGTCCGGCAGCGCATACGCCCATTGCGTGATGTTGCCGGCGCCGAGACACACAACGAGATCGCCGCTCTTGGCGATGCCATGAACGATTTTGGCTAGTTCGCCGGCATTGGGCAGCGGGATCACCTCGCGATGGCCGTGGGCGCGCAGGCCGGCGACGAAATGGTCGCGGTCGATGCCTTCGATCGGCGCCTCGCCGGCAGCATAGACGTCGGCGACGACGACCGCATCGGCATCGTTGAAGCAGGTGCAGAACTCCTCGAACAGCGATTGCAGGCGGGTGTAGCGATGCGGCTGCACCACCGCGATCACCTTGCCGGTGTAAGAATCGCGCGCGGCCTTCAGCACGGCTGCGATCTCCACGGGGTGATGGCCGTAATCATCGATCACGGTGACGCCGTTCCACTCGCCGGTCTTGGTGAAGCGGCGCTTGACGCCGCCGAAGCCGGCCAGCGCCTTGCGGATCGCCTCGTCCGACACGCCGAACTCGTGCGCGACCGCGATCGCCGCCGTCGCATTCGAGGCATTGTGCCGGCCCGGCATCGGCAGCGCGAGATCGGCGATCTCATGCGTGGTGCCGGTCTTGCGGTCGCGGATCACGACCTTGAACTTCGAGCCGCCACCGCCGGCGGTGAGATCGACCAGCCGCGCATCGGCCTGCGGATTCTCGCCATAGGTGATGATGCGGCGGTCCTCGATCTTGCCGACGAGGCTCTGCACGACGGGATGATCGATGCACATCACGGCAAAGCCGTAGAACGGCAGGTTCTCGACGAAGTGACGAAACGCGTCCTGCACCGCCTCGAAGGTCTTGAAGTGATCGAGATGCTCGGGGTCGACATTGGTGACGATCGCGACATCGGTCGGCAGCTTCAGGAACGTGCCGTCGCTCTCGTCGGCCTCGACCACCATCCAGTCGCCGGCGCCAAGCCGCGCGTTGGAGCCGTAGGCGTTGATGATGCCGCCGTTGATCACGGTCGGATCGAGCCCGCCGGCGTCGAGCAGCGTGGCGATCATCGTCGTCGTGGTGGTCTTGCCGTGGGTGCCGGCGATGGCGACGCAGCTCTTCAACCGCATCAGCTCGGCCAGCATCTCGGCGCGGCGCACCACGGGAATGCGCCTCTCGCGCGCCGCCATCAGTTCCGGATTGTCGCGCTTGATCGCGGAAGACACGACCACGACCTCGGCGCCGTCGATATTCTCGGCCTTGTGGCCGACCGAGACTTTCGCGCCCTTCTTGCGCAGACGGTCGAGATTGTAATTGTCGGCGGCGTCCGAGCCCTGCACGGCATAGCCGAGATTGGCCAGCACCTCGGCGATGCCGCTCATGCCGATCCCGCCGATCCCGACGAAGTGGATGGGTCCGATCTCGCGCGGCAGTCTCATGTGGTTTCCTTGGGGTCATCGTCCGCGAAGGCGGACGATCCAGTACTCCGCGACGCCAGAGATTCAAATCAACTGCGTCGGATACTGGATGCCCCGCTTTCGCGGGGCATGACAAGTGGCTTTTTTGGCCATTCGGGCCGGAACAGGCGTCAGATTCCCGCGACCTTGACCACGAGATCCGCCAGCCGCTCGGCCGCATCGAGCCGCCCCGCCCCCTTCGCCGCCGCCGCCATGGCGGCAAGCCGTGCCGGCTCGGCGGCGAAGCCGGAAATTTCGGACGCCAGCCGGTCGGAGCTGAACTCGGTCTGCGGGATGCGGATGGCACCGTCGACCTTGGCCAGCACGCCGGCATTGGCGAACTGGTCCTGGTCGATCGAGCCGGGCAACGGCACCAGGATGGAGGGCCGGCCGATCGCGGCGAGCTCGGCCACGGTCCCCGCACCGGAGCGCGATACCACGAGATGATTGGAGGCGAGCCGCGCCGGCAGATCCGTGAAGAACGGCGCGAGCTCGGCCTTGATCTTGAGCTTGTCGTAGACGGCGCGCACGCGGCTCATGTCCTCTTCGCGCACCTGCTGGGTGAGGACGAGACGGCTCCACAGCGCAGGCTCGAGCCTTTCGATCGCGCCCGGCACGATGTCGGCCATGATGCGCGCGCCCTGGCTGCCGCCGACGACGAGCAGACGCAGCGGACCGTTCGGCTCGGGCACGGCATATTTCACCGCGGCGGCCGCGAGGATCGCCGGACGCATCGGCGTGCCGACGGTCGTGGTCTTGCCTGCCAGCGCCGGATCGCGATCGAGCACGCCGGGCAAGGACGTCGCGATGGCGCGCACGCGGCGCGACAGGAACCGGTTGGCGCGGCCGAGCACGGCGTTGGCGTCGTGGATGATGCCGGGCACGCCGGCGAATTTCGCCGCGACCAGCGGCGGCAGCGTCGGATAGCCGCCGAAGCCGACGACGGCGACGGGCTTCAACCGCTTGATCAGCGCGTAGGCCGACAGCGTGCCGGCGGCAAGCGTGAGGCCGGCATAGGCCAGCTGAAGCGGATTGCGGCCGCGCGCGGTCTCACTTCTGACCACGTCGATCATGTCCTTGCTGAACAGCCCGCTATAGCGCAGCGCGCGCTCGTCGGTGACGAGGCGGACGCGATAGCCGCGCCGGATCAATTCGACGCCGAGGGCCTCGGCCGGGAACAGATGGCCGCCGGTGCCGCCCGCGGCGAGAAGAATCAGGGGGGACGTGTCCATAATGAGGGAGTTTTACAGGGTCTTTCTCGTCATTGCGAGCGAAGCGAAGTAATCCAGACCACCTCCGCGGAGACAGCCTGGATTGCTTCGCCGCTTCGCTCCTCGCAATGACGGCTCACGCGTAACTGCGCATCGCCTCGGCGTGGCCGCTCGCCTCGACCTCGGTGCGCGGGCGCAGCCGCGTCAGCGCCAGCATCATGCCGACGCCATAGGCGAGCGAGACCATCGAGGAGCCGCCATAGGAGATGAAGGGCAGCGTCATGCCCTTGGCGGGGATGAGCTGCAGGTTCACCGACATGTTGATCGCCGCCTGCACGCCGAACAGGATCGCGAGCCCGGAGGCCGCAAAGCGCGAGAACATGTCCTCGTTGGCATAGGCGCGCGACAGCGTGCGCATGACCACGAAGGCGAACAGCGCCAGCATCGCAAGGCACAGGATGATGCCGAACTCTTCGCCCGCGACCGCGAAGACGAAATCGGTGTGGCTGTCCGGCAGGCTGCGCTTGGCGATGCCCTCGCCCGGTCCGAGCCCGAACCAGCCGCCGTTGTAGAAAGCCTCCATGGCGGTATCGACCTGGAAGGTGTCGCCGGAGGCCGGGTTCATGAAGCGCTTGATGCGCCCCGCGACGTGCGGAACGAACAGATAGGCGCTGAACAGGCCGGCCGCGCCGAGACCTGCGAGGCCGAACACCCAGATCATCCGCATGCCCGCGATGAAGAACAGCGAGCCCCACACCATCAGGACCAGCATGGTCTGGCCGAAATCCGGCTCCATCACCAATAGCGCGACCAGCATCAGCAGCAGCACCACCGCCATCGAGGTCGCCGGCATCTCCGGGCGCCTCGTCGATTCCGCGAACAGCCAGGCCGCGATCACGACGAAGGACGGCTTTGCGATCTCGGAGGCCTGGATGTTGACGCCGAGCAGCGTGATCCAGCGGCGCGAGCCCTTCACCTCCGGGCCGAAGGCGAGCGTGAGCACGATCAGGACGATGCTCGCCGCGAAGATGATCAGCGCGGAGCGGCGGATCGCGCGCGGCGACAGGAAGGACACCCCGAGCAGCACGATGCAGGACGGCACCAGGAACAGCACGTGGCGGCTGAAGAAATGGAAGGCATCGAGCCCGATGCGGGTCGCAACCGGCGGGCTCGCCGCCAGCGACAGGATCACCCCGGTCAGCATCAGCCCCAGGATGGCGCCCATCAGCGGCTTGTCGACGGTCCACCACCACTCGGAAAAGGGGGTGCGTTCTTCACGGGAGAGCATGGGCGGCCGCTTTCGGACAGAGGTCCGTTCATTGGTCGCCGAGGTTGGTTACCGGGAGGTTAAAGGGACGGGTAACTTTTGAGCGAAGCGTTGGTGCCGGGCTACGAACCGGGAGCCCTGACGAATCGATAGGGTATGCCGCCAAACGCCAGAGTGAGAACGCCATCCTCGGCGAATGAGAACTGGGTTCGTTCAACTTGTGGAGCTGAGGGCTGGTCGGTGACAATCGTCGAGCCCTCCACCCGATATCGAAGATTGATGATTTGTCGCTTGTCGTGCTCACGAATTGTGTAGCGCAGCCCACCGCTCTCATCGAACTCGAGCAGGACATTTCCCAGGCGGGCTAGCGCCAGTTCATCGGTCTCGTCTACAAGCCAGGCGCCTACCAGAGTCATTATGTCATTCAATCGTTGGTGTCGGTGTCCTCACACCACCGGCTGCACACCCGGCAGCGCTTGCACCAGCTCGCGGAACTTGGTGCCGCGGATCTCGAAGTTGCGGTACTGGTCGAAGGAGGCGCAGGCGGGCGACAGCAGCACGACGGCATCGGTGAGGCCAGAGGCTTCCGCATCGCGGGCCGCGTGTTCGACCGCAACGTCCAGGGTCTGGCTGATCTCGTGCCCGACCTGTGTGCCCAGCGTGCCCGAAAACTCCTGCGCAGCCTCGCCGATCAGATAGGCCTTGCGGATGCGCGGGAAGAAGCCGGTCAGGCCAGTAATGCCGCCGGCCTTCGGCTTGCCGCCGGCAATCCAGAAGATGTCGGCGAAGGACGACAGCGCATGGGCGGTGGCGTCCGCGTTGGTGCCCTTGGAATCGTTGACGAACAACACGTTGCCGCGACGCCCGACCTGCTCCATGCGATGCGCCAGGCCCGGAAAGCTGCGCAGGCCGTTCTGCAGCACGTCCTGGCTGATGCCCATGGCGAGCGCGGCGGCGGCCGCGCAGGCCGCGTTCTGCGCGTTGTGCTGGCCGCGCAGCGAGCCGATGCCGCCGAGCGCGGCGATCTCGCTGCGGGCGCCGCCCGCGGCGCGCACGATGGTGCCGTGCTCGACGTAAATGCCCGACGCGAGCGGGTTCTTGACCGAGATGCGCACCACGTTCTTGCCAGCGCGGTCGAGCCGGTCGGCGATCTCGCGGCAAAAGCCGTCATCGACGCCGACGATCGAGGTGCCGCCGCCTTGCACGCCGGCCACGAGGCGCTCCTTCACCGCGGCGTAATGCTCGATCGTGCCGTGGCGATCGATATGGTCTTCACTGACGTTGAGCAGGATGCCGACGGAGGGATCGAGCGAGGGCGTAAGGTCGATCTGGTAGGACGACATCTCGATGACGTGGACGCGGCCCATGCGCGGCGGCTCCAGCGACAGGATCGCGGTGCCGATATTGCCGCCCATCTGGGTGTCGTAGCCGGCGACCTTGGTCAGATGCGCGATCAGCGCCGTCGTGGTCGACTTGCCGTTGGTGCCGGTGATGGCGACGAACGGCGCGTCCGGCGCATGGCGGCGCCGCTCGCGGCAGAACAGCTCGATGTCGCCGATCACCTCCACCCCTGCCTCGCGCGCCTTCAAGACGCTCCAGTGCGGCACCGGATGGGTGAGCGGCACGCCGGGCGCGAGCACGAGGGCTGCGAAATTCGCCCAGGAAACGTTGCGCAAGTCCGCGGTGATGAAGCCGGCCTGCGTGGCCTTGGCGACGTTCTCGGCATTGTCGTCGGCCGCGATCACTTCGGCCCCGCCGGCCTTCAACGCATGGCAGGAGGCGAGCCCCGAGCCGCCGAGGCCGAACACCGCGACCGTCTTGCCGGCGAACGAGGTGACGGGGATCATCGATCGGTCACCGCAGCTTCAGCGTCGAGAGGCCGGCGAGCGCCAGCATCACCGAGATGATCCAGAATCGGATCACGATCTGCGGCTCGGTCCAGCCCTTCTGCTCGAAGTGATGGTGGATCGGCGCCATCGCGAACACGCGCTTGCCCGTGAGCTTGAAGGACACGACCTGCACGATGACCGAAACCGCCTCGAGCACGAACAATCCGCCGATCACCGCGAGCACGATCTCGTGCTTCACCGCGACCGCAATCGCGCCGAGCATGCCGCCGAGCGCGAGCGAGCCGGTGTCGCCCATGAAGATCGAGGCCGGCGGCGCGTTGAACCAGAGGAAGCCGAGGCCAGCGCCGAGCAACGCGCCGCAGAGCACCGCGAGCTCGCCGGTGCCGGCGACATATTTGATCTGGAGGTAATCGGCGAACACCAAGTTGCCGGTGAGATAGGCGATCATCGCGAAGCTCGCGGTGGCGATCATCACCGGCACGATGGCGAGGCCGTCGAGGCCGTCGGTGAGGTTCACCGCATTGCCGGCGCCGACGATGACGAAGGCGCCGAAGACGACGAAGAACCAGCCGAAATGCAGCACGGTATCCTTCAGGAAGGGAATCGTCAGCGCGGTCGAGGCGGGATCGCGGTTGAGCCGCACCAGCGCATAGCAGGCGACCAGCGCGATCACGGCTTCGATCAAGAGGCGCAGCTTGCCGCCGAACCCGGTCGTGGTCTGCTTGGTCACCTTGAGGTAATCGTCATAGAAGCCGACGAAGCCGAAGCCGAGCGTCACCGCCAGCACGATCCAGACATAGGGGTTGAGCGGATTGGCCCACAGCACGGTGCCGACCGTGAGCCCGGACAGGATCATCAGCCCGCCCATGGTGGGCGTGCCCTTCTTGGAAAGATGCGATTGCGGACCGTCGGTGCGGATCGGCTGGCCCTTGCCCTGACGGATGCGCAAGTGATCGATGATCCAGGGGCCGAACAGGAACACGAACAGCGCGCCGGTCACGATGGCGCCACCGGTGCGGAAGGTGATGTAGCGGAAGACGTTCAGGAAGGTGCGAAAGGCACCGAAGCCCGGAAATGTGTTGGAAAGCTCGATCAGCCAGTAAAACATTCAGACGGTCCTATGGCGCCTTTGCACGTCCAGGTGCTTCACGCGCATTCGCTGGTCTTCGTCATGGGCCGCGCGTTTCGGGAAACGGACGGCTTCCGCCGCAAAGGGTGGGATTCGGGAACGGCGTCTTCCAAGCAGTTTACGCCTTTGCCTGCAAGGCGGCCACCAGCCCCGGCACAAACTTGTTGACCCAGAACATCTTCTTGCTGCCCTTGACAACCACGACGTCGCCTGCCTTCAGCAGATTTGCGACCTCGTCCGGCTTCAGCGTGGCGGGATCGTCGTGCCAGCCAAGACCCTTGCCCGAGGGCAATGCGTCGAACAGGTGGCGCATCAGCGGCCCGACGCAATAGACGCCGTCGATGCCGTCGAGGTGGCTGGCAAGGCCGGTGTGATAGCTCGTTGCGTCCGCGCCGAGCTCGAGCATGTCGCCGAGAATCGCGATGCGGCGGCCGCCGCTCATGTTGCGCGCCTGCAGACTTTGCAGCGCCGCGGCCACGCTGGCCGGATTGCCGTTGAAGCTGTCGTCGATCACGGTGATGTCGCCGACCGCCTGCTCGACGCCGCGGCCGGTCATGATGCCGACGCGGTCGAGCTTGACCGCGAGCGTCGCGACGTCGAGATGCGCGGCATGAACCGAGGCGAGCGCTGCCAGCGCATTGTGCACCCGGTGCGGCGCGCCAGGGGTGAGGCTGAAGGCGATCTCCTTCCTGCCGATCGCGGCCACGACCTGCCAGCTCTCGCCGTGCGGCGCGTGCGCGACCTCGTGCACCTCGGCATGCTCGCCGCCGAAGCGCACGACCTTGCCCTTCCACTCGGAAGCCTTGATTCCGGCGGGCAGCACCAGCACGCCGTTCTCGGGCAGTCCGAGCGCGATCGATACCTTCTCGCGCCGGATGGCTTCGAGCGAGCCGAGCTTTTCCAGATGCACCGGCTGAACGTTGACGACGAGCGCGACGGTCGGCTGTGTGAGCTCGCTGAGACGGGCGATCTCGCCCTTCTGGTTCATGCCCATCTCGACGACCCAGAGGCTGGCGTCCCGCCTGGCATTGCACAGCGTCAGCGGCACGCCCCAGAAATTGTTGAAGCTCGAGGGGCTCGCATAAGCGTTCGGATAGGCGGCGAGAAATTCCTTGGTGCTGGTCTTGCCGGCGCTGCCGGTGAGCCCGATCACCGGGCCGTTGAAGCGCGCGCGTGCGGCGCGCGCGAGGCCCCAGAGGCCGTCGATCAGCGTGTCCTTGACCACGATCTGGGGGATGCGGATCCCCGCGATCTCGTGCGGCACGATCATCGCCACTGCGCCTGCGGCTTCCGCCTTGTCGGCGAACTCCCAGCCGTCGCGCGCGCTGGCGAAAGCCGAGACGAAGCCGCCGCTCGGCGTGCCGCTCAGCGCCACGAACAGGCTGCCCGGCTTCACCTGGCGGCTGTCCTGGGTGACGAAATCGATTGCCGTCTCCGGGAACGATCCGGCCACGCCAAGCGCGCGCGCGACCTCGGCAACCGTCCATAATGGCCCGCTCATGCAACCCTCGACGCTAATGCGGCGGCGACCGCCTCGTGATCACTGAAAGGCAGCACCTCGCCGCCGACGATCTGCCCGGTCTCGTGGCCCTTGCCGGCGATGAGCAGCGCATCGCCCTCCTGCAAGCCCTCGATCGCTGCACGGATCGCCTCGGCGCGGTCGCCGATCTCGCGGGCGCCTTTGGCGCTGGCGAGGATCGCGGCGCGGATCGCTTCCGGCTTCTCGCTGCGCGGATTGTCGTCGGTGACGATGACGGCGTCGGCATTCTCCGCCGCGATCTCGCCCATGATCGGACGCTTGCCGGCATCGCGGTCGCCGCCGGCGCCGAACACGACGACCAGCTTGCGCTTCGCATAAGGCCGCAGCGCCTGCAGCGCCTTCGCGAGCGCATCGGGCTTGTGCGCATAATCGACGAAGATCGGCGCGCCGTTGCGCTCGCCGACGCGCTCGAGCCGGCCCTTGGCGCCTTCGAGATGTTCGAGGCTCGCAAACACGTTTTCAGCATCGCTGCCCGTGCCGATGGCGAGGCCGGCCGACACCAGCGCATTCTCGATCTGGAATTCGCCGACCAGCGGCAGCCGGATCGCGTAAGCCCTGCCGCGATGTTCGACCGTAAGCTTTTGCGAGAAGCCTTCGACTACGGCCTCCGTGAGGCGAATGCCCTCGCCGGCGCCATCGCCGTTGCGGCCGACCGCCATGACGCGCAGGCCGCGAGATCTCGCCGCATCGATCGCCTCCGCCGAGCAATCATGATCGGCCGAGATCACCGCAGCGCCATCAGGCGGGACCAACTCGCGGAACAGGCGGAGCTTGGCCGCGAGATAATGCGCAACGGTCGGATGGTAATCCATGTGGTCGCGCGAGAGATTGGTGAAGCCGCCGGCCGAGACGCGCACGCCGTCGAGGCGATATTGGTCGAGCCCGTGCGAAGACGCCTCGAAGGCGAGATGCGTGACGCCCTCGCGCGCGATCTCGTCGAGCTGCCGGTGCAGCGCGATCGGATCCGGCGTGGTCAGCGAGCCATAGACGGTGCGCTTCTGCGACACGAGACCGATGGTGCCGATGCTGGCGGAGGCGTGCCCGAGCCGCTCCCAGATCTGGCGTGTAAACGCGGCGACCGAGGTCTTGCCGCTGGTTCCGGTCACCGCGGCGATCGTCGCGGGCTGCGTCGGGAAAAATCTGGCTGCGGCCAGTGCCAACGCGCGGCGCGGATTGGCGCTCGTGATGAACGGCACCTTGCAGGCGTCCGGTGCATGGTCGCCGACGACGGCCACCGCGCCCGCCGCAATCGCGGCATCGACGAAGCGGGCGCCGTCGGTCTTGCTGCCTGCGAGCGCGAAGAAGAGATCGCCCGGCATGACCACGCGGCTGTCGAGCGCAAGGCCGCTCACCTCGAGCGCCGCAGCGGCGGGCTCGATCGCGGCATCATTGCCCTTGACATCCTGACCCAAGAGGTCGCGCAGCTTCATGGTGTTCCAGTCGACATGCCGTGCCGGAAAGCCGAATCCTCCGGGGAAAATCCCGACTCAGCAGCGGCGATGGCCCACCCGGTTGATTACTGGGTTGTCCTGGATGCTGCAAGAATAAGGCGCTCCGCAGGCGGCAGCTCGAACCGAGGCTCGACCCCCAGAAGCGGCGCGATCCGCTCGATCACCTTGCCGCCGGTCGGCACCGCGTTCCAGCCCGAGGTGATGAAACCATGCGTTTCCGGCAGTGCCTGCGGCTCGTCCAGCATGATCAGGACGTGATATTTGGGATCATCGCAGGGCAGGATGGCGGTGAAGGAGTTGAGCACGCGCTTCTTGGCGTAGCGGCCGTTGACGACCTTCTCGGACGTGCCGGTCTTGCCGCCGACGTAATAGCCCTTGACGTCCGCCTTTCTCGCCGAGCCGACTTCGGCATTGAGCCGCATCAGGAACCGCATCTTGTCGCTGGTCTCCGGCTTGATGACGCGCTTGGCCATTGCCTGGGCTTCGGATTCGCTGCGCTTCAGGAATGTCGGCGGAATCAGATAGCCGCCGTTCACCAGCGCGTTGATGCCCATCACCGCCTGCAGCGGCGCCACCGACAGGCCCTGGCCGAACGCGGCGGTGACCGTGTTCAGCTCGCTCCAGCGCCGCGGCAGCAGCGGCGCCGCACTCTCCGGCAATTCGGTGCGCAGCCGCGTCGTCTGGCCCAGCTTGGCGAGGAACGCCTTGTGCGCCTCGACACCCTGGTTGAGCGCAATCCGTGCCGCCCCGATGTTGGACGAGTAGGTGAACACTTCCTTGGTGTTGATGAAGCGCCCGACCGGATGGCTGTCGTGGATCGTGAACTTGCCGTAATGCAGGTTTCCGCGCGCGTCCCACATCGAGTTCAGATTGATCTTGCCGGAATCGAGCCCCATCGCCAGCGTAAACGCCTTGAAGGTCGAGCCCATCTCGTAGACGCCGGTGGTGAGGCGGTTGATGCGGTCGGGGTCGTGCGCTTCCTTCGGATTGTTGGGATCGAAGTCCGGCAGCGAGACCATCGCCACGATCTCGCCGGTCTTGACGTTTGAGACGATGCCTGACGCGGCCTTGGCGCGGAACTTGTCCTTGGCCTTCAACAGCTCGTCGCGCAGCGCATGCTCGACGCGCAGATCGACCGCGAGCTCGATCGGCTTCTGCAACCGGTCGGTGGCAAAGCCGGCGCGGTGGAGGTCGGCGAGCCCTTGATTGTCGAGCCACTTCTCGAGGCCGGCGATGCCCTGGTTGTCGATATTGACGAGACCGATGAGGTGAGCGACCTCGTTGCCGGTCGGATAGACGCGCTTGTTCTCGCGCAGGAATCCGATACCAGGAATGCCGAGCTTGTGGACGGCCTGCTGCTGCGCCGGCGTGACCTCGCGCTTGAGCCAGACGAAGCCCTTGCGTGTCCTTAGGCGCTCGCGCACCTCGGCCTCGTCGAGGTCGGGAATGGTCGCGGTGAGGAGCTCGATCGCCTCGTCCTTGTCGATGATGCGGCGCGGCTCGCCGAACAGGCTCGCCGCCTTGACGTCGGTCGCAAGGATGGCGCCGTTGCGATCGACGATGTCGGGCCGCGCGGTCGCAACCACCTCTTGCGCTGCGGCGCGGCGCGCGCTGTGGGCGTCGGCGCCGATCGCGAACATCACGAGCCGCCCGCCGATCAGGGCATAGACCGAAGCGAAGGCGAGCATGGCGAGGCCGACACGCGCGCGCGCCTTCGCGGCGCGATCGACGTTGCGCCCGTAGAGCAGGCTTCGGATCAGCCGCCGCCGCCACGGCTCAGTCGGCTTTTCGGCCAGCTTTTGGGCGGGTTTTGCAGGCGTTGCCGGGCTCATTGCTTGTCCTCGCGCTGAGGCACGGAGCCCGTCACCGCATCAGGGTCGCTCGCGGCTTCGATGGTCTTGAGCATGGCCCCGATCGGATCGGGCTCGCCCGGCCTGAACATCCGGGGCGGACGCTCCGGCAGGCTCTTCAGCGAATCATATTGCGTGCCGTTGACCGGCTTGAGGTGCAGATGCCGGTCGGACAGGCCCTGCAGCCGATGCGGCGCATCGAGCTTGGCCCATTCGGCCCGCAGCCCTGCGATCGCATCGCGCTGCTCGCGGATTTCCGCACGCAGCCGCAGCACCTTCTCGGTACGCGCCGTGGAGTCCATCTTGATCCGGTAGACATGAGCGGCTGCGAAGATCAGCGCACCGATGACGAGGAGGTGAATGATGCGCATGCGCTAGCCGCCCCTCATCACGTCGGCGAGCTTCGGCCAGGACGATGCCTCATTGGTCTCATGCGCCGGCGCCGAGCTGCGCTCGGCCGCGCGCAGCTTTGCCGAGCGCGCGCGCGGATTGTGCGCAACTTCGTCCTCGCCGGCGACGACCGGTCGCCGCGTCAGCAGCTGGAAGCTCGGCGCAATCTGCGCGACCTCCGGCAGATGCCGCGAGCCGCCGCCGGTCTTGGAGCGCTCGGCGAGGAAATTCTTGACGATGCGGTCTTCCAGCGAATGGAACGAGACGACGACGAGGCGGCCGCCGGCCTTGAGCACGCGCTCGGCCGCAGCGAGCGCGGTCTGGAGCTCCTCGAGCTCTTCGTTGACGAAGATGCGCAGCGCCTGGAACGTCCGTGTCGCCGGGTGAATGTCGCCGGGCTTGGATCGCACCACCCTGCCGACGAGATCGGCGAGCGCGCGGGTGGTCGTGAACGGGGTTTCCTGCCGGTCCGCGACGATGGCGCGGGCGATGCGGCGCGAATGCCGCTCCTCGCCAAAGAGATAGATGATGTCGGCGAGATCGCCTTCCGAGGCGCGCGCGACGATTTCGGCCGCGGTCGGACCTGTCTGGCCCATCCGCATGTCGAGCGGACCGTCGAGGCGGAAGGAGAAGCCACGGCCGGCCTGGTCGAGCTGCATCGAGGATACCCCGACATCCATCACGACGCCGTCGACGCCATCGACGCCCTGCGCGTCGCAAACTTCGGCGAGGTTGGAGAAGCGGTCCTCGACCAGCGTCAGCCGGCCCGCGGCGCGTTCGACCAGTTCGGCACCGCCGGCAATCGCGGTGCGGTCGCGATCGATGGCAATCACTCGGGTTCCCGGCACGTCCAGGATCGCGCGGCTATAGCCGCCGGCGCCAAACGTGGCATCGACATAGACGCCGCCCTCGCGCGGGGCGAGATGCGCGATGGCCTCACGGCCAAGAACGGGGATGTGCGGAACCGAACTCATGCGCGACGCCTGCCGGCCGCCGGCCGAAATACCCGAGTGGAATCGAGGCCGAACAAGCCCATAACGCCTCGAATCATTGCGCGTCGCGGCGGTTCCACGACAAAGCCCCCGTCCAGCATGGTTACCAAGCCCGATCGTCCCGGGCCACAAACCCAGTGTTCCCAGCGGAATTTGTCGGGCAGCCATGGGATTTCGAGCCAAAATACGCTTTGGCCGCCTCCGGACGCGGGTCGGCTCTTCATCCCTCAGTAACGGCCCTTAGCGTTAAGAAAGCGTTGCTCGGTTCGAGACAAGTGGAAAAGGTGATGAGGGGAGTGATGCGTCATCCACACACATCGCCAAAATGAATCCGTTAACCGCGTCGCGCGATTGCGCGCGATGGAGGGTAAAGGAATAGTAAAGAGAAGGGCTTGCCCCACTCTCCGTCCGTTTGAGCTGCTCATGCCCTCGGGTTCGTCCACGGCTGGATCTGATTCGAAGCGTCAACGCGTTCTCCCGGTTCCCAAGACCGTGGCGGGCCTGCGCACCTTCGAGCCCGATTCCTCGATCGTCTCCGACATCATCCCCTCCCCGAACCATGGCGAGCGCAACAAGGGACGGCAGCCGGACATGATCGTGCTGCACTACACCGGCATGCCCGACGTCGAGGGCGCGCTGGCGCGCCTGTGCACCGCCGGCACCGAAGTGTCGGCGCATTATGTCGTGCTGGAGGACGGCCGCATCGTGCAATGCGTGCCTGAGGCCAAGCGTGCCTGGCACGCCGGCGTCTCCTCTTGGGCCGGCGAGGACGACGTCAACTCCTGCTCGATCGGAATCGAGATCATCAATCGCGGCCATGACTGGGGCTATCCGGAGTATCCGCTGCGCCAGATTGCCGCCGTGATCGCGCTGTGCCGCGGCATCATGCTCCGCCGCAAGGTGCCGGCGCACCGGGTGCTCGGCCATTCCGACGTCGCGCCCGCCCGCAAGAAGGATCCCGGCGAGAAATTTCCGTGGCATTCGCTGGCCAATTCCGGCGTCGGCCACTGGGTGACGCCCGCGCCGATCGTCCGCGGCGAGACTCTCATGCTCGGCACCATCAGCGACGCGGTGCTGAGCATGCAGCAGGCGCTGGCAAGATACGGCTATGGCGTGCCCCTGAACGGCAAGTACGACGCTGCGACGATGGAAGTCGTCACCGCCTTCCAGCGCCATTTCCGCCCGGCGCGGCTGGACGGCGTCGCCGATCACTCGACGCTGTCGACCTTACAGGCGCTGCTGGCGAGCCTGCCGGCGGAAGGAACGCCGGTGGCGTCGACATAGCAGACGTCTTCCGAGAATGTGACCTCTTGCTCCGTCATGCCCGGACTTGTCCCGGGCATCCACGTCTTGCCTCCGCGCATGACGAACGTGGATGGCCGGGACAAGCCCGGCCATGACGGAAACTCAATCCATCTCCCTCATCCTTCGCGCATAGAGCCTTCGCAACGGCTCGAGCTGCGTCGCCACCGTCGCCGCACGATAGGCCTCGCGCGCCTCCTCCGTCCTGCCGAGCCGCCGCAACAGATCCGCGCGCACGGCGGGCAACAGCTCATAGCCGCGAAGCCCGCCGCGCGCGGCGATCGCATCGACGAGATCGAGCGCTCGTGCCGGCCCATCGACCATCGACAGCGCCGCGGCGTGATTGAGCTCGATCACGGGCGACGGATTGATGCGCAGCAGCACCTCGTACAGCCCCGCAATCTGCGGCCAGTCGGTCTCCTCGAAGCTCGGCGCACGCGCATGCAGCGCCGCGATCGCGGCCTGCACCGCATAGGGTTGTGGCCGGCCCGGCACGCGCAGCGCGTGCTCCACCAGCCGCAGCCCCTCGTCGATCTGCGCGCGGTGCCACAGCGAGCGGTCCTGCTCTTCGAGCAGGACGATGTCGCCGGCCGGCGTCTGTCGCCCGGCGCGGCGCGCGTCGTGCAGCAGCATCAGGGCCAGCAGGCCCTTGATGCCGGCGCGGTCGGGCATCAGCCGGTTCAGCAGGCGGCCAAGCCGGATAGCTTCGCTCGCCAGATCAGGCCGCATCAAGTCCGCGCCCTCGGTTGCGACATAGCCTTCGGTGAAGACGAGATAGATCACGGCGAGCACGCCATCGAGCCGCGGCGCCAGCATCTCGCGTTCCGGCACCTCATAGGGGATTCCGGCAAGCCTGATCTTCTGCTTGGCGCGGACGAGCCGTTGCGCCATCGCCTCCTCGCCGACGAGGAAGGCGCGCGCCACCTGCATTGTCGACAGTCCGCACACGGTGCGCAGCGTCAGCGCGACCTGCACCTCGGGCGCGAACGCGGGATGGCAGCAGGTGAAGATCAGCCGCAGCATGTCATCGTCGAGCGTTGCTGTCGGCTCGTCCGGGCCCAGCGCGTTGAGCTCGAGCTCGTGCACCAGCGCCTGCTGCTTGCCGCGGAAGACAGCCTGACGGCGGATGCGATCGATCGCCTTGTGCTTGGCGACGTTGACGAGCCAGGCGCGCGGATTGTCGGGGACCTCACACGCCCAGCGTTCCAGCGCGACCGCGAACGCATCCTGCAGCGCGTCCTCGGCGAGATCGAAATCGCCGACGAGACGGATCAGCGTGGCTAGCGCCCGCCCCGCCTCGTCGCGGAAGATTTTGTCGATCTCGCCAGGGGTCATGTCACGCGATCACCCCCTCTCGTCATTCCGGGGCGCGGCAAAGCCGCGAGCCCGGAATCCATAACCACGATTCGGGGATATGGATTCCGGGCCTGCGCCTTGCGGCGCATCCCGGAATGACGAAGGTGAGAGAGCCGTCACTTCTCATAGACCCAGATCGGCCGCACCTCGATCGAGCCGATGCGTGCGCTCGGAATCCGCGCCGCGATCTCGATGGCGGCGTTGAGATCCTTGGCTTCGATCAGGTAATAGCCGCCGAGCTGCTCGCGCGTTTCCGCGAACGGACCATCGGTCGTCAGCGTCTTTCCGTCGCGCACGCGCACCGTTGTCGCGGTCGTGGTCGGCTGCAAGCGGTCGCCGGCCTTGAAATTGCCGTTCTGGATGATGTCTTGCGTGAAGGATTGATAGTCGGCCAGGATCTTCTGGCTGGTCGCCGCGTCGATCTTCGCGTACTCGACCTCGTTCTGATAGATCATCAGCAGATATTGCATTGCTTCACTCCTGTGTTCGGCTGTGTTGCCGACAACCAGTCGAACGGGCGGCGCGCCAAACGACATCTTCAGGATAAAATATTTCGGGCGGGCCGTGCGCGGCGATATCGGCTTGACGAAACCGTCACAAATGCCCCATGCGTTATCAGTCAGTCGGCCGGACGGCCGCTCCGGCAGGTGCCGAAAGGCCGCCGGGGAGGAAAGTCCGGGCTCCCTTGACATGCGGTGCCGGATAACGTCCGGCGGGGGTGACCCCAGGGAAAGTGCCACAGAGAACGAACCGCCCGCCTTCGCCCTCCGGGGCTTCGGCGCGGCAAGGGTGAAAAGGTGCGGTAAGAGCGCACCGCGGGTCCGGCAACGGAGCCGGCATGGCAAACCCCACCGGGAGCAAAACCGAATAGGGACGGCTTAAGCGGGCTGTTCGCGAAAGCGATAACGCCGCGGGGCGATGTCAGGCCCGCCGTCCGGGTAGGTTGCTCGAGGCCGTGTGCAAACATGGTCCCAGAGGAATGGCCGTCACGTATCGTTCGCGCAAGCGGACGGTGCCCTACAGAACCCGGCTTACAGGCCGGCTGATGTGCGACGAGGGGTTCGGTGCCAACGCATCGGACCCCTCACCATTTTGGCCGATCACCTCGCCAGCCAACCGCCGTCATTCCGGGGCTCGCGAAGCGAGAGCCCGGAATCCATCAGGCGGCCGGCGCGGAGGAGAAATGGATTCCGGGCTCGTGCTGCGCACGCCCCGGAATGACGGCTGCGACCTACGCGACGATCTCGTCCAACACCGCCATCAACGCCTCCGGCGCCGTAACATTCGGCGCGTGGCTAGCGTCGAGCTCGACATAGCGCCAGCCCTCCTCGCTCTTCGTGCGCTGGGCAAACTGCCCAAACACATCGCCGGGCGGAAGGCGCGTGCAGTAGATGTAGCTGCGCGGCATCGCCGGCTCGCCATGTTCGAGCCTCAGGCGCGTCTCGAAGCACTTGATCGGCATCGGAACGCGGCGCGCATTGAGCCAGTCGAGATCGGCCGGCGAGGTGTCCGGCGGCGGCGGGTTCGGCGGGATGCGATAGCCGTCGCCCGAGCTGACTGCCTTGCGCATCGGCTCGCGCCCGCCCTCGTTGAGGTCGAACAGCGACTGGCCGTCACGCGGCACGAAGGCGTCGAGATAGATCAGTTGCGTTACGCGCTCGCGCGCGCGGTCGGCGACGCCGGTCGCAACCATGCCGCCATAGCTGTGCCCGAGCAGGACGATGTCGCTGAGGTCCTCGAAAGCGATGACGTTGAGGATGTCCTGGATATGGGTGCCGAGATCGACCGACGGATTGGCAAGATGCGCGCGCTCGCCGAGCCCGGTGTAGGTCGGCGCCACCAGGCGGTGGCCGGCCTGCACCATCAGCGGGTGCATCTTCTTCCAGGCCCATCCGCCGGACCATGCGCCGTGACAGAGCAGGAAGGTCTTCGCGCGCGGGGCCATCGGCGTTTCCATCGTTCTTGCTTGATACGATGGAGTGTAGCGGCATGCCGCGCGATGTAAACGCCGCCTCAGGCGGCGCGCGTGTCCTTCACCAGCACCGGCGCAAGCTCGCCGGCCTCGCGCCGCAGCTTGCCCGCCTCGAAACCGTGCATGCCGAGCTGCCATTGCAGGCCGACGATGGCGCCCTTGGTCGGTTGCAGCAGCGCGAGGGAGGCGAACAGCGTCACCGGCAGCCACACCGCGAGCTGCAGCCATTCCGGCGGCGCGTAGGCGGTCTCGACCGCGAGGATTGCCGGCACCACGAGATGGCCGACCACCACCATCACGAGATAGGCGGGAAAATCGTCGGCGCGCTGGTGGAACAGCTCCTCGCCGCAATGGTCGCAAGCCTGCGTCACTTTCAGGAAGCGGCCGAACATGTGCCCTTCCCCGCAATTCGGACATCTGCCGCCGAAGCCGCGCCACATCGCCTTGGCCAGAGAGACCGTCGCCAGAGAGACAGACATGACCACACCTCTTCCTTTTCGATGATCCATGCAATAATATCTTGCATCCATACATTCAAAGGTTATGGGCCTGGATTGCATGGAATGGATCCCTACAATCTCGGAGCTTTCGGGCCCGCGCTACCAGCGCATCGTCGACGCCATGGAGGCCGACATTGCCGCCGGCAGGCTGGTGCGTGGTCAGCAGCTGCCGACGCAGCGCGCCCTGGCAAAGGCCCTCGGCATCGACCTCACCACGGTGACGCGCGCCTACACCGAGGCGCGGCGCCGCGGCATCATGGAAGCCAGGGTCGGACAGGGCTCGTTCGTCTCGGAGACCAGCGCGCGGCGCGCGGTTGACCTGCCGCACCCGGTCGCGATCGACCTGTCGATGAACGTGCCGCCGCACCCGCTGGAGGCGCAGCTCGACGAGCGCATCATCGCCGGGCTCGAAGCCCTCCGCGCGCAATCGGGCCTGACGGCGTATCTCAACTACCAGCCGCCCGGCGGCAGCGCGCATGAGCGCGAGGTCGCGACGCGCTGGATGCGCGCCCGCGTTCCGCATGCACAGGCCGACCGGCTGGTGATCTTTCCCGGCGCTCAGACGATCCTCTTCAACCTGCTCGCCCATCTTGCGCGACCCGGCGACACCGTACTGACCGAAGCGCTCACCTTCCCCGGCATCAAGGCCGCCGCGGCACTGCTCGGTGTCAAGCTCGTCGGTGTCCCCATGGATGAGGACGGCATCCTGCCGGATGCGCTGGCAAAGGCGTGCCGCGTGCATACGCCGAAAGCCGTCTATCTCATTCCGACGCTGCACAATCCGACCACGGCGACGCTTTCCGCCGAGCGGCGCGGCACTATTGCGAAGATCATCCGCGATGCCGGCACCATCCTGATCGAGGACGATGCCTACGGGCTGCTCGACCGCTCGGCCTCGCCGATCGCCAACCTCATTCCGGAGCGGA
The DNA here is from genome assembly GCF_020194215.1 of Bradyrhizobium sp. BRP20. NCBI lineage: Bacteria > Pseudomonadati > Pseudomonadota > Alphaproteobacteria > Hyphomicrobiales > Nitrobacteraceae > Bradyrhizobium > Bradyrhizobium sp. BRP20. Next base: position 306,802 of record NZ_JADYVY010000003.1, on the reverse strand, counting down.
CTTATCTTGCAACGACGCTGTCAAAATGCATCGCGCCGGCGCTGCGTGTTGCCTATCTGGTGACGCCCGACAGCGGCGCCCAGCGGGACATGCGCACCTCCTTGCAGGCGACCGTGCAAATGCCGGCGCCCTTGATGGTCGCGCTGGTGACGCATTGGATCGAAAACGGCATCGCCGATCGCATCATCAGCGCCATCCGCAACGAAGCGGTCGGGCGCCAGCAGCTCGCGCAACGCGCGCTGAAAGGCTTTCAGTTCCTCGCCAGGCCCGCGGCGCATCATCTCTGGCTGCGGCTGCCGGAAGGACGCCCCGACGTCGCGGCACATCTGCTGCGGAACGGGCTTGCGGTCGTCGCCGGCGATGCCTTCACCGTCGACGGGGCACCGCCGCATGCGGCACGCGTCTCGCTCGGCGCGGCCCGGAACAGATCGGAATTGACGGAGGCGCTGCGTATCCTGGTCGGCGCGCTGCACAAGCCTGCCGATACGAGGCAGATCGTCTAAAGCGGAAATGGTTTCCTTCACCTCTCCCGCTTGCGGGAGAGCATAGGCCGCCTTCGGCGGCCGTCCTCCAAGAACGCCAAGGCGAAGCCTCGGCTTTGCCGAAGGCGCGGGTTAGGGCTTTCTCCTCTTGGGGATTGTCCCGTTGTGGAGACACCCTCTCCCCAACCCTCTCCCGCAAGCGGGAGAGGGAGCGCACCTCCCTCGTAGCAATCGAGCTATATATTCATCGCACTTTAGATCACCGACGGTGAAGCGCCCGCAGAGCACGCTTGCATGCGGCATGGATTGACCTCGATGGCGGCAGGCATGTTTATGCGAGCCGTGCGATCAACCGTTCGGGGTCGCCGCGTGCGACAAGGACAATCCGTTGGAAACGCTCACCTACGTCCTGCTGCTGCTCGGCGCGCTCGCCGGCGGCTTCGTCTCGGGACTGGCCGGCTTCGGCACGGCGCTGATGGCACTCGGCATCTGGCTCTACGTGCTGCCGCCCTCGCTCGCGGTGCCCCTGGTGCTGATCTGCTCGGTCATCGCGCAGACCTCGACGCTGCCCTCGATGTGGAAGAATTTCGATCTCTCGCTGGTCTGGCCGTTCCTGATCGGTGGACTGATTGGCGTGCCGCTCGGGACCATGATGGTCGCCTCCGCGGACCCGGAGGTGTTCAGGCTGAGCGTCGGCGTGCTGATCCTGATCTTTTCGAGCGCACTGTATCTGAACAAGAGGCCGCTCGCGATCAAGATCGGCGGCCGGATCGCAGACGGTGCGATCGGCTTTGCTGGCGGCATTCTGGGCGGACTTGCCGGATTGTCCGGCCCGCTGCCGATCCTGTGGGCCAACATCCGCGGCTGGAACAAGCACGAGCGGCGCGGCATCTTCCAACTCTTTAACTTCACGGTGCTCGCCACCGCGCTGGTGTTGCAGACGGCATCAGGTCTCGTCGCCCTCAAGGTGGTCTGGCTCGCGGCCGTCGCGTTTCCGGGCACGCTGATCGGCGCATGGGCGGGCGCGCGCGTCTACCATGCGCTGAACGACAAGCATTTCGGCGATGTCGTGCTCGGCCTCTTGTTTCTGTCGGGCCTGACGCTCGTCTGGAACAGCCTTGGCGCGCATTAAAGCGCCGCGAACTCGCGGGAGGTCACTTTCGCTACGCGGGAGCACGGGCGGAAGGCGCGACCGGCTTGGCTTCCATCGTCTCCGCGGCCTGGTCCCGCGGCGCGAAGCGCTTGCCGAACTCGCGGCGCAGCAGCCACAGGCTCAAGCCGGCCTGCAGCGTCGTCGCCGCGATCGAAAGATACCAGACGTGCTCGATGCGGAATCCGGGTCGCGTCGACAGCCAGAGCACCGGCAGCGAATAGGTGAGCACGCGCGTCATCGAGCTCAGCAGCACAGGCTTGGTGTTGCCGAGGCCCTGGAACATGCTCGAGCAGGTGAAGATGAGCCCCTGCGCCACCATGTTGAGCGAGATGATCCGCAGGAACAGGTAGGCGACCTCCATCGTCTCCCGGTCGTTGGAGAATCCGGCCAGCAGCAGCTCCGGCTTCAGCTGCGCGAGGATCATGAAGCCGACCGCCACGACCGTGGCGATCAGCGCCGATTTGACGAAAGTCTCTCGCACCCGCGCGGCGTTGCCGGCGCCGAAATTCTGGCCGGCGATCGGCCCCGCCGCCAGTGCAACCGCGAGCGCCGGCATCTGGATGAGGGCGAGGACGCGCTGACCGATACCGAATCCTGCCTGTGCCGCCGCGCCGAAGTCGCGCAGCACGTAGTAGACTACCGCCATGAAGATAAACATCATTGCGAACTCGCCGCCGGCCGGCAGACCGACATTGAGGATGCGCTTGAAGTGGCGTGGTTGCGGACGCCACTGCACCGGATTGAATGCAACGTAGCGCTCGACCTTGCGAAAATACGCCAGCAGCATCAGGAGGCCGGCGCCCACCGCGATCGTGCTCGCCAGTCCGGCGCCGGCGACACCGAGCGGATAACCGGTGCCCCAGCCCGAGATCAGGACCGGCGCCAGTGCAATGTTGATGATGACGGCAAGGACCCGCACCAACATGGCGGGGCGCACGATGCCGGTCGCGCTGAGCGCGGAGGCAATGACTTGCATGACGAATTCCAGCGCGAGCGCCGGCATGAACCACAACAGATAAGTGGTCCCCGCCTCGATCGTGGCCTGGTCAGCGGCAATCGAACGCATGTAAGGACGCGACAGCACCGCTCCCATGACCAGGATCAGCAGGCCGAACAGCACCGAGAGCGCGACCGCCTGATTGAAGATCAGATTGGCGTCCCGCCGGTCCTTGCGTCCCACCGCATGCGCAATCAGCGCCACCGTCCCAACGCCGAGCACCTGTATCAGGCCGTTGACGAGAAAGCCGGCATTGCCCGCCGCGGCCACGCCTGCCACTGCGGCATCGCCCAGCCCCGACACAAAGTAGAGATCGACCAGCTGGCAGATCATGATCGAGATCATGCCGGCCATGATCGGCGGCGCCATGCTCAGGATGTGGCTAGCGATGGAGCCGCGCGTCAGGTCTTTCATCTCATTCCATCCCTCGACGCCGTGACGGCGGGACTTCGCCCCGCCGCCGCGCGCCTCACTCCGCTGCTGCGATCTGTCCGAGCTCCACCACCTGACGCTCGAACAGGCCGCGATAGATGCCCCCTTGCTTGGCTGCGAGCACCGTATGCGTGCCCTGCTCGACGATCTCGCCGCGGTCGAACACCAGGATGCGATCGAGGCTCCTCACCGTCGACAGCCGGTGCGCGATCACGATCGAGGTGCGCCCCTTCATCAGTCGCTCCATCGCCTCCTGGATCAGCGCCTCCGATTCCGAATCGAGGCTCGAGGTCGCCTCGTCCAGGATCAGCACCGGCGCATCCGCCAGGAAGGCGCGCGCCAGCGCGACGCGCTGCCGCTCGCCGCCCGACAGCTTGACGCCGCGCTCGCCGACCAGCGTGCCGTAGCCCTTCGGCAGGCGCAGGATGAAGTCATGCGCGTTGGCGAGGCGGGCCGCCTGCTCGATCGCGTCAAGGCTGGCACCGGGCCGGCCATAGGCGATGTTCTCGGCGAGCGTGCGGTGAAACAGGATCGGCTCCTGCTGCACGATCGCGATCTGGCTGCGCAGCGATTGCTGCGTGGCGAGCGCGATATCCTGCCCGTCGATCAGCACGCGGCCGCCGGTGACGTCGTAGAGCCGCTGCACCAGCTTGACGAAGGTGGTCTTGCCGGAGCCGGAGCGGCCGACCAGGCCGACCCGCTCGCCGGCGCGGATCCTGACCGACAAGCCGTCGTACAGCGGCACGCGATGGCCGCCATAGCGGAACGTGACGTCGTCGAACACGATCTCGCCGCCCTCGATCGCGATCGGCCGCGCGTCGGCCGCATCGGCAATGCCGATCGGCTCGTCATGGATCGCCACCAGCTCGTCCATGTCGTTGACCGAGCGCTGGAGGTTGTTGATGTGCATGCCGACGTCGCGCAAATAGGCGTGGATGATGTAGTAGCTGGTCAGCACATAAGTGACGTCGCCGGGCGAGGCGTGACCTGACATCCACAGCAGCACCGATCCGCCGATCACGGACGCGCGCAGGCACAGCAGCAGCGAGAGCTGCGACATCGCCGTGTAATTATAGCGGTACCAGGTCCGCCGCACGCGCACGCGCCAGCGGTTGATGACACCGGCGAGCCGCGTGTCCTCGCGCGACTCCGCGCCGAAGGATTTCACCACGGCATTGCAGGTCAGCGCATCCGCCAACGTGCCGCCGACCTTGGTGTCCCAGGCATTGGAGACGCGGGCCGCCGGCGCGATGTAGCGGGTCGAGAGCACCACCGTGATCGTGACGTAGAAGATCGCCCCGATCGCGATCACCACGCCGAGCGAGGCCCAGTGCATCCCGATCAGGATCATCGAGCCCACCAGCACCAGCAGCGAGGGCGCCAGCGCCATCAGGATGGTGTCGTTGAGCAGGTCGAGCGCCCACATGCCGCGAGTGATCTTCCGCACCGTGGAGCCGGCAAAGGAGTTCGCATGCCAGTCGGTCGAGAAGCGCTGCACGCGGGTGAATGCCTCTTGTGCGACGTCCGACATGGTTTTGAGCGTGAACGGCACGATCGCCTGCAACCCTGCGAGCCGCAGCACCACCGAGGCCGCGCCCAGCGCCACGATGGCGCCGAACGCGACCAGCGCGGCATGGCGCGCATCGGGATCGGACGGTCCGCGGGTCAACGCATCGACCAGATGTCCGGAGAAGACCGGCATGAACAGGTCGGCGACGGTTGCGCCCAACAGGCCGCCGGCCACGACGAGGCCGCGCACCGGCTGCTTCAGCCAGTGCCGGAAGACGAAGGGCAGCACCACGCGAATGGCGGCGGGCTTCTTTGACAGAGCGGTCATGGCATCATCCGGCCGCTTCGCGCGGGCCGGCTCCATCGATGGACGCGAGTCGGCCCGAAGGCCGCGACGGCGTCACGTAAGACTGACTTTGACTTGGGAAACGAAGCGATCGGGACGCTTGGCCAAAACCTTGGCCCAATCGAAGCTGGCGGAAGAGGCCTCTAACAGGCCGCGTACATACCGAGCCAGAACGTGATCGAGGTCATCATCGAGCGCGGGCGTACGATCTGCGATTGCGACGACATCATGCAAATCTCTCCCCGGTTCGAATGAATGAGGTGCGCTTTATAGATGTGTCGCCAGCCGATTGCAACGGGGCTCGCGCGAGATCACGCACGAGTGTTGCAAATTAGTGCGCGTCGCCGGCCGCGCCGAACGGGGAAGCCGGCTTGTTCAGCAGCGCGACCAGCAGGCTGAGACCGAGATAGAACAGCGCCAGCATGAGGAAGACATCGCCGAAGCTCATCACCACGGCCTGACGATGCACGATCTGGCTGAGCTGCTTCATCGCCATCAGCGCGGAATCGCCGAGCCCCTGGAACTTCTGCATCAACATGGTCAGGGTTTCAGTCGCGGTCGCGTTGCCCCAGGTCACCCGCTCCTGCAGGCGGACGATGTGCAGGTCGGTGCGTTCGTTGAGCACGGTGTTGATGACGGCGAGGCCGACCGCGCCGCCGAGATTGCGCATCAGGTTGAACAGGCCGCTCGCGTTCTTCACCTTCTCGGGCGCGAGCGTGCCGAGCGCGATGTTGTTGGTCGGCACCATCGCGAACATCATGCCGATGCCGCGCAGGATCTGCGGCACCAGCAGCTCGTAGAAATCGTATTCGCGCGTGATAAAGGTCATCTGGTAGGAGCCGATCGCGAACACGATGAGGCCGAATGCGATCATGTAGCGCATGTCGACCTTCGCCATGAGCCGGCCGACCAGCGGCGCGACCAGGAACATGGTGATGCCGGAGACGAACATGGTCTCGCCGATCATCAGCGCGCTGTAGCCGCGCACTTCGGCGAGATAGCGCGGGTAGATGTAGGTCAGGCCGTAGAGGCCGATGCCGATGCAGAATTGCAGCGTGCATCCGACGGCGAAATTGCGGTCGGAGAAGGTGCGCAGATTGACGATCGGCTCGGCCGCCGTGAACACGCGCCAGAAGAAGGCGATGGCCGAGAGACCGCTGATCCAGGCGCAGATCGCGACCGACGTGTCCTGCATCCATTGATGTTGCGATCCTTCCTCCAGCACGTATTCCAGCGTGCCGAGGAAGCTCGCCATGAACAGCAGGCCCCACCAGTCGAAGCGGTCGAGCAATTCGAAATGCGGCTCGTCGAAATCGACCAGCGCCAGCACACCTAATGTAATGCCGATGCCGGGCACGACGTTGATGAAGAACAGCCAGTTCCACGACATCAGATCGGTGATGTAGCCGCCGACCGTCGGCCCGATGGTCGGGGCCAGCGTCGCGACGAGGCCGATGATGGGTCCGACGATGTGGAATTTGGTGCGCGGGAAAACCGTGTAGGCCGAGGCGAACACGGTCGGGATCATGCCGGCGCCGAGAAAGCCCTGCAGCGCACGCCAGAGGATCATCTCCTCGATCGTCGTGGCGAAGCCGCAAAGCAGGCTTGCGGCTGTGAAGCCCGCCGCCGAGATCGCGAACAGCAGCCGCGTGCCGAAGGCGCGCGACAGGAAGCCCGACAGCGGGATCGCGATCACCTCGGCGATCAGATAGGCGGTCTGAACCCAGGACACCTCGCTGGAGCTCGCCGACAGCCCGGCCTGGATTTCGCTCAAGGAGGCCGAGACGATCTGGATGTCCAGGATCGACATGAACATCCCGAACACCATGATGATGAACGCGAACAGCCGCTTCGGCGCAATGCGCTCCGAAGCGGGATCCGCCATCAGGGCAGGTGAAGCGGTGGTGGCGGTGGCCATGTGTCAGCTCGGACTCATCTCACCTCTCCCGCTTGCGGGAGAGGGAGCGCACCTGCATTCGGGGCAGCGGCGCGGCTCATGTCATCGTCCCTACTGCGGATGGACCGCGGTGGGATGGTCGAGGTCGACCTCGCTGTCGGCGTCGGCGGCGCCCTTGTTGGTGTCGACGGTGGCGTAGACCGACATGCCGGCGCGGAGCAGGTTCTGCTTCGCCACCGATTTGGGCACGCGAATGCGGACCGGCACGCGCTGCACGATCTTGGTGAAATTGCCGGTGGCGTTGTCAGGCGGCAGCAGCGTGAACACCGAGCCCGCGCCGGCCGCGATGCTGTCGACCACGCCGGAAAACTTGCGCATGCCATAGGCATCGACCTTGATCGTCACCGGCTGTCCCGGGCGGATGCGCTTGAGCTGCGTCTCCTTGAAATTCGCGTCGATATAGACCTCGTCCAGCGGCACGATGTTGCCGAGGCGCTGGCCGACCGCGACGAAGTCGCCGGTGTTGACCAGGCGGTTCGAGAACGTGCCGTTGACCGGCGCGCGCACCGCGGTGAAGCCGAGGTCGCGCTCGGCCTTGGCCAGCGTGGTCTTGAGCTCGGCAAGCTGGGCCTGCGCTTCGGCCTGCTGCGCCCTGGCGACGTCGACATTGCTGACGGCAACCTCAAAGGCGGCCTTTGCAGCCTTGACCGCGGCGGCGCCCTGGTCGCGTCCGGCCTCCGAGCTTTCGAAGGTGGCGCGCGAGGCAAAGCCCTTGCTGCTCAGCGCCTGCTGGCGCTCGTAATCGAGGTCGGCGCGCTTGAGGCCCGCTTCCGCGGAGACGAGCTGCGCCTTGGCCTGGGCGACCTGGCTATCGAGTGCGGCGACCTGGCGGCCGATGCGATCGATGGTGGTCTGCTGGGTCGCGATCTTGGTCGCGGCGGCTTGGACCGCGATCCTGTAATCGCCGTCGTCGATGCGGAAGATGATGTCGCCGGCCTGGACAGGCGTGTTGTCGCCGGCGAGGATCGCGGAGATGTGGCCGGCAACGCGCGCGCCGAGCATGGTGTTGTTGGCGCGGACATAGGCATCGTCGGTCGAGATGTAGAAGCGGCCGACCAGCGTGTAATAGCCGGCATAGCCCGCAACGGCGAGCGCGAGCGCGAGGCCGACGCCGGTCAGCACGAATTTGCGCTTGCCGGATTTGGGCGCAGCGGCGGCGGGCGTTTCTGCCGCGGGTGCCGGCGGCTTGTCGGTCACCGGGTTCTCCGGCGCCTCGCGGGTCGGACGCTTCGCCTCCTCGGCGACATGAGGGCGCAGTTGCTCGGCAGGGAGTGCGGATGCCTCGGAGCCAGGATCGCCGCCCGCCTGGCCCTCCACCGCTTCCTGGCGAAGGACGCGAGCCGTCTGGTCTCTCGATGCGGCCATCCAGGCCTCCCCACAAACGCAACCGAGGGCGCCCGCTGTTGCGGGCGGTCTCCTCGCTACAAATACCATTGACCGAACGGTTCGGTCAATATAGAGATTATGTCCTGCAGACCTTAATGCCGCGAATCCTTCGTTGGCGTTTCATGGCCCTGATCCGAACCAAAAAGCTTCCGAGACCCTAAACCAATGGTTGTAGCTGCCGGCGAACAATTGCACGTGGTCCCGGACGAGGACAATTCCAAGCGCCGCCAGATTCTGGACGGCGCCCGCAAGGTGTTCATGGATCTTGGCTTCGACGGCGCCAGCATGGGCGAGATCGCCCGCGCCGCGCAGGTCTCCAAGGGCACGCTCTACGTCTATTTCGCCGACAAATTCGCGCTGTTCGAAGCCATCGTCGAACAGGAGGCGCTCCAGCATGGCCAGGTCGTGTTCAGTTTCGATCCCGAGCGCGAGGCCGAGACCACGCTGAAGGAGTTCGGCCTCGCCTATCTTCACCTGGTCTGCCGCCCCGGTGGCGGATCGGCGATCCGCACCGTGATGGCGATCGCCGAGCGCATGCCGGATGTCGGCCGCCGTTACTATGCGCGCGTGCTGGACAAGAGCATCAAAAGCCTCTCCGACTATCTCAAGGCCCGTGTCGCCTCGGGCGATCTCGCGATCGACGATTGCGATCTCGCCGCCTCGCAGTTCATGGAGCTCAGCAAGGCCTCGCTGTTCCTGCCCTTCGTGTTCCAGGCGGCGCCCGCGCCGTCGGAACAGCGCATGAGTGCGGTGGTCGAGAGCGCAACGCGGATGTTCCTGGCGGCGTATAAGGCGAAGTAGCCGCGCGTTGCGCCTGTGGGCCGGGCGGCTATATTGCGGCCATGTCTCGTGATCTTCGCCCGCCGGTCGACATCCTCCACTACGAGATCGTCCAGGAACAGGCTTCGGCGCTTGGACGGATGGGCCGCGCCCTCGAACAGAGCCTGTCGCGCTTGCGCGAGTTCGACGCCGCCCACGCAGCGACCGATGTGCCGGAAGCGATGCAACCGGCCAGGCGCAAGCTGGTGCTGGAAGCCGGCCAGGCGCTTTGGATGTTCGTGGTGCAACGCGAGGCGTCCGGCTTGCGCGACAGCCGCCACATCATGCGCACCTACAACGTCCCGGGTGAGGTGCAGCGCTGCATGGGATTGGCACCCGCGCCGCGGAAGCCGGCCGCCGGATGAACTCCGGCTCCGCTGAGCTCAAGTCCCGACTTCTTCCATTGCGCGCCACCCGTGCAGGACGCGCCGCCCCTCCCGCGCGAACGCAAAGCAGTTGCCGCCGCCGGCGGGCTGATCGTGGATGCGGGCGATGGGATGGCCCGCAATGTGGCAGAACAGCAGCGTGCCGACTGCGCCGTGGCCGACGAACAGGACGTCGCCGGGACGATGTCGCGCCAGCACCGCCTCAGCCTCGCGCACGATCCGCGCCTGTGCATCCGCGGCACGCTCCCAGCCGCGCACGCTGAGATGAGGCGCGGCGAAGAACTGGTCGGCGACGGCTTCGAACTCGGCCGGCTTCAGGAAGCCGGTCGCCGAACGGTCGTTCTCGTGCATGGCCTCGCGGATCTCGATCATCAGTCCGAGACGAGCGGCAATGATGTCGGCGGTCTCGATCGCCTTCCGCTCGCCGCTGGAGACGATCTGCATCGTGCTTGCGAGCCAGCCTGCATTCGCCAAAGCTTCGGTGCGCGCGCGACCCACCGCGCTCAGGCCCCATTGCGGCACCGGCACATCGGGATCGATTTGCACCTGCGGGTGGGTGAGATAGCGGACGATAGACATTGCCTTTGACGCGATCGTAGCCCGCATGGAGCGAAGCGGAATGCGGGGACAGTTTTTCCCGGATTGCGCTTCGCTCCATCCGGGCTACTGGCAAATCGGGCTATTCGTCGATGTAGTCGTCGTCTTCCCGCTTGTGCATCGTGCTCTTGCGAGCACCGAGCGAACCGGTCACCGACGGCTCGCGCCCGCTCGCATAGGGTCTGCGCGATTGCGCGCGCGAGGCGACCTCTTCGCCCGACACCGCGGCCGGCTGGCAGATCAGGCGGCGGCTGGCGCGGCGCATCAGATCGACATGGATGTGATCGTAGTGAAAGACGTTGGAGCCCGGCGCCAGCACGGTCGTGAAGTGCGCGCAGGCCCCAGCCTGCACGTCGCGCAGGAAGCCCTGCTCTTCCGGCATGCCGCGCCAGCCGTCCTTGATGGTGATGCGGCGGCCGTCGGCGAGCACGAAGGCGGAAATGTCGAGGGCGTTGCCGAAGGCGTGCTCCGAAATATGGGCCCGCGAATTGCCGTTCATCCCGCGGCAGGAATAGGCGGAGATCTGCTTGATCTCGGCGACGCGCACGCCGAACCAGCGCATCGCCGACGGCTGCACCGTGTCGGCGAGCCAGCGGTCGAGCTCGGACACGATCGGACAGGCGAGCGTCGCGGTCGGCTTGATCGCGACGGGACCGACGCTCGTGACGGGATTACCCTGCGCAGGACCAAGACGCGGCAGCGGCTGCTGCGCCGGCGCCTGCGAGTAAGGCGCCGGACGAGCCGGATAGCTCGGTGTGTTCATGTAGCGCGCCGCCCCCGCGGCATCGGTGCCCTCCGGCGGCAGATCGATCTCGTCCTCCTGCGCGGCCACGCCGGGTGCGTTGAGCGACATCGGCCCGGACGACGTGCCGTAGCCAGCGGGCTGGCGCACCGCGCTCTCGGGATAGTTCGAGCGCTGCGGATAGGACGATGCCGGATAGGACGATGTTGGATAGCCTTGGCTCTGCGGATAATTCGACTGCGGCTGCACCGGCCAACGCGGCTGGTTGCCGATGCTGCCGGGCGGGCGCAGCGCCTCGTCGGCAAAGCCATAGGTGCCGGAGGCTTCGCCGAGGGCTGCGACCTTGAGCGGAAACTCGGCGCCGCAGCTGCCAGGCCCGGAGATCGGGTCGATGCGGACGATGTCCGCACTTTCCTTGACTGCGCCCGATTTCAGGCATGCGGCTTCTGCCTCGGCCCGCCAGGGTTCGCGTTCGGCCTGGAAGAAGCCGCGACCGCAACCCGCTAGCGAAACAAGGACGATGGAGCCGACGAGATACAAACGAACTCCGCGCGTCATGCACGCACGTTCGATGAATTTACTTAAAGACTCTTCAACGTGTTGATTTCAGTGTTCTTTAACCATACCGGGCGCGGCGGCACCGGTTGCTGCTGCCGATGACGAGCGACAGCGAGCCTGACTTTTTCGAAAAGAGACTTTCTGTTAACCATAAGAGCTGCGCGCCAAGCGACGCGCACGGAGGGAGCGACCTCATGACGTTCGCCGGCAGATTGAGCGTGATCACCGCCTACCTCGCCATGGCCTTCGTCGGCGCCATCGTGCTCGGGATGATTTAGACTCAAAGCACACAGTGACTCTCTTCCCTTCTCCCCTTGTGGGAGAAGGTGGCGCGCGAAAGCGCGACGGATGAGGGGTTCTATCCTCGCGGCACAGTGCTTGTGGAGACAACCCCTCACCCAAGTGAATTCGTGTCGACCAGCGGGCTGCCCTCTCCCACAAGGGGCGAGGGCACAACAATGCGCATCGCCGCGAGCTACGACCGCGCGCTCCATTGAGGTGACGTCGTGATCAGCTCCTCCCGCGGCGCTTCGACCCGCGTCCAGTCGTTGCCGGAGCACCAGAAGCGGCCGAGCGCGCAGGCTTCGACGTGCAGCTTGCCGGAGCTCTTCAGCGTCATCGTGGCGTAGTAGGTGTTGCCGCTGGAGCGGCTGTAGATGCTGCCGGTCCAGACATTGTGCTTCTTCGGCTTCATGTGGACGAGCACGCTCTCGCCGCGGCTCGACGCTTCACTGAGCGCGTAACCGCACAACGCAGCTCCACAGCGCTCGATGCGGACCGTGCCCTTGGCGCCGGCGCTCTCCCATTCGCCGAGCAGCGCGTGGCCCGGGTCAGTGCTGATCTGCGCCACCGCTGCAGTCTGATTGATCTCGGTGCTCGGAACGATGACCGGCGGCTCGATGCGCGGCGGTTCGAGCGCGGCGGTCTTCGGCTGATCGGTGCGCTCCAGATCAACCCGCGGCGGACCGGGGCTCAACGTCTCCAGTCTCGAAATCTCCAAGCTTGGCGCCGGCGGCGGTGCAACGGGCTGCGACGACGCCGCGGCAAGAACGGGAGGCGCCGGTGGCGGCACCACCACAGCCGCTTGTGGCGGCTTGACCGCTGCCGCCGGACAAGCCGGCTGCGGCGCCTGGACCATCGGCGCGGGCGCCGGCTGCACAGTTCGTGCCGTGCCGACATCGTCCGTCGGCCTGAAGCTGCGCTTGGAGGCCACCGTGATACAGGACGCGGATCGGCAATTGCGCGGCGCCTCGACATGAAACCGGCTGCCGCCGATCGAGAACGTGTAGGAGCCGGCCTGCGCCGTCGGCGCGACCGCCAGCAGCACGATCGATGTGGCAAGACAGGTGGCAAGCCAGGTTGCAAGCCGCTGCATCTGCGTTTCCCTCGGTGTCGCGACGACGTTACGCAGCGCAGGCGCGGCTGAATGTGCGCTGCATCACCCAGGCGTTGTTCGCTCGTTGTGACGCCCATCACAGAACGCCCGACCGCCGCGGCGTAGGGTCGAACCACGCTTCATTCACCAGCGACACCAGTCCATATCGGGACCGCGCTATTTTCGGAGGTTGTCATGAACAAGCTCTCCATCGCCGCCACCGCCCTCTTCCTGGCTTCGACCGCCGCCGCGCATGCCGGCAATTCGATCTCGTTCCAGATCGAGGGCCAGCACATCCGCATCGAGACGCCGCGCAACTGCGCTTCGCTCAATTGCGTGACCATCGTCGCGCCGGGCCTGTCGGACAAGCCGATCAAGCTGAACAACATCAACCTCAAGGGTCTTGGCGGCTCCAAGGACGATGACGACGACACCACGCCGGCTCCGGCGCCCACGACGGCGCAACCCACGCCGGCTCCCGTGCAGCAGCAGCCCGTGCCGCAAGCGACTGCGCCGGCAGCGCCAGCCGCGCCCGCTGCCCCAGCCGCGACCGCTGCCGCCGCTCCTTCTGTCGGCTACGACAGCTCGCAGCCTGCTCCTGTTGCTGCGCCTGCCCCTGTTGCCGCCCCCGCTCCGGTCGCCGCGGCTCCCGCGCCGGCTCCGGTGGCTGCCGCGCCCGTGGCCGCAGCGAACTCGCCGATCGGCATCTGGGCGACCGAAGAGAACAAGGGCAATGTCCGCGTCGAGCAGTGTGGCGCCAATCTCTGCGGCTTTGCCGAGAAGACAAATGAGCGCATCCTGATCAACATGAAGCCCGAAGGATCGAAGTGGAGCGGCCGCATTCGCGATCCCAACTCCGGCCGCAATTACGACTCCACGATCTCGATGAAAGGTCCGAACGTAATGCGCGTGCAGGGCTGCGCCTTCGGCGGCATGTTCTGCGGCGGCCAGACCTGGAAGCGCGTGAGCTGACCCGCGGAGCGCATCGCGAAAAGTAGACAACTCTTCGTCATGCCCGGGCTTGTCCCGGGCATCCACGTTCTTCGTACCGCAATCAAGACGTGGATGGCCGTGCCTTCGCCGCGCCGTAGCGGCTTCGTCCGTGCAGGCGGGACAAGCCCGGCCATGACGGAAGGATAGCTAGCCCCTGCCCCGACGACAGACGTTCATCCACCATTCAGCCACACCCCGTTGAAATCGCCCGATCTCGCCTCACGCTCTCACCGGGACTCCTTCGTGACATCAATGCTGGCTTGGCGCCGCCTCGTATTCGCGCTCGCCCTGCTGGCCTTGCCGCTGGCAGGCGCTGGTGTAGCGTGCGCATCCGAGACGATCGAGTTCGCACAGGCGCAACCGCAAGCCCAGCCAACGCCCGCGCCTTCGCCGACGCCGACGCCGACGCCGGCACCGTCTGCAGACGCACAGCCCCCCGCCGTCGAGCCGATCGGCAACGTCGCGACCGTGACGGGGATCGCGACCGTGATCCGCGACAAGAATTCCTATCCGCTGCGCGTGCGCGACGACATCTATCTCAACGACATCGTGCAGACCTCGTCGAACTCCTCGCTCGGCATCACCTTCAACGACGCCACCACGTTCAACCTCTCGGCCAGCGCGAAGATCACCATCGACAACTACGTCTATGACGACGGCGGCAAGCAGAATTCGGCGATCTTCGACGTCGGCAAGGGCACGGTTGCCTTCGTGGCGGCCGCGGTGGCGAAGACGGGCGACATGAAGATCACGACGCCGACGGCAACGCTCGGCATCCGCGGCACCACCGGGGTCGTCGACGTGCCCGAAGGGGCGGCGGCGAACCGGGCGCGCAACGTCAACATCAAGCTCTATCCCGACGCCGACGGCCGGGTCGGCCACATCGATGTCGAGGAACGCGCGAGCGGCGCGCGGCTCGGCGCGCTGACGCAAGCCGCGAGCGGCTTTGCGATCCGAGCGGGCGCAGCCACGGCCGGCGGCATGCGCTTTGCTGCCGTGCCGATCATAATTCCCGCGCAGCAGATCGCGCGCGACCGCGGCTTCGTCGGCCAGGTGCATCTGGCGCAGACTGCGGGCCGGCAGATCGTCATCGAGCAGCGCGACTTCCGTCGCGCCAATCCGGCTGCGCTCAGCCGCATTCCGCGGCCGGCACAACCGCCGCAGCAGCAACAATTGCGGCCGACGACAACCCCAGGCCGGCAGCCGCAACGACCGAACGTCCAGCCGCGACAGGACAATCGTCCGGGTCAGCAGCAGCCGGGCACGCCGAGCCGGCAGGGACTACAGCAAGGCATGCAGCCGCAGCCCGGCCAGCCGCAAGGTGCCGGCCGTCCACGCGTACCGCAGACCCTGCCGCAGCGTGGTGGACAGATTCAGCCCGGAGGAATCGTGCCGCCGCAACCGGGCGGGACAAAGCAAGCAGGTCCGCAGCAGCCATTGCCGCGCACAGGATTGCAACCGGGCCAGCCTCCGGCTCAACAACCAGGTATGCAGCGCCCCGGCGGCTTCCAGCCACGCCTCCCCGCCGCGCAACGTCCCGCAGCGCCGCACAGACCCGCGCCCGCTCCGAAGGAGAAGGAGCGGCGGTAGTCTTCCTTCTCCCCTTGTGGGAGAAGGTGGCGCGAAGCGCCGGATGAGGGGTTCTATCCACTCGCCGGACCCGCTCGTGAGGATAGAGACCCCTCACCCGTCTCGCCGCTATTGCGGCGAGCCACCCTCTCCCACAAGGGGAGAGGGTGCACCTTCAATGCCGCACTGAAATTGCGCGTAAATAACTCACGCTTCGCCGCGCAGCCAAGCCTTCACCTTCCGCAACAGGCCGTGCCGCAATTCATCGACGGAAGCTGCTTCCGCTTGTGTCAGCGTCTGCAAAGATGCATGGATGTCGTCTTTCGCCAACGGCGACACCGGCTCGGAAACCTGCTCCGGGGCGAACAGAGGCGCCAGCCCTGCCGCCGCGAGCGCGATCGGTCCGATCTGAGTCAGGAAGACGCGTTCGTATTCGCGCGACAGACGGGCGATCGCGTCGTCCAGCGTCAGCCAGTCGACCGCCTTGATGTCGTTCATCAGCTTGCGGACCGGCCCGCCGTCGGCCTCCATCCGCCAGTAATGCACGACCTTGGAGCGCCCGCCGGACTGATAGACCAGCGTGCCCAGAAATTCGTGCACGGCCACGTCGTGGCCGGTCTCCTCCAACACCTCGCGGTGCGCGGCTTCCCTCGGCGTCTCGCCGTCGTCGAGCTTGCCCTTGGGCAGGACCCATTCGTTGCGCTTGCGCTGGCGCACGACTGCAACCAGCGGCACCGGCGCGCGCCGCAACACAATACCACCCGCCGCCATGACCGGCGCCCGCGCCATCGTCACATCCGTATCGATCGAATCGTCCCCGCCCGACGATATAGGCGGCGGGGGCGGCGGATTGAAGGCTACTTTCTCCTGAGCAGCGTTTGACCGGCGCGAATGCGCGTGCCCTCGGCAATGCCGTCGCAGAACGAGAAATCGCCGGGCGCGAGGATGATGATGGTCGAGCCGTGCTCGAACCAGCCGAGCTCCTCGCCTTTGCTCACGTTGACGTCGCAGGGAAAATTGACCGGGCCGCGCGTCTGCGCGTTCAGCACCATGTCGAGGAAGTGCAGGCGGATGCTCGCGACCAGAATCGCCGCCACCGGCACCAGCGTCACGGCTTCGCCGGTCGACAAATGCGTGCGGATCACCGCGCGCTCGTTCTTGCAGAACAGACGCTCGACGCGCTTGAGCGCGATCGGGTTGACGTTCCAGACGTCACCGTGGATCAGCGTGACCCGCTCGATGTGCGCGTCATAAGGCGCATGGAAGCGGTGATACATGCTCGACGTCAACCGCAGCGTAACGAAAGAGCCGTTGCGGTGCTGCTCGACCAGCGCGGAATCGCCGACGAGATCGAGCAGCGAATAGGGCGCGCCCTTGACCTGGAACAGCTCGGTGTCCGCGATTTTCCCGTGAGCGCCGACGATGCCGTCCGAGGGGCTCGCCACCACTGCAGGATCAGGATCGAACGGCCGCAGGCCCGGCTTCAGCTCCCGGGTGAAGCAGTCGTGCAGACTGCTGAACTGCGTCTTGCGCGCCTCCGACAGATCGAGGTCGGAGAACAGCTTCCACAGCGCGATCGAGAAGTCCCGCACCAGGGGATTCTCGATCTTGGAGAACCAGCCCATGAAGCGGGTCAGGGCCGCGCGCGGGATGCGGTTGGTCAACAGGAAGTTGAGGTCTTCCTGCTGGGTGAAAGAGGCGATGAGGGCTTTGACTGTCATGAATCTGTCAGCTCGCAGGTTTAGCGCTTGTTGTCATGGAAACGACACTCCCGATTCTCTCGATGTCCGTGGCCGCCGCAGCGTCCGCTGCCGCCGTCCTCCCGAAGATCAAGGCGCGGGTCGAACTCTCCCGCGCCAAGCACCGCTCGCTGGCCGGGCACTCGAAGATGTCGCGCCGGGTGGCGCGGCTGCTGCCGTTCTACGAGTTCGAGGGTGATCAATACTTCGCCTGCGACGGCGCGCCGGCGAACATCGCAGCGCAACGCAAGGACGCCTTTTTCCGTCTCGCCAGGCTTTACGCCGAGCGCTACCCCCGGGGTCGCGCGATGACGAAGGAAGCGGCGGAGACGATCTCCGACCTGAACTTCACCGAAAGCTACCGCGTGCCGTTCCAGTTCTCGCGTCTCGTCCGCGAGCATCTGGGCACGTCGACCTTCATGGAATCCTCGCGCGGCGTCACCGTCACCGACGTCGACGGCAACACCGCTTACGACCTCACGGGCTCCTACGGCGTCAACATCTTCGGCAACGACTTCTACAAGGAGTGCATCGAGGGCGCCGAGAAGCGCGCGCATGCGCTCGGCCCCGTGCTCGGCCCCTACCATCCCGTCATCCTCGAGAATGTGCAGCGGCTCTGCCAAATCTCCGGCCTCGACGAAGTCTCGTTCCACATGTCCGGCACCGAAGCCGTGATGCAGGCGGTGCGGCTGGCGCGCTACCACACCAAGCGCACGCATCTGGTTCGTTTCGCCGGCGCCTATCACGGCTGGTGGGGCGACGTGCAGCCGGGCGTCGGCAATCCCATTCCTGCGCATGAGACCTACACCCTCGCCGAGATGTCGGAGAAGACGCTGCATGTCCTGCGCACGCGCAAGGACATCGCCTGCGTGCTGGTCAACCCGCTGCAGGGGCTGCATCCCAACGCCAACGCGCCCGGCGATTCCTCGCTGGTCGATTCCTCGCGCGGCGGCAACTTCGATCGCGCGGCTTACACCGAATGGCTGAAGAAGTTGCGCGAGGTCTGCGACCAGCGCGGCATCGTCCTGATCTTCGACGAGGTCTTCGTCGGCTTCCGCCTCGCTGCCGGCGGTGCCCAGGAGTATTTCGGCGTGCGCGCCGACATGGTGACCTACGGCAAGAGCCTCGCCGGCGGCCTGCCGGTCGGCGTGGTCTGCGGCAAGCGCGAATTGATGCGGCGCTTCCGCGACGACCGCCCCGCCGACATCTGCTTCGCCCGCGGCACCTTCAACTCGCACCCCTACGTCATGACGGCGATGGACGAGTTCCTGAGCCGCCTCGCCAGCCCGAACTTCCGCGCCGTTTATGATGGGCTGGAGGAGACCTGGAACGGGCGCGTGAAGAAGCTCAACCAGATGATGCAGGATGCCGGCCTGCCGGTGCGCTTCGCCAACTTCTCCTCGATCTGGACGGTGAAATACACCACGCCGTCCCGCTACAATTGGATGCTGCAATATTACCTGCGCGCCGAGGGCCTGGCGTTGAGCTGGGTCGGCACCGGACGGCTGATCTTCAGCCTCAACTACACCGACGCCGACTTCACCGAAGTCGCCGAGCGCTTCGTCCGCGCCGCGCAGAAGATGAAGGCCGACGGCTTCTGGTGGCACGACGGCGTGCTCACCAATAAACAGATCAAACGGCAGATCCTGAAAGAGATGCTGGCCAAGCGCTTCGGGCGCTGAGGCTTTCTGACACTTGGCCCCGATCACCGCTCGCCCTTCTCCCTCGCCCCGCTTGCGGGGAGAGGGTCGGGGTGAGGAGGACTCTCCGCGCGTGCGGTGAGCATTGACGCACGACCATCTGGCAGCATCCCCGCGGAGAGTCCCCCTCACCCGAATTTGCGCTCCGCGCAAATTCGACCTCTCCCCGCACGCGGGGAGAGGTGAAGGAAGCACCGCGTTCGCAGTCCCGAACACGTGGATGCCCGGCACAAGGCCGGGCATGACGTAGCCATCAGACATCGGAGCGTGTCGCGTGCGCCGCGCGCTTCAAGCGTGCTGCTCTTCGAGCACGGGCTCGTCGATGAAGCCCAGCGTGTGCTCGGGATTGAGGTGCAGGCCGGGATCCATCAGCTCGCCGCGCATCAGGGCGAGCGGAGCACCGCGATAGAGCATCAAATCGTGGAACGGATCGGTCAGGATCTTGGTCATCCAGACGAGGCCGGTCTCGACGTCGCGGATGAAGAACAGGTGCACGGTGCGGAACAACAGGCCGCCGCCGCCGACCACGAGCCAGATCTTCGCCACCTGCCGCATGAAGTCGGTCGCGCTCTGCCAGGGCGTGAAGATGCCGAACAGGGTGGGATCGACGACCAGTACCAGCGGCGACAGCGCCCAGATCGCCATCAGCACCACCTTGCGCTGCAGATTGTAGCCGACCTTGATCTCTTCCTTGTACTCGTGCGTCGCCTGATTGATGTGGTCGTAGGTGTGCGGCTCGAAGAAGAAATGGCCGGCCTGGCGCGAGGTCATCGACACCAGCCAGCCGACCAGCGCGGAGACGACGGGATCGATGAACAGCCAGACATAGGCGAAGAGGAAGCTCAGCGCGCTGACGAAGTGCAGGCTCTGATTGATGCGGCTGTGGTGATAGTAGCGATGGTCGTCCCAGCGCTGGATCCGCAGCTGCTCGAGATAGTTCTTGATCATGCTCATCCCCAAAATGCTTTCGGGTTCAGGATTTACAGAGATTCGATGTAGGCCGTGTGACATCATCATTTTGTCATGTGACGATGTGCAGCGGCGCGATGACGCACGCGACGCGTGAGCTTCAGATCAAGCCGCCTTGGCGACGTCGACCTTGCGGAAGCGCACCAGCGAGAAGTGTCCCAGCGGCGGAATCAAGCGGCGCTCGGCAAGCTCGATGCCGTGCGCGCCGGCGAGCCATTTGGCGTAGCGCGACCAGGCGAACTCGGCGGTGCGGAAGCCGAGCGGACGCACCACCGGCTGCAGCTTCTGCTCGATGAAGCGGCGCATGCCGGTGTCGGCGCTGACGCGGGTGAGGATGATCAATTCGCCGCCCGGACGCAGCACGCGGGCGAATTCGTCGAGCGCCTTCTCCGGGTTCGGCACGGCGGTGACGACGTATTGCGCCATCACGACGTCGAAGGAATTATCGGGGAATTCGAGCTTCTCGGCGTCCATCACCGCGAGGCCCTCGACGTTCTTCAGCTTCTGCTCCGTCACGCGGCGGCGCGCCTTGTCCAGCATCGCTTCCGAAATGTCGGTGCCGAAGATGCGCAGGTTCGGCGCGTAGAGCGGCAGCGAGATGCCGGTGCCGACGCCGACCTCGAGCACGCGGCCGCCGATCTTGTTGGTAGCCGCGATCGCCGCCTGCCGGCCCTTGGCGAACACGCCGCCGAACACGAGATCGTAGACCGGCGCCCAGCGGTCATAGGCCTGCTCGACCGTGCCGCGCGTGAGGTCGAGCTGCTGGGTGCCGTCAAGGTTCATGATCTTAGCCATCGATGAGGTTCTCGCTGTGGTTCGAATAAACGGTCAGCCGCGCACCGGCCGCCGCGCCATGCGAGGCGAGGCGCGCAAGGAGCGGCTGGGCTGCAGTGAGGTGAGGTTGCCGACGAACTGGCGCGCGCTGTTCTCCCAGGAGCGCTCCAGCGCGAAGTTGCGGCAGGTCTCGCGTGACATCGTGAGCGCGCGCAGGCAGGCGGTGCGCAGATCGTGGTCGATCGCGCCGATCGGGTGATCGGCAATGACGTCCTTCGGGCCCGTGACCGGAAACGCCGCAACCGGCGTGCCGCAGGCGAGCGCCTCGAGCTGCACCACGCCGAAGGTGTCGGTCAGGCTCGGAAACACGAATACGTCGGCCGCGGCGAGATGCGCGGTGAGATCCGCCCCCTTCTTCTCGCCGAGGAAGACTGCGTCCGGATATTTCTTCTCCAGCGCCGCCTTCTGCGGGCCGTCGCCGACCACGACCTTGGTGCCGGGCAGGTCGAGCGAGAGGAACGCTTCGAGATTCTTCTCCACCGCCACGCGCCCCATCGTCATGAAGATCGGGCGCGGCAGGTCGAGCTGTGCCGGAGCGTCGGGATGAAACAGCCCGGTGTCGACGCCGCGCGTCCAGAAGCCGAGCCGCTTGAAGCCGCGCTCGGACAGCTCCTGCCGCAGCGAGGGCGTCGCAACCATGGTCATGGCGGCGGCATCGTGGAAGTGGCGCAGCACCGCATAGCCGACGCCCGCCGGGATGCCGGTCCGCACCGAGACGTATTCCGGAAAGCGCGTCGTGTAGGAGGTGGTGAAGGCGAGCCGGTTGCGGCGGCAATAGGCGCGCGCCGCCCAGCCGATCGGGCCTTCGGTCGCGATATGCAGCGCCTCCGGCGCGGCCTTCTCGATCCGCCGCGCGATCTCCTTCGCCGAAGGCAGCGCAAAGCGCAGGCCCGGATAGGTCGGCAGCGGCCAGGACGGAAAGCCGTCGGGGGTGAGGAAGTCGATCTCGACGTCGAGGGTCTTGGCCGCATTCGCCAGGGAGGTCAGGGTGCGGACCACACCGTTGACCTGGGGATGCCAGGCGTCCGTCGCGATTAATACCCGCATGGGAAAATCCCGAGAGTTTGATGATTCTCAGGCATCGACCATCAACGAAGGATATTTCAGGCGTGTGACGTCACAGAAGTGTCGGCGCGCTGTTTTGTTCGTTAACGAGCCGGCGGGGCCACGAAACTGTCATGAAACAATTCTTGCCGCCGTGAAACCGTTTTCGGTTTTCCGCGCAAATGTCCCGAAACGTTTTGCCGTTAGGAATTCAGGCAACGGAGCACCGCAACGGTGCCGCGGTGAGCAAAACACCGAGCAAACAGGGGCGATCACATGTTCAATCTGGACACGTTCAAGACGTTTTCGCGCGCCGTTGCACTCAGTGCCGTCGCGGTCTCCGCAATCGCGTTCGCTGGCGCAGCCAAGGCCGCGCCGGTGCAGATCTTCCCGTTCTTCCAGCCGCTGCCGCCGATGACCGCGCCGCAGCCGCTGCAGCCGTATCAGCCGTCGTATCAGCCCTATCAGGCGCCGACCTACCAGACCGAGCCGTCCGAGGATCAGGACGCGGTCGAGCTGCCGGCCCGCTTCCGCCGCCAGACCGTCTCTTACGCGACGCGCGAAGCGCCGGGCACGATCATCATCGATACGCCCAACACCTATCTCTATTACGTGCTCGGCAATGGCCAGGCATTGCGCTACGGCATCGGCGTCGGCCGCGACGGCTTCACCTGGTCCGGAATCCAGTCGGTGAGCCGCAAGGCCGAGTGGCCGGCCTGGACGCCGCCGCCGGAAATGATCGCCCGCCAGCCCTATCTGCCGCGCCACATGGCCGGCGGCCCCGGCAATCCGCTTGGCGCGCGCGCCATGTATCTCGGCGGCACCATCTACCGTATCCACGGCACCAACGCCCCCGAAACGATCGGCAAGCGCGTGTCCTCCGGCTGCATCCGCATGACCAACGAGGACGTCACCGACCTCTATTCCCGCGTCAACGTCGGCACCAAGGTGATCGTGCTGCCGATGAGCGAGCGCCGTGCGGACCTCGGCGCCGCGAGCCGCTGAAGCGACAGGACAACGTAACGCGAACGGCCCCGGAACCCACCGGGGCCGTTTTCGTTTGCCCTGACATCCCGTTGCGCCTGTTGCGGCGCAATCCCCGATGGAGGCGCAAATGCGACCACGAAGGCAACCCTCGCCAAGCCCATGGCTGCACGCCCTCGCCGGCGCCGGAGCACTGACGCTGCTCGTGTCCGCGCCCGCCTCGCTCGCGCAGCAACCCGCGCCTGACGACGCCGGCAAGCAGGCTTTCAACAATTCCTGCCGCACCTGCCATTCCATGAAGGAAGGCGACAATCGCCTCGGTCCCAATCTCAACAAGATCGTCGGACGCAAGGCCGGCTCGCTGCCGGACTACAATTACTCCTCGTCCATGAAAGAAGCCGGCTTCGCCTGGGACCAGGACAAGCTCACCCGCTTCATGGTCAAGCCGGACGAGGTCGTGTCCGGCCACAAGATGCAGCCCTATGGCGGCATCTCGAAGGACGAAGCGGGTAAGGTGGTTGCGTATCTGCAAGCGGCGGGCGGAACGCAATAGAAGGCGCCACCGTGGGGCAATTGGCTTGCGAGGTGCGGCCATCCTTCGAGACGCCCGCCTCCGGCGGGCTCCTCAGGATGAGGGCTGCGTGCGCGGCCTCATCCTTGCAGCAAGCCTGGAACGTCAGTTAGCCTCTTCCTGAGGAGACCGCGAAGCGGTCGTCTCGAAGGACGAGGCGTTCACGATGACAGACGGCGCATACCTCTACATTCTCCAATGCGCGGACGGCAGTTACTACATCGGCACGACCCGCACCGAGCTCGAGATCAGAGTCGCGCAGC
This sequence comes from Bradyrhizobium sp. BRP20, assembly GCF_020194215.1. Lineage (NCBI taxonomy): Bacteria > Pseudomonadati > Pseudomonadota > Alphaproteobacteria > Hyphomicrobiales > Nitrobacteraceae > Bradyrhizobium > Bradyrhizobium sp. BRP20. The sequence goes on along the minus strand of NZ_JADYVY010000003.1, from coordinate 283,397 downwards.
ACAACGCCGGCACGTTCGAGGGCTACACAAAGTCTCGTCGACCCGTCACTCTGGTCTTCTCTCAGTGGTTCGATCGCATCACCGACGCAATCGAATGCGAGCGCAAGCTCAAGAAATGGAGCCGCGCGAAGAAGGAAGCATTTATGCGCGGCGACTTCGCCAGGCTGCATGAGCTGGCAAAGCGAGGATCACATCATCCTTCGAGACGCCCGCCTCCGGCGGGCCCTCAGGATGAGGCCTGAGTGCGGGGCAGCTCTCTAGCCGCGGCTCCGATGTCGATTAGCCTCATCCTGAGGAGACCGCGGAGCGGTCGTCTCGAAGGACGAGGCGTTCACACCGGCGGCGCGCTTACCGGCTGACTGCGCCCCGCCACTCCGCTATCAGCCTCAGCCACGCCGCGGCGTGGAACGCGCTCATCAAGAGATACATCGGCACCATCCCGCCGAGCAGAGAGCCCTGCCCGGCGCCGCACAGCATCTCCGCGGGCCCACCCCCGGGCAAAGCCGTCAGTACGGCCATGATGGCGAAGGTCGGCGTGGCCGCCAGCCCCAGCCATCTGGCGAGGTGGCGCGCGGCCGCGACGGCCGTCGGGACTGGCGCTGGGGACCGCGCTGACCGGACCGGTCATTTCCGCTCTCCCGCGGCCTCCTCGCGGAAGGCTTTCTCGCCGGCGTCCGAGATCTCCACCCATCGCTTGTCGGGCGCGGCGCCTTCGGTGTAGCTGTCGTGCCAATTCCACCATTTGTAGGTCGGGGTCTGCGGATAGCCCTTCGGCGAGTCCTCCCACACCTCCTGGCGGCCGAGCGGGGTGATGTCGAGATAGTTCCAGGTCCCACCCATCTGCTCGTCGCCGCGGCTCTTGACGAAATAGGTGCGGAAGATGCGTGTCCCGTCTCGGTAGAACACATTCGTCCCGTGCCATTCGTCGACGCCGAAATCGGCATCGAAGCTGTCGGTGATGGTGACCCAGGGCATGATCCAGCCCATCCGCTGCTTCAGCCTGACGATGTCGGCTTGCGGCGCGCGCGAGGCGAACACCAGCGTGGTGTCGCGGGCATTCAAGTGCGAGACATGGGCGACCTGGTCGGCCACCATGGAGCAGCCGCGGCAGGCGTGATCGGGCCAGCCGAACACACCGGGCTCGAAGAAGGCGCGATAGACGATCAGTTGCCGCCGGCCCTGGAACAGGTCGTGCAGACTGAGCTTGCCGCCGGGCCCCTCGAACGCATAGGTTTTGTCGACCGCCATCCACGGCATGCGGCGCCGCTCGGCCGCCAGGGCGTCGCGGGCACGGGTATGCGCCTTCTCCTTCACGAGCAGCTGCAGACGGGCCGCCTCCCAGTCCTGCGGCGACACCACCGGTGGGGTCTGCATGGCGGTGTGTCCGTTGGTTCCTGCCTTTTCTGCTGATGTCATCATGACTCTCCAAAGCTTTTGCTCGACGTCCTGCCAACGACTTCTGGCACCAAGCGGTTGCGCGGTGGGAGTAACAAGTGTGGCGGGATTGACATGGAATCGCTGATCACTGCCGCTGCGCGCGCCTTAGAGGCCGGTGATCCGCTCGGCGCCCTGAACCGCGTCGCGCTGCGCAACGATGCGCCGTCGCTGGCGCTGCGCGGCATCGCGATGGCGCAGCTCGGAGATCTCGCCAAGGCCAAGTCGCTGCTGCGCACCGCCGCGCGTGCCTTCGGTCCGCGCGAGGCGGTGGCACGCGCAAGATGCCTGGTGGCCGAAGCCGAGATCGCGCTGGTCTCACGCGATCTGAACTGGCCGGTGAAGACGCTCGCCGCGGCACGCGCGACGCTCGAACAGCACGGCGATCTCGTCAATGCCGCCCATGCGGGCCATGTCGAGGCGCGCCGCCTGCTTCTGGTCGGTCGCCTCGACGAGGCCGAGCGCACGCTCGCCGAAGTCCGTCCCGCGATGCTCCCGCCCGCATCGCAGGTCGTCCGCGAGCTCGTGCTCGCCGGCATCGCCATCAGGCGGCTCAGAACGAACGACGCGCGCACGGCGCTCGGCCGCGCGGCTCACGCGGCGCGCCTTGCAGACATTCCGGCGCTCGTGGCCGAGGTCGACAGCGCGAGCCTGATCCTCGACACGCCGGCAGCGCGCCTGATCGCCCGCGGCAGCGAACATCCGCTCTTGCTGGGAGAGGTCGAACGTCTGGCGACCTCGACGGCGCTGGTCGTGGATACCTTTCATCACGTCGTGCGCAGGCAAGGCGCCGCGGTCTCGCTCGGAACGCGTCCCGTGCTGTTCGCGCTCGCGCGTCTCCTGGCCCAGGCATGGCCTGCGGATGTCTCGCGCGAGACGCTGATATCCGGCGCCTTTCAAGCCAGGCACGCCGACGAATCGCACCGCGCGCGCCTGCGCGTCGAGATCGGACGGCTCCGCAGCAAGCTCGCGCCGCTGGCCGATATCAGCGCGACGAAGCAGGGCTTCGTGCTGGCGCCGCGGAAGACGCGCGACGTCCTCGTGCTGGCGCGGCCCGTTGAGGAGAAGCACGCCGCCGTCCTCGCCTTTCTTACCGACGGCGAGCCATGGTCGAGCTCGGCGCTCGCGCTTGCGCTTCGCATCAGTCCGCGCACCGTGCAGCGCGCGCTCGAGGACCTGGCGCGGTCGGGCAAGGTGCAGTCGTTCGGACACGGACGGGCGCGCCGCTGGATGACGCCGCCCGTTCCGGGTTTCCCGACAGGCTTGTTACTCCCCACGCCGCTCCTGAAGACGTAGGATGGGCGCAAGCATGAGGGATCGAGCACATGAAACGTTCAGCCGCCGAGATCGTCACGGAGTATGGACCCTTTCCAGGCGTCGAGGCCGTGCATGGCGTCACCTATGACGGCACGCGCGTCTGGTTCGCTTCCGGCGACAAGTTGAACGCGCTCGATCCGGCCGACGGCAGGATCGCGCGCTCCATCGACGTCGCCGCGCATGCGGGAACGGCGTTCGACGGACGGCACCTGTTCCAGATCGCCGAGGACCGCATCCAGAAGATCGATGCGGCCTCGGGCAAGGTGCTCGGCACCATTCCGGCGCCCGGCGGCGGCGGCGATTCCGGCCTTGCCTGGGCCGAGGGTTCGCTCTGGGTCGGACAATATCGCGAGCGCAAGATCCATCAGATCGATCCCGAAACGGGCAAGATCCTCCGCACCATCGAGAGCAAGCGCTTCGTGACCGGGGTGACCTGGGTGGACGGCGAGCTCTGGCACGGCACCTGGGAGAACGAACAGAGCGATTTGCGTCGGATCGATCCGGAAACGGGACAAGTGATCGAGCAGATCGACATGCCCGCCGGCACGATCGTGTCGGGCCTGGAATCGGACGGCGGTGACCGTTTCTTCTGCGGCGGTGGCAATCGCGGCAAGGTGAGAGCGGTCCGGCGCCCGCGGCAAAGCTAGAGCACGATCCGGAAAAGTGCGAAGCGGTTTTCCGAAAAGATCATGCGCAAACAACAACCTAAAGCGCGATGACGATTCATCCTAATCGCATCGCGCGTTAGTCCTTGCGCTTGGCGTGACGGCACGCCGACGGCGCGTTCACAATCCGTAACCTGTTCGCCCCAATTCCACCCAACGGGTGCGCTCTAGCGCCCTCCTCGCCCGCCCTGTAGAATCCCCGTCGGGGCGACTTGGGGGATTGATGCGTCTGACGTGGAATCTGAAGACTATCCTGATCGGTGTCGCGGTGCTCGCGGCGTCGTTCTTCATCAGCCTGAAGGCGATGGACTGGCTGGCGCCGCGCGCGACGAATTCGGCGCCGCCGGTCGCACAGCTGCCGCCGCTGCCGCCGGCCTCGAAGAGCTCCATCGTGATCGCGCCGGTCGCCATCGCGCTGTCGGCGATCCGCGAGCAGGCCGAGAGGGCCGCGCCGCGCAATTTCGCCGGCAAGGCCGACAACCCGATCTCGCAGATCCTGGAGAATGCCGATATCGGCTGGTCCGCCGCCCGGGGCCCGATGGCGGCAGCCGGCGACAAGGACGTGCTGACGATCTCGACCCCGCTCACCGGCAAGCTCAACGTGACCGGCTCTCTGTCGTCGAAGGCCACAGGCGCGCTTGGCGATGCGCTTGGCAGCGTGCTCGGCGGCGACGCCGCGAAGCGGATCGGCGCGGTCAACATCAAGAACCTGAACGCGAGCGCGGAGATCAAGGGCAACGTCGTCGTCACCTCGCGCCCGAAGCTCGCCGCCGCCTGGTATCTGGAGCCCAATCTCGGCGCCCAGGTCAATCTCGGTGACACCAACCTCAACGTCGCCGGCGCCAAGGTCAACGTGCCCGCGCAGGTCAAGCCGCTGATCGACAAGACCGTCGGCGAGCAGGTCAACGCCGTCTCCGAGCGCATCCGCAACGATCCCAGCCTGCGCGAGAATGCCAAGGCGCAATGGATCAAGGCCTGCCGCTCGATCCCGCTGCAAGGATCCAGCGCCTCGGCGGCGCTGCCGCCGCTCTGGCTCGAGATGAAGCCGGTGCGCGCGATCGCGGCGCAGCCGCGCGTCGATGCGCAGGCCGTGACCTTATTGCTCGGCCTCGAAGCCGAGACACGCGTGACCTCGACGCCGACCAAGCCGGACTGTCCGTTCCCCGACAAGATCTCGATCGTGCCGCCGACCGGCACCGGCGTGAACATCGGGGTGCCGATCGACGTGCCCTTCACCGAGATCAACAAGCTGATCGCAGCGCAGATGGTCGGCCGCACCTATCCGGAGGACGGCTCCGGCCCGGTCGACGTCACCGTCAAGAGCGCCAACGTCATCCCGTCGGGTGACCAGCTGCTGATCTCGCTTCTGGTGCGCGCCAAGGAGAAGAAGAGCTGGTTCGGCCTCGGCGCCGAGGCGAATGTGCACATCTGGGGCCGGCCGGTGCTCGACCAGGCGCAACAGACGCTGCGGCTCACCGACATCCAGCTCGCGGTGGAATCCGAGGCCGCGTTCGGCCTGTTGGGCGCCGCTGCACGCGCAGTCGTCCCGCAGATGCAGCAGGCGCTGCTGCAGAGGGCAACGCTCGATCTGAAGCCGATCGCCGCCAACGCGCGCGAGAAGATCGCGGCCGCAATCGCCGACTACCAGAAGAGCGAGGACGGCCTCAAGGTCGAGGCCAGGATCGAGAGCCTCACTCTCGCCGACATCGCCTTCGATTCCAAGACCCTGCGCGTGGTCGCCGAAGCCGGCGGCTCGCTGAACGTATTCGTGACGAAGCTGTCGGGGATGTAGCGCGTCCCTGCGCATCGCAGGGCCGTCGCATGTGAGAGCTCTTCCCTGCGGCCATCCTTCGAGACGCCCGCTTGGGCGGGCTCCTCAGGATGAGGGCGGAGTGCGCGGCAGCTGTTGCAACGAGCACGGACGCCGATGAGCCTCATCCTGAGGAGGCGCGCAAGCGCCGTCTCGAAGGACGAGGCGTGCGTGCAGGCGCCGCCACCCGTCAGAGGCGGTTGTCCCGCCACTCGCCGGACCCGCACAATTCCTCGTCGCTTGCGCCGCTGGCATTCTCGCTGCAGGATGCTAATCTCGCACGCGCATTGTAGGGGACAACGCGAGGACAACATGGAAGCCGGCATGGTCACGCCTGCGCCGGCGCTGGTGCGTTTTTCCGGCATTCAAAAGACCTATGATGGCGAGCATCTCGTGGTGAAGAACCTCGACCTCGACATCAGGAAGGGCGAATTCATCACCCTGCTCGGCCCGTCGGGATCGGGCAAGACGACCACGCTGATGATGCTGGCCGGCTTCGAGGTACCGACCCATGGCGAGATCTACCTCAGCGAGCGGCCGATCAAGAACGTGCCGCCGCACAGGCGCGACATCGGCATGGTGTTCCAGAACTACGCGTTGTTTCCGCACCTGACGATCGCGGAAAACATCGCCTTCCCGCTATCGGTTCGCAAGTCGAGCAAGGCGGAAACGCAAGAGCGCGTCAGCGCAGCGCTGCGCATGATCAAGATGGAAACTTTGGCGCACCGGCGGCCCGGGCAATTGTCCGGCGGTCAGCAGCAGCGGGTGGCGCTGGCCCGCGCGCTGGTGTTCAATCCGCAGCTCGTGCTGATGGACGAGCCCCTGGGCGCGCTGGACAAGCGGCTGCGGGAGCAGATGCAGCTGGAGATCAAGCAGCTGCACGAGACGATGGGCATCACGGTCGTCTATGTCACCCACGACCAGAGCGAAGCGCTCACGATGTCGGACCGCATCGCCGTATTCAACGACGGCATCGTGCAGCAGATCGACCGCCCCGACGCGCTGTATGAGCATCCCGTGAACAGCTTCGTCGCCCATTTCATCGGCGAGAACAATGTGCTCGCCGGCACCGTGGAAACCGTCGAAAGGGATTATTGCCGCGTGGCGCTGGCCGGTGGCGGCACAGTCGCCGCACGGGCGGTCAACGTGTCAGGCGCGGGCGCATCGACCTCTCTGTCGGTGCGGCCGGAGCGTGTCGCAATAATTCCCAATGGCAATTCCAGTGAGGGACCGAACCGGCTGCCGGCAAAAGTGCAGAACACCATCTATCTCGGCGACCACGCGCTGGCCGTGCTGGATGTGGCCGGCAACGCCGAGTTCATGGTCAAGCTTCAGCCGGGAGCGCATCACGGCCTAAGACCTGGCGAAAGCGTGTTCATCACCTTCCGCCCGGAAGACTGCCTCGCCCTCGATCCCGTCTGATCTGCCGGCGACGAAACTGAAACAATCAATGTCAACGCAACTCACATGAAGAAGGAACGAAGACCATGCTGAAGCGCAAGATTGCTCTGGGTTTCGCCGCGGCATTGGGCGCCGGTGTCGCGCTGACCAATGTCGCAGAAGCGCGTGACCTCACTGTCGTCTCGTGGGGCGGCGCGTATCAGGAGGCCCAGAAGAAGGTCTATTTCGAGCCGTTCAAGAAAGCATCCGGCATCGCGATGAACGACGAATCCTGGGACGGCGGCGTCGGCGTGCTGCGCGCCAAGGTGCAGGGAGGCGCCGCCACCTGGGACGTCGTCCAGGTCGAGAGCGATGAGCTCGCGGTCGGCTGCGAGGAAGGCCTGTTCGAGAAACTGGACTATTCCAAGATCGGCGGCGAGGCCGCCTACATCCCGCCGTCGGTCAATCCTTGCGGGGTCGGCGCCATCCTCTACGATTTCGTCCTCGGCTACGACAAGGACAAGCTGAAGGAGGCCCCGAAAGGCTGGGCCGACTTCTTCGACACCAAGAAGATTCCGGGCAAGCGCGCGCTGCGCCAGGGCCCGAAGACCACGCTGGAGATCGCCCTCATGGCCGACGGCGTCGCACCGAAGGACGTCTACAAGGTGCTGGCGACCGACGAAGGCATCGAGCGCGCCTTCAAGAAGCTCGACACCATCAAGGGCGACCTCGTCTGGTGGAAGGCCGGCGCGCAGCCGCCGCAATTGCTCGCCTCCGGCGAGGTGGCGATGACCTCGGTCTACAATGGCCGCATCGACACCGCGAACAAGAACGAGAAGAAGAACTTCGGCATGGTGTGGGGCGGCGCGCTCTTCACCCTCGACAGCTGGGTCATCCTGAAGGGGAGCCCGAACAAGGATGCGGCCTACAAGTTCCTGGACTTCGTCGGAAAGGCGGAGAACCAGTCCAAGCTGTCGGAGAACATTGCCTATGGCACTTCGAACAAGGATGCCGCCGGCCGGCTCGCGCCCGCCGTCCTGAAGGACCTGCCGACGGCGCCTGACAACATCAAGAACGCGGTCGAGATCAACGTGGCTTTCTGGCTCGAGAACATCGACCGCCTGACCGAGCGCTTCAACAAATGGGCCGCGAAATAGCGGGAGCAGCTAGACGTGCGCGCGGACAACTCGCCCGTGGCGCATCCTTCGAGACGCCCGCCTACGGCGGGCCCTCAGGATGAGGTCTGAGTCTGTGGCAGCGACGTTACTGGCACCAATGTCAATGAGCCTCATCCTGAGGAGACCGCGAAGCGGTCGCCTCGAAGGACGAGGCGCTTGCTCAGGCTGCTCCAAGAGGCTTTCTCCATGACAGCAGCGCCCGCGCTCGGCGCCGATAACAAGACTGAGGTGCCGCTCAAACGCCGATTGAGGCGTGCGGAGCGGACACGCCAGGTCAAGGCATTGGCGCTGGTCCTGCCGCTTCTGCTGTTTCTGCTCTTCACCTTCGCAGGTCCCATCGCCGGCATGCTGTGGCGCTCGGTCGAGGACTGGGAGGTGCGTCAGGTCCTGCCGCAAACGGTCGCTGCTCTTGCCAGTTGGGACGGCAAGGACTTGCCGGATGAAAACGCCTATGCGGCGCTTGCAAGCGACATCCTGGCGGCGCGCGCCGCCGGCACCCTTGCGATTGCGGCCAAACGGCTCAACTACGCGCTGAACGGCTTCCGCACGATCCTGACCAGCACAGGACGCAATCTGAAGGCGGTGCCTGAGCCCGGTACGGCCAGGGAGACGCTGGGCAGGATCAACCCCGCCTGGCGCGAACGCGCCACCTGGACCACGATCAAGGACGCCGGCGGCCCGATCACCGGCTTCTACCTGCTCGCCGCGCTCGACCTGACGCGAAACGCCGACGGCGCGATCGTCGCCGCACCACCGGATCAGGCCATCTACCGCGACATTTTCCTCCGCACCTTCCTCATCAGCCTCGCTGTCACGGCCCTCTGCCTGATTCTCGGCTTTCCGGTCGCCTACCTCCTGGCGACGCTGCCGCCCGGCCGGTCGAACCTCTTGATGATCTTCGTGCTGCTGCCGTTCTGGACGTCGCTCCTGGTTCGCACCTGCGCCTGGATCGTCCTGTTGCAGAGCAAGGGCGTCGTGAACGATAGTCTGCTCTGGCTCGGCATCATCGACGCACCCTTGCGCCTGATCTACAACCGCTTCGGCGTCTGCGTTGCCATGACCCACGTTCTGCTGCCGTTCATGATCCTGCCGCTGTACAGCAGCATGAAGGCGATCTCGCCCGCCTACATGCGTGCCGCCGCTTCGCTCGGTGCACCGCCCCTCACCGCCTTCCTGCGGATCTACCTGCCGCAGACCCTGCCTGGCATCGGCGCGGGAAGCCTGCTCGTCTTCATCCTGGCGCTCGGCTACTACATCACGCCGGCCCTCGTCGGCGGCGCCGCCGACCAGATGATCAGCTACTTCATCGCCCTCTACACGACCGAGACGGCCAATTGGGGCCTTGCTTCGGCGCTGGGCGCGGTGCTGCTGCTCGCCACCGTTCTGCTCGCTCTCGTCTACGGCAAGCTGGTGCAGGGCCAGCAGGTCATGGGAGGGATGAAGAATTGAGCGACAATTCCTCCTTGCGCACCCCCAGCCAGCGCATCGCGTGGACCGCGACTATCGTTGTCTCCACGCTGGTGTTCATCTTCCTGATCGCGCCGATCCTTGCGATCATGCCGCTGTCGTTCAGTTCCAGCTCGTACCTCACCTATCCGCTGCCGGGCCTTTCCTTGCGCTGGTACGACGACTTCGTCAATTCGCCGCGCTGGATGAACTCGCTCAAGAACAGCGTGATCATCGGCGTCGCCTCGACGCTGTTGTCCATGGTCCTCGGCACGCTGGCCGCGCTGGGGCTGGCGCAGTGGAAGAGCCGGTTCAAGCCGCTCGTGCTGGCCTTCGTGCTGTCGCCGGTGGTCGTGCCCGGGGTCATCACCGCGGTCGGCCTGTACTTCTTCTTCGCGCCGATCGGGCTGACCGGCAGCTATCTCGGTCTGATCCTGGCCCACACCGCGCTGGCGACGCCCTTCGTGGTGATCACGGTCGGGGCGACGCTGCAGAGCTTTGACACCAACCTGGCACGCGCCGCCGCCTCGCTCGGCGCCTCGCCAATCTACGCGTTCCGTCGCGTGATCCTGCCGCTGATCCTGCCGGGTCTGGCATCAGGCGCGCTGTTCGCGTTCGCAACCAGCTTCGACGAGGTGGTGATCGTGCTGTTCATGGCGGGCCCCGAGCAGCGCACCCTGCCGCGCGAGATGTTCAGCGGCATCCGCGAGAACATCAGCCCGACCATCACGGCAGCGGCCGTGATCTTGACGACCGTCTCGGTCATCTTGCTCGCCACCCTGGAAGCCCTGCGCCGACGCAATGAACGGCTCAAGGGCAGCGGGGGTTGAGGACGCAGGAAGTTAAAGACACGACAGCGCGCCCGGTGAAAACCAGGCGCGCTTCGTTCAGGCAGTTACGCGAGCCGCATTACTCCGCGTACTTGAACTGCGGCATGTTTTTCAGCTCGTCCTTGCTGGCATTGAACACGGCGTGGTCCGGGTACCATTTCGACGCGGACGACGTCGATGCGGTCGCTGCGGGCCTGTCGGTACCGGTCGCAGCGCCGGTCGTCGTGCCTGCGGGCCGGGCGCCGGTGTTCGCGCCGGTGCCGGTATAGGCGACGGGCTCGTTGACGAACTTCAGCTTCTCATAGGGCACGGCGACCAGATGCTCGCCCATGCCGAGGAAGCCGCCGACTCCGATCACGGCGATCTTGATGTCACCGTTCTTGTCCATCAGCAGGTCGTTGATCGTGCCGATGTTCTCGTTGGCCTCGTTGTAGACCTTCAGGCCGTCCATCTTCGAGGTACGCCACTGGCCGGAAGCCGTCGTGGTCGTTGCGGTGGCCGCAGGGGCCGCCTTGTCGGTGGTGGCGGCGGGCGGCGTTTGCGCGATTGCGACGGTCGCAAGTAGCGCGGTACCGGCGAGGCCGGTGACGATCGATTTCATCAACATTGTTGTCCTCTCCTTCACAAAAAACTCGTGCGGAGAAAACCGCTCTGATCGGGCGCAGTTCCGTGCGTGCCGCAATTTCGTCGCGCCATGCGCGAACTGTTCCTGCGTCACTCAGGAACATTTTGCGGTGCACGGTTCCCCGCCGAGGATCATGCGCATTGGGGCAAGTCAGGACCGCGGCGAGGACCGCGCCGACCCGGCGTCGCCGAGGTCAGCTCTTGTAGTCGATCAGGAGCGCGGCGAGGCTCGAATTTCCGGTTGAGCTGCCATTGGCACCGTAGGAGGATGCCGACGATTGCGATTGCTGCAGCGCCTCGAGGAATTGCTGGAGGATCTCGGCGGTGGTCTGGTCCGTCGAGCTGCTGCTCGTCGAATCCGTCGTCGTCGAATCCGAAGAGCCGTCGTCCGGCGGCGGACCGCCTGGTCCACCCGCGAAGGCGGACTGAAACACGCTTTTCAGCTCCTCGGCCTGTTCGGAGGTCAGCGTCCCGTTCGACACTTCGCTCGAGATGAGGTCCTCGATCTTCGACTGCATCTCGTCCTTGGAGGGAGGCGCGCCGCTCGACTGGCCGCTCGATCGGCTCTGCTGGAGCGCCGTGTCGATATCCGTCAGCGCCGTCGAGAGCGCGGACTGGTCCGACGACGAGATCGTGCCGGCGGAGACTTGCGATTGCAATTCCTGCTGAAGCCGTTGCAGTGGCGATTGATAGCTGCCGGCGGAGGCCGCCGGGATCGAGCTCATGATGGCTCCCTTCGTTTTGCGGGTTTCGCCGCGGACCACGCCACGGTATGGTTAACGGCCTTAACGAGAGCTTGCCGCTCGGCGGTGTGGCGATTGCCGTCCGTTGCTGATCGCCCGGTAGAAACAATTCGAAACAAAAATCTTCGCCTTTTGGCCGGAATTTTGGACAAACAAGGTCCATGGCCATTCCCAATCCCAACATCCTGGTCGTCGAGGACGACCGCGAAACCCGGACGCTGATTGCGAAATATCTGCGCAACAACGCCTGCAACGTCACCGCCGTCGCCGACGGCCGCGAGATGTCGCGCGCCATGGCCGATCACCGCGTCGACCTCATCATCCTCGACGTCATGCTGCCCGGCGAGGACGGCCTCACCCTGTGCCGCAAGGTGCGCGCCGAAAGCCAGACGCCGATCATCATGCTGACCGCACGCGGCGAGGACATCGACCGCATCGTCGGCCTCGAGATGGGCGCGGACGATTATCTGCCGAAGCCGTTCAACCCGCGCGAGCTGCTCGCCCGCATCAACGCGGTGCTGCGCCGCCAGGCGGCCGCGCAAGCGGCGAGCTCGGTCGAAGGTGCCTCCGCGCTCACCTTCGAAGGCTGGCGCATCGATCTGCGCTTGCGCGAGCTCCGCAATCCCGCAGGCGCGCGCGTCGCGGTGACCAGCGCCGAGTTCGACCTGCTGCGCACGTTCTGCGAGCGGCCCGGCCGCGTGCTGTCGCGCGACAGCCTGCTCGACCTCACGCAGGGGCGCAGCACCGGCTCGTTCGAGCGCTCCATCGACGTCTTGGTCAGCCGCATCCGCCGCAAGATCGAGCCCAATCCGGCCGATCCCACCCTGATCAAGACGGTGCGCTCCGGCGGCTATCTGTTCACGCCACGAACCGAGGTCGCGAAAACCGAGGCAGCAAGCGCCGAAGCGACCACAGTGCCCGCGAGCAGCTGAGGGGGACGACGATGAAGCCGTTCTCGTTCTTCCACCTCAAGGGTATCGGCGGGCAGATCGCCGCGCTGGTGCTGGCCTCGACAGTGGCGCTCCATCTCGTCATCACCACCGCCTTCCTGATTATCCGGCAGGACCGCCCTGATGCCCCGCCGGACCGGGCGCATCAACTGGCCGATGCCGCGCTGCTGCTCGGCGCGGCGGAGGAGAGCGAGCGCCCGCGCCTCGTCACCGATCTCGCGCGCGCCTTCCCCGGGCTCGGCATCGAGATGCTGGCGCCCGGCACGGCCAATCTCGCGGAGAGCGACAGCCTGCATCTGCGCTGGATGCGCCGCCATCTCGGCCGCGCCTACAAGACCGGACGGCTGGCTTCAGGCAGCATCGAGCCCCGTATCGGCGTGCAATTGCCCGACGGCACCGTGATCGCGGGCCATGTCGATGGCGCCCCGCGGCCGTTGTTCTCTGGCGCGCCCTGGCTGATGGCACTGATGAGCGCCTTCATCTGCGTCACCGTGCTCGGCCTGTGGGCGGCGCGCGCGCTGACGAGGCCGCTGTCGTCCTTCGCCGCGGCGGCGGAGAATTTCAGCCTCGAGGGCGCCGCCGAGCCGCTGCCCGAGCGCGGCCCGAAGGAGATCCGCGCGGTGGCGCGCGCGCTCAACCGCATGCACGAGCGGATCGTGCGGCTGATGTCGGATCGCACGCGGATGCTGGCGGCGATCAGCCACGATTTGCGCACGCCGATCACGCGGCTGCGCCTGCGCGCCGAGTTTATCGAGGACGAAGCCAACCGCAAGCGCATGCTAATGGATCTCGACCAGATGCGCGCGATGCTGGAATCGGTGCTGTCGCTCTTGCGCGACGACCGCAAGGTCGAGGCGGTGACGCTGGTCGACATCGCCAGCACGCTGCAGCTCGTCGCCGATCAGTTCGGCGACATGGGCCATGTCGTGCACTATGTCGGGCCGACGTCCGCGACCGCCGCCGCGCGGCCCGACGATCTGCATCGCGGCGTCACCAACCTGGTCGAGAACGCGGTGCGCTTCGGCGCCGAGGTGACGATCCGCCTCGACGTCTCGGACGCCATGCTCGTCATCGACGTCGAGGACGACGGCCCCGGCATTTCGGATGCGCGCAAGCAGGAGATGTTGGAGCCGTTCGCGCGCGGCGACGACGCGCGCACCATGGACTACTCCACCGGCTTCGGGCTCGGCCTGTCGATCGCGCGCGCAATCGCGCTCGGCCACGGCGGCGAGCTGTCGCTGCATGACCGCGCCCCGCGCGGCCTGATCGTGCGGATGCGATTGCCGGTCTCGCAGGCGCCGCGCCTTGCCGCCTGATCAAGCCGCGAGCGGCGGGTGCTCGATCGCCTCGTGCGGGAAGATCGCCACCGCCTCGAAGCGGTAATTGCAGGCGTGGCAGGTCCAGAGATAGGAGACGCGCCCTTCGCCCGGCTCGATCCAGTCAGGGAACGGGATCGGTGTGCCACATTGTGCACAAGGGTTCTGCTTGGGAATGTCGTCGATGTCTGCAGGGGTCATGGACGTCTCCCGAGTGCTGGCTTTGACTAGCGATTGTTGGGCGAATGCGCGAAATGGACAGACCCGCTGTCGCGTAAGGCGCTCCACCAGCTCCGAGCTTAACCCAGGTTTAAGTCGCAAAAGCGACGAGCCGGCGAAAATCGCCGTTGGTGACATTTCGCCACATCATCGCCGTGTTCCCACGGCCTAACGCGCTGGGGCGCGGGTCCGTTCTGCCGAGGAATATTTCGATGAAAATCTTACGAATTGTCGCGCTGCTCGCGGCTGGATTGACGTTGCCGCAGGCAGCTTTCGCCGGGCAAGCCGAATATGCCGAGATGGTGGCCGCCCATGCCCGCGCCAATGGCGTGCCGGAAGCACTGGTGCATCGTGTCATCATGCGTGAGAGCCGCTATCAGCCGCATGTGGTCGGCCGTGGCGGTACCATCGGGCTGATGCAGATCAAGCTCGCGACCGCCCGCGGGGTCGGCTACACCGGTGATGCCGCCGGCCTGCGCGATCCCAACACCAACCTCACCTACGCCGTGAAGTACCTCGCCGGTGCCTACCGCGCCGCCAATGGCGATCACGCGCGAGCCGTGCGTTATTTCGCGGGCGGCTATTACTATGCTGCAAAGCGCCAGCGGCAGGAGGCCGTCCAGGTCGCCCATGCGGGCGAGACCATGGGCCAAGGCACTATGGGCCAGCCCTGGCTCGAGCCGAACGGCAATCCGCAGCCGATGTTCGGCGCGCCGACGCACAGGAAGCTCGCCCAGCGCGTCCGTAACGCGCGGGCGCAGGTTCCCGCTCATTGATCTCCGTTATGGCCGGGCTTGACCCGGCCATCCACGTCTTGCATCTGCGCCAAGAACGTGGATGCCCGGGCCTTCGCCTCGCCGAAGCGGCTTTGGCCGCGCAGGCGGGACAAGCCCGGGCATGACGACTGTTACCGCGTTGACCACCCCATCCTGCTGGCATACATTACCACCGTTCCGAGGGGTGCTCCGAGGAGGAGCTGAGATACCGCTAAATGGGCAATACCGCCCAGGACCGCGGTGACCCTTTGAACCTGATCCGGGTCATGCCGGCGAAGGGACAGGGATGTTGCAGACCATCAAGCGACCGGATTCACCGGTATCCATCATCGGCGCAGGCATCGCGGGCGCCTGGCAGGCGTTGCTGTTCGCGCAGGCCGGTCATGCCGTCACCTTGCACGAGCGCGGTGACGAGGCGATGACGGATGCCACCAGCCATTGGGCCGGCGGCATGCTCGCGCCCTATTGCGAGGCCGAAGTCGCCGAGCCCATCATCAGCCGCTTGGGGCTGCGCTCGCTCGATCTCTGGCGGCGCGAGCTGCCCGACACGCCGTTCAACGGCTCGCTGGTCGTCGCCCACCCGCGCGAGCGCAACGATTTCGAGCGGTTTGCGCGCATGACCGAGCATCACCGCCGGCTCGATGCCGCCGGCCTAGCCGCGCTCGAGCCGTCGCTGGAGGGCCGCTTCCGCGACGCGCTGTTCTTCCCCGCCGAGGGCCATGTCGAGCCGCGCCGCGTGCTGCCGCAGCTGCACGAGCGCATCAAGGCTGCCGGCGGCACCATCAAGTTCTGCAGCGACGTCACCGCGAACGAGCTAGACGGCATCGTCATCGACTGCCGCGGCCTTGGTGCCCGCGACGAGCAGAGCGAGCTTCGCGGCGTCAAGGGCGAGATGATCCTGATCGAGACGGACGAGGTGCAGCTGGCGCGCCCGGTGCGGCTGATCCATCCGCGTTGGCCGCTCTACGTGATCCCGCGTGAGAACGGCCTGTTCATGCTGGGCGCGACCTCGATCGAGGCCGAAGACACCGGCGTCAGCGTGCGCTCCGCGCTGGAGCTCTTGGGCGCGGCCTATACGGTGCACCCGGCGTTCGGCGAAGCCCGCATCGTCGAATTCGGTTCGGGGCTTCGTCCCGCCTTTCCCGACAATTTGCCGCGCATCGGCATTCGCGATCGCAAGATCAGCGTCAACGGCCTCTACCGCCACGGCTTCCTGATCGCGCCTGCGCTCGCCGAGCTGACGCTCGCCTATGTCGAGCGCGGCCAGATCGACAACGAGGTAATGCAATGCTCCTGATCGTCAACGGCGAGCCGCGCGAGGTGAACGCGGCCAGCGTCGATGCGCTGCTCGCCGAGCTCGACTACGAAGGCAGCCATTTCGCCATCGCGCTGAATTACGACGTCGTGCCGAAAAGCCGCTGGGCCGAGACGCGCCTGAAAGCCGGCGACGAGATCGAGATCATCACGCCGCGGCAGGGAGGGTGAGCGGAATGCCGAATATCTCATCCTCGTCATTGCGAGGAGCGAAGCGACGAAGCAATCCAGTCTGCCGCCGCGGTGACGGACTGGATTGCTTCGCTTCGCTCGCAATGACGACGAAGCTGACACCCCCGCCCGCAACATCAAAGATACTCCCGGAAACACCGACATGGTGACCTTCTACGGCAAAACCTTCGCCTCCCGCCTGCTGATCGGCAGCGCGCTCTATCCCTCGCCTGCGATCATGCAGGGCGCGATCCGCGCCTCCGGCGCCAACATCGTCACGGTCTCGCTGCGGCGCGAATCCGCCGGCGGCAAGACCGGCGATGCGTTCTGGAAGCTGATCCGCGAGCTCGACGTCACCGTGCTGCCGAACACCGCGGGATGCCGCACCGTGCGCGAGGCGGTGACGACGGCCAAGCTCGCCCGCGAATTGTTCGGCACAAGCTGGATCAAGCTCGAGGTCATCGCCGACAACGACACGCTGCAGCCCGACGTCGTCGGCCTGGTCGAAGCCGCCGGCATCTTGATCAAGGACGGTTTTGAAGTCTTCCCCTATTGCACCGAGGACCTCTCGGTCGCGAGCCGCCTGGTCGAAACGGGGTGCAAGGTGGTGATGCCGTGGGCCGCGCCGATTGGCAGCGCGAAGGGCATCACCAACCGCGATGCGCTAAAACTGTTGCGCGAGCGGCTGCCCGACATCACGCTGGTGGTCGACGCCGGCTTAGGGGCGCCCTCCCACGCTGCGCAGGCGTTCGAGCTCGGCTATGACGCCGTGCTGCTCAACACCGCCATCGCCAAAGCCGCCGATCCCGTCGCGATGGCGAACGCCTTCCGCCTCGGCTGCGAGGCCGGCCGCACCGCTTACGAGGCCGGGCTGATGAACGCCCGCGACTTCGCCTCGCCCTCCACCCCTGTCGTTGGGACCCCGTTCTGGCATGCCGTATCCTGATCGCTTCTATCCCGTGGTTGATAGCTTGGCCTGGGTCGAACGCCTGACCAAGCTCGGCGTCGGCACCATCCAGCTGCGCGCCAAAGAGCTGAACGATGCCGACGCGCTGCAGATCGTCACCGACGCGCTCGCCATCACCAAGGACACGCAGGCCAAGCTGGTGGTGAACGATTATTGGCGCGCGGCGATCGTTGCGGGTGCACAATACCTGCATCTCGGCCAGGACGATCTTGCAGACGCAGATCTCGGCGCTATCCGCGAGGCCGGCCTCAAGCTCGGCATCTCCACCCATGACGATTCCGAGCTTGAAACCGCACTGGCGGCGAAGCCCGATTACGTCGCGCTCGGCCCGATCTTCTTCACCACGCTCAAATCGATGCGCTTCGAGCCGCAAGGCATTCCGAAAATCACCGAATGGAAAAAGCGCATCGGCACCATCCCGCTGGTCGCGATCGGCGGCATCAAGTTCGAGCACGCCGCCGAGATCTTTGCCGCAGGCGCGGATTCCATTGCTGTTGTCTCCGACGTCACCCAAAACCCCGACCCCGATGCCCGCGTGCGGCAATGGCTCGACGGTTCGAAGGAGGCGGCGTGATGATCGCCCCGCTCCCTCCACTCGTCATTGCGAGGAGCCCTTGCGACGAAGCAATCCAGACTGCTTCCGCGGATGCATTTCTGGATTGCTTCGCTGCGCTCGCAATGACGGAGCAAGAATTCACCAGCGTCGTCTCGGCGCCAATGCAAACGAATTAACCGGAGGATCCCATGAACATCCGCTCCAACCCCGACAAAACCGTCCCCGCCGTCACCACCGGCCCCCTGCCCTCCTCGCGAAAGATCTTCGCGACCCCCGACGCCGCGCCTGACATCCGCGTGCCCTTGCGCGAGATCATCCTGTCCGAAGGCGCGGGCGAACCGAACCTGCCGGTCTACGACACCTCGGGCCCCTACACCGATCCCTCCGTCACCATCGACGTCAACGCCGGCTTGGCGCGCAACCGCAAGCAATGGGTGCTGGAGCGCGGCGGCGTCGAGGAATATGAGGGCCGCCAGATCAAGCCGGAGGACAATGGCAGCGTCTCCACCGACAAGGCTGCGCGCGCCTTCTCGGCCTATCACAAGCCGCTGCGCGGCCTCGACGGCCACAAGGTGACGCAGCTCGAATTCGCCCGCGCCGGCATCATCACCAAGGAGATGATCTACGTCGCGGAGCGCGAAAACCTCGGGCGCAAGCAGCAACTCGAGCGCGCCGAAGCCGCGCTCGCCGACGGCGAGAGTTTTGGCGCCTCGGTGCCCGCCTTCATCACCCCGGAGTTCGTCCGCGACGAGATCGCGCGCGGCCGCGCCATCATCCCCTCCAACATCAACCACTCAGAACTCGAGCCGATGATCATCGGCCGCAACTTCCTGACCAAGATCAACGCCAATATCGGCAACTCGGCGGTGACCTCCTCGGTCGAGGAGGAGGTCGAGAAGATGGTGTGGGCGATCCGCTGGGGCGCCGACACCGTGATGGACCTCTCGACGGGCCGCAACATCCACACCACGCGCGAATGGATCCTGCGCAACTCGCCGGTGCCGATCGGCACCGTGCCGATCTACCAGGCGCTGGAGAAGTGCAACGGCGATCCCGTCAAGCTGACCTGGGAGCTCTACAAGGACACCTTGATCGAGCAGTGCGAGCAGGGCGTCGACTATTTCACAATCCACGCCGGCGTGCGCCTGCAATACATCCACCTCACCGCCAGCCGCGTCACCGGCATCGTCTCCCGCGGCGGCTCGATCATGGCGAAGTGGTGCCTCGCTCATCACAAGGAGAGCTTCCTGTACACCCATTTCGACGAGATCTGCGACCTCATGCGCAAGTATGACGTCTCGTTCTCGCTCGGCGACGGCCTGCGTCCGGGCTCGATCGCCGACGCCAACGACCGCGCGCAGTTTGCCGAACTCGAAACCCTCGGCGAGCTGACGAAAATCGCGTGGGACAAGGGCTGCCAGGTCATGATCGAAGGCCCCGGCCACGTGCCGATGCACAAGATCAAGATCAACATGGACAAGCAACTCAAGGAATGCGGCGAGGCGCCGTTCTACACGCTTGGACCGCTGACCACCGACATCGCGCCGGGCTACGACCACATCACCTCGGGCATCGGCGCCGCCATGATCGGCTGGTTCGGCTGCGCCATGCTCTGCTACGTCACGCCGAAGGAGCATCTCGGCCTGCCCGATCGCAACGACGTCAAGACCGGCGTCATCACCTACAAGATCGCCGCCCACGCCGCCGACCTCGCCAAGGGCCACCCCGCCGCGCAACTGCGCGACGACGCCCTCTCCCGCGCGCGGTTCGAATTCCGCTGGACCGACCAGTTCAACCTCGGCCTCGACCCTGACACCGCGAAAAGCTTCCACGACGAGACCCTGCCGAAGGAAGCCCACAAGGTCGCCCATTTCTGCTCGATGTGCGGCCCGAAGTTCTGCTCGATGAAGATCACGCAGGACGTGCGCGACTACGCGGCGACGCTGAACGATCCGAACTCGGTTGGAATGTCGATGAGCGGGACTGCCGAGGACGGGATGGCGAAGATGAGCGCGAAGTTCAAGGAGATGGGGAGCAGCGTTTATCTGGATGCGGAGAAGGTGAAGGAGAGCAATCGGGTGTTGTGAGGCAAGCCATCGGATAGCAATTCACGTCATACTCCACAAAGAGGGCCCGGCGAGAGCCCGGCCCTCTTTGATATTGAGAACTTCGGTTTACAAACAGGCTGGTCAGAGTAAACTATATTTCAATCTAAAGTTTGATCCAGCGGCGACGTTCGCCTAAAGCGCTAGAAATCGCCATGACAAAGTTTGCTGACGGACGCCCGGATTTTCGCGATTGGGTAGATCAACACCCCGATCCTGGTTGGCCTCCGATGCCGCTTACTCACATCACAAAGGCGCTATTGGCGGCCGACATCGCGAAATCTGGTCACATTGCCCCATCCCCTTGTGACGTCTTCAACAAGCCGCTGACGTATTTTTTTTACGGTCGACCTGCGTATCGAGTCAGCGGAGATGGAGCGATAAAGCTAGAGGCGGCTTGTCCATGCTGCTTCATCTTCAATGCAAAGCTGATCGAAAAGGCTGATGCAATTTTCGCCTTTGATACCGGTGCCTTTTCAAAGCGACTATACAAACACATGCTCACCGACGAGATGAACGTCGAGGACTTCAATCTTGGGACCGACGTTTCACGGCCAAACAAGTTAATAATGAGAACTTTCGGCTCACGTATCGCCTACTTCCAAGGCGATGTGTACGCGATATCGGACCCAACGACGACAACCAAGTCTTACGACTTTCACGCGAGATCATACTTAAATCTTCTGACCTCTCCAGGTCGAAATGAACCCGATGACCGGATATGTTCGATAGAGATTATTCTAGCCGAACAGATATCCCTGAAGGACACTCTATTTGCCATCATCGTTCCCCATACGCTTTGGGATGATGGGGCGCCTTGGTTGAAGAAGCTTCAAGACGAGGGAGCAATCGTAAAGCCCTATTGCTTTGTTCCGGGTCGTCATCCTGATTACTATCAAGCGCAACTTGAAGCAGCTGCGAAAGAACTCTACGAGAAATGGAGCGTCATTTGAAAAGAGGCGAAAAACCTCAACTTCAAAGAGTCATCGGTTGCCATTCCTTCGGACAGGAAGCGGTTGGATTCGCACTCCCAATTTTCTCTCGTTCTACTCAAACGATCGCGCCGCTCATTCAGGTGATCGACGAAATTTCTGGGCAGATTACAGGGTTCCGCGTACTGGAAGGACCCAAATTGCAGTTCTTATTGGCTCGAGGCCCCTCCGCAGCATTAGGCGACGAACAGATCTATGCATTCATAGCTGCTCCGGGAAAATTTCATTTTGGAACGCTTGATACCTTACGCACAAGACTGGAGCACTTCGCCGAAGCAAATGCCTCTCGCGCTGGACTCGTGCTTCAAATTCGAGAATTGATCGGAAGCCCCCAGGAGAAGAAGAGCGCCAGAATCCGGATGCGGAGAATTTTGCTCGATGAACAGGGAAGTGAAGCCGCCAAGAGCTTTTACGAGGGGTCAGTTCTGCGTTCGGTGCTTTGGAGATGTCTGGTTTCTGGCGCGACGGACCGTGAGATGGCAACTCGCATTTTGAACTCAAGAGGTCGGCTCTCAGCTGAAATCAAAACCGACGGCAGCATTGCAATCGATATTTCGGCGCTTAGCAGCGAAGATCAAGCTGCGATAGACCGGAAAGTCCTTTCTGAGAAGATCTTGCTGGAATTCGACCCACAGCCGACAGGGACAATCCGCGCAAGGGACGATTATCGGCTGAATTTTGAACAAGATGCAAAAAATCTTCTGGATCAACTAGCTCGAATCCGGCGCCAGGAAGAGCGCATGGCCGTGTTGATGTCGACGATACTGGACAATCCGCTCGTGGGGAAGGCTGCGCTCGTCGAATACGGACGCGACCGCGCAAAATTCGCTGACTGGACAGTCAAAGAACTACGCAAGATCTTTATGGATACTAATTGGCCATCTGATGAGCGTGTAATCGCCACGCTAGTTCCAAAGCTCTTTACTAAACAATATCCGCTAGCAAGAGGCGACCTGTTGCTCTACTTGGCTAGACATCTCGCGAAGTGGCCTGTCGTAAAATCAGCCATACAAAAGTGCCTAGAGAGAACCAACTCCATGCTCGTTGATCTTCAACGGGCAGAAATTGAAAAGGCGCTGTCGAAGGGGGAGCCTAGAGACACTAGTGTTAGGCCCATTCTCTGATATGGTTCTGACGTGGTTCAGAGCGGACTGCCCCATAGTCTTCGCTGGTCGAATTGATCACCCTCCACCGCCTCCCCGACCAACTCCGCCCCAACCTCCGCCTCGTCTTCGTCGGCACCGCCGCCTCGACCCGCTTGGCCGAGCTCGGACATTACTACGCCCATCCCGGCAACCGCTTCTGGCGCGCGATCCATGAGGCCGGGATCACGCCGCGGCGCTATCAGCCGAGCGAGTTCGCGAGCCTGATCGAGCTCGGGATCGGCTTCACCGATCTCTGCAAGACGGGCGCCGGGATGGATCACCAGATCGCGGCGGAGGCGATCGATGTGGCAGGGTTCAGGGCGAAGATGGACAAGTACCGGCCGCGGACGATTGCGTTCACAAGCAAGAAGGCGGCGAGCCTGTATTACGGCAGGCCGTCAGCTGCGGTTGCGTTGGGGCGGCAGCCGTCGGATGGAAGCTGGCCGGAGACATTCGTGCTGCCCTCGCCCTCGGGTGCTGCGTCCGGGCATTGGACGCTGGGGCCATGGCGCGAGCTTGCGGCGTGGATCGCTCCGTAGGGTGGGTTAGACGTGCGGATGCGCGAAGCGCAATTCGCTCGTCGTAACCCACCACTTCTGTCGCCGCGGACGCAGACGTGGTGGGTTACGCCTTGCCCCGTCCCGTGGGGATGGACCGCGTATGGAAACGGCTAACCCACCCTACAAGACGAGTGTCGGAATCCGTCTCCACCAATCGTCCTCCGGACCAAGCGCGACGCACATGGAGCCCCCCATGCCCACCATCACCGCCTTCGAATCCTCGCCCGACCGCGGCCGCGGGCAGGCGCGCGACATGCGTGTCCGCTGGGCGCTGGAAGAGGTCGGGCAGCCCTACGACGTTCGCCTCCTCTCATTCGTCGCGATGAAGCAGCCCGCGCATCGCTCGCTGCATCCGTTCGGGCAGATTCCGACCTATGAGGACGGCGATCTCACGCTGTTCGAGTCAGGCGCGATCGTGCTCTACATCGCCGAACGCCATGATGGCTTGCTGGCGAAGGATGCCAATGCGCGCGCCCGCGCGATTGCATGGATGTTTGCCGCGCTGAGCACGGTGGAGCCGCCGATCGTCGAGCTCTCCATGGCGATGCTGTTGGAGCGCGACAGGAGCTGGCACGCCGAGCGCCTGCCCGGCTTGCAGGAGCGTGTGCGCATCAGGCTCGGCGAATTGTCCGGCCACATCAGTAATGCCGACTGGCTCGATGGCGCCTTCAGCGCCGGCGATCTCATGATGGTGACGGTGCTGCGGCGGCTGAATACGTCAGGCCTGCTCGACGAGTATCCCGACATCGCCGCCTACGTTGCCCGCGGCGAAACACGGCCGGCGTTCAGGCGGGCGTTCGAGGCGCAGCTGGCGGTGTTCAACGCCGCGGCGCGCTCGTAGGTGGATTGGTCGCTTCAGCTCAGCTCGGCCAGCTCGCGCGCGAGGTTGGCACGGGCCTGGCGGTCAAAGCTCGCGGCGAAGACCGGATCGGGAAAGATGACCTCGCGTGCCGCGAAACGGCGCAGCACGCGGGCGCGGCCGGCCCGATAGTCGTCCTCGGCGACATGGCTGAACTCCCGGCGGATCGCGGCGGCATAGGCGTCGTAGCGGGCGGGATCGGCGCCGAGAATGCTGAGGTCGATCGAGATCAGGATCGCGCCGAGACGATCGCCCGGGGGAACGTCGTGCGTTTTGGTCAGCCGGATCAGGCGGCCGACCTCCTGGCGAAGCTCGGCGCGGACGTGCTGCTCGGCGAGCTCCGCGCTGCGCTCCTCGTTGTCGGTCCGCGTCGGATCGTAGACCGCATCGTGCCACCAGATCGCTTCCGAGAGCGTCTCGCGCTCGGCGGCCGAAAGACCCTCGGCGAGCGCGAGCGCCGCCAGGCAATCCTCGATATGCGCGAGATTGTGATAGTGGCGGCCGGGCGCCGCATAGGCGGCGACCAATTCGTCGCGGGTCATGGGCGAAGTCTCACGTCGTCGATCTTGTCCTTGTTGATGGCCATCGTCATCTCCCGGACCAGAGGATCGCGGTCATCCTATTGCGCAAAAGGCAATTCGCAAATGGCGCTCTGACGTAGCCCGGATGAGCGCAAGCGATATCCGGGGACCCCATTCCCGCATGTCGCTGCGCTCATGCGGGCCACGAGGATTGCATCCGTTTCCACTCCCTAGCATGCTGGCCTCCGTCACCCCGGAGGAGCCCGCCCATGCTGACCCTCTACTCCTACCCAGAACTCTTCGGCGTCGCCGACAACAACGGCTACGGCCTCAAGGTCTATGCGTTTCTCAAGCTCGCGGGCGTGCCGTTCGTGCATGAGCACGTCTTCGATGCCTCGGCCGCGCCGCGCGGGCAGCTGCCTTACATCGTCGACGACAGCGAGATCATCGGCGACAGCGAGACCATCATCGCGCACGCGACTAAGAAATACCGCCTCACGATCGACGCCGGCTTGTCATCGGAACAGCGCCGCACCGACCATCTCGTCACGCGCATGCTGGACGATCTCTACTGGGTGATGTCCTATTCGCGCTGGAAGGACGAGCGCTTCTATCCGGCGTTCCGCGACGCCTTCATCGCGCAGCATCCGCAGATCGACCCTACCGGCTTCGAGAAGGCCAAGGCCTACAACGCGCAGCGCTATCACTTCCAGGGCATCGGTCGCTACACGCCCGAGCAGGCCTACGCGCGGGGGCTCGCTGACTTGCAGGTGCTGGCGGACATCGCGCCGGCGCAAGGCTTCGTACACGGCGCGGCGCCGACGAGCGTTGATGCCGGCATCTACGGCTTCATCGCCAACATCTATTACTTTCCGATCCCGACGCCGCTGAAGGCCTTCGTCGATGCGCACGCTAACCTCGTCGCACATTGCGAGCGGGTGCATGCGAGGGTCGAGAAATCGTAGGGTGGGTTAGCTTCGGGCGGCGCGAAGCGCTGTCCGAAGCGTAACCCACGTCTTCTCTTTCCAAGGCGGCAGAAATGGTGGGTTACGCCCTGCGGATTCGCTTCGCGCATCCGCAGGGCTAACCCACCCTACTCCACCCTTCTACCGCATCGTGATCGCAAGCCCGCTCAAATCCGCATTCGCCATGAGGCCGACCTGCGTGCCCGACAGCTCCAGCACTGCGCCCTTCTGGTTGGTCAGCACGATGGCGCGGGCGCCGGAGCCGACGGCGATGCCGGCACCGGCGGCGCCGTAGACGCCGGCAACGTCGGAGGGACGGTTGATGTTGGAGACGCGGCCGCGCAGCACGGTCTTGGATCCCCCGAACACCAGGCCGTAGTCGAGGCCGCCGGTGGAGAGCCCGTACGAGCGGCCGCGGAAGTTGAGCACGCCCGAGCCGCCCGAGCCGCCGATGATCCAGCCCGCCTTGTAGATCGTCAGCGTCACGAAGCCGCTGTCGGCCTGCGCGGTCGTCGAGAGGCCAGCCAGGGCGACGATGGCGACGCACGCGGCGCGGAGGGTGGATGCGAGCTTCATGGGGGTCTCCGGGGGCTGTTTTTTAAAGGAGGGTTCGAATCAGACGGAGCGAATGTACCTGATCGATCGGGGCGGCAACATGATCGGCGGGCGTTTCCGCAAGCAAGGCGGCGGCGAGACTCGCGGAAGGTCCTCATGCTCCGTCATTGCGAGCCAACGGGTCCGCGCGAAGCGCGGCCCGATGACAGGCTCCGCGAAGCAATCCAGAATCGCTCCGCGGCGGCAGTCTGGATTGCTTCGTCGCAAGGGCTCCTCGCAATGACGGGTGAATGGCCTGCTCTCTCGCCACGCGCAGGCCGCACGCGGGGAGAGGCGAAGACCACCATCGCCATCGTGCCATAATGCCCCTGTTTTGCCCGACGGAGCAACCGAATGCTTCGGGTTTGGCGAATTCTGGAAAACATCAATGATTTCCGTGCGGCGCCTACTGTGCATGGGGTTGTTTTCGCACTTTTGTTTTGAGCATCCCCGCGCCAGCCGCTACGCTCCTGCGTCCGCCCCCGTCCTGAGGTGATCCCATGCCGATCCAGCATTTCGCGCCCCCGCCGCATGTCAAGGCGCCGCCGCTGTCCTTTGCGACGCGGGTTGGCGACCTCCTGTTCGTCTCCGGCATTCCCGGCTTCGATGTATCAGGCGCGTTGCCTGATGGCTTCGAGGCGCAGTTCGCCAATGTCGTCGTCAACATCAAGCGCGTGCTGGGCGAGGCCGGCGCCGGCATGCATGATCTCGTCAAGGTCAACGTGCTCCTGACCCGCGCCTCGGACGTCGCCGCGATGAACGCGCTCTATGCCGGCGCCTTCGGCCCGCCGCCGTACCCGGCGCGCACGACTTGCGTGGTGCAGGCGCTGCCCGATCCGAAGATGCTGATCGAGATCGAGGCGGTCGCTTCGCTGGCCAAGTAGGAGCCTAGTCAGCTGCGTGTGACCTATCGGGCACGCGTCCAAACCAAATGCGTTGGGCACAGCTGACATGTCCGTGAATGGCGGCCCCCCGGCTTGCAAAGGACCTGCTTTTACCGCACGAATTTTTTCGGTCCCATGTCCCACCACCCATGTCCCACCAGGAGATACTTCATGCGTCGCCTTCTCGCGCTCAGTGCCGTTGCCGGCATCGCTAGTTCCGTGTTCGCCGTGCCCGCCTCCGCGAAGGTCGGCTATTACGTGATCCGCTGGGACAACACCGGCATCTGCCAGGTCTGGAACGAGGACCTGCAGTACAAGCCGTTCCAGTTCGGGGTCTCTACCTACAAGGTCGTCAGCAAGCCGTTCCCGACCTTCCAGCAGGCCTCGGACTTGCAGATCAAGATGCGCGCCGAGCGGAAGTGCACGCTCTGAGCCGGACGCGAGAGTAGCGCTTGAAGGGCGGGTCGCGCGGGCGATCCGCCCTTTTGCTTTGCGTGGCCTGAAGCGTTTCCCCGGCCGCCATCAGACCTGTCCCGCGCACATTCTTTGAACCTCGGCGGCGGGTGGAACTACTCACATCTTGTCCGGGGCGCATGCCAAGCGCGTCCCGCACCACCCCTCCCCGTCATTGTCGGGAGGCGCATCACATCATTCATTTGAGGAGCTGATCATGCGTCGTATTTCCATGCTGTGCGCTGCCGCCGGTCTTGCCGTCACCGCGTTCGTCGCCGCGAGCCCGGCCGAAGCCAGCTATCATCTGATCCGCTGGCAGGACACCGGCTTCTGCCAGATCTGGGACGAGAGCATCCCGACCACGCCGTGGCCGGCCGGCTATCACCGCGCCAGCGCCAGCGTGCCGACCTTCGTCGATGCACTCATGGTCAAGGACGCCGCGCTCAAGAGCGGCAGCTGCAAGTGGTAAGGTAATCGATCGGCGGACGAAGAACCGGGCAAGGACGCGGGCGTCCTTGCCCGGTTTGCTTTTCGAGGCCTGAAACGCTCACGCGTCCTTGTGCGCGCCGGGATGGATCAGGATGTCGCGCGCGGCGGCGAGGTCGATGAAGGCTTCGGCACTGCCGCCCTGGTCGGGATGCAGGCCCTTGGCGGCGCGGCGATAGGCCTGGTTGATGTCCTCGCAGGTGAGTTGCACCGCGAGCGGCAGGCCGAGCATCTTGCGGGCGCGATCCTCGCTGGAAAGCTTCTTCGGCGCGACGTTGCGGCGGCCGAAGCGCGGCGCGGTCAGATCGTGCACGACCTCGAGCACCACACTGATACGGCGCTGGGCCGCCAGCGTCACGCTGTGATCGTCATTGTCGACGGCCTGGCGCAGCACCGGCAGCGCCTGCTCGGCAGCCTGGCGCAGCGTGACGTCGCTGCTCATCCGCGCGATCTCGGCCACCAGCCGGCCGGCCTCGGCCCAGTCAGGCGCTTGCGCCGACCGCAGCCGCTCCAGAGCGAGTTTCCAGGTTTCGAGCCGTTCCATCATGCGCGCAACGTTTAGCAATCAGGATCAGTATGCCAAGGCCGCCGTTTCCGACCCCTTAATTTCGCGTTAGCGTTTCGTGAAACTTCGAAACGAAAACGGGAGGAAACTGCCATGGCGCTGCTCGCAAACCACATCGCTGTCGTTACCGGCGCCGGTTCCGGAATCGGCCGGGCGATCGCCACCGGCTATGCGCGGGAGGGCGCGCAGGTCGTGCTGCTCGACGTCAACGCCGAGACGGTGGCGGAGGCGGCGCAGGAGATCCGGCAAGCGGGCGGCAAGGCCGAGAGCTTTGCGCTCGACGTTGTCAGGCGCGAGGATTGCTTTGCGCTCGCGAAGCAGGTCGCGGACAAAATCGGGCAGGTCTCGATCCTCGTCAACAATGCCGGCATCACCCGCCGCAACGCCTTCACCGCGGAGACCGAGACGGTGGCGAAGGACTGGAACGACATCATCTCGCTCAACCTCAACGGCGTCTTCAACGTGACGCAGGCGTTCCTCGCGCCCTTGCGCGCCAGCAAAGGCCGCATCGTCAACATCGGCTCGATCCAGTCCTTCGTGCATCTGCGAACGCCGAGCTCGGCGGCCTACACCACCTCGAAACACGGCGTGCTCGGCTTCACCAAGGCGCTCGCGGTCGAGCTCGGCAAGGAAGGCGTGCGCGTCAACGCGATCGGCCCCGGCTTCATCGAGACCAACATCAACGCCAACGTGCGCGCGACCAATCCGGCGCTGGTGCAGGCTTTCATCGATCACACCCCGCTGGCGCGCACCGGCAAGCCCGAGGACATCGTCGGTCCCGCGGTGTTCCTCGCCTCCGACCTGTCGGCCTATGTCACCGGAACCATCGTGATGGTGGACGGCGGCTATCGCACGGTGTGAGGGATGCGAGGCTCGCACCAATCGCGGCGGCATCTGGGCATTCTCAAGATCAATTCGGTGCAGCCCCTCCAATTAATCTTTCATTAACCAAACCGGACCACCGTAGATTCACGGCTTGGGGGTCGTTGGTTCTCGATCCGCTTCCGACGGTGGAAGCGGGCGTTGATCGGGAGGTGTGTTGATGACCACTGTTCATGTCGCCGCGTCCGGGCCGGACGCACAATTCCTTGCCCCGAACCAGATCGTTCCGCTTCTGATCGGTGCCACCGTCGACGAGGTCGAGCGTGAGCTCGTGATCCAGACGCTGGCGCGCTGTGACGGCAACCGCACGCGCGCCTCGCGCGTGCTCGGCCTTTCCGTACGCACGCTGCGCAACAAGATCAGGCTCTATGCCGCCTCCGGCATCGACGTGCCCGCCTGTCAGGATTAGCGCCCAGCGACGACGCGCTGCGCAGCCGCGCGATCGATGAGGCGGCCGCTCGCGCCGCCGATTGATGTTGATCAAGCCTGGCACGATGCACGGGCAGAATTGCTGCTGTCGTCAAACGCCGCTAAGTAGCTTGCTCCAGGTGAAGGGAGCGGTGGCGTGGCAGACGACCAGGGACGACGGCCGGGGCCTCAGGGGCCTCGCGGGCGGCAAGGCGAGCCGGGACGGCCGGGGCCACAGGGGCATCCGGGCCGGCGCGGCGCCGACGGCGCACGCGGCAAGCCCGGGCCGCAGGGCAAGCCGGGCCCGGTCGGAAAGGCCGGGCCGCCCGGCAAGCCCGGTCCGCAAGGCAAACAGGGCGAAGCCGGTCCGCGTGGGCCAGCCGGCGCACCGGGACCTGCCGGGCCGCAGGGACCGGCGGGGCCGCAAGGCCCCCACGGCGAGCCGGGTCCGCCCGGCCAATTGCCGTCGATCGAGCAGGTGCTGCCCTGGCTCGACCAGCTCTTCGATGCCTGGGACGAACGCCGCCGCCAACGCGAGCGCGAAGCCGCCGAGCGCGAAGCGCTCGAAGCCGCCGTCCAGGAGACCGACGAGGCAATCGTCGATGACGAGGGCGATGACGTCGACGATCACAGGAAGAAAAAGAAAAAGAAGAAGCAGGGCAAGGATAGCCGACGGGTCTAGTCGGGCCGATCCTCGCGCCGCGGCAGCATGCCCATGCGCTCGAATTGCCAGCGCATGGCGCGATACCAGAAATAGCCGACCGCCGCGCCGCACAGGGCGAGGATGATCACGTTCGCGCTCGAGAACGAGCCGCTCCACCACATCATCCACGCGGTCCACAGCAGCGTGAAGACGATGGCACCTGCTTTCAAAGGAAGAAGGGGGTGGCTCATGTCGTGCTCCGGGCGATCAAAACCCCGGCCGCCACCATCGCAAGCCGAGGCAGCAGATACCGTGAGCCAGATCACGGAGCACGCTGCCTGACCTCACGTACCGAAGCGCAGCCGCGAACGCTCTTTCGCCTTCTCCGCCTCAACCTCGCGGTCGCGCGCCGGCGCGTTCGTATGCAGCGAGGTCAGGAGTTTTCGCGCCGCCTCGGAGACCTCGGCCACCGCACGATCGAACGCCGCCTCGTTGGCCTGCGACGGCTTGTTGAAACCCGACAGCTTTCGCACGAATTGCAGCGCGCTGGCGTGGATCTCATCCTCCGTCGCCGGCGGCTCGAAGTTGAACAGCGTCTTGATGTTGCGGCACATGCACTTTCTCCCGGCGTTTTCCTTAAGACGAAGGTCCGAGCCGAAATCCTACATCCGCCTTCTCGCTTCTGCGACCAACTTGGTGGATGCGCCACAAGCTGATCTCGCAGCGCATCATAAGCGGGGGCGCCGGCATCGCATATTATTTGAGCATGCATTGCAGTGACGGCTCAGGCTTAATCCGTGCCAACGATAGGGAAAGACGCGCAGGACAATCGCGCGCCCATGGCACGATACGCGACGAGGAGGATCGCATGCACAGGGTCGCACTGTGCGTTTGGTTGGTTGCGGCGACAGCGCTGGCAAACGTTGCGTTCGCGCGCGACAATGGCCAATACGACCACGTTCCGCCCGACATCCGCGCCTGGTTCAAGAGCGTGATCGCGCCGAACGGGGTTCCCTGCTGCGACATCTCCGATGGCCATCGCACCGAGTATGACGTGCGCAATGGCGCTTATTGGGTGCCGATCGAGGGACAATGGATCGAGGTGCCCGGACGCGCCATCATCCGCGACCAGGGCAATCCGATCGGCCAGGCCGTGGTGTGGTACGTCCACCACCGCGGCTCCATCATCATCAGCTGCTTCGTGCCGGCGGATGCGGTGTAACGCGCCTTGGTGATTTCCATTGGCTGGCGACGGCCCGATCGGGTAGCTTGAAGCCCAGCTGAAGCGGAGGCACGCCGTTGACCGATCTTAGCGCCGAAGACCTCGCCACCATCTATGCCAAGCCGAGCCCGCGCGTGATCGCGAAGGCACGGCCCGCGATCGATGCGCATGCGAAGAAATTCATCGAGATGTCGCCATTCTGCGTGCTCGCGACATCGGGAGCGGACGGCAGCGTCGACGCTTCGCCGCGCGGCGGCGGCATCGGCTTCGTCCGCGTCGCCGGCCCCAACCAGCTGCTGATGCCCGACCGCTCCGGCAACAACCGCATTGACAGTTTTCGCAACGTGGTCGAAGGCTCAGGCTTCGTGCATTTGCTGTTCTTCGTGCCGGGCATCGAGGAGACGCTGCGCGTCGGCGGCCGCGGCACGCTGTCGGCCGACCCGGATCTGCTCGCCTCGATGGTGGAATTCGGCAAGCCGCCGCGCGCGGTGCTGAACGTCGCGGTCAGCGAGGTCTATTTCCATTGCGGCAAGGCGCTGATGCGCTCGAATCTGTGGGGGTCGGAGAAGGTGCAGCGCTCGGTGATGCCGAGCATCGTCACGGTCATTCACGAGCAGACCGGCCTCGGCGAACCGGCGAGCCAGGAGGCCGTGGAAGAGCTCTACAAGACGCAGCTGTAGCCAAGAGCGGTTCCGCAAAACGAAGCGTCGTGCGGCAACACGTGGATGGCCGGGGTCAAGCCCGGCCATGACGATGGAGGGAGCCAGGCCCGAGTTTAGTGCCCCTCGCCCTCGAGCCCGCCGACATGCTTCTGGGTGTAGAGCTCAAGGCCGATGCGGCCGATCAGATCGAGCTGGGTCTCGAGGAAGTCGATGTGGTGCTCCTCGTCGCTCATCAGCTTCTCGAACAGGTCGCGTGTGACATAGTCCTTGGCGCTGTGACAGTAGGTCGCCGCTTCCTGATAGAGCGCCCGCGCGCTCATCTCGGCGGCGAGATCGCACTCGATGATCTCCTTGACGTTCTGGCCGATGCGCAGGGGATCGAGCACCTGCATGTTCGGAAAGCCGTCGAAGAACAGGATCCGCTCGGTGAGCTTGTCGGCGTGCTCCATCTCCTCGATGGATTCCTTGCGCCAGACCTTGGCCATGTCCAGCAGGCCCCAATTGTCGAGGAAGCGGTAATGCAGCCAGTACTGATTGATCGCAGTCAGCTCATGACGCAGCGCCTTGTTGAGATAGTCGATGACTTTTGCGTCGCCCTGCATGGTTCACTCCAGCTCTTGCAGTCCAAATCGGTCCCAAACCGAGTTTAGAACGCTTCTAAATCACTTTGCGAGCGAGAGCAACCGGCTACGGGAACCCAGCCGGGGAAAAGCTCAGCCGGAATTGCGGAAGTTTTCAGCAGGCCGCGAGGGCGAACTCGGCGGGTTCGGCGGTCTCGTCGTTGGCGGCCACGGTGTGGCTATGCGGGCAGCCGGCGCAGCAGGACTGCGCACAGGGGCCGAGCGCTTCGTCGATGATACTCTTGATCGTCCGGGCGCAGCGCCCGCATTCGGCGCTGCAGCCGAGACAGCCATAGACCTGTTTGGCATGCCGCACGGCGTCGTCGGACTCGGCGACGGCGGCGCGGATATCATCATCGCTCAGCACGTTACAGGAACAAACGATCATGGAAGCGGCAGGCCCTTCGGTGATGCGCCATCATCGATATTTAACAGGCCGGCCGGATGCAAAAGGAAAAACAGGTATTTGAAGCTATTCCAAACTGGCCTGATCAAAGCCTAGAACGGCTCTAAATCAAGCTCTTGCGCTGGATCAAGATTGTAGCCGGACTAGTCGCCGCCACCGCCTCCTCCTCCGCCGTCGCCACCGCCTCCGCAGTCGCCGCCGCTACTGCTGCTATCGCTGCTGGAACAGCTTGCGCCGTCGCCAGAGCTCCCCGAACTGCCGCCGGAAAACCAGCTTCCCCGCGAGAAGCCGTCATTCGTCCCGGAATAGGTGCTGTCCCCGCTACTCCCTCCGTGGCTGCCGGCGGTAGCGCGGGAGCGCCGTGCGCGGTTCTGGAGATGTGCGATCCAGCCGTAGCCGACCGCGAAAACGATCCCGGCCGCAATCAAAGCATTAACCATCGCGTTGCCCATCATCGTCTCCCGGTGGGACCCATACCAATTGGTCGTCTCCGGCAAAGGTGCCGTTCATTGATCATTCAAGCGGAATATGGAACCTTGCGGCCCAAAGGTTCCCGCGTGTTCGTCTGAAAGGTCAAGCAATGAAGAAGTCGCTCCTGGCGGTCGCTGCCGTCGCCATTCTGGCCCTGACGGCCGGAACGCCGGCCCATGCCCAGCGCGGTGTCGCGGCAGGCGTGGCCGCCGGGATCATCGGCGGCGCCCTTGTCGGCGGCGCGCTGGCTTCTCCGTATTATTACGGGCCTAGCTATGGCTACTATGGGCCGGGCTACTACCCGCCGCGCTACTACGCCCCGGGTCCAGGCTATGTTGCCGACGACTATTACGGCGGCTGCGTCTGGCAGAAGCAGCGCTTCTGGGATGGCTATGCCTGGCGCGTCCGTCGCGTCCGAGTCTGCGGCTGAGGCGCGCCAAGCCGGTTCACTACGGATGCGCCGTTCATCTCAGGGCCTGAAAAAGACCGCTTTTTCTCGTCACAGCTCCGTGTGCGTTTACCGTGGATTGACCATTTGCGCGCTTCCTAGCTGCAAGGCCAATTCCATCAGAGTGTGCGTGAACCTTTGAAACCCGGGCGCCTCTAGCAGGAGGAACCCATCTCCCAGGAGAGCCAAGAGCATGAACAAGACTTTAGTTGCCGCCCTCACGGTCGCGACGGTCGCCGGTTCGCTGGTGACCGCCGCTCCGTCCGCGAAGGCCCATGACGGCGTCGGCGCCGGTATCGCAGCCGGCCTGATCGGTGGCGCCATCGTCGGCGGCGCCATCGCCTCCAGCCGTCCGGCCTATGGCGGCCCCGTTTACATCGCCGAGCCCCCGCCGCCCGCGCCCTGCTACTGGCGCCGCGAGCGCTATTGGGACGGCTACGGCTGGGTCAGCCGTCCGGTTCGCGTTTGCTACTGATCTGATTGCCTGGCGCATGCGCGCCGCGATCGGAAAGCCCGGCCGAGAGCATTGGCCGGGCTTTTTGTTTGCGCACGCTAAAGCGCGATGCGGTTAGGATGAAGCGTCATCGCGCTTTAGGTTATTGTTTGAGCATGATCTTTTCGGAAAACCGCTTCACACTTTTCCGGATCATGCTCTATCGCGCCGCCTGGATCGAACGCAGCACCTCTTCGCTCGGCCAGCAATCCAGCTTGAGGCCCGCCGACTTCTGATAGGCGCCAAGCGCCGCACGGGTCTGCATGCCGGCCTTGCCGTCGATCTTGTCCTTGTAGAGCCCGATCCGCGTCAGCTCGCGCTGCATGGTCTCGACGTCCTTGGTGCGCAATTGCTTCGAGGCGGA
The DNA here is from genome assembly GCF_020194215.1 of Bradyrhizobium sp. BRP20. Classification (NCBI taxonomy): domain Bacteria; kingdom Pseudomonadati; phylum Pseudomonadota; class Alphaproteobacteria; order Hyphomicrobiales; family Nitrobacteraceae; genus Bradyrhizobium; species Bradyrhizobium sp. BRP20. The sequence goes on along the minus strand of NZ_JADYVY010000003.1, from coordinate 248,953 downwards.
CCAGGGCGTTGCGAACGGCAGCGGGCTCGTCATGCGGTCGCTGAGATGGCCGACGAACAGCACGTAGAGATCGGAGAAATTGTATTCCTTGATGACGAAGTAATTCTTCGTGGTCAGGAATGACGGGCCGTAGATGCCTTCGGGCTGGAGCAGCGAGGCCGGCTGCGCCTGCTCGGCGGCGCTGAGCTTTTGGCCGCGTACCGGGACAAAACCCTCGCGCAGCCATTGGCCGATCGGCTTCGTCACCTCCGGCACGCCCGTCGTGCAATCGACCTTCGCCGGCGCCTGCACCTCGTAAGCCCAGCGCACGCCGCTCTGCCAGCCCTTGTTGACGAGCTGCTGCGCAGCCGAGGCCAGCGCATCCGGCACCGAGTGCCAGATGTCGATGCGGCCATCGCCGTCGAAATCGACGCCATGCTTGTAATATTCGGACGGCAGGAACTGGGTGAGGCCGGTCGCGCCGGCCCAGGACGAGCGCATGTCCTTGCGCGTGACGACGCCTTCATCGAGGATCTTGAGCGCGGCAATGAACTCGTTGCGATACTGATCCTTTCGGCGTCCGACATAGGCCTGCGTCGCCAGTACGCGCACCAGATCGTAGGGCAACGTGTGCCGGCCATAGTCTGTCTCGCGGCCCCAGATGGCGAGCATGACGGTCGCCGGCACCCCGGACTTCTTCTCGATCTCGTTCAGCGAGGTACGATGCTTTTGGAGCAGCCGCTGCCCCTCGCCTGCAAGCCGCGCGATCGAGGCTTCCTTGACGTAGTCGGCCGGCACCTGCACGAACTCGGCCTGCGACGGCGCACCCGTTGCCGGCCGCCCGGGCAAGAGCAGATCGGGCAGCTTGTAGTCGGGCTCCAGCCCGCGCGTTTGCGCATCGAACGTTGCGCGCGAAACGCCGGCCTGTTGGGCCTCCGGCCACAACGAGGCGATGAACTGGGTGAAGGCGGCGTCGGCAGCACGGACGGGCGACCAGCTGCAGGCGATGACGATCCCCGCAGCGATGAGCGCCCGTCGCATCATGCCGCCATCACCGCGTCAGCTTCTTGTACTTCACGCGGTGCGGGATGATGCTGTCCTGGCCGAGCCGGCGCATCTTGTCCTTCTCGTAGTCCTGGAAATTGCCTTCGAACCATTCGACGTGGCTATCGCCCTCGAAGGCGAGGATGTGCGTCGCGATGCGGTCGAGGAACCAGCGATCGTGGCTGATGATGACCGCGCAGCCGGCAAAATCCTCCAGCGCCTCTTCGAGCGCGCGCAGCGTATCGACGTCGAGGTCGTTGGTCGGCTCGTCGAGCAGCAGGACGTTGGCGCCGGACTTCAGCATTTTCGCCAGATGCACGCGGTTGCGTTCACCGCCCGAGAGCGCGCCGACCTTCTTCTGCTGGTCCGCGCCCTTGAAGTTGAACGACGAGCAATAGCCGCGCGAGTTGACTTCCTTCTTGCCGAGCAGGATCAGTTCGTTGCCGCCAGAGATCTCCTCCCACACGGTCTTCTTGCCGTCGAGCGCGTCGCGCGACTGGTCGACGTAACCGAGATGCACGGTCTCGCCGACCGTGATCGTGCCGGAGTCCGGCTTCTCCTGAGCGGTGATCATCCTGAACAACGTGGTCTTGCCGGCGCCGTTGGGACCGATCACGCCGACGATGCCGCCGGGCGGCAGCTTGAAGGTGAGGTTGTCGATCAGGAGACGATCGCCAAAGCCTTTGCTGAGCCCCTCGAAATCGACCACGTTGGCGCCGAGCCGCTCGGCCACTGGAATGATGATTTGCGCGGTCTGGGTCTGCTTCTCGCTCGCCTTCTTCAGCAGCTCCTCATAGCGCTGGTAGCGCGCCTTCGACTTGGCCTGGCGGGCCTTCGGCGACGAGGCGACCCATTCCTGCTCGCGCGCGAGCGTCTTCTGGTGCGCCGCATCCTCGCGGCCCTCCTGCTCCAGACGCTTCTGCTTCTGCACCAGCCAGGACGAGTAATTGCCCTCGTACGGGATGCCGCGGCCGCGATCGAGCTCGAGGATCCAGCCCGTGACGTTGTCGAGGAAGTAGCGGTCGTGGGTGACGATCAGGATCGCACCGGGATAGTTGCGCAAATGGCCTTCCAGCCACGACACGGATTCCGCGTCGAGATGGTTGGTCGGCTCGTCCAGCAGCAAGAGCTCGGGCTGGTCGAGCAGCAGGCGGCACAGCGCGACGCGGCGGCGCTCACCGCCCGAGAGTTTCGTCACGTCGGCATCGTCGGGCGGACAGCGCAGCGCGTCCATGGCCTGGTCGACCTTGCTGTCGAGATCCCACAGGCCCTGGGCCTCGATCTCGTCCTGCAGCTTGGTCATCTCGTCGGCGGTCTCGTCCGAATAGTTGACCGCGAGCTCGTTGTAACGGTCCAGGATCGCCTTCTGCTTGGCGACGCCCTGCATGACGTTTTCGCGCACGGTCAGCTTGGAATCGAGCTGCGGCTCCTGCTCGAGATAGCCGACGCGGGCGCCCTCGGCGACCCAGGCCTCGCCGGTGTATTCCTTGTCGAGACCGGCCATGATCTTGAGCAGGGTCGACTTACCCGAGCCGTTGACGCCGAGCACGCCGATCTTGGCGTCCGGGTAGAAGCTCAGATGGATGTTATCGAGCACCTTCCGGGTCGGGTAGCTCTTGGTCAGGCCCTGCATGAAATAGATGAACTGGCGCGCCATCGGTCCCGTGAAACCTTCGATTTGAGGAAATTTGCTTCGCCAGCGATGTAGCGATCCCGCCCCCAAAGGGCAATGTTTTCCGTCCGTTCACCACGGATGAATACGGTCAGGAAACCATCCGGCCACCGATCCGGACAATTGAAACCATCTTTTAATAAATCAGGCCAAAGCTCGGTTTCGCGCGGAAACAGCGCCACCCGCTCAGAACGAACGGGGAGCACAGCGAGGCCGCATCATGGCTCTGATCGAGACCCATTCTCTTCCTGTTCCGGCAGGAGCCGGGCGCACTTTCGGGTTCGCCTCGGAGATCAAGGCCTTCTGGAAGCGCTTCTTCGTCACCGCCTTCAATCCCTACCGGCCCGAACTGCATTACATGCGCGGCCCCGGCCCCGCCTGGCGCGCCAAGCACGGCATGGATGCACCGTTCCGCCTGAAGCCCCGCGACGTCTGAGCGACGATCCCTATCGGACTTTTGAAGACGCAGGCTGCTTGCGCGCCGGCGCGATTGCGCGCAAACCATGGCCAGGTTCCGATGACGGCGCCCGCCTGGCGCCTTCACCTCTCGCCATGGATGAACGCTGATGAGCCGGCTGCGCTGCGCAATCCTCGACGACTATTTCAATCTCGCCCTCGACGTCGCCGACTGGCCGAAATTGTCGGATCGCGTCGACGTCACCGTGTTCAGCCATCCCTTCGCCTCCGAGCAGGCCGCAGCCAGTGCGCTCACCGACTTCGAAATCATTTGCGCGATGCGCGAGCGCACGGCGTTTCCCAAGAGCCTGTTCGATCGCCTGCCGAAGCTTAAGCTGCTGCTGACCTCGGGCATGCGCAACGCTGCGATCGACATCGAGGCCGCGAAAGCGCGCGGCATCGCCATCGGCGGCACGCAATATTCCCGCGATCCGACGGCGCCGCTCACGATGGGCCTGATCCTGGAATTGACCCGCGGCATCGGCCGAGAGAACGCGCGCATGCATGCGGGCGAGTCCTGGCAAACATTTGCCGGAGTCGAGATCGAAGGGCTGACGCTCGGCGTCGTCGGGCTCGGCAAGCTCGGCAGCAAGATGGCGGGCATTGCGAAGGCGTTCGGCATGAACGTGATCGCCTGGAGCCCGAACCTCACCGCGGAGAAATGTGCGGCGGCCGGCGTCGGCTACGCCTCCAAGGAGGAGCTGTTCGCCAAGGCCGACATCGTCACCATCCACGTGGTGCTGAGCGAGCGCTCGCGTGGCCTCGTCAGCCGCGCGGATCTTGCGCGGATGAAACCGACGGCCTTCCTGGTCAACACCGCGCGCGGGCCGATCGTGGATGAGCAGGCGCTGCTGGAAGTCTTGCAGCAGCGCAAGATCGCAGGTGCAGGATTGGACGTGTTCTCGGTCGAGCCGCTGCCGGTCGACCATCCCTTCCGCAAGCTCGACAATCTCGTGCTGACGCCGCATCTGGGCTACGCCACCACGGATGGTCTGCGCATCCATTACGGCCAGATGGTCGAGGCGATCGACGCCTTCACCAAAGGCGGCGAGCTGCCGCGGAAGCTGGCCTGAAACGAAAAAGGGCGTGCCGACGGCACGCCCTTCGCAATCTCATCGAGTTGAGGCCCTCAGCGCACGGTGACCGGCGCGGGCAGCGGCGGCACAACGGTGGGCTGCGTCCCCGGGACCGGGCCCGCCTGGGCGGACATCGGAGCCGGCCCGGCAGCGCTCTGCGTCGGCGCAGCGGAGGCCGTCGCCGTTCCCGGCGGCGGACCACCCGGCATCACGACAACGCGGGTGCCGACCTTGACGCGCTCGAACAGGTCGGAGACGTCCTCGTTCAGCATGCCGATGCAGCCGGAGGAGACGAACTTGCCGATCGTCGAGGGCTGGTTGGTGCCGTGGATGCGGTAGACGGTCGAACCTAGATACATCGCGCGGGCGCCGAGCGGATTACCCGGGCCGCCGGCCATGAAGCGCGGCAGATAGGGCTGACGCTCGATCATCTCGGTCGGCGGATGCCAATCCGGCCACTCGGCCTTGCGGGTGATCTTCTGCACGCCCGTCCAGGTGAAGCCGTCGCGGCCGACTCGGACGCCGTAGCGGATCGCACGGCCGCCTCCGAGCACGTAATAGAGGTAGGTGTTGGGCGTATCGACCACGAGCGTGCCGGCCGGCTCCTTGGTCTGGAACGCGACCTCCTGACGGCGCAGGTTCGGCGGCAGCTGCACCGGCGCGGCATCGGGCTGCTCCTCGGGCGGCAGCGCGGCCAGGGTCACCGGGCGGCCATCCGTGCCCACGGGCGGCTGTCCGGCCTGGACCGTCCCAGTCGCGGAGGGACCGCCCACAGACTCGGGCGGACGCAGGCCATCGTTGGCGGGCGATTGCTGAGGCGGACGGTCGGCGTAGATCACCGCCGGCGGACCGGCGGGGCGGCCGTAGCGGGGATCGTCGGGCGACATCACGGGGCCCTGCGGCGCGGCCGAATAGACCGGCGGGGCGCCAGCCGGGCGCCCATAGCGCGGATCATCCGGCGACATCACCGGACCTTGGGGTGGGGCGGCCGAATAGACCGGAGGCGCGCCCATCGGACGACCGTAGCGCGGATCGTCGGCCGGACCGGGCGGGGGCAGCGAGGCATGCGGCATCGCGTCGTCGTCTTCATCCAGCGCGTCGAAATTCGGCATGCGGTCACCGGGCCGATATTCGGCAGGCGCGCCATAGCTTGGCACCTGCTGGATCGGATAGCTCTGAGCCTGAGCGAGCGAGGTTCCCGCCGCAGCGACTGTTGCGGCAGCGCATATCGTCAGAAAGTGTTTGATCATCATCGCTCTTGTATAGTCCCCAAGCCCGACCGGACCGTTAACGGCCAGATGACGGAAGATAGCGGCACATTCAAGACATATCAGGCGTATTTGCGCCGGATTTGCCGATTTGTGATCCGCAAGACTACCGTTGCCCCGTTGCATCACGGGGCTGAAATCGTATCGCGCCTTCGATGGCCGCGATGTTGGACCGCGATTTTAACGGAACGATGCGGAGACGTTGCGATATGGTCGAATCAGCCTGATTCGCCACCTTTTTGAGCTCCGATCCCGCGTGGCGAACGCGGCAAGCAGTACCGTCACCGCGTTCAGATGGCTCTTGAGCCCCGGCCACTTCCGCCGCCGGGGCGGAAATTCGCAATCGCTCAATGCTTCCCGGCTTTCGCTTCCTGTTTGCCGCGATCCTGCTGTCAACCTCCATCCTGGTGTTCGGCCTAGGGGCCGCCGCTCTGCTCCGGGCGACCCATCAGCAATATGTCAACAACCCCGGCTGGCGGAACGGGCCGCAGGAGCAAATGTTTGCGCAGGCGCCCGAGCCGGCCCAGCCGGTGCTCGCGGTGCTGCGGACCGAGCCGGAGCCACCTGCCGAGACCACGCCATCGCTGCGCGACCAGGTGCCGACCATCGCTCTGCCCCTGAGCGAGCCCGAACAGGTTGCTGCACTGACGACCGAGACCGACGTCCAGCCCGAGGCCGCCGCGCCCCTGGCTGAAGTGCCGGCCATCGAAGCAGCCAAGCCCGAACCGACCGTGACGGCCGCAGCGCCGGCTTCCATCGATACGCTGACCCCCGCCGACACCACGGCCGGGATTCCCGAGGCCCAGCCTGCCGCAATCGCCAGCGAGCCGGAACCAGCTGACCCGGCCCTCGCCGCCGCGGCGCTCGATGTCGCCTCCGCAAGGCTCGCTGCGCTGAACGCCGCCACAGCGGCGACGGACGCGCCGGCGAAGGTCAAGGCCGAGAGCAGCAAGGCCGAGAGCACCAAGTCGGACAGCAAGGCGACCAAGCGCAAGGCGAAAGCCAAGAAGCGAGCCCGCGTGGTGCGGCGCCCACCGCCTCAGCAGTTGCAGCAGCAGCTCGATCCGTTCGGTCAGCAGCAGCCGGCCTTCGCGACAACGACGACCGCACGCACGCGGTGATCTTACTTCTTCACCTCTCCCCGCTTGCGGGGAGAGGTCGGAATACGCGCGTCGCGCGGATTCCGGGTGAGGGGGTACAGGTCCGTCGATAGTCTCATCGTGTGGAGAGAGGCCCCTCACCCCAACCCTCTCCCCGTAAGAACGGGGCGAGGGAGCGTACCGTCATCGTGGCTGCAACCTCAAGCCGGGCCGGTCGCGATGGCCGGGCCGCCGGCCTGGCCCCATTCCGACCACGAGCCGTCATAGAGCGCGGTGTCGGTGATGCCGAGGCGGTAGAGCGCGAGCGTCAGCACGCCGGCCGAGACGCCGGAGCCGCAGCTCGTCACGATCGGCGCATCCAGCTCGACGCCGGCATTGGTGAAGGCGGCGCGGAGCTCGTCGAGCGGCTTCATCTCGCCGGTCGCGGCGTCGAACAGCAGATTGTAGGGCACGTTGCGGGCGCCGGGGATGTGACCGGAGCGGATGCCCGGGCGCGGCTCGGGCGCGCGGCCTTCGAAGCGATCGGCGGCGCGCGCGTCGATCACCTGCTCGTTGCGGCTTTCGACATTGGCGATCAGTTGCTGCATGCTGCGCACGCGGTTTGCGTCATAGCTCGCCGTGAAGGTCGTCGGCTTCGGCTTGACCTCGCCGCTCTCGGTCGCGCGTCCCTCAGTGCGCCACTTCTTCAGACCGCCATTGAGAATGCGCACGTTGCTGTGGCCATAGGACAGGAACATCCACCACGCACGCGGCGCCGCGACCCAGCCGCCGGCATCATAGAGCACGACGGTGTCCGCGTTGGAGATGCCGAGATTGCCGACGTCGCGGCCGAACTGCTCGGCGCTCGGAAACATGTGCGGCAGCGGGTTGGAATGATCCGACACCGCATCGACGTCGAAGAACACGGCGCCCGGCAGATGCGCGGCGAGATAGTCGTCCTTCGGCAGCGGCAGCACGCCCGGCAGCTTGAAGCTGGCGTCGAGGATCTTGACGTTGGCATCGCCGATGTGAGCGGCGAGCCATTCGGTGGAGACGAGGGGGTCGGTGGCGGTGGTCATTGAAGCATTCTCCGTTGGTCATTCCGGGGCGTGCGAAGCACGAGCCCGGAATCCATCGTGCCTCAGACTCTGTGGATCAATGGATTCCGGGCTCACGCTTCGCGTGCCCCGGAATGACGGGTGGAGAGGGCAAGGCCCTCACCCCTTCTTCTTCGGCTCCCACTTCTCCGTGGGCCCGCCGGCATCGCGCCAGGCGGCGTAGCCGCCGGCGATATGGGCGACGGGCTTGAGGCCCATGTCCTGCGCGGTCTTGGCCGCGAGCGCAGAGCGTAAGCCCCCCGCGCAGTGGAACACGAACTTCTTGTCTTCCTGGAAGATCGGTTTTGCGTACGGGCTCTGCGGGTCGATCCAAAATTCGAGCATGCCGCGGGTGCAGGCGAAGGCGCCGGGGATGCGGCCGTCGCGCTCGATCTCGCGGGGATCGCGGATGTCGACGATGACGACGTCGCCGTTCTTGGAGATCTCGATCGCGTCCTTGGCGGTGAGCGTCTCGATCTCGGCATTGGCCTCGTCGATCAGCGCCTTGATGCCGCGGGTGATGGTCTGGGGCACGTGCTTCTCCTTCTTGTTGTCATTCCGGGGCGCGCGTAGCGCGAGCCCGGAATCTATTCCTCTACATGCACTGCGGCCCGATGGATTCCGGGTTCGCCCTTCGGGCGCCCCGGAATGACGACGGGAGGCATCAATGCGTCAATTCCTTCATCGCAGCTTCCAGCCCCTCGATCGTGATCGGATACATACGATTGGCGAAGATGCGCTTGATGATGGTGGTGGATTCCGAATAGTCCCAGTGCTTCTGCTGCACCGGGTTCAGCCACACCGTATGCGGATAGGTGCGGATGATGCGGTCGAGCCAGACCGAGCCGGGCTCCTCGTTGACATGCTCCACCGAGCCGCCGGGCACCATGATCTCGTAAGGCGACATCGAGGCATCGCCGACGAACACGACCTTGTAGTCGTGCGGGTATTTGTGCAGCACGTCCCAGGTCGGCGTGCGGTCGGTGAAGCGGCGCTTGTTCTGCTTCCACACGCCTTCATAGAGGCAATTGTGGAAGTAGAAATACTCCATGTGCTTGAACTCGCTCTTCGCCGCCGAGAACAGCTCCTCGACCTGCTCGATATGCGCATCCATCGAGCCGCCAATGTCGAAGAACACCAAGAGCTTCACTGCATTGCGCCGCTCGGGGCGCATGTGCACGTCGAGATAGCCGTGATTGGCGGTCTCGCGGATGGTGGTGTCGAGATCGAGCTCGTCGGGCGCGCCGGTGCGCGCGAATTTGCGCAGGCGGCGCAGCGCCACCTTGATGTTGCGGATGCCGAGCTCGACATTGCCGTCGAGATCCTTGAACTCGCGCTTGTCCCACACCTTCACGGCGCGGTTGTTGCGGTTCTTCTCCTGGCCGATGCGCACGCCCTCGGGATTGTAGCCGTGCGCGCCGAACGGGGAGGTGCCGGCGGTGCCGATCCATTTGGAGCCGCCCTGGTGACGGCCCTTCTGCTCCTCGAGCCGCTTCTTCAGGGTCTCCATGAGCTTGTCCCAGCCCATGGCCTCGATCTGCTTCTTCTCTTCTTCCGTCAGATACTTCTCGGCGAGCTTCTTCAGCCACTCCTCGGGGATCTCCGCCTTGTCCATGGCCTCGAGCAGGCTTTCCAGCCCCTTGAACACCGTGCCGAAGACGCGATCGAACTTGTCGAGGTTGCGCTCGTCCTTCACCAGCGAGGCGCGCGACAGGTAATAGAAATTCTCGACCGTATAGTCCGCAAGGTCAGCGTCGAGCGCCTCCATCAGCGTGAGGTATTCGCGCAGCGTCACGGGGACCTGCGCATCGCGCAGAGAGGTGAAGAATTGCAGGAACATGGGTGACAGATTGCCCGTCGGGTGGCGAACGTCAAGGGGCGCAGACCGTCGCGGGACGCTGGACCGGCAGGCTTTTTGCTCTAGAATTGGCGACAATGAGGGGTTGTTTGGGGGACGTTTGCAATGGGAATTCTCGCAGCGCTGATCATCGGTGCCATCGCCGGCTGGCTTGCGGGCAAGATTGTCCATGGGGCGGGATTTGGGCTGATCGGCAACATCGTCGTCGGCATCATCGGCGCGCTGGTGGCGAGCTGGGTTCTGCCACAGCTGCACATCCAGCTGGCAACGGGCACAATCGGCGCCATCGTCGATGCCACGATCGGCGCGGTGATTGTGCTCGTCATCCTTTCGCTGATAAAACGGGTCTGAAAGCCTGACCGAACCAGGAACGGCCGCCGCGAGCGGCCGTTCGCTTGTCGTGACCGAGGCCATTGATACTGGCAATGCGTTGCGGCGACGACCAACAAGGACGCGCGATGAAATTTACCGGCACCAAGGACTATGTTGCGACCGACGATCTCAAGGTCGCCGTCAATGCTTCGATCGTGCTCGAGCGTCCGCTCCTGGTGAAGGGCGAGCCCGGCACCGGCAAGACGGTGCTGGCGGAGGAAGTGGCGAAGGCGCTGAACGCGCCGCTTCTGACCTGGCACATCAAGTCCACCACCAAGGCGCAGCAGGGCCTCTACGAATACGACGCGGTGTCGCGCCTGCGCGACAGCCAGCTCGGCGATGCGCGCGTATCCGACATCCGGAACTACATCAAGCGCGGCAAGCTGTGGGACGCCTTCACCAGCGAGCAGCGCCCGGTGCTCCTGATCGACGAGATCGACAAGGCCGACATCGAATTCCCCAACGATCTGCTGCTCGAGCTCGACCGCATGGAATTCCATGTCTACGAGACCGGCGAGACGATCAAGGCGAAGCAGCGCCCGATCATGATGATCACCTCCAACAACGAGAAGGAGCTGCCCGACGCGTTCCTGCGCCGCTGCTTCTTCCACTACATCAAGTTCCCCGACGCCGACACGATGGGCCGCATCATCGACGTGCACTTCCCCGGCATCAAGAAGCGCCTGGTCGAGGAAGCGCTGCGCATCTTCTTCGAAGTGCGTGAGGTGCCCGGCCTGAAGAAGAAGCCGTCGACCTCGGAGCTGCTCGACTGGCTCAAGCTGCTGCTCAACGAAGACATGAGCGCCGAGCAGCTGCGCGAGCGCGACCCGCGCAAGCTGATTCCACCGCTGCACGGCGCGCTGCTCAAGAACGAGCAGGACGTGCATCTGTTCGAGCGGCTGGCGTTCTTGAGCCGAAGGGAAGTGTAGGCACGCCGTAACGCGTCGCACGGTGCCGTAGGGTGGGCAAAGGCGCATAGCGCCGTGCCCACCATTCCTCCGTGATGGATGCAGATCGTGGGCACGCTTCGCTTTGCCCACCCTACGATATCGAGTGTGTCGCGAGCAGCCTCCCGATCCCGTCATTGCGAGCGCAGCGAAGCAATCCAGTATCCCTCCACCGCAGTAGTCTGGATTGCTTCGCTGCGCTCGCAATGACGGAGCAAGGAGCAACGGCGTCGTTCTCCGCTGGCAATTCAATTTGCAGACACAGCTTCGCAGCCTCGCGGCTCATCTCGCCCGAGCTTTGCTTCATTCCGTCGCCTCAAAAGAAAGAGGGCGCAGGGAAGACCGGGTGCCGACGGGCACCCGCGGTCCGCTGCGCGAAAAGCACACGCAGAGAAACCGCACAGCAGCATACAGGTGTCGCCGATCACTCGGCCTTCCCTGCGCGATGGTCGGACGGCTTATGCCGTGCTCTCCCGGGAGCCGAATTCCTTCTGGCCTCCCTCGCCCCGCGAATTGACGATGCCGTCCGCCCGGTTGGGCTCGCGCGCATCTCCGCAGCCAGCTTGACCGTAGCAACGACGGCCAGGACCACACGGTTTTGCCGTACGCAGCTCATCCGGCTTCGCCAAGAGGCTTCGCCGGACTTCAGCGCCGTTCGTCTGCACGCGGCCTCGGGCTCACAGGGACTACCCGCCCTGCCCGCACCCATCGTGCCGACGCTGCCGCGTCCACCGCAACCCGGCCCGCGTTTCGAACGACTCGCGAACCGCCCCTCTTTCGTGAGCCGGGCTGGTTCGATCTATGCCGCAATTCCGAATTTCGGTAAAGCGGAATATTTTAGTGCGAAGGGGTTGACGGGTTGCGGGGTGTTTTGCCCGACGGGCAGCTGTAGGATGGGTAGAGCGCAGCGAAACCCATCGTGCTTCAGCGATTTCCGCACGATGATGGGTTTCGCTGCGCTCTACCCATCCTACAGATCATCGCATCAACTCGGCTCTCCGAAGTCCGCGCCGCGCTCTAACTTTGAGAGATCACCAGCCCAGTCTGCCGGATAGATGCCGAGCGCCACGTGGCGGTGGAACGACGAGTGGCCCCAATCGCACACCCGTTTGACGAGGCCATGCTTGACCGGGTTGATGTGCACGTAGTTGATGTGCCGGGCATAATCCTCCTCGTTCCGAATGGTGTGCTCCCAATAGCGACGCTGCCAGATGCCGCGCTCCCCTCTGGCGGCGCGGCTAGCCGACACCGGCTCGCTTGTTGCGAGACTACGGGAGAAAGCGGATTTGATTTGTCGCCAGCGCGTTGCAAAATCGGCATCTCCGTCCGGCATCGTCCAGACGGTGTGAAGATGCTCCGGCAGGATCACAATCGCATCGATCGTGTAGGGATGCCGTCGACGGATCTCGCGAAAGGCTGCGCGCAACAGGTCGATATTCGCCGTCAGAAGCGATTGTCGGCGGTCGGCGAGATTGACCGTGAAAAAGAAGCTTCCGCCGGGGACGAAGTTGCGCCGATAGGAGGTCATGCCTCATCATGGCACAACCTCGCATAGACGTCATCGCTCTTGTAGGATGGGTAGAGCGCAGCGAAACCCATCCTACTTCAGCGATTGCCGCACGATGATGGGTTTCGCTGCGCTCTACCCATCCTACGAAGATATCACGCCACCGCCGCGTCCGGTATCCTTGCGGCTTCCATCGGCGCCTTGCCGCGGATCAAATCCGAGGCGCGGTCGGCGATCATCATCGTCGACGCATTCAAATTCGCCGAGATCATGCGCGGCATGACGGAGGCGTCGATGACGCGGAGGCCTTCGAGGCCGTGGACGCGGAGGTGGTCGTCGACGACGGCCCAGGTGGAATCCGCCGGGCCCATGCGGCAGGTGCAGCCGGGGTGGAAGGTGGTGGTGCCGCGTTGGGTGGCGGCGGCTAGGAATTCGTCGTCGGTGTTGACGTTGGGGCCGGGGAAATCCTCGTAGGCGTAATAGGGCGAGAGCGGCGCACTCTTCAAGAGGCGCCGCGCCAGCTTCATGCCGCCGACGATGACGCGGCGGTCGAGCTCGGCGTCGAGATAATTGGTCTGGATGATCGGCGGCGCGAACGGATCGCTGGAGCGGATCCGGACATAGCCGCGGCTCTCGGGACGCTGCTGCCAGGACGCCACGGTCATGCCGGGCTCGTCCTCGAGCTGGCCCTGCACGCCTTCTTTGTAAGAAGCCGGCGTGAAGGTGAGCTGCAGGTCGGAGCTCTCGGCGCTCTCGCCGGAATGCCAGAAGCAATAGACCATGGTCGGCGACAGCGACAGCAGGCCCTTGCGCTGGGTCGCCCATTTCAACGCCTCGATCCACAGCGAGAAGCCGCGGCGGAGCTCGTTGATGGTCTTGATGTCCTTGACGCGCGCCACCGTGCGCGGGGCGTAATGGTCCTGCAGGCCTTCGCCGACCGGTAGCGCGTGACGCACGGCAATGCCGTGCTGCTGCAATAGGTCCGGCGAACCGATACCGGAGAGCTGCAGCAGCTGCGGCGAATTATAGCTGCCGCCGGACAGGATCACCTCCTTGTTGGCGCGCACCTCGACCGGCTGGCCGCCGCGACCGCCCTTCATGTAGCGCACGCCGACCGCGCGCTTGCCCTCGAAGATGATCTCGGTCGCGTGCGCATGCGTATGCACATGCACGTTGGGCCGCTTCATCGCCGGCTTGAGGAACGCGGTCGCGCCGGAGACGCGCAGGCCGTTGTTGATGGTGCGCTGGCAGTAGGAGACGCCTTCCTGGGTCTTGCCGTTGTAATCGGGGTTGCGGGGAATGCCGAGCGAGACCGCGCCTTCCATGAAGGCCTCGCAGAGCGGATCGCGCCAGTTCATGGTGGTGACGATGAGGCTGCCGTCGCGGCCGCGATAGGTGTCCTCGCCCTCGCCGATCCGCTTCTCCAGCCGCCGGAAGTAGGGCAGCACGTCGGCATAGCCCCAGCCGCGATTGCCCATCTGCGCCCAGGTGTCGAAATCCATGCGCTGGCCGCGATTGTAGATGTGGCCGTTGATCGAGGACGAGCCGCCGAGCGTCTTGCCGCGCGGCGCGTAGATGCTGCGCCCGCCGGTCCACGGACCGGGCTCCTGCTGGTAGGCCCAGTTGATGCTCTTCATGTGGAAGGTCTTGATGAAGCCCGCCGGCAGATGGATGTAGGGATGCCAGTCGGACGGGCCCGCCTCGAGCACGCAAACGGAGGTGTTGGGGTCCTCGCTGAGCCGGCTGGTGAGCACGCAACCGGCGGAGCCCGCGCCTACGATCACATAATCAAATCTATCCATGGTCCCTCGGCCGCCCCTAGCGCGGCTTGTCGTTGAGTTGGAATTCGAGATGCGCCTGCACCGTCGGCCATTCAGCGGCGGTGATGCTGTAGACGACAGTATCGCGCAAGGTGCCGTTCGGCGCGATCTGGTGGCTGCGCAGGATACCGTCCTGCTTAGCGCCCAGGCGCTCGATGGCGCGGCGGCTCTGGTGGTTGAAGAAGTGCGTGCGGAACTCGACCGCGATGCAGTTCAGCGTCTCGAAGGCATGGCGCAGCAGCAGCAGCTTGCACTGCGTGTTGAGCGCGCCGCGCTGCGCGCTCTTGCCATACCAGGTCGAGCCGATCTCGACGCGGCGGTTGGTGGCATCGATGTTCATGTAGGTGGTCATGCCGACGATCTTGCCGCCGGCATCGAACACGGTGAAGGGCAGCATCGAGCCCGCGGCCTGCAGGCCTAAGCGGCGGTCGATCTCCTTGCCCATGTCCTCCGGCAGCGGGATTGCGGTGTACCACAGCTTCGACAGCTCGCCGTCCTTGACCGCCTCGACCAGCCCTTCGCGATGGTCATGCGACAGCGGCTCGAGACGGGCATGCTGTCCGCGCAGGGTGATGGGATCGGGCCAGGGCATTCTATCGTTCCTTATGATTGTCATTCCGGGGCGGCTTGAAGAGCCGAACCCGGAATCTCGAGATCCCGGGTTCTATGCTCCGCATAGCCCCGGGATGACAATCGCGTTTTACGCGATTGTCACTTGTTCAGAAAATTCAACGGCAATCCGCCGCGCGGCCAGTCCATGGCGATCAGCTCGCCCTTGCCCGACAGCGTGATATAGGCGGTCTTCAGCTCGGGGCCGCCGAAGGCGATGTTGGTGGTGACGCGGTCGCCGGTCGGAACCTGTTCCACCAGGGTGCCGTCGGGCGCGATCACCGAGATGCAGCCGGAGACGAGCGTGGCGACACAGACATTGCCGTTCGCTTCCACCGCGAGCGAGTCGAACATCTGGTAGCCGCCAAGGCCGCAGATCGGCTGGCCGCGCTCGCCGCGATAAATCGGATCGCGCGGCTTGAGCGTGCCCGGCGCCGAGAGCTCATAGGCCCAAAGCCGCCCGGTCGGCGTCTCCGCGATGTAGACCGTATTCTCGTCCGGCGACAGGCCGATGCCGTTCGCCGGCAATACGCCATGCACGATTTCGACGATCTCGCTCATGCCGGGCTTGAGGTAATACATGCCGCCGACGTCCATATCGCGCGCACGCCGCTTGCCGAGGTCGGAGAACCAGAGGCCGCCGTGCTTGTCGAAGACGAGGTCGTTCGGCCCGCGCAGATCGTGCGCGCCACATTTGGTCACGACGGTCTCGACCTTGCCGGATTGCAGATCGACGCGCTGGATCGCGCCGCCGAGATAATCGTCCGGCTGCGGGCCGGGCATGATCATCTTGCCGGCCGGAATCCAGGAGAAGCCGCCATTGTTGCAGATGTAGATCTTGCCGTCGGGTCCGAGCGCCGCGCCATTCGGGCCGCCGGGAATCTTCGCCACGATCTCCTTGCGGCCGTCGGGATAGACGCGCGTCAGGCGCTGGCCGCGGATCTCCACCAGCACGACCGAGCCGTCCGGCATCACGACCGGCCCTTCGGGAAATTCGAGGTCGGTGGCGAGAACGCGGACGTTGGACATTGGAGACCCTCCCGGCTGCTTGTTATGGCTTGCGCGGGATGTCCGGCACGGGCCCCCGCAGGCAAGATTTGCCTGCGGTTATGGCAAAGTCGCCGGAGCTTGCCAAGCAAGCGGGACGGTATGCCAGCGTTGCGTGTTATTCTCTGACCGGTATCCAGATTTCGAAGCCGCCGTTGCCGGTCGCGGGATCGAATTTTTCGTCATAACGCTCGAAGTTGGGCGCGTCCGCGGCTTTCAGGCCAGACGCTGGCAGCCATTGATTCCAGATCGTGTTGACGGTGCGCCGGATCGAGGCGACGTGATCCTTGTGCGTGAACACCGCATAGCGCTGCTCCGGAATGCGGATGCGACCGAAGCGGCGCGGCAGGTCGGAGAAATCGGCGACCTCGACGCCGGCAATGTAATCGAAATTGCCGGCATCATCGCCGTTGCAGCAGACGCCGTAGGCGACGTGACCGACCCGCGCGGGGATGTCGGCGACCTCCTGATTGAAGCGCTGCCACAGACCAGGGATCATGGCACCGTTGTCGCAGGAGATGCGCTCGGCGGGGCCGGCGACGAGGAAGGCCTTTGCGGTCTCGAAACGCGGTGGGGCAAGATGGTCGAGCATGGTGGAATCCATGAGGATCGGCTCCTGTAGCCTGAGCTGCTTGACGCACGCTGCCGCCCTCACCGCTTCGGGCGTGGTGCCGAATTGGTCGCGGAACGCGCGGGTGAAAGCTTCGTGCGAGCCGTAATCCGCCTCCAGTGCCAGCGACAGGATGTCAGGTGCGCCCTTTGCCAGACTGCGCGCCGCCTCCGTCAGCCGCCGCGCGCGCACGTAGCGCATCACCGGCAGACCGACGGCTGCGGCAAACGCACGCACAATGTGGAACCGCGACACGCCCGAGATCGCAGCGATCTCGTCGAGCGTCATCGGCTCGGCCAGATGGCTCTCGATATACCAGAGCGCGCGCTGGGCTGGATTCATGGCGGTTCAGGCTCTCGTTCGAAGCGCGGTGATGATGCGCCGATCGGCATCACTTTGCTTGATCGGCATTGCTGTCGTTTGCATGAGGATAGCCGGTCAATGGAAGCTGGCAACGCCCCGGTGTTCGTGGCTACACTCGCCGAAACCGCTCACGAGAAAGAGGAACCGGGTCATGGAAATCACCGATGTGCGGGCGCACCATATCCGCATCCCCTATGATGCCGGTGTCGCGAGCTTCCGCCAGGGCGCGTCCGCCATCACCGCACTCGACATGGTCCTCGTCGAGGTCACAACCGATACCGGGCTGACCGGCTGGGGCGATGCTTTCGCCTATGTCTGCCCGCGCACGACGCGCAGCGCTGTCGAGGAGATGATCGCGCCGCAGGCCCGCGGGCTGAAGGTGCCCGATGCCGCCGGCATTGCCGCGGTGATGGAGCAGATCCAGCGCAATTTGCATCTGTTCGGCCGCTACGGCATCACCATGTTCGCGATCTCCGGGCTCGATATCGCATTGTGGGACCTCGCCGCAAAGATCAAGGGCGTGCCGCTGCACCGCCTGCTGGGCGAGATCAGGCGCACGGCGATCCCGGCTTACGCGAGCCTGCTCCGGATCGGCTCGCCCGACGACATCGCCGCCGAATGCAGGAAGGCGCTCGCGCTCGGCTATGGCGCGATCAAGCTGCACGAGACCACGACGCCTGCGGTGCTTGCCGCGCGCGAAGCGATCGGTCCCAACATTCCACTGATGGTCGACATGAACTGCCCGCTGACCGGGGAGCAGGCGATCGCTTTCGCGGCGACATGCCGCGACGCGCAGCCGATGTTCCTGGAAGAGCCGGTCTGGCCGCCGGAAGACTTCGCCACGCTTGCCGAGGTGCGCAGCAAGAGCGGGCTCGGAATTGCCGCCGGCGAGAATGCCTGCACCGAATATCAATTCCGCCAGATGATGGAAGCGGGCGCGGTCAGCCACGCCCAGCCGTCAGTCATCAAGGTCGGCGGCATCACGGAATTCCTGAAGGTCGCAGGCTTGGCCGATCGGCTCGGCATCAGGATCGTGCCGCACTCTCCTTACTTTGGCCCGGGCCTGCTGGCGACGCTGCATCTGCTCGCGACGCGCGACGACGGGCTGGTCGAGATGTTCTATTTAAAGCGCGAAGCCTGCCTCTGGGGCGGCCGCGCCGATGTCGATGCAAGCGGCCATGTCGCGGTGCCCTCGGGTCCCGGGCTCGGCTACGAGCCCGATCGTGGCGTGATGGAGCGATATCGCGTCGCGTGATCGGCGCGCCTATTTCGCAGCATCCTTCGCCGGCGGCGCGTCCTGCTTCTTCTTCAGATCCTCAGTGGTCTTCGCCTGCGCGGCCTGGAGATCGAGAAGCGTCTTCTGCAGGCCGGCGATGGCTGTCTTCAGCGCATCGATCTGGCGATTGGCAACATCCAGCTTTTGCTGATGGTCGAGGCTGAGCTTGGTGATCGTCTTCTGCAGGAAGTCGACATTGCTCTGGAGGCAGCTGGTGCGGCGCTCCATGGTTTTCTCGACCGTGCAGATCTCGATGCCGGGCACGTCCTGCGCGAGCACCGGCAGAGGCGCCAGCGTGGCGAGCAGCAACATTGCGAAACAAATTCCGGCGTTTCGAAGCAGCATGAAAGTTCCTCGGCCAGTCGATCACATCAATGTGCGCTGTTTGCGCGCTGCAGCGTGAGGCTACCACACTCGCACCGCATTCTCGCGTTGAGCTTGGGCCCGTTCCCCTGGGACGGGGAGCAGTGAACCGCATGCGGGAGAAGTGGGCGCTCTCCGCGGCTTTGTTTAGGGGAGATTTTTGGAATGGCAACGCGCGATAGACGTTTGGCGGAATTCGACGGCGCCGGAGAACCACCGCCGGGCCTGCCACTCGAAGTGCTGTGCGAGGATCACAGCGGGACATATCAACTGCCGTTCGCCTGCCGCTATGTCGAGGGACGCTGGCAAAACCACGAGGCCGGGATTGCGGTGGAAGCAACCGTGATCGGCTGGCGCCTGCCGCGCCTGAAGCAGCGCGGGGCCGCCTGAAGGCGGTGTCTGTTTCAAAATGCGACGGGGCCGCGCTGCGCTTTAACCTTCGGAACGCGGCCCGAACGAATCACGTCCGAATCAGCCGAAGCGCCTTGTACGCACCTGTTCACGGCTAGATCTCGCTGCGGTTCGGCAGGCGCGCACAATATCTGCGCAGCCGGCCGGATCGCAGGCGCCTGTCGCCGGGTCCAAAGGTTAATTGTTGCAAGGGCATAGCGCCGCGGTCCGCAGCGGAGGGCCGCCGCCCTCGAAACAGGCACAGCCGTGCAACGCCTGCCTAATATTCGACCTCGAGCTCCTCGATCTCGGCCGGCTCCTCCTTCGCCGCCGCGACCCATTCCTGCATCTCGGGCATGGCCATGATGGTGTCGGCATAGGCCTTGAGCGGCGGTGCGAGCTTGACGTCATAGGTCACGAAGCGCGTTACGACGGGAGCGTACATCGCGTCCGCCATGGTGCGCTTCTCGCCAAACAGGAAGGGACCGCCCGATTTCTCCAGGCAGTCGCGCCAGATGAACCAGACCCGGTCGATATCGGCCTGCGCCCGCGACCAGATCTTGAAGCCGGGAAAGTGCCCCTTCAGGTTGACCGGCAGCGAGGCGCGCAGCGTGGTGAAGCCGGAATGGATTTCGCCCGAGATCGAGCGGCAATGGGCGCGCTGGATGCGGTCGGCCGGCAACAGGTCGGCGTCCGGCATGACCTCGTTGAGATATTCGGCAATCGCCAGCGTGTCCCAGACCACGGCGCTCTCGTGCCGCAGGCACGGCACCAGGATCGAGGACGACAGCAGCAGGATCTCCGCACGCGCCGACGGATCGTCCGGCTCGGTGACGATCTCCTCGAAATCGAGCCCGGAGAATTTCGTCAGCAGCCAGCCACGCAGCGACCAGGACGAGTAGTTCTTGCTGCTGATGGTCAGTGTCGCCTTCGCCATAGAGCCCTTCCCTCACGCCTGGGCAACGCACCGCCGCGCGTGCGTGCCCGTGATCTGTGCCTACCCGACGGGGCGCAGCAAGCGACGTGCCAATTTTCCGGGCGGTCCGGCTCCCGTCTGGCTTCGATATTGCATCACGACAGGAGGCAAGTGGGCGCTTCAGTATGATGTCGATGTATTATCAGGCTTTTCAGAACCACATGGACCTGACGGCGCCATGGCGCGCGGGGGCTTCGTCCGCACTCAAATTCCTCAATCTGGTGCCTCAGGGCTCATCGGACCAAGTGGTCGGCCGGCTTTCGGCCGCGCTGGAGCTGATCTCGCGCTCCACCCTCACCTATGACCGTCCCGCCTACGGCATCGACAGCGTCATGGTGGGCAACCGCGACGTCGCGGTCAGCGAGGAGATCGCCTACGCGACGCCGTTCGGCTCGCTGCTGCACTTCAGGAAACACGGCGTGGCCGAGCAGCCGCGCATGCTGCTGGTTGCGCCGATGTCCGGACACTTTGCCACGCTCCTGCGCGGCACCGTGAAGACGCTGCTGCAGGACCACGACGTCTACATCACCGACTGGCACAATCCGCGCGACATCCCGCGCAGCGAGGGCCGCTTCGGGCTCGACGACTACACCGAGCACCTGATCGACTTCCTCGGGCAGCTCGGGCCGCGCCCGCACATGGTGGCGATCTGCCAACCGTCCGTCTCCGCGCTCGCGGCCGCCGCGATCATGTGCGAGGACAACCATCCCTCGCGCCCGGCGACGCTGACGCTGATGGCCGGCCCGATCGACACGCGGATCCAGCCGACCAGGGTCAACGAGTTCGCCAAGAGCAAGCCGATCGAATGGTTCGAGCGCAATCTGATCAACTACGTGCCGGTGCAATGCCGCGGCGCCCTGCGCAAGGTCTATCCCGGCTTCGTGCAGCTCACCGCCTTCGTCTCGATGAATCTCGAGCGCCACATCAAGCAGCATCTCGACCTCGCCAACCACATCGCCAAGGGCGAGAAGGAGAAGGCCGCGACCATCAAGACCTTCTACGACGAATATTTCGCCGTGATGGATCTGCCGGCCGAATTCTACATCGAGACCGTGCGCGACGTGTTCCAGGAGCATCTCCTGCCGCAAGGCAAGCTGATGCATCGCGGCCGTCCCGTGAACACCAGGGCGGTCAGCCGCATGGGGCTGATGACGGTCGAGGGCGAGAAGGACGACATCTGCTCGATCGGCCAGACGCTCGCCGCCCAGGACCTCTGCACCGGCGTGCGCGCCTATCGCCGCGTCCACCACATGCAGGCCGGCGTCGGCCATTACGGCGTGTTCTCCGGGAAGCGCTGGAACAACGAGATCTATCCGCTGCTGCGGGATTTCGTGCACGTGAATTCGTGAGGCGCACGCCGCGGCGCACGAGAGCTACTCTTCAAGCTCGTATCGCGCTGGGCCACGCGATGACTTGCCCTGACATCACAAGGCGGTTGCGCCCGCTCTCCTTGGCGGCGTAGAGCGCCCTATCCGCGGCCGCTATCAACGACGTGAAATCAGCATTATCGCCGAACGACATATGTGTGGCGCCACCAATACTGAGGGTGACCTGCTTGGATGGCGGGTTGAGCGCGTGCAGGATGCCGAGGTCTTGAATCGCTTGCCGGATTCGCTCGCCGACCTGCTCGCACCCTCCTGTGTCCGTATTTGGTAGCAGCAAGGCGAATTCCTCACCACCATACCGAGCGGCCAAGTCTGCTGGTCGCCGGGCCTGTTCTGCCAGGACCCCGGCGACCGAGCGGAGACATGCATCGCCCGCCTGATGCCCGTACTGATCATTGAAACTCTTGAAATGATCGACATCCATCAGCAACAGTGACAGAGGCCTTCCTTCGCGCCTGGCGCGGTCCCATTCCGCCTCTAGCCGCTCGTCGAAGTGTCTGCGGTTTGCCAAGTCCGTCAGGCCATCCGAACTGGCGAGAGCCGCCAGCTTATCCTCCAGGTCCTTACGTTCGGTCATGTCGCGCGAGATCGCCACCACGCCGTTGATGTCTCCACTCTGCGCACTCCTGGCGACGCGCAGCGCGGTTTCGATCCAGACCTCGCCTTTCTCGCGATGCCGAGTGCGATAAGTGATTCTCGCCTCCTCGGCTTCGCCGTTCATCAACGCGGAGATCGTCTCCTCAACCCGCGCCAGATCCGCCGGATTTATGCCGGCGAGGGCCGACGTATCCACCAATTCGTTCGGAGCCCAGCCGAGGACTCGCGCGCTGGACGGCGACGTATAGAGAATCCGTCCATCGACCGCTATACGCATGACCATGTCTCCCGACTGCTCCGCGAGGAGACGAAAATCCGCCTCCTTGGCGATCAGAGCAGCGGCCATCTTCTGCCGCATGTGCAACTGGCGCACCAGCCAAACCCCTGCAACAGCGAGCCCTCCTATCAGTCCCAGCACCGCAACCACGCGCGTCAGCGCCGCTTTGCGCCAGGGGGCCAAGACGTCGTCTTCCGATTCCGTCGCAACCACGACAACAGGGTAGCGACTGCTGAGTTGATAAAAGCTCAGACGCCGAACGCCGTCGAGAGGCGACGTGAAGTAGTAGACGTCCGCACTTGGCCGCTCGCGGAAATTCCTAAAAAGCGGTGCATTCGACAGATCGCGACCCGTATATCCGTTGTCCGGGCTACGCGCGAGGACAACGCCCTTCGCGGTCGCCAGTGCAATTGAGCCGTTCTGGCCAACGTCGAATCCGCGATAGAATTGCAAAAAATAGTCGACATCGATCGTGGTAAGAGCCACTCCGGCAAAACTGCCGTCAGGATGATCGAAGCGCCTTGACGCAGTGATGATCCATTGCCCCCCCGATCTGCTCCTCACTGGCCCCCCAATGAAGGTTCCTCGCTCAGCCACGGCGCGATGATGCTGGAAATACTCGCGGTCGCTGTTGTTGAGGCCGGCGAAATCCACGGGCTCGCTGGTTGCGAGCCAGCGGCCGGTCTCGTCATAGACGAACACAGCTCGAATCCGGTTCGCGGCTTTGCGCCGGGAAAGAAAGGTCTGAATCTTCGCGATCGCCGCCGGGCTGGTCCCCTCGAGTTCGAGTTGGCCGACCAACACATTGAGAACGGTGTCCGCGAGTTCGAACGTATCGTCCGCGTGTTGCGTCACCGACCGGGCCAGATTGGCCACGTCTGTTTCGGAGCCCTTCAGCAGCGTCTGTCGCTGGGACCACTCCCGCCAGCCGCTGAGCGCGACAATCGCCAAGCAAGCGACCGCCGCGAATGCGGAGGCCCAGAGCGTCAGACGCCCCTTCCGAAGATCGCTGCGGTGATCGATCAAGAGATGCTCCCTGCACCCTCAACCCCGTAAACGCCTTGGGCTAAAGGATGGTTGCTCGTTCCGCTTGTGATTTTTTGGGAGAACACCGGAAGGAGATTGACGGCATCGATGAGCGGCTTGACCGTCGATCGATAGCGCATGGACTGGTCCGGCGAGAAGGACAACACAGCAATCAACTCGGCGCGACGGCTTCGATTACTGTGCCGGCCACTCGGCCAAAGCCAGGTTCAGTAAAACTCGTCGGATGCAGGCTTCGAGCTCCGGCAAGAAGTGCAAAATCGTCTGTCCGCGGTTGAGGCCGAATGACCATGCTCTCTGCCGGCAGACGCTCGGTCGGCGAGATCGACGCGGGCTTCGCGCCGCCTGCAACAATGTGGGGCAACGGTGCGGCCATCAACCAGATGTTCTTAAGCATCGCCCTATTCACCGAGCACGCGACGACACCTTTCCGCTTCAGACGGGCGACGGTAAAGAGCTTGCGGATCAGCAGGTCTCGTTCAAGCGACTGCGGCAGTTTGAACTGCACCCCGATGAGCCGGCCCCTTTGTTGCGCAATCACCGCATCGACCCATCCGACCTGCATGATGTGCACGCGCAGCGGTTCTCCGGCGCGAGGAAAGTCAATACCGGAGCCAAGCAGAACGCCGGCGCCAGAGAGGGAGATGTTGCTCACGCGTCCAGAAAGCTGCTCGCCGGTCACGGTCTGGATCAAGATAGTTTCGTCGATGTCGAAACGCTCCTCGGTACGTCCCATCCGCGCCTGCAGCGAGGTCATGCAGACGAAGAAAAGCACGACGATGTTCACGACCGACCAGAAGGCGACCATCGGTAGAGCGGCCGGATGATTGATGATGCGCCATTCCGGGATCGTGTTCAGAACCACACCGACAACTGTCAACGCCATCAAGACCGCCGACGGCCAGAATATCTCCGCAGCGTAACTTGCGCGCCGCGCGGCAGCCCCCTTCGGCGTCACCCTGAACGCATGTCCCGCCGGCTTGACGAGAGTCCCCAGCACCGTCGGCAATATCTTGAAGCTCTGGATCGTCGCCGACACCTGAGCGGCGAGCGGAAAATGCACGTGCGGCGCGAACCAGGAGATGCCGCCGTTGAGCGCCAGGATCGCGGGGAACAAGTAGTAGAACACCGATTCGGGGGTGACATCGACGACAGGCGCCAAGCCGGTCCACATGAACACGATCGGAACCACCACGACCATGAGCGCCCGCAAGCCCAATGAGAGCCAATGCGTCGGAAAGAAGAGGAGCCGATGCATCAAGCCCAGTCCGGGGCCGAGCGGACCGGCGGCGAGGTACAGCGTCTGAATCGCGCCACGCGCCCAGCGTTGCCGCTGCACGAAAAAGGCATCAAGGCTTTCCGGCGCCAGTCCAATCGCCAGCGGTTCGCAGAGATAACGGGTGACGTATCCCTTGCGCAGCAGGACGAGCGTCAGCAGGATGTCTTCCGTAATGGACTGGGTCGGCAAGGCATCGCCTACCGCGCGGAGGGCTGCGCGACGCGTGACGGAGTTGGAACCACAACAAAAGGCACCATCCCAGCCGTCGCGCGCGGGCATGATGGAATCGAAGAAGAACCGTTGCTCGTCCGGCAGTCCCCTGTGCAGGCCGAGATTCGCCTGCATCGGGTCCTCATTGTAGAAGGCGTGCGGGATCTGAACGATTCCGACCTTTGGATCAGCGAAGAAGCCCATCGTGCGCATCAGGAAATTGCGCTGCGGCACGAAATCCGCATCAAAGATCGCGAAGAACTCGCCGCTCGTCTTGGTCAGGGCATGATTGATATTGCCGGCCTTGGCATTCAAATTGTCGGCGCGCGTGAGATAGCCGGCGCCCTTTTGCATGCAGAGTGCCCTGAGCCAAGGCCTGCGACCATCATCCAAGACCCACACCTGGACGTTCGGATAGTCCAGGCACAGCGCGCCGGTGATCGTCTTTTCCAGCACCTCGAATGGCTCGTCGTAGGTCGGAATAAAGACGTCGACCGAGGGCAGCTCATCATCCGGCAGGCTGCGAAGCCGACGCTCGTGCTGATCTGCTTCGCTTCGGCGATCGGTCCTGCGAAGGAACGTCAGATAGAGAATGAACTGATCTGTGAAAGTCAGAAGCTCGACGAACAGACAGAACCAAATCCAGCCGACCTGATACCAGGTCCCGCTTGCCGGGAGCACGGTGGTGAAAATACGCCATTCGAGATAGTGGGCCACCACAAGCCAAACCACAACAAAGACGGCAAGACGCGCCCAAGGGCGCGCGACCGGAAAGGTCGGCGCCAACAGATACATCGCAGCAAAGATGCCCAGCATCGGCGCGAACAGCTGAGAGAGAGGCAGAGTCATGGCTTGCATGGAACATCTCGCTCACAGGAGCGATTGGTCGAGTTCCAGGCGAGCGGTCAGCCATTTCAACTTCGAGCTGACCAATCGTAGCAGGCCGTCGGCTCTGCGCTCGAAGCGCACCTCAGCCAATCGTCCGATATCGCAGGAGCCGTTGCGGTCGGCCGACGTCTCATTGGGCGGAAGCGATATCTCAATGGTAATGTTGCCCGGATCAGGCCGCGGCACCCGAGCCGCAAGCAGCCGATCATCGCCGTACGCGGCCGATCCGCGGACCTGCCGGATCTGGCCGCTCTTCCATTCGCGACTCCCAATCAGACGGACGGTAGCCGCATCTCCGGCCTTGATCTTCTCGAAATCGCGCTCGGGTAGTTCAACGACGATAAACCGGCGTTTGCAATCTGCGAAATCGAAGACCGACTGCCCTTCCGTGACCATCGAGCCGGGGCTGGCCGCGACCGACCAGACCACATGGGCTGCGGGCAAGGACAGATCGTAGTGATCGAGACGATCAAGTCGAGTGCGTTCCTCTGCAATTTCCGCGGCCAACTGCGCGGCACGTGAGCTGTTCTGCAACAGGTCTGTCTCGAGCTCCTGGCGGCGGAGGACAAGCCGCTCGCGCTGCTGCTGAGAATAGGGCACGTCGTTGGCATCGCCACGAAGATAAATGCCCTTGTCGGCCGCCCCCAATTCCGTCTTGAGGCGCCGCAGGCGTTCATCGGCCATCTGGCACCGCGTTGCGGTTGCCTCCTGCGAGGCCTGGGCCTCACCGGAGCGGATCTGCGAACTGATGCCGAGCTTCACGAGCCTCTCCATCCGGCCCGCGACATCGTTCCGCTGCCGCGCCTCAGCGAGACAGCCGCCTTTTTCAACTTCCGTTTCACCTATCTCGTGGCGCAGGCGCGCTACCATCCCCGAACGATAGTCCTCGCTTCGCTCGCGGAGCTTGCGATCGAGCTCGGCGATTTCCTCGAGTTGCCGGCGTGCGAGCTCGGCGCGTTTGGTGGACATGGCCAGCTGCTGATCAAGGTCCATGAGGTGCCGGCGATCCGGCGAACGCGCCTCGACCAGCGGCACCATCCGGGTGTGCTCGAAATATTCGCCCTTGCGTGGAAGATCTGACGAGAGCTGACCCGCCATCGGCGCAGTCACCCGCATGAGCTCGGCATTGACATAGGCGGAGGGCGCGATTCGGTAGGTCACATACGGCAACAGGGCCCATCCGCTGAGAGCGATGATCCCGAGCGCCAGGGACCGCCGAGCGATCCGGCTGCGAATGAAACGTTCGACATGCAGGCGAACCACGACTGGATCTCCAAATGGGCTTTGGTCGCTCCGCCTGCCCTTGCGAAGGCAAGCCTATCACCGCATGGCCCAGGTGTTGGCATGAAGCCTGCGCCTTGAGACAATGAGCAATCCGACAACAGCTGCTTGCCGAAATCAGGATTCGCCGCCGCAGCAGACTCCCCCTCGCAACCACGAGAAGCATATCTAGCTTTCACCACAGCAGGTTAAGACGTGTCAAAACCGGAGAACTACGGCTCGGGAATCGAGAACAAGATGCCGACCTATTCTGGCTTGAAGTCGGCGCGGCACTTGTACTGATCGAATGGCGGCGCGGCTAACGCCCATTCCTAAGCAGCTCTTTCGCTTCCGCAAATTCGGGAAGTCCATGCTCCGCCTCGAATTGAGCGACCACGGGCGCAAGCACTTCGGATAGCGTACGCGCTCGGCCATTTGTCTTGTACAGGCGTGCAAGTTCAAGAGCGCTGCGCAGCTCAAAGGTCTTGGTCTGCTGATGTTGTGCGATGTCCAGCGCCCGCTTGATGGCGTCTTCGGCACTGGATTCGTCCGAAGGATTATGGCGCGATAAGAGTTTACCGCGGACACGATGCAGCTCGGCATCAAGCCAATGCTGGCCGGATTGTCCCGTCCCGGCGATCAATTCGTCCAGGATTTCCAGCCCGGTCTCGACTTCACCTACATCTGCAATCGCGAGGGCGACATGCATCCCCCAGAACGGTTCGCAGAGATAGCAATCGTTCTCGTGCAGGAAGGTCCAGCCGTGACGCATGTCCGCCAGTCCGGCCATTCGGTCTCCTGCACGCCACTTGGCGAGGCCGTTCAGGTAGGTGCCGGCGGCCACGTACAGCGGCATCGTGTGGTCGCGCGCGAGACCGAGCGCCAGGATCGTCTCTGTCTGCTGCAACATGCCCCCGCATACTCCGTCGAACACCGCGCGATGAACCAGCGCATTGGCCTGGGACAGCGCCCGTTTTTCTCCTGGAGCACCCACCGCTTCCGCGGCGAGCTTGCGCGCACGAGCGATGTCGCCGAGCGGCCAGAGCACCAAAGCGAGAAATCGCATGATCACGAACGGGAGATCCAGCGCCGAAGCCCTGAAGGTCGCGGGATCCGGTTCGGCCCGATAGATCGCCAGCGCCTGCTCAAGATGCGTACGCGCGTTCAAATACTCGCCGGCGAACCAGCAGGTCACGCCCTCGGTCCAATGGGCCACGACGGCGGCCACCGGCGAGTCCGGCCGCAGCTCAGCGGCGCTCCTGATGGCATCCGCCAGCTCCCGCATCGGAGCAAGTTCGCCATGGGTCAGGCAGGCATTGAAGAGGCCGGAATGGACCGGCGCAAGTTCAACGGGATCATCGATACCGGCTGCGAATTGTCGCGCGCGCGTCCATGCCGCGACCGTTTCCGGAGCACTGTGGCCGAGGCTGCCCCGCAAGGCACGGCCATATGCGATTTGAAGATGCAGCCTGCTCATCATCCGGTGGGGCTCGCCAGGCAATTGATCGGCGATCGCGATGGCCTTGCCCAGATGCGCGATCGCCTCGGAATAGGCCGAGCGTTTCAACGCCTGCTGGCCCGCCTTGCGCCACCATTCGAGGGCGATCTCGCTCAGCCCCGCCTCGGTGAAGTGGTGCGCGAGAACTTCCGGCTCGGTCTCGGCGACGATTGGAAACTTGTCGCGCAGGACATCGCCAATCCGTGTGTGAAGCACCTGCCGTTTGCTCTTGAGCAGGCTCTCGTAGGCCGCTTCTTGAACAAGGGCATGCTTGAAACTGTAATTTGCTTCGGGCGGTGTCCCACGACGCAGCAGCAGTTCGGCCTCTTCAAGTTGTCCCAGCGCCGCGCCCAGCGTCAGATCGTCGCGTCCCGCCACGGTTTTCAGCAGCGCGTACGAGAAGTCGCGGCCAATGGCGGCTCCTATCTGGGCCACCTCCTTGACCGGAGCGAGCCGATCAAGCCGCGCCATCAGCGAATCCTGCAGCGTCGCAGGGATAGCAAGCGGCGGCAGCGGATTATTCAGGCGGTAGCGCCCGGCATCCTCAACGAGCAGCCCGGACTCCAGCACCATCTTGGTCAATTCCTCCACGAATAGCGGAATGCCATCGGTCTTGTCGATGATCTGCTCCATCATCTCGCGTGGCAGCTGGCGACCGATGACAATCTGCTCGACGAGCGCGCGCGTGTCCTGCCGATCGAGCCGGTCGAGCCGCAACAGACTGACGTTGGCAAGGCCCGACCAGGAGGGCTCGAACTCCGGCCGGGACGTCAAGAGCACAAGTATCGGCAGTCCCCTGATCCGATCGACCGCGAGATCGAACAGTTCAAGTGTCGTGGCGTCGGCCCAATGCATATCCTCGCAGATGATCAGCAGCGGCTGGCCTCGCGCCAGTCCCTCAAGCTGATCGAGAAGGGCGGCAAAAGTCTGCCGCCGCTGCTGCGCCGGGCTCAAGGCGAGGGGCGGGCAATGGTCGCCGGTGGGAATCGAAAGCAGAGCCGCAATGAGCGGTGTTGCCCGGGCGACCTGCTGGGTTCCTATTGCGAGCATTGCCTCGAGCTTGTCGAGTTTTTGATCCGCCGTGTCGTGCGAGCGAATTCCGGCGGCGCGCTCGAGCTGCGCGACGAAGGGATGAAGCGCACTATTGGTGTGGTAAGGCGAACACTGATATCGCACGCGACGGTGCAACCCCAACGAGGGGCTTTCCGACAGCGTTGCCACAATACGGGACTTGCCGATGCCCGCTTCGCCGGAAATCAATACGAACTGGCCCCGCCCCTGCCATGCCTCCCGCTGGCGCGAGAGGATGAACTCGATCTCGTTCTTGCGGCCGACAAAACCGATCGAGCGCGCGGCACGAACTGCCTCGAAGCGACTCTCGGATGCAGTCGCGCCTTCCACCGCCCAGACCGCGATGGGGTCTGCCATTCCCTTGACCTCCCGACGGCCGAGATTGCGCAGGGAGAACAGATCGCCAAGCAGCCGGCGCGTCGATGAAGCAACGACGACGACCCCCGGCTCCGCCAGACTCTGGAGCCGGGCGGCGAGGTTTGGTGTGTCGCCGATGGTTGCGTGCTCCTCCGACGCATCTCCGCTGATGAGGTCGCCGACCACCACAAGTCCGGTCGCAATTGCGATCCGCAGTTCAGCTCGTTCGTCGGTCCCTGTCTTGAGCTGGCGTATCGCGGAGATCATGTCGAGGCCGGCGCGCACCGCGCGCTCGGCATCATCTTCGTGGGCGCGCGGATAGCCGAAATAGACGAGTATTCCGTCGCCGACGAATCTGGCTATCCTGCCATCATAAGCAGCAATCACGCTCGCGCAGGCAGCGCGATAGGCCCGGATCACCTCCCACATATCCTCGGGATCGAGACGCGCCGAGAGCGCAGTCGAGCCGACCAGATCGCAAAACATGACCGTGAGATGACGCCGCTCGGCGTCCTGAGGAGGAGCGGGAGATGCGATCAACGCGGCCGGATCGAGGTCAGCGATAGCACGCAGCATCTTGCGGCGATGGCCGAGCAGGACTCCGAGCTTATCGAAGTCCTCATCCATCAGTTCGGGAAGGACGCCTATGTCGATCCCATTTTGGGCAAAGCGCTCCGCGTATTGCGCAAGCCCCAGCTTCTCGAGCCACTCCGCAATCTGCATTGGCTCCACCGATCGTGTGGTTAGCGGTTAGCAGAAGTTTTGGACCACGGCGCACGGGAACAATATACCAACACCACCATGATGGCACGTCTTGTTTGTTGCGCGATAACCTGGGTTTCTCAATGCCGATATCGCTTTCAAGCGGTGACACTGCTCGATGCGAACGGCTTTGCTACCAAACATCGTTAGCGCGCAGCATTGGACGGCGGAGGTTGCGAAGAGTCGTCGCGCTCGTTTCGAACCGGAACCGAACCAACACTGCGGCTTGTGCCGAGCGGATGTTATCCGCGACCGGAGCTCCTTCATTGCTCGCTGACAGGCGCTTCGTAGTTGCGAGCCATCGTGCCCGCCGCAACCTGAAGCGAAGAACCGACCACCCAGCAGCCCGCAACAAAGCCGATCAGGCCGTTCGGCAGATTTTGATCAAGGACAAGGATGCTGACGGACAGAGTCGCAGCGATTGCCGCACCGAACGTGCCAGCCGCACTCATAATCTCGACCGGCTCGGAACCGTTCCATTCTTCCGAGATGCTCGATGTCGACCTCTGTGCGCCATGGCCAGCCATATCAATTCCGACGTAATAGCCGACAGCTCCGTAGAGTATTGTTATCAGGACGATCCAGCCGCTTTCGAATAGTCCGGCTTTCTGACGTAACAGGGCCGCCCCAACATAGAGGCCGCCAGATGCACCAACGGCGGCCAGCCCGATTCTTTCAAGAAGATGAGCCGATTTGATCAGACTTGAACGGGCGATCCGAAGATTGCCGACGCGCCTTGTTGCAGAAAAGGCGCTGAAAATTGCGCTGCTTATCTTCATAGGAGCTCCTTCTGAGTAAGTAGCAGCCTACCGGCCGACCCCGAACAGAAGCTGCGTGAGTTGCGCGATGCCCTTTCATTCCAATTTCTGAAGAATCTTTGCTGAGTGATGGGACTGGCTTTGCTCGTGAGCGAGACGGAACCAATCCAAAGCTGCGAGCATGTGGCTGCGCAGGCATTGCATCTCACCCGTGTTTCAAATGATCCGGGTGCGGCAATTTTCGTTGCGAGAGTGGTAATTCAGAAAGAGAGCGAGCGCGTATGAAGCGGTTCACACACGGTCCTCCCTGTCGCTCTATTCGGTCACAATTTCCGAAGGACGCATCTCATTTCGCGATAACGGACGGCGAACATGCTGGATCTGCAACGCGCGGTTGGTCAGCACGCTGCCCGCGTCTGGCCGAAATCAAAGATACGCGCTTGGTTTCGTGAAGCTCGCAGCCTCAGGCCGACCATTCCTCGCCCCACATCTGCACGACGTGACCGGGCGACACTTCGCGATAGCGCCGCACGGGGGGCTGATAATCCGGCGCGCGGACCGGGCTTCTGATCTCGTCGTTGGAGGTTGGACGCGGCGTGCCGCGGCGTGACGGATCGGGCACCGGCACGGCGGCCATCAGCTTTTTGGTGTAGGGGTGCTGGGGGTTGCCGAACACCGACGCGCGCGGGCCGATCTCGACGATCTCGCCGAGATACATCACGGCGACGCGGTGGCTCATGCGCTCGACCACGGCGATGTCGTGGGAAATGAAGAGATAGGCAAGGCCCATGCTGGCCTGGAGGTCGAGCATCAGGTTGACGACCTGCGCCTTGACCGAGACGTCGAGCGCGGAGACTGCTTCGTCCGCGACGATCAGTTTCGGGCCGAGTGCGAGCGCGCGCGCGATGCAGATGCGCTGGCGCTGGCCACCGGAGAATTCGTGCGGGAAACGCGCCGCCATGTCGGCGGAAAGACCAACACGGACGAGCAGGTCGGCGACCTTGTCGCGCGCCTGCGACGCCGTCGCGAGCCCGTTGGCGAGCAGTGGCGCAGCGATCGCCGTTCCCACCGACATGCGCGGATTGAGGCTCGCGAACGGATCCTGAAACACGATTTGCATGTGCTTGCGGACATCGCGCAAAGCCCGGCCGTTCATGGCCAGCACATCCTGGCCATCGATCAGGACCGTACCGCTGTCCGGCTGCGTCAGCTTCAGGATGGAGCGTCCGGTGGTCGACTTGCCGCAGCCGGATTCGCCGACCAGCGCCAGTGTCTCGCCGGCGCGCAAGGTGAAGGAGACGTTCTCGACCGCATGGACGCGGCCCGAGACCTTGCCGAACAGGCCCGAGCGGATCGGAAAGCGCGTCGTGAGGTTTGAGACTTCCAGCAGAGGCCGCTCGGCGGGCGAGACGGTATCGGGCGTCTCGGCCGGCTCGTCCGACGTGCCCGTCACCTTGTCGACGATCGGAAACCGCATCGGCCGCATCCGCCCGTCCATCGAGCCGAGCCGCGGCACGGCCGCGAGCAGCGCGCGCGTATAGGGATGCGCGGGCGCGGCAAAAATGCGCGCGGTGGCGTCCGTCTCCACCGCCTGCCCGCCATACATCACCACGGTGCGGTCCGCGATCTCGGCGACCACGCCCATGTCGTGGGTGATGAAGAGGATCGACATGCCCTCCTCCTGCTGAAGTTCTTTGAGCAGTTCCAGGATCTGGGCCTGGATGGTGACGTCGAGCGCGGTGGTCGGCTCGTCCGCGATCAGAAGCTTCGGCTTGCAGGCCAGCGCCATCGCGATCATCACGCGCTGGCGCATGCCGCCGGAGAAGCGATGCGGGTGCTCGTGGAAGCGCGACGCCGCCGCAGGGATGCGGACGCGATCGAGCAGGCGGACGGTCTCCGCCTCCGCCGCCGCGCGCGACAGGCCGCGATGCTGGATCAGCGCCTCCGCGATCTGGAAGCCGATGGTGAGCACCGGATTGAGGCTCGTCATCGGCTCCTGGAAGATCATGGCGACGTCATTGCCGCGGATATCCTTCATATCAGCCTCGGGCAGCGCGAGCAGATCGCGCCCCGCCAGCATGACGCGGCCCTCGACCCGGCCGATCTCGCTCGGAATGAGCCGCATGATCGACAGCGCGGTGACGCTCTTGCCCGAACCGGACTCGCCGACGATCGCGACGGTTTCGCGGGCTGCGATGTCGAACGAGACCTTGCGAACGACGGGAATCCATTGCCGCTCGAGCATGAAGGAGGTGGTGAGGCCGGAGACCAAAAGCACGGAGGACTGTGCTTCGGCAACGGCCTGATCAGATCTTCTTCTGTCGATGCTCATGCGATTGCCCTAATAGCCCCGCCTGCGATCGACCAGCCCCGGCAGCTCCTCGCCGCTGCGGTGACGCGCGATGACGTCGAGCACGAAATCGACGGCCGTATCGGGCATGGTCATGCTGGCGTTGTGCGGCGTCAGCAGGATACGCGGATGGCTCCAGAACGGGTGGCCTGCCGGCAGCGGCTCGGGATCGGTGACGTCGAGCACCGCACCTGATAGCGCGCCGCTGTCGAGGGCTGCGAGGAGATCGGCCTCGACGAGATGCGGGCCGCGTCCGACATTGACGAGCCCTGCCCCGCGCGGCAGGCGCGCGAACAGCTCGGCATTGAGAATGCCGCGCGTTTGATCCGTCAGCGGCAGCAGGCAGACGAGAATGTCGGCCTGCGCCAGAAATTCTGGCAAGGCATCGGCCCCCGCGTAACAGGTGACGCCTTCGATCTCGCGCGGCGAACGATTCCACCCAAGAAGCGGAAAGCCGAACGTCTTGAGCCGTTCCAGCACGGCCTGGCCGAGCTGGCCGAGCCCCATCACGCCGACGTGCCGGCGCCTG
This sequence comes from Bradyrhizobium sp. BRP20, assembly GCF_020194215.1. NCBI lineage: Bacteria > Pseudomonadati > Pseudomonadota > Alphaproteobacteria > Hyphomicrobiales > Nitrobacteraceae > Bradyrhizobium > Bradyrhizobium sp. BRP20. The sequence continues at coordinate 214,879 of NZ_JADYVY010000003.1, read as the reverse complement.
GCCGGCGTGATCCGGATCTCGCGCCAGACCTGCTGCCTCTGCTGACTGACGAAATCGAGGAGATCACGGTGCAGGGCAAGCACGGCCATGGTGACGTATTCGACCATGGTCTCGGCAATGCCGGGCTCCAGCATGCGGACCAGCGGGATGTGCGCCGGGACTGTCGTGGTGTCGAACTGATCGACGCCCGCGCCCACCGAGAAGACCAGCTCGAGATTGGGAAAGGTCGTCGTGATGTCATCCGGCGGCACCCAGGCCACGAGATAACGCACCGCGGCGGGATCGCCGATGTCGGGCCAGAGCCGGAACGGCACATCAGGCGCGCGCTCCGCGAAGAAGCGCGCCCACTCGGCGCCGCGCACCATATTGGCCTTGTAGAGAACCGTCATGCCGCCCTCAGAACGGGCTGACTGGCGCCAGCCGGCGGCCGTCGATCATGCGCTTGTGGCTGTAGGCGGCCGGATCGACAAGCGGCGTCGCGCCGGTCACGAGGTCGGCGGCGAGCTTGCCGGCGGCGGGGCCGATGCCGAAACCGTGGCCGGAGAAGCCGGTCGCGAGGAAGAAACCCGGCAGCGCATCGACCGGTGAGATCACCGGTATCGTATCGGGCGTGCAGTCGATGGTGCCGCCCCAGGCTTCGGCGATCTCGATGTCCTTCAATTCCGGATTCGACTTGATCAGCGCCGCCAGCGCCGAGTTGACCAGCGACATGTCGGGCGCCGGATCGCGCACGCGCTCGGCCTCGAACGGCGATAGCTTGTCGAAACTCCAGCTGGTGCCGCGCATGAGCTGATCGAAGAACGACTTGCCGAACGAGAGCTTCAATCCGTTCTTGCGATGCTGATAGGTCGGCCAGAACGTGCGCGCGTAACGGAACAGGTCCGGCGACAGCTCGACCGTGCCGCGGTTGCGCAGCGCCAGCGTGAAGCCGCCGTCGAGGCGGCGGCGGATGCAGTAGAAATCGGTGCCGAGCGCGCCGGAGGTGATCTCCGGTCCCGGCGTGGTCCGGCACGCGGTGGCGTTGACGAGTCCGATCGGCAGCTCGATGCCGTGGCGGCGGCAGAACAGCGACGACCACGCGCCGCCCGCCAGCAGCACGGATTGCGTGCGGATGGTGCCCTTCTCGGTGACGACGGCGCTGACCCTCCCGCCCATCGTCTCCAGCCCGCGCGCGGCGCAGCCCTGGTGGATGGTGACGCCGTGCTTGCGTGCGGCGGTGGCGAGCGCAGGGACGGCCATCGACGGCTCGGCGCGGCCATCGCTCGGCGTGTGCAGGCCGCCGACCCATGTGTCGGCGTTGCCGGGCATGCGCTCGGCGACCTCGGCCGGCGTCAGCACGGTGGAGTGAACCTGCATCTCGCGCGCGACCGCGGCCCAGCGCTCCCAGCTGGCGAGTTCGTCCTTGCTCTTGGTCAGGAACAACACCCCGGTTCGCCGGAAGCCGGCATCGACGCCGGCATCGTTCTGCATGTCCTCCCACAGAAGCAGCGCCTCGCGCGCGAGCGGGATCTCCTCGCGTGCGCGGCCTTGCTGGCGGCACCAGCCCCAATTGCGGCTCGACTGCTCGCCGCCGACATGGCCCTTCTCGACCAGCGCGACGGAGTGCCCCTTCTTCGCCAGATGATAGGCGGCCGAGACGCCGATGACGCCGCCGCCGATGACGACGACATCTACCTGCGCCGGCAGGCGTTCGTCGCTGTTGATGCGGTTGAGCGGCGGGGACATGGGGCACTCCTGGAGTTCAGTTCGAGCTCTTGCGCGTCAGAGGTCTTGCGCGTCACGGGATGTTCATTCGCGGATCGAGCGCATCGCGCAGGCCGTCACCGAGAAAGTTGAAGCTGGTCACCGCGAGCGTGATGGCGACGCCCGGCGCGATCGCGAGCCAGGGCGCGCTGGTGAGATAGATCTGCGCATTGTTGAGCATGTTGCCCCAGCTCGCCGCCGGCGGCTGGATGCCGTAGCCGAGATAGCTGACATAGGATTCGAGCAGGATCGCCTTGGCGACGTTGAGCGTCGCGGCAACCACGATCGGCGCGATCGCGTTGGGCACGAGCTCGCGGAACATGATGCGCAGGTTCGAGGAGCCGAACGCGAGCGCGGCCACCGCGAATTCCCGCTCGCGCAACGAGCACACCTGGGCTTCGACGACGCGCGCGACCGCCATCCAGGCCGTGGCGGCGATCAATATGGTGGTGGTGACGAGACCGGGCTCGGTCAGCGCTGCGAGGGCCAGCAGCAGGAAGATGGTCGGAAAGCACAGCACGGCGTCGACGAGCCGCATCAACACCGCGCCGACCGCGCCGCCATAGAACCCGGCAAAGGCGCCGACGACAATGCCGACCGCCATCGCGATCACCATCGCGACGATGCCGATCGAGAGCGAGACCCGCCCGCCCATCATCAACCGTGCCAGCACGTCGCGGCCGAGCTCGTCGGTGCCGAGAATATGCGCGCCGGAGAGCGGCGGCGCGAACCGCTTCATGATGTCGATGTAGGTGTCGTCGAACGGCAGCAGGTAGGGGCCGAACGCCGAACCGAGCACGAGCACGAGGATGATCAAGGCGCCCGCGAGCGCCAACCGATGCCGGCGAAAGCGCCGCCACGCGGCCTGGCCGGGCGCGAGCTGAACGGTGGAGAGGGCTGCGGTCGCCATCGCTTCAGCCCACCCGGATGCGCGGATCGACGACGGCATAGAGGATGTCTGCCAGCAGCGAGCCGATCAGCACCATCGTCGCCGAGAACATCAGGATGCCCATCACAACGGGATAGTCGCGGTAACCAATCGAATCCAGGAACAGGCGGCCCATGCCCGGCCAGGTGAACACGGTCTCCGCCACCAGCGCACCGCCCAGCAGCGTCGGAAACTGCAGGCCGGCGACCGTGATCATCGGCAGCAGCGCGTTGCGAAGCGCGTGCACCGTGAGAATGCGCCATTCCGGCATGCCCTTGGCGCGTGCAGTGCGGATGTAGTCCTGGTTGATGACCTCGAGCATCGAGGAGCGCATGAAACGGCCCCACATCGCGGTCTCGACCAGCGCCAGCACCATGGCCGGCGCGATCAGATGATGCAGCAGGTCGAGGAAGGAGCCGTCGCCAATGGTATGCCGGTTGCCCGCCGGCAGCCAGCCGAGCTTGACCGAGAAGACGTAGATGGTGACGAGGCCGAACCAGAAGGTCGGGATCGACAGCGCGATCATGGCACCGACGGTGGCGAGCGTATCGAACAGCGAGTAGCGGCGTAGCGCGCCAAGGATGCCGATCCAGCAGCCGAGCAGCACCGCGATGATGGTCGCCGTCGCCATCAGCTCCAGCGTGGCGCCGAGATGCGAGGAGATCACCGACAGCACCGCCTCGCCGTCGCGATACGACTTGCCCCAATCACCCCGCACCATGCGGCCGAACCAGTCGAGATATTGGACCGGCAGTGGACGATCGAGGCCGAGCTGCCTGGTGACGCGGTCGAGATCCTCCTGCGTCATCTGGCTTGAGACGGCAAACTGCGACAGCGGCCCGCCGGGCGCCAGATGCAGGATGGCGAAGCCGATCCCCGAGACGATCACGAGCAGCATGATCGCCTGCGCCAGGCGATTGACGACGTAGCGGGCCATCTCAGGCGATCCGACCAGCCCGAGACATCAGGCCCAATACCATTCGCGCATGTTCCAGCTGTTGATCGACATGTTGATGTTGGGACGGAAGCCTTGCAGCCCCTCCTTGATGCCCTCGGCGATGAAGCCCTGGAACAGCGGCAGGATGGCGAGGTCGTTGCGGATCAGCTTTTGCAGCTCGCCATAGGTGGCCTTGCGTTGCGCCAGGTCGAATTGCTTGGCGCCTTCAGACAACAGCCGGTCGGCCTGCGCGCTTTGATATTGATAAGTGTTGAAGCCGCGGCCGCCCTTGGCGGGAATGGCGCCGGAGCCGAAGCGCGGCGTCACGTCGGGGTCGCTGCCCAGCATGAAGTTCACGCCGACGATCACTGAATTGAACTTCGATTGCTGCCAGAAGTCGCCCCAGATCACGGCCGCCGGCATGTTGCTGACGCGCATCGCCGCGCCAATGGCCCGCCAGTCCTGGATCAGGAGCTGCTGGCACTGTTCGCGCACGGCACTGCCCGCCGTCGTCGAGTTGGTGAATTCGAGCTTGACGCCGCCCTTCTCGCGAATGCCGCCGGAGCCGCGAACCCAGCCCGCGGCGTCGAGCAGCGCGTTGGCCTTGGCAGGATCGTATTTGTGCTGCGGCAGACCCTGCTGGAACGACCAGGCCTGCTGCGGCACGAAGCTCTCGGTCTGCGTCGGCAGACCGTAATAGAGCGCGTCGATGATCGCCTGCTTGTTGATGCCGAGATAGAGCGCCTCGCGCACGGCACGATCAGTGAAAGGGCCAAAATCCAGGTTCGGCGCGATATGCTCTACCGAGGAGGTCGAAGAGACGAAGATCTTGCGGCCCTTCAGCGTCTTTGCCTCCTGCACGAAGTTCGGCAGGATGCCTTGCAGGCCGGTGTAGTCGACCTGACCGGTGCGGAACTGGGTGTAGAGCACGGTGAGATCAGGGATGTATTTGAAGACCACGCGTTCGAGGTACGGCCCCTTGCCATGATAGCCGGTGTGGGCGTTCAGCTGGATATGGTCGCCGGGCACGCGCTCGCCCCAGCGAAACGGGCCGGTCCCGACAGGCGCATTGTGGAACGGTGAGGCATTCGGATCGGACACCTTCTCCAGGATGTGCTTGGGCACGATGAAGGTGAACGACGCCAGGATCGACATATAGGGCGAATAGGGCGCTTCCATTCGCCAGTGGATCTCGTCGGACGCCACGACGGTGATGTCCTTGACGAGGCTATGGCCGACCCGGCTGCGCGCACGGAATGCGGGATTGTTGATCAGCTCGATGGAGAATTTGACATCCTCCGCCGTGAACGGCGTGCCGTCGTGCCACTTCACGTTATTGCGCAGCTTGATCTTCCAGGTCAGGCCATCGGCGGAGAGGCCGCCATTCTCGATGGTCGGGACTTCGCGGGCGAGGTCGGGGACGAACTTGCCGTCGGGCTCGATGTACCAGAGCGGCGAGAACACCTGCCACCAGATGCCCTGATCGACCTCGATGCCCGGCATCAAGGGATGAAAGACGGTCGGCTCCTGCGACAGCGCCGCGATCACCTGGCCGCGCGGCTTGTCCGGGGGATTGGTAGGACGTTCGGTCTGTGCGAAGGCGTTCCCTGAAAGCGTCCAGCCTGCGGCTGCGCCCGCGCCAAGCTGGAAGAATTGACGGCGATTCGGAATGCCGAGATGCCCTGCCGCAACGCCGAACTTGCCGGTGTTGTCTACCATGACCCACTCTCCGTTCCGCACGCGGCACCGTCTCCCGCGCCCCCGAGACCCCGGCAAAGGGACAAGGAGTGGGCTTTAGTGCTTCTAAATTTTTCTGGCAAAAGTTCATCAGGACTAAATACAGCTGTCAATCGCATTGCTAGAATGCGCCAGCTTTTCACTCTGACTGAAGGCACGGGCTCGATACCCGACGCTGAGATGATGCATGGGAGAGCGACATGGATGGTCGCGGCGACACGAACAGTCTGAAGGACGCTCCGACGACCGAGGCCGAAGATGCGGTCGACCAGCGCTTGGGTGAAACCGTGCGGCTGCTGCGGCAGCGCGCCGGCCTCTCGATCCAGGACGTCGCCAACAAGACCGGCCTGTCGACCGGCATGATCAGCCAGCTCGAACGTGCGCGCGCCATGCCGTCGATCCGCACGCTGCGCCTGCTCTCAATCGCGCTCGACGTTCCCATCTCCTATTTCTTCGAGAGCAGCGATCCTGCCGAAGCGCCGCGCTACACCGTGCGCAAGAACGCCAGGCGGCTGCTGCGGCTCACCGCCAGCGGCGTCGTCAAGGAAGCGCTGACGCCGGAAGGCAATGGCCAGCTCGAGCTCTACGAGCTCACGCTCAATCCCGGCGCCTCCTCCGGCACCGACTTCCTGCAGCACACCGGCGAGAAGGCGGGCTACATCCTCTCGGGCAGCCTGCGGCTGTGGCTCGACAACCAGGCCCATGTGCTGGAAGCCGGCGACAGCTTTCGCTTTCCGAGCATCGTGCCGCACATGTTCGACAACCCGACCCAGCAGGTGGCGCGCGTGATCTGGGTGACGACGCTGCGCCAGACCGACTCGCCGGCGGGTTGAGTCCGGCATCAAGGTCTGGCGAGACGGATCTAGCTCATCCTTCGCCGCAGCGTGGCTGACGGCGTCTCGCCGAATTTCTCGCGGTAGGCGCCGGCCATGCGGCCGAGATGGGTGAAGCCGAGATCGAAGGCCATCTCGGTGATGGAAACATCGGGTGCGGCTTGCGCAAGGCGCGCATTGAGGCCGGCGAGGCGCATGTCGAGCAGCATCTGCGAGATCGACACGCCGAAGTGACGGCGGAAGCCGAGCTGCAGCGCGCGGATGCCGATGCCGGAGGCGCAGGCGAGCTGCGCGAGGTCGAGCGGCTCGCCGGCATGGTCGGCAAGGTGGTCGCGCGCGGCGCGAAGGGCACGCGGCAAACGCTCGGCCTGCCCTGAGAAAGTTTCAATCGCATCCGACAGGCCATGCCGCTGCCGGTTGAGCAGATGATCGAGCAGCGCTTCGCGCCAATCGGCCATTGCGGCCGGCGACAGCCGGCCTGATGGTCCGAGACGCTCGGCGAGTGTCATCAGCTCGGCGAGCCTCGTCTGCAGGGCCCGCCCGGACGGCGCATCCAGCTCGATCACCGGATCGAACTCGACCACCCCGGTCGCCCTGCCCGACAAGGCCGCGGCGCGCTGCTCGACCATGCGGCGATCGAGCAGCAGGATCGCCTGCGCACAATCGCTCCACATCATCCGGGTCGGAATTGTCGGCGACAGCAGCGACGCGATCCGGTCCGGGGCCGCATCGAGCTCACGACGACCGGCACGAATGCGGGCGCTGCCAGCAAGCGGGACCTGCACCAGGAAGAAGCGCTCGAGGCAGCCCGGATCGATGCTGACCGCTCCGCCATAGGCGACGTAGTTGATGGAGAAACCCTCGAACGCCGCGCAATTGTGCCGGGCCGAGAAGCCGGCCGCGCGCGCCTGTGTCGGCTTGAGATCATGCGGGCAGAAGATGCGCCCGATCTGCTCGGCCGCCTCGTCGACGTCATCAGTGGTGACGCGGGCGAAGGCCGCAAGCCGTTCGGCTGCAGAGGCTGTTGCGCTCATTTCCAGCTCGGCTGCGGACATCGTCGACCATGCTTCGCGCCCGGAATTCCTTTAAGCCTATAATAGTTCCGCGGGGGCGAAAAGGGCCAGAGCTCGCAAATTCGTCGTGCTGCATGGCAATAGGTTCATCCGGATTCGTTTAGCGGATAGACAGGCGGTCCGTCCTCGGACGATGCTCCGTCCCCGCCGGAATCCATGAGGAGCAAGCCATGACTGCACTCGAAAAAGGCATCACCGCGAACGGGAAAGGCTACGGCGGCAAGAGCTGGAACATCCTTGGCCAGGTCTATTTCCCCAAGGCCGTCACCGACTCCACTTTCGCGTTCGAGACCAACAGCGATCCCGGCCAGTTCGTGCCGGTGCATATCCATCCGACCCAGGACGAGTTCATCCTGGTGCAGGAAGGCACGCTCGATCTCAAGCTCGACGGTCAATGGGTCAAGGCCAATGCCGGCGACCTCGTGCGCATGCCACGCGGCATCCCGCACGGCTATTTCAACAAGTCCGACAAGCCGTGCCGCGCGCTGTTCTGGGTCTCGCCGATGCAGAAGCTGGAGGCGCTGTTCAACCAGCTGCACAATCTGACCGACCCGGCCGAGGTCGTGCGCATCTCGGCGCTGCATGAGGTCGACTTCCTGCCGCCCGAGGCCAACGACTAGCGGTCGCCGCTCCCTCCACTTGCATCTGCTTGCAGCCTGGCCGGCCGCACCGTGCGGCCGAACGCGGTCGCTTGCGCGCCAAACACATCGAGCAAACCCATGGTCAGCCCAAAACATGTCTGCGTGATCGGCGCCGGCGTCTCCGGCCTTGCCGCCGCGAAAGCATTCTCCACCCGAGGCCACCGCGTCACGATCGTCGAGCGCAGCTCAGATCTCGGCGGCGTCTGGGAGCCGGCGCGCTCCTACCCCGAGGTGCAGACCCAGAGCCCGAAGGAGCTCTACCGCTACACCGACCGCGCCATGCCGGATGCCTATCCGGAATGGCCGACCGGGCCGCAGGTCCACGCCTACCTCGCCGATTATGCCAAGAGTTTTGGCCTCGAGCGCATGCTGCGGCTCAACACCGAAGTCGCCGGCATGGCGCGCCGTGCCGACGGCAGGCCGGGATGGACGCTCGCCTTGAAGGACAAGAACGGCACGACCACGAGCGAGGATTTCGATTTCGTCGCGGTCTGCACCGGGCAGTTCAACGAGCCGCGCGAGCTGCATTGCCCCGGCGAGGACGGCTTTCTGGCGCAGGGCGGCCAGATCCTGCACTCGTCGACATATGGCGATCCGACACTGGCGAAGGGACGCCGCGTCGTCGTGCTCGGCGGCTCGAAGTCCGCAACCGACATCGCCGTGAATGCGGTGAAGTCAGGTGCGCGCGAGGTCACCATCGTGATGCGTGAGCCGGTCTGGCGCATTCCCTATTTCATCGGCGGTCTCGTGAACTTCAAGCGCATCCTCTACATCCGCGCGCAGGAGGAGATGTTTCCGGGTTGGGGCATCAGCGCGATGGGGCGGCTCGCGCACCGCATCGCCGCGCCGCTGGTCTGGGCGAACTGGCGCGGGCTGGAGAGTCTGCTCAAGGCGCAGCTCAAGCTCGGCCGTTGCAACATGGTGCCGAAGGAGCGCATCGAGGACGGCGTCAACTGCTCGGTGCCCATCGCAACGCCGGGCTTCTACCCGATGGTCGCCGACGGCCGCATCAAGGCCGTGTTCGGCACGTTCGACCATTATGAGGGCGACAGCATCGTGATGAGTGGTGGCGAGCGCGTGGGCGCCGACGTCGCCGTGCTCGCGATCGGCTACAAGCTCGGCGTGCCGTTCCTGCCCGAGGCCTACCGGCAGAAACTGGTCGATGCCGACGGGCAGTACCGGCTCTATCGCCTGATCGCCAATCCTGATCTGCCCGAGCTCGGCTTCGTCGGCTTCAACTCCTCGTTCTGCACCGTGCTCTGCGCCGACCTCGCGGCGAACTGGCTGGTGCGTTATGCCGACGGCCAGCTCGCGAACCAGCCGACGGCACAGGCGATGCGCGACAACATCGAGATGATGCTGCACTTCAAGCGCGTCGAGCGGCCGGCCGCGGGCGTCTATGGCGGCCTCTGCGTCGCCCCTTATCACTACCGCCATTTCGACGAGCTGATGGCCGATATCGGCGCGAAGAACCAGAAGACCGGCGGGCTCAAAGGACGCTTCCAACCTCCGGATGCGGATGCTTACGGCAAATTCCTCGCGACGGCGCCGGACTATCGGGCGGCGTGAGAGGAGAATTGCGGCAGCTCGCCTCCGGAGTCTACGATCTCGCTGGCCATCGAATCGACGGGAACCAGCCACAGGATCGGTCATGGGATCGAGACGACTTGCCGCCGCGGCGCTTGCGGCTGTTGCCATCTTCGGCGCGGTGCCCACCGTTGCGCAAAAGGCGGCGCCGACGCCACAGCAATCGGAGGCGCTCGCGGCTTACGAGCGCGCGCTCGGCGACTTCAAATCCATCCTCACTGAGCGGCGGCGCCAGATCGAGGCGAAGGAGCCGCTGCCGAACCTGCCGGGACAGGCGCTCTATCTCGCGCGCGTCGCTGTGATCAGCAGCTACAAGGACCTCACCGACGTCATGCCGTCGCGGATCGGCCGGCCGAACAAGTTCGAGATTCCTCCGGCCTATTTCGATGCCGAGATCGAGCCGCTGGTCGAGGAATACGGCAGGCTGTTCGACCTCATGGAGGCGCCGCCTGCCAACGCGCAGAGCTCGCCGACGCCGTTCGAGGACGTCGTCGATCTTGCGGTCGCGATTGCGCGCGCCAAGGGCCTCGCTCCCGAACACGCCGAAGCTGCCGGGCGGATCAGCCTCGGGCTGTTCTTTGCGGAGACCAACGGCAAGCAGAATGTCCGCAATGCACGCTCGAACACCTATATGGGCAGCTTCCAGACAGGCCCCTCCGAAGACCGCAACGGCCGGCGGAAATGGGAGAAGATCAAGGGCGACGTAGCTGCGATCGACCCGGGCTTGAGCGCGCGAGACGACAAGGAGGAGGCGCGTGCCCGCGGCACCGATCAGCGCTTCAACCACTGGACCAACGTCCGCAACGGGTTGATGAACGCGCACTCCGATCTGTTCCGCGAGATTCCGGGTATCGTCAAGACGCTGCCTGATACGATCGACCAGATGAAGCTTTTCCAGCTGATCCAGATCGTTCCAACCCCGACGCGGTCCGCGCTCAAATCGGGCGATCTCCTGAATTACCGGGTGTCAAGCCCCAGAATCATGGGATACCTGCGCAACAACAGCATCTTTGCCTTCGGACGGGCCGACCGGGCGAAAACCTCGGCAAGCTATCGCGAAATCTTCGCCGCGATGTGGCTGTTCAACCGGAAGTTCGAGAAAGCGATGGCGAAATACGCCGAGATCAGGACACGCTGAGAAAGCGGGTTGCAACTGCCAGCGCAGGTTGTAGTCTCGCGGTGGCATCGACCCCACGGACCATTTCATGCGCATTCTCGTTCTCGGCGGCAGCCAGTTTCTCGGCCGGGCGATCGCAAGCCATGCCTCCGCTGGCGGGCATGACGTGACCTGCGCGGCCCGCGGCCTTGCGGGGCCGATTGCCGCCGGCGCCCGCTTCCTGCGGATCGACCGCGACGTGGCCGACGGACTTGCGCCGCTCGCGGGTGAGACATTCGACGCCGTGGTCGATGTCTCGCGTCATCCCGGCCAGGTCCGTCGCGCAGTCGCCGCGCTGAAGCGGCCGGGCGTGCATTGGACCTTCGTCTCGACGATCAGCGTTTATGCGGACAACCGCATCCCGGGGCAACGCGCCGACACGGCGCCGCTGCGCGAGCCTGTTGCGGGAGAGATCGAGCACAGCACCGAGGCGATCTACGGCGCAGCCAAGGTCGCCTGCGAACAGGCGGTCGGCGATGATGCCTTCATCTGCCGCGCCGGACTGATCGCAGGCCCCGAGGACCCGACCGGACGGTTCGCCTATTGGCCGGCGCGGCTTGCGCGCGGCGGCGAGGTGCTGGCGCCGGGATCGCCGGAGGATGCGGTCCAGTTCATCGACGTGCGCGATCTCGCGCAATGGATCGTGCATGCGGCAGAGAGCGGTCTCGTCGGCATCTATGACGGGATTGGGCCGATCCGCACGCGCGGCGGATTCCTGAGCGAATGCGCTTCCGCGCTGAACGCGTCCTGCACCTTCACCTGGATCGATCGCGCCTTTCTGGAAGCGCATGACGTCAGGCGTTGGGCGGGCCCGCGGTCCTTACCGATGTGGCTGCCATTGCCGGACTACGCCGGCTTCCTGACGCGCGATACCTCGCCGGCACGCGCGGCCGGATTGACCTCGCGACCGCCGGGAGACACCGCGCGCGATACGCTTGATTGGCTCAACGCCGTCAACGGGCCCGTCGTCGGTCTCACTGCCGAAGACGAGAAGGATGTGCTCGCGGCGTGGCATGCGCGCCAGCTCTAGGTGCGGACGGGCCAATCGTTCGCAAAGCGCCTTGTCGTGACAAATCTGTCAAAGGCCACACTGCCGTTTTCGGTGCAAGACCCGTGACCGCCATGGCTATGGTGTTCCACGACTGCCCGTTTGTTGGTAGCCTGCCGCACCGACAGACAGCAATCGGGGACCACCGAATGAGCCGCGCAAATCCCGCATCTCCCGCACGACGCAATGGAGCAGCGAGGAAACATATCGGTCGGGCACTCGCCGCAACCGCGGCATTGGCTGTGCTCGCCGGCTGCGAGGACAAGAACACGTTCGTGGCGCCGCCGCCGCCCAAGGTCGACGTCGCGACGCCGGTGCAGCGTCCGGTGACGCGCTACATCGAGGCGACCGGCAACACGGCGCCGATCAAGAGCGTCGATCTCGTCGCGCGCGTGCAGGGCTTTCTGCAAACGATCGACTATCAGGACGGCACGTTCGTCAAGCAGGGCACCCAGCTGTTCACGATCGAGCCTGAGACCTACAAGCTCAAGCTCGAGCAGGCGCAGGCGGCCGAAGTCGGCGCGCAGGCTTCGCTCCGGCAGGCGGAGGCCGACTACAAGCGACAGGCCGAGCTGGTGCAGCGCCAGGCCGTCTCGCAAGCCACGCTCGATAATTCCACCTCCGCGCGCGACAACGCCCAGGCCAATCTGCAGCAGGCCCAGGCCAACACCAAGCTCGCCGAAGTCAATTACGGCTACACCAAGGTCACGGCACCGTTCGACGGCATCGTCAGCGCGCACATGGTCTCGATCGGCGAGCTCGTCGGCGTCTCCTCGCCGACCCAGCTCGCCACCATCGTGGCGATGGACCCGATCTATGTGAACTTCACCGTCAACGAGCAGGACGTGCTGCGCATCCGCGCCGAGGCGACCCGTCGCGGACTGACGCCCGCGGACATGAAGCACTTCCCGATTCAAGTGGGGCTGCAGACCGATACCGGCTACCCTCATGAGGGCAAGCTCGACTACGTCTCGCCGACCCTCAACCAGTCGACCGGCACGCTGGCCGTGCGCGGCCTCGTTCCCAACGACAAGCGGGTGCTGCTGCCTGGCTATTTCGTCCGGGTCCGCGTGCCCTTCGACCAGGAGAAGAGCGCCCTGCTCGTTCCCGACACCGCGCTCGGCAGCGACCAGGGCGGCCGCTATCTCCTCGTCGTCAACAGCGACAACGTCGTCGAGCAGCGCAAGGTACAGATCGGCCCGGTCGACAACGGCCTGCGCGTGATCGAGAGCGGCCTGAAGCCAGAGGATCGCGTCGTGACCGCGGGGCTCTTGCGCGTCATCCCGGGCCAGAAGATCGACCCGCAGGTGACGAAGATCGAGCAGACGCAGGCCTCGAGCAAGTAGGGGCTGCCAGCCATGATCTCAAAGTTCTTCATCGAGCGGCCGGTCCTCTCGAACGTCATCGCGCTGTTGATGATCCTGATCGGCGGCGTCGCGCTGTTCAATCTCGCCATCGCGCAATACCCCGACGTGGTGCCGCCGACCGTGCAGGTCACCACGCGCTATCCCGGCGCCAGCGCCAAGACCGTGATCGATACCGTGGCGCTGCCGATCGAACAGCAGGTCAACGGCGTCGAGGACATGCTCTACATGCAGTCCTACAGCGGCTCCGACGGCACCTACACGCTGACCGTGACCTTCAAGATCGGCACCGACCTCAACTTCGCGCAGGTGCTGGTGCAGAACCGCGTCTCCAGCGCATTGTCGCAATTGCCGCAAGCCGTGCAGAACCAGGGCGTCACCGTGCAGAAGCGGTCGACCTCGATCCTGTTGTTCGTGACGCTCACCTCGCCGGATGCGAGGTACGACAGCCTCTACTTGAGCAACTACGCCACCATCAACATCCGCGACGAGCTCTCGCGCCTGCCCGGCGTCGGCAACGTCACCGTATTCGGCGCCGGGCAATACTCGATGCGGATCTGGCTCGATCCCAACAAGCTGCAGGTCCGTGGCCTGGTGCCGCAGGACGTGATCCAGGCGATCCAGCAGCAGAGCCAGCAGGTCGCCGCCGGCCAGGTCGGCGCGCCGCCGACGCCGCCGGGACAAGCGTTCCAGTACACGCTGAACGTCAACGGACGGCTCGACGATTCCGGCCAGTTCGAGAACATCATCGTCAAGACGGGCACGAGCGGCGACGTCACGCGGGTGCGCGACGTCGGCTGGGTCGAACTCGGCGCGCAGACCTACAGCCAGATCTTCTCGCTCAACAAGCAGCCCGCGGTCGGCATCGGCGTGTTCCAGTCGCCGGGCGCCAACGCGCTGCAGGTCGAGCAGGCCGTCGAGAAGAAGATGGCGGAGCTCGCCAAGCGCTTCCCCGAAGGCATCAAGTACGACACGCCGTTCGACACCACCAAGTTCGTCGAGGCCTCGGTGCACGAGGTCTATATGACCCTGATCGAGGCCGGCCTGCTGGTGCTGGTCGTGATCCTCATCTTCCTGCAGGACTGGCGCGCGATGCTGGTGCCGGCGACGACCGTGCCTGTCACCATCATCGGCGCCTTCGCCGCGATGGCGGCACTCGGCTTCACCATCAACATGTCGACGCTGTTTGCGATCGTGCTCGCGATCGGCATCGTGGTCGACGACGCCATCGTCGTGGTCGAGGGCGCCGCCCACAACATCGAACAGGGCATGAACGGCCATGACGCCGCGATCCGCGCGATGGACCAGCTGTTCGCGCCGATCGTCGGCATCACGCTGGTGCTGATCTCGGTGTTCCTGCCCGCTTCGTTCCTCGCCGGACTGACCGGGCGCATCTACTCGCAATTCGCGCTGGTGATCGCCGCGACCGCCCTGCTCTCCGCCATCAACGCCGCGACCTTGAAGCCGACGCAATGCGCGCTGTGGCTGCGGCCGGCCGTGCCGCCGGAGCAGCGCAATTTCTTCTATCGGGGCTTCAATGCGGTCTACAACCGCGTCGAGCGCGGCTACACAAGGCTGATCACGTTCCTCGTGAAGCACGCCACCATCTCGGTCGCGTTCGCACTGCTGATCATCGCCGCCAGCGGCTATGGCCTGTCGCGGGTGCCGACCGGCTTCCTGCCGATCGAGGACCAGGGCTATCTGATCGCCGCGGTGCAGCTGCCCGACGGCGCCGCGCTGGAGCGGACGCAGGCCGTGCTCGACAAAGCGAGCGGGCTGATCAAGGACACGCCCGGCGTGGCGCAGGTCATCACCATCGCCGGCATCTCCGCGCTCGACAACAGCGCCAGCCTCGCCAATGCCGGTGTCGCCTACATCATCCTGAAGGATTGGGACGCGCGTAAAGGGCCCGGTGAGGATCTGCGCTCGCTGGTCTTTGGCCTGAACGACAAGCTCGCTGATATCATGGAGGCGCGCACCATCGTGTTGCCGCCGCCGCCGATCCAGGGCATCGGCAACGCCGCCGGCTTCTCGATGCAGGTCGAGCTGCGCGACGGCAACAGCGATTTCGCCAAGCTGCAGGCCATCACCGGCGCGATGGTCACCAACGCTCAAAGCCAGAGCGCGCTGCAGCGCGTGCAGTCCTCGTTCCGCTCCTCGGTGCCGCAATTCAACGTCGAGATCGACCGCGTCAAGACTCAGACGCTTCATGTCACCACGGATCAGGTGTTCTCGGCGCTGTCGACCTATCTCGGCTCTTCCTATGTCAACCAGTTCAACAAGTTCGGCCGCGTGTTCCAGGTCTACACCCAAGCTGATCCCGCGTTCCGCGTCACCGAGCGCGACATCGCCAACATGCAGGTGCGCAACTCGAACGGCGACATGATCCCGCTCGGCACCGTCGCCAAGATCACGCCGGCCACCGGCCCGTCGCTGATCAGCCTCTACAATCTCTATCCGTCCTCGACCGTGATCGGCCTGCCGGCGCAGGGATACTCCTCCGGCCAATCGCTGAAGCTGATGGAGGAGATCGCGGACAAGACGTTGCCGCCGGGCACCGGCTATGAATGGACCGCGATGTCGTATCAGGAGAAGGCGGTCTCGAACCAGATCTACTGGGTGTTCGGGCTCGCCATGCTGCTGGTCTATCTCGTGCTCGCCGGCCAGTACGAGAGCTGGTACGCGCCGATCTCAGTGATTCTCGCCGTGCCGCTGTCGCTGCTCGGGCCGATGCTGATCCTCTCCGCCCTCAAGATCGACAACAACCTCTATTGCCAGATCGGCCTGATCCTCCTGATCGCGCTGTCGGCCAAGAACGCCATCCTGATCGTCGAGGTGGGGCTCGAGCTGCACGGCCGCGACGGCAAGCCGATCATCGAATCCGCGATCGAGGCCGCGCGCGCCCGCTTCCGGCCGATCCTGATGACCTCGTTCGCCTTCATCCTCGGCGTCGTCCCGCTGGTGCTCGCCACCGGCGCCGGCGCCAGCGCGCGCAAGTCGATCGGCATCACCGTGTTCTCGGGCATGCTGGCCTCGACCTGCCTTGCGGTGCTGTTCGTGCCGGCCTTCTTCGTCGTGGTGCAGCGTTTCGAGAACTGGCGGTCGTCGAAGAAGAAGCCGCAGGCGGTGGCGGAGGTGAAGCCCTAACCCTGCTCCGCCGGCGCCTGCCGCGCCTCGCCGCTCGAGACCAGGAGCACCGAGACCTTCGACTGTCGCAGCACTGCATCGGCGACGCCGCCGAAGGAGAGATGGTCGGCCTGGATCCGGTCAACGCCCATAACGACGAGGTCGACGTCGGTGGTGTCGATCTCGCGCAGAATCGCCGCCTCCGGCGCGCGGTTCACGCGCAGGGTCGTGGTGATGTCGACGTCGTAGCGGGCGGCGAGATCGCTGGTGTCCTTGAGGATGCCTGTCTCCTGGCTCAACCCGCGCGAGCTACCGCGCTGCGCACCCTTGTCGCGCGTCGTCGCTACATAGACCACCCGAAGCGAACCTGAGCCGGCCTGCGCCAGCGCCACGGCGACCTCGGCACCGCGCTTGGAGACGGCGCTGCCGGACACGGGAACGAGGATGTTGAGCGCCTCGCGCATCGGCTGTTTCAGGTGCTTGCCCTTGGCGGCCACGATCGCAAGCGGTCCTTCGAACTTCGCGGCAATATCCTCGACCTTGCGATCGAAACGGTCCTTGGTGGCGGCGACCTTGGCGATGCCGACGACCAGGAGATCGAAGCCCTTGCGCGCCTCGTCGGCAATGGTCTCGCCAAGCTCCGCGCGCCTGGTGCGGCTGATGACATCGACGCTGCCGGCATCGTTGTCGCTGTTGGCGGAGACGGTTTCGGCCGCCTTCTTCACCACGGCTTCGTGGCTCACTTCCTCGCCGCGCCCCTTCTCTTGTTCCTCGGCGCGCTTGCCGATATGCAGCACCGTGATCGGCAGGCCGCGCATGCCGGCGATCAGTCCGGCGACATGCGCGGCGAAGGTGGCGTTGACGCTATCGTCCACGGCGAGCAAGGGACGTTCGAGATTGGCGACGAAGCCGCGCCTCTCGAACTCCTCGCGCTCCAACCGCTCCTTCTCCTCCGCGCTCATCGGCAGCCTGGCCAGCGCCGCGCGCAGCATCGGCGGCATCGCCATGGTGGTCACGATCGCCATCGTCACGATCATCGTGAACAGGTTCTGGCTGAGCACGCCGATCGACAGGCCAATGGTCGCGATGATGACCTCGGTCGAGCCGCGCGCGTTCATGCCGCTGGCGAGGGCGAGCGACTCCCTCCCGTTCAACCCGCCCACGGTGCCGCCGACGAACGCGCCACCGAACTTGCCGACGCTGGCGATCACGACGAGCAGGCCGGTGAGCATCAGGAGGTTGGGATCGCGCAGCACCGTGAGATCGGCGCTGAGCCCGGCGAGACCGAAGAACACCGGCATGAAGAAGCTTGAGATCAGCCCGCGCAGGCGCTCGTCGATCCGCCGCGTCAGGATCGGCGATTCCCCGACCAGGATGCCGGCGACGAAGGCACCTAATACGGTGTGGACGCCGATCAGATGCGTGATCATCGCCATGACGCTCATCAGCAGCAGGATCACGGAGATGACCGCGGCCGCGCTGACGAGATTGTCGTTGGCCCAGCGGATCAGCTGGAACACCAGGCGGCGGCCGATGGTGAAGCTGACCGCGAGGAAGGCGAGCGTTCCCAGCACCGACTTGGTCACGGAAGCGATGTCGAGCGAGCCTTGCGAAGCGAGGCTGAAAATGACGGCGATGATGATCCAGCCGATGGTGTCGTCGATCACGGCGGTCGCGACGATGATCTGCCCAACGTTGCGGCGCATGAAGTTCATCTCGCGCACGACGACCGCGACGATCTTCACCGAGGAGATCGACAGCGCCGTGCCCATGAACAGCGACGCCACCAGGCGCTCCTGCGGATTGGGCAGCAGCGCATCCGGCAGGAACTCGCCGAGTGCGAAGCCGCAGGCGAACGGCACGACGATGCCAGCGATCGAGATCGCGATCGCGGCCCTGCCCACCTTCCGGACCAGCTTGAGGTCGGTTTCCATGCCGGTCAGCAGCAAAAGCAGCAGGATGCCGAACTGGGCGATGCCGGCGATCATCGCCTTCTGCTCGGGCGCGTTGGGAAAGATCGCGGCTTGCGCCTCGGGCCAAATCCAGCCGAGCAATGACGGCCCCAGGATGATGCCGGCGAGCAGCTCGCCGATCACTGAGGGTTGGCCGACGCGCATCATGATCTCGCCGAGGCCGCGACCCACCGCGATCAGCAGGACGATCTGCGCCACCAGCAGGAATTCGGACGGGCCGGCCGATTTGCCCGCTTCGGCGCCGGCCGCAATGGTGGTGAGGATGAGCGCCGCGGGGACGAGGCCGACCGGCCGGAGCAAGGTCCACAGCATGCAGGCGTCATTTCCCCTTTACCCGGCCCCGCTGTCGGGGCCACGGGGATAGAACCCGCGGGAGGCGGCGGGAGTTCCTGCCGCGCACGACGGGACGGAGGGGGCAAAAGCGCCAAACGCGAAAACAACCCCATGCACAGTAGGGATGCCGTTGAAAACTTTCAAAAAGTTCGGCTTTGCCGAAACGGCTTGCTCCGCCGGGCAAAACACTGGCAGAATGGCATCGTGGGTGGCATGGCGAGGGTGCCTCCTCATTCTCCGTCATTCCGAGCGCAGCGACTTGTCCGCCGAAGCCTTGCGAAGGCGGAAGCAATCCAGAATTTTTCCGCGGCGGCAATTTGGATTGCTTCGTCGCAAGGGCTCCTCGCAAGGCGGTGGAGAGAGTCTCCCTCACACCACCTGCGGCGTGCGGATCTCGCGCGGCAGGATCAGCGCGGCGGCGATGGCGAGCAGGCAGAGGGCGGCGAAGGCGTGCAGCATGGTGACGAAGCCGCCCCGCTCATAGAGCCAGGCGACCAGACCGACGGAGGCGCCGGCCGCGGTGAAACCGACGAAATAGCGCACGGCATAGGCGCGCGAACGCCACTCTTCCGTGGTGTATTTGCCGACCATGGCGTCGTTGACCGTCACCTGCCCGAACGCACCCATGACGATGCCGATCGAAACGACGATCAGCGGCAGGTTGGACAGGCTCGCGGCCAGATACAGGAATGGCGCCAGCATGAAGGAAAGTGGCAGCGCCACCGTCTTCAGGGAGTAGCGGTCGAGCAGCCGGCCAATCGTGTACTGCGTCATCGCGCCGAACACGTAGACGCCGGCGGCGATGACACCTAACAGAGCCGGGCTCTTGGTCAGGTCCGCAAGGCGCTCGGCGAACAGCTTTGGCAGCGCCACGGTGACGGCGTTGAAGGTCGTGGAGATCGCGATCACCACGATCAGCAGCGCCAGGATCACGCGCCACATGTCCTGCCTGGCCACCCGCGCCTGCGCCGCGGCCTGCTTGCTGCCCTTGCGATCCTCGTGCACGACGCTCAGCGCGAAGGCGATGCCGATCAGGACCGTAACCGCGCCGGGAACGATGAACGCAAAACGCCAGCCGAGATATTGGCCGATCACGCCGGTGACCAGGGCCGACGACGCCACGCCGAGATTGCCCCAGACGCCATTGATGCCCATCTCGCGGCCGAGCCGGTCGGCGTAGGACACGATCATGGCGGTGCCGACGGGATGATAGATCGACGCAAAGATGCCGATCGCAAGCAGCGCCGCGCCGAGCTGCACGGGGGTCTGCACGAAGCCGACCGCGATCATCGAAAGGCCGATGCCGACGAAGAAGATCAGCATCATGTGGCGGCGGCTCCAGCGATCGCCCAGCCAGCCGGTGAGCAGCGAGCCGGCGCCGAAGGCAACGAAGCCCGGCGTCGCGTAGGGCAAGAGT
This sequence comes from Bradyrhizobium sp. BRP20, assembly GCF_020194215.1. NCBI lineage: Bacteria > Pseudomonadati > Pseudomonadota > Alphaproteobacteria > Hyphomicrobiales > Nitrobacteraceae > Bradyrhizobium > Bradyrhizobium sp. BRP20. Next base: position 194,983 of record NZ_JADYVY010000003.1, on the reverse strand, counting down.
TCCGAATAGGCCATGCCGAGCGCCGGGCCCATGATGATGACAGCGGCGGCGAAGATCAGCATCGAATAATGGTCGATGAAATGACCTGCGTTGACGAAACCGATGACCCGACTGGGGCTGTTCATTTACCGAATCCTCTCCTGCTCCGAAATGAGTTATATGTCCTCCCCATGACGGGATGCCGCCAATGACTGTCTTGAAAACGCCAATCTTGGAAACACCAAGCCTGGAAACGCCAATCCTGCGGGAGGTCCGGAGCAACCACCGCTCGCCCGCGGGCGTGCACCTGGTCGCCCGCGACTATCCCAAGGGGATGCGGATCGATCTGCACATGCACCGCGAGGCGCAGCTGATCTATGCGGCAAAGGGCACGATGCAGGTGACGACGCCCGCCGGACGCTGGCTGGTGCCGCCGGACCGCGCGGTCTGGGTGCCGGCCGGGCTCGAGCATGCCATCGACCTGCTGGCCGACATCGAGATGCGCACGCTGTATTTCGACCTGTCCTGGCTGAAGCGCGAGCAGCGCTATGACGGCCTGACCAGGGAATTCGTGGTGCGGGTGTCGCCGCTGCTCAATCAGGCGATTCTCGCGCTGTTCGACGGGCGCAACACCGAAGAGCGCACCGAGCTCCTGGTGCGCCTGGTGATGCTGGAATTGCACCAGGCCGAGGATTCCGCGACCTTCGTGCCGCTGCCGCGCGAAGCGCGCTGCCGCCGCGCCGCGATGATCGTGCTCGACGATCCCACCGGCCTGCACGACATCGACACGCTGGCGCGCGCGGTCGGAACCTCCGCGCGTACGCTGTCGCGGCTGTTTTCGAGCGAGACGCAGCTGAGCTTCAAGAGCTGGTGCCAGCGCGCGAGGATTGCGGCGGCGATCGAGCGGATATCGACGGATGCGAACGTGTCGGTGAAGCAGCTCGCGACCCAGCTCGGCTATGCCAGCGTGCCGGCATTCTCGGCCGCATTCCGCCAGGTGACGGGTCGGACGCCGACGGAGTTTGCAACACACGCGGTGTCGTCGCCCGGCTTGACCGGGCGACCCAGTACGCCGAGACGGCTCGGCTAGAATCGAGAAGCTGCGGCGTACTGGATGCCCCGGTCAAGCCGGGGCATGACAGCGCGTTGGAATGAGCACTGCCCGGCATATCATCGACCCGTTCCGGCATGCCCTCATCTCCAAACGCACGGCGGAGCGAAAGATGCCGCATTCGCCTGCTTGATTGTGATCGGCTTGCACCCAAATCCCGTGTAAGCTTGCCGCATCGCACAGACCTGATACGAAAGCCCCGATGGCCAACGCCTTCTTCTCCGACCTGCTTGCCACCATCTCCGAGCGCGGCCGCACGTTGCTTCGCCGGGGGGACGCCGCCGATACCAAGCATGATGCCGACGGACTGCTCGAGCTCTGCGATGCGCTGCTGTCGGGCCGGGGCGAAGCCTCGGGCACGGCGATGGCGCGCGAGGTGCTCGACATCTACCGGGAGCTGGACGCTGCGGGACGCCGCGCCTTCTTCGAGGGATTGGTGCGCGATTTCGGTCCCGACCGGGAGCGCCTGTCCAAGGCGATCGAGACATGGCGGGCCGCGCCCAGCGACGAGGACGCAAGCTCGCTGCACTTCGCTTCCGAGCCGCGCCGGCAGGAGCTGATCCGGCGGCTCAACCGCGCGCCCGGCGGTACCGGCGATCTCGTCAACATGCGCGCCGATCTGCTCGGCATGATGAACGGGCACACCGATCTCGCCGCGCTCGACCGCGACGTCTCGCATCTTCTTTCTTCGTGGTTCAATAGGGGGTTTCTCGTGCTGCGCAGGATCGACTGGTCGACGCCGGCCAACATCCTCGAAAAGATCATCCGTTATGAGGCCGTGCACGAGATCTCGGACTGGGATGATCTGCGCCGCCGCATCGATCCGGTCGACCGGCGCTGCTACGCCTTCTTCCATCCTGCGATGGTGGACGAGCCCTTGATCTTCGTCGAGGTGGCGCTGACCGAGACGATCCCCGGCGCGATCCAGCCCCTGCTCGCAGTCGACCGCCAGCACCTGCCGATCGAGCGCGCGCGCACCGCCGTGTTCTATTCGATCTCCAACACCCAGCGCGGCCTGGGCGGCATCTCCTTCGGCAGCTTCCTGATCAAGCAGGTGGTGGAAGAGCTGCGCCGCGAGTTGCCGAAGCTCGACACCTTCGTCACGCTGTCGCCGGTGCCGGGCTTCATGGCCTGGGTTAAGCAGGACAAGGATCTGCCGCTGTCGGACGAGGACCGCGAGGTGCTGAGGCGCCTCGACGATCCAAGATGGTTCGAGAGCCCGGAGACGGCGGCGCTGCTCCGCGCCGTGCTGGAGCCGCTCGCGGCGCACTATTTCCTCAAGGCGCGCACGCCGAAAGGCAAGCTGATCGATTCCGTCGCCCGCTTCCATCTCGGCAACGGCGCGCGGCTGGAGCGCATCAACTGGCTGGGCGACCTCTCGCCCAAGGGAATGCGCGAGTCCGCCGGCGTCATGGTCAACTACCTCTACCGCCTCGACGACATCGAGAAGAACCACGAGGCCTATGCCAATGACGGCGAGGTCGTGGCGTCCAGTGCAGTGAAGAAGCTGCTGAAGGGCGAGGGGCGAAGGCTGCTGGATATGCGGCTGTCGTAGGGGGCGGACGCTTACCACATCGTCATTGCGAGCACAGCGAAGCAATGCCGCCGTGGAAAGATTCTGGATTGCTTCGCTGCGCTCGCAATGACGGAGTGTGGGGCGACAGCTGGCGAAACCCAACGACCGCCCACCGCAGGCTCGGACAACCACGGATGACTTCGGCTCTCTCCACCGTCATTGCGAGGAGCCCTTGCGACGAAGCAATCCAGGCTGCTGCCGCGGAAAGATCCTGGATTGCTTCGCTACGCTCGCAATGACGGAGGACCTGGCAGCGGCTCGCCGAGTAGCCGCAGATCTCCTGCCGGTCAGATCAGCGTCGCGTACAAATCGTCCCAATTCGGATTGAGGCTCTCAATGAGCGCAAGCTTCTTCGCCCGGCTGCCACCTTTGATCTGCTTCTCGCGCACAATCGCGTCGGACATGGTCGCGTGCAGCTCGTACCAGACGAGGAGCTTGCAGCCGTACTTCGATGAAAAACCCTTTACCAGTCCTTCGCGATGCTCGAACGCGCGGCGGATTGGAGGTGACGCCCGTGTAGATCGTTCCGTTGCGACGATTGGCGAACATGTACACGCAGGGTTGCTTCATAATCGTACTCGGCTGAGGACAGCTTCTACAATAGCACAACCAGGAGATGACTACGAGGCTTTCGCCAGCGTCATTGCGAGGAGCCGTTGCGACGAAAGCAATCCAGACTGCCGAAGCGGAAAGACCCTGGATTGCTTCGCTGCGCTCGCAATGACGGAGTGTGTGGCGACAGCTCGCGCAATTCGGCACATTGGGCTGCGGGCCAGACGCCCGCGAGCGGCCAGTGGCCCCTCCACCGTCATTGCGAGGAGCTCTTGCGACGAAGCAATCCAGACTGCCTCCGCGGAAAGATTCTGGATTGCCTCGCTGCGCTCGCAATGACGGAGTGTGTGGCGCGGACGTCGCGCTCCAACGATACTCCTACTCCGCCAGCGCCTGCATCTCCTTGTAGAGATCGGACTTGCCTTCGAAGCCGATGCCTGCAAGCTCGGGCATGGTGATGTGGCCGTTCTCGACGCGGACGCCGTCGGGGAAGCCGCCATAGGGCTGGAACAGGTCGGGATAGCTTTCGTTGCCGCCTAAGCCGAGGCCGGCGGCGATGTTGAGCGACATCTGGTGGCCGCCGTGCGGGATGCAGCGGCTCGGCGACCAGCCGTGGGTCTTCAGCACCTCCAGCGTGCGCTGGTATTCGCACAGGCCATAGGACAAGGCGCAATCGAATTGCAGCCAGTCGCGGTCGGGGCGCATGCCGCCGTAGCGGATCAGATTGCGGGCGTCCTGATGGCTGAACAGGTTCTCGCCCGTCGCCATCGGGCCCGGATAGAATTCGGCGAGCGCGGCCTGCAGCGCGTAGTCGAGAGGATCGCCGGCTTCCTCGTACCAGAACAAGGGATAGTCACGCAGCATCTTGGCGTAGGCGATGGCGGTCTCCAGGTTGAAGCGGCCGTTAGCATCGACGGCGAGCTGCGCGTCCTTGCCGATTTCCTTCAGCACTGCCTCGATGCGCCTGCGGTCCTCGTCGATATCAGCGCCGCCGATCTTCATCTTGACGACATTGTAGCCACGATCGAGATAGCCGCGCATCTCGGCCCGCAGCATCGAGAGATCCTTGCCGGGATAATAGTAGCCGCCCGCGGCGTAGACGAAGACGCGCGGATTGGCTTTGACGCCGTGACGCTCGGCGAGCAAGCGGAACAGCGGCTTGCCGGCGATCTTCGCCACCGCGTCCCACACCGCCATGTCGATGGTGCCGACCGCGACCGAGCGCTCGCCGTGGCCGCCCGGCTTCTCGTTGGTCATCATCGCGGCCCAGACCTTGTCGGGGTCGAGATTGTCGCCGGCTGCGTCGAGCAGCGACTTCGGATCAGCTTCCGTGATGCGCGCGGCGAAGCGCTCGCGGATCAGGCCGCCCTGCCCGTAACGGCCGTTGGAGTTGAAGCCGTAGCCGACGACGCGCTTGCCGTCGCGGACCACGTCGGTCACGACGGCGACGAGGCTGGTCGTCATCTTCGTAAAGTCGATATAGGCGTTGCGGATCGGCGAGGAGATCGGTTTCGTAATTTCGCGGACGTCGACGATGCGGACGGACATGGGGTGGGCTTTCGGTGGTTATTATTGTGATTGCGAGGAGCGAAGCGACGAAGCAATCCAGACTGCTTCCGCGGAAAGATTCTGGATTGCTTCGCTTCGCTCGCAATGACGGGGAGAGAGTGTGTGCTCCTCGCAATGACGAGGAGCGAGCGGCGCGCTCAGTTCGAACCTATTTCTTATCCCGGAAATACGGCTCCACCGGACCGTGCACCTTGATGGTCAGCGGGTTGCCGTGGCGATCCTTGGCGTTCCCTGCGGTGACGCGGACCCAGCCTTCGCTGATGCAGTACTCCTCGACATTGGTCTTCTCGATGCCCTTGAAGCGGATGCCGACGTCGCGCGACAGGATCTCCGCGTTGTAATAGGGGCTGTTCGGGTCGACCGACAGGCGGTCCGGAAATTCGTCGCTCATGATTGTCTCGCTCACAACAGTGTTTCGATTTGATTGCGCAATCCTTCGGGCCGGGCGGTCGGCGCGTAGCGCGCGACCACGCGGCCCTCACGGTTCACCAGGAATTTGGTGAAATTCCATTTGATGGCGGCGCCGAGAAGCCCGGATTGCTGGCGTTTCAGGTACTCGTACAGAGGATGCGCCTTCGGCCCGTTGACGTCGATCTTCTCGAACAGGGGAAAGGTGACGTCGTAATGGGTCGAGCAGAATTCCTGGATCTCGCTCGCCTGCCCCGGTTCCTGCGCGCCGAACTGGTTGCAGGGAAAGCCGAGCACCGAGAAGCCGCGCGGAGAGAGGTCGCGATGGAGATCCTCGAGGCCGCGATATTGCGGCGTGAAACCGCATTTGCTCGCGGTGTTGACGATCAAGAGCACCTGCCCCTCGAAACGCCGCAGGGCGACCTCCTCGCCGGCCAGCGAGTTGGCCTTGAAGTCGTAGATGGCGGTCATCGCTAGCCCACGGGATCGATCGGCGATGGCGGCACGCCGCCGGCCTCGATCGCTTCGCCCGCGAGCAGGCACAGATCCTCGCGATAGCGGCCAGAGACGATGTGCACGCCGACCGGCGCCCTGCCGACGAGACCTGTGGAGACCACGAGGCCCGGCAATCCCATGAAGGGAATCGCGATCTGCGGCAGCTGCGCTTCCCAGACCCGCTTGAAGGAATCCTCGTCCTTGCGATCGAGATGGTCGGGGAACGGCAATTCGCCGGAGACCGGCGTCAGCAGCACGGCGTATTTTTCGAAGAACAGCATCCAGTCGCGGGTCAGCGTGGCTCGCCGGGTCAGCGCCTTGGCGTAATTGGCCTGATCCATCGGCGTGACCCTGGCGCGGTTGCCGCGCAGGCAGGCCAGTGCGCCGGGATCGCCCTCGCGCTCGGCCATTTCCAGCTGCGCCTCATAGCCGTCACCGAGCCAGAGCTTGATCTGCCATTCCACCGCTTCGCGCATCGGCGGCGTGTCCTCGATCACATCGACGGTCCAGCCGGCGCGCTCCAGCCGCTTGCCGGCATCGCTCACCGCGGCCTTCACCTCCGGTGCGGTGGCAAGCCCACCCGGATTGAGGCACAGCGCAGCGCGCTTGTCCCGTGCGGGTCCTTGCAGCGGCACCGGCGCGAACCAGGGATCGCGGATGTCGCGGGCCGACATCGCTTCAAGCGAGATGCGCAAATCGTTGACCGTGCGCGCCAGCGGGCCCGACACCGCCATGATCTGCGGCCCGATCGGGCGCTCCGGCAGCGCCGGGTTGAAGGCGGGAATGCGTCCGAGCGTCGGGCGCAGACCGTGCACGCCGCAGGCATAGGCGGGATAGCGGATCGAGCCGGCAATGTCGGTGCCGTGCGCGATGTGGCCGATGCCGGCCGCGACCGCCGAGCCGGCGCCGCCGGACGAGCCGCCCGGCGTCAGCGAAGCGTCGCGGGGGTTCTTGGTGTCGCCGTGGATGAGATTGGTGGTGAACCAGCGGTAGGAGAAGGCCGGGCAATTGGTGCGGCCGAGCAGGATGGCGCCCGATTTCCGGAAATTGGCGACCACCGGATTGTCCTCGCGCGCGATCAGGTCGCGCTGCAGCTTGAGGCCGTTGGTGGTGGCAAAGCCTTCCTGGTCGACATTGGCCTTGATGGTGACGGGCACGCCCGCGAGGACGCCGGGGTCCTCGCCCCGGCTAATTGCGGCATCGACGGCATCGGCCTGCTTGAGCACGTCATCCGGCCGGTGGTCGATCACCGCGTTGAGCTGGGGATTGACGGCATCGAGCCGCGCGAGACCGGCCTTGGCGGCCTCCCTGGCGGAGACTTTTTTGGACCTGACGAGGGTGGCGAGGTCGGCGGCCGACAGGCGCCAGAGATCTTGCATGGCTTGCTCCGTATGACAGGCGTCTTTTAGCGCCGGGAACGCGGCAAAGCCATGCGGATTTCGCGGGGGTGAAAGGCGGGTTTTGCGCCGGGCGTTGCCTCATTCTCCGTCATTGCGAGGAGCCCTTGCGACGAAGCAATCCAGGCTGCCTCCGGGGAGGGATTCTGGATTGCTTCGCTACGCTCGCAATGACGTGGAGAGAGCGGTGAGCCCGTTACCCTACCGCGTCCGGCTAATGCCTCGTCGCGGACTGGTCCGGCATGTCGAGCAGCGCTTCGGTGAAGGGAAACTCCAGCACGATCTCGCCGTCGGCGTCGGTGACCTCGATGACGGCCTCCAGCAGCGCCGGCTGGGTTCCTTCCGACTTCACGACCTCGAGGATCATCTGGCGCGCGACCTCCCAGGCGCGATCGGGGTTGCGCAGGTCCTCGCCGTCAGGATCCACGATCAGTTCGTCTCCGATGCGGGTGTTGAAGAAATATCTGGGCATGCCTGATCCAATGGGGTCGTCTGTCGCCGATGAGAAGCCGGTCCATACTCACAACTGGTTTATCCCGACAGGGATCACGACCTATCGGCAATTTTGCGTATCTGATCCGCTCATCTTTGCGGCCGCAATACGCCATCTTTGCAGTGCAACAATTCCCGCAGCCTACTACCTAGGTCGGGAAAATTTCACTGGCGAACTTTGCCGTCCGCACTAATTTGTCCAATGGGCGGATACGTCCGAATTCGCGAAAATGGAGAGCCAAATGGCCTGGAAAGCCCCTAAGATCGTCGAAGTGCCCTGCGGCATGGAAATCAATATGTATGTGAGCGCCACCCGCAAGTAAGCGGCTGGTGGAAACGCGTTCTGCGCAGGTGGTTCTTTCGGTCACGATACGTTTCCGGCAGAGAGAAACCTTGTCCGAAACTGTCTCGGCCTGAGATCCACCTCGCCAATTCGCCTCCAGGAGACGGATCATGCTTCGCGTCGTCGTCCTGGGCGCCGGGGCCGGCGGCGGAGTTCCGCAGTGGAATTGCGGCTGCGAAGGCTGCCGCGCGGCTCGTGCGAAGGGACAAGAGCTGTTTCGAACCCAGGCTTCGGTCGCCTTCAGTGGCGACGGCGACCACTGGTTCCTGATCAACGCCTCCCCCGATCTTCGCCAGCAATTGAACGCCACGCCGCAGCTGCACCCAAAGGTGGGCGCGCTGCGCCACACGCCGATCGCGGGCGTGATCTTGACCAACAGCGAAGTCGATGCGGTGGCCGGCCTGCTGTCGATGCGCGAAGGCTCGCCCTTCACGATCTATGCGCACGAGAAGGTGCTGGCGATCCTCAGCTCCAACAGCATCTTCAACGTGCTGAACGAGAAGAACGTGCGGCGCCAGCCGATCGCGATCCGCGAGCCGTTCGAGCCGCGGCTGCCCGACGGCACGCGCTCGGGGCTCGAGGTGCTGCCCTTTGCCGTGCCGGGCAAGTCGGCGTGGTATCTCGAAGGCAAGGCGCATCCGGGCGGCGAGAGCGGCGACGGCGACACGCTGGGCCTGAAGATCACCGACAAGGCCACGGGCAAGTTCTTCTACTTCATCGCGGCCTGCGCCGAGGTGACCGACGCGCTCAAGGCCGAGATCGACGGCGCTTCACTGGTGTTCTTCGACGGCACCGTCTGGCGCGACGACGAGATGATCAGGGCTGGCCTCGGCCACAAGACCGGCAAGAGCATGGGCCATGTCGCCATGTCCGGCGAGGACGGCGCCATCGCCCGGCTGGCCGATCTCAATATCGACAGGAAGCTGTTTCTGCATATCAATAACTCGAATCCGGCGCTGCTGCCCGGCTCGCCCGAGCGCAAGCTCACTGAGGAGGCGGGCTGGCAGATACCCGCGGATGGAACGGAGATCGTGCTGTGAACGCCGCATCACTGACTGGAATGACCGCACTCTCGATCGGCAAGGACTTGAAGCTCAACTCCGCCGAGGAGCTGGAGGCAACGCTGCGCCACATCGGCGCCACGCGTTATCACAGCCTGCACCCGTTCCATAAGCTGCTGCATGGCGGCAAGCTGAACAAGGGCCAGGTGCAGGCGTGGGCGCTCAACCGCTACTATTACCAGAGCACCATTCCGATCAAGGACGCGGTGGTGATCTCCCGCTTCCGCGACCGCGCCACGCGGCTGGAATGGCGCCATCGCATCGAAGACCATGACGGCGATGTCGACAGCGAGGGCGGCATCGAGCGCTGGATCAAGCTGACCGAAGGGCTCGGGCTCGACACCGCTTACGTCGAATCCACCGAAGGCATTTTGCCGGCGACGCGCTTCGCGGTGGAAGCCTATGTGCACTTCTGCCGCGAAAAAAGCCCGCTGGAGGCGATCGCCTCCTCACTGACCGAGCTGTTCGCGCCCAACCTGCATGAGGAGCGCATCGCCGGCATGTTGGAGCACTACGACTTCGTCAACCCGGATATCATGAGCTACTTCAAGCGCCGCCTGACCCAGGCGCCGCGCGACGCCAATTTCGCGCTCGATTATGTCAAGAGGCACGCCACGACGCCGGAGCAGCGCGCGCAGGTCTGCAACGCGCTGATCTTCAAGACCAACGTGCTGTGGGTGCAGCTGGATGCGCTCCAGCATGCCTATGTCGAGGGCCACATTCCGCCGGGCGCGTTCGTGCCCAAAGCGAGCTGAGGATTAAAGCAATGGCCGGGCCGCGAAACATCAGCGTCAGCGAGGCAAGCCGCCCCGTGCTGCCGCGGCATGCCAAGCTGAAATATGATGAGACCCGCAAGGTCTGGGTGATCCTGGCGCCGGAGCGGGTGCTAGCGCCGGACGAGATCGCGGTCGAGGTCTTGCAACTCTGCAACGGCGAGCGCAATGTCGGCGACGTCGCCGATCAGCTCGTCGCAAAGTACGCAGCGCCGCGCGAGGCGATCCTGGCCGACGTCATCGCCATGCTACAGGATCTCGCCGACAAGGGCTTTCTCACCGAGATCAGGGAGAAGACGTCATGAGCGACGTGACCATCCCGCCCAGCGACAGCCTCGCGGTGCTGGAGAAGCAGCGCTCGACGGCGGAGACGTTCGGCATTCCGCTCGCGGTGCTGCTCGAGATCACCCATCGCTGCCCGCTGCAATGTCCCTATTGCTCCAACCCGGTCGAGCTCGACCGCTCCGGCAAGGAGCTGACGACGGACGAGTGGAAAAAAGTGCTGAGCGAGCTCGCCGAGATCGGCGTGCTCCAGGTGCATTTCTCCGGTGGCGAGCCGACGGCGCGGAAAGATCTCGTCGAGCTGGTCAAGCATGCCAGCGACGCCGGGCTCTACACCAATCTCATCACCTCGGCCGTGCTGCTGACGCGCGAGAGGCTCAGCGATCTCGCAGATGCCGGGCTCTGCCATGTGCAGATCTCGTTCCAGGGCATCGAAGACGGCCTCGCCGATCGCGTCGCCGGCTACAAGGGCGGCCACCGCAAGAAGCTCGAGGTCGCGAAATGGACGCGCGAGCTCGACCTGCCGCTCACCGTGAACGCGGTGATGCACCGGCAGAACCTGCACCAGTTGCCCGACATCATCCAGATGGCGCTCGATCTCGACGCCGACCGGCTCGAGGTCGCCAATGTGCAATATTACGGCTGGGCGCTGAAGAACCGCGCCGCGCTGATGCCAACCGTGGCGCAGCTCGATGAGTGTACCCGCCTCGTTGAGGAGGCGCGCGAGCGGCTGAAGGGCCGACTGACCATCGACTACGTGGTGCCGGATTATTACGCGCTGCGGCCGAAGAAATGCATGGGCGGCTGGGGCCGGCAGTTCTTCAACATCTCGCCCGCCGGCAAGGTGCTGCCCTGCCATGCCGCCGAGAGCATCACCGGGCTCGATTTCGAATCGGTGCGCTCCAACCATTCGATCGCCTGGATCTGGCAGAACTCGGAGGCCTTCAACCGCTATCGCGGCACCGGCTGGATGAAGGAGCCGTGCAAGAGTTGCGAGTTCCGCGAGATCGATTTCGGCGGCTGCCGCTGCCAGGCCTTCGCGCTGACCGGGGACGCCGCCAACACCGACCCGGCCTGCGCGCTGTCGCCGCTGCACGAGACCATCTTCAAGCAGGCGGAAGCCGAGGCCGCAGGCGACACCAGCCGCTTCCTCTATCGCAACTTCGCCGGCGGCACCCTGGAATCCGAGAATGACGCCTGACGCCGACGCGGGCACAGCGGCCAAACGCACTGATCCCTTTGCGCCGCTGACCTCCGATATGCTCGACGTCGGCGACGGCCATGAGCTCTGTGTCGAGAGCGTCGGCCGCAGCGACGGCATCCCCGCGGTCTATCTGCATGGCGGGCCCGGCAGCGGCTGCCAGCCCGACCATCGCCGGCTGTTCGATCCCGACCGCTTCTGCGCCGTGCTGTTCGACCAGCGCGGCTGCGGCCGCAGCCGGCCCAAGGGATCGCGCGAGCACAACACCATTGCGCACCTGATCGCGGACATGGAAAAGATCCGCGAAAAATTCGGCTTCGAACGGTGGATGGTGGTCGGCGGCTCCTGGGGCGCGACGCTGGCGCTGGCTTATGCAGAGGCGCATCCCGAGCACGTCTCGGGCATTGCGCTGCGCGCGACGTTTCTCGGCACGCGAGCAGAAGTCGAGACGGCCTTCACCTCGCGCCTGTCGCAATTCCATCCGGCGCTGTACGAGGATTTCCTCAGCGTGCTGCCGCCAGAGGAGCGCGACCGGCCGGTGGATGCCTATTGGCGCCGCATCCTCGATAGCGACCCTGCCGTGCATGGCCCGGCGGCGAAGGCCTGGCACGACACCGAGCGCGTCTTGTCCGAGCACAAGCCGGCACGGACGCGGCTCGACCTCGCCGGGCTGAACGTCTGGCGCACATTGCCGGCGACGCCGTTCATGGAAGCGCATTATTTCATCAACGACAGCTTCATGAACGAGGACCAGCTGCTGCAGAATGCGGGGCGACTCGACGGCATTCCCGGCATGATCGTGCAGGGTCGTTATGATTTGCTGTGTCCTCCCGCGACAGCGCAGGCCCTTGCGAAAGTATGGCCCGGTTCCGAGCTTCGCATCGTGGAAGAAGCCGGGCATTCGCTCTATGATGGCGGCGTGAGGGACGCGGTCATGAAGTCGATCGCGGACCTTGCGTCGAAGATCGGGCGATGAGAGGACAAGAAGAATGCCGCTCGCCGGAAAGGGCATGCTGCTGACGTCGATGAACATCGACGCTTCGGACGAGGCCGATTTCAACCGCTGGTACGATCGCGAGCATCTGAAAGAGCGCGTCGCGATCGACGGATTTCTCGAAGCGCGGCGCTATGTCGCGCATGCCGCCAACCCCAAATATCTCTCGCTGTACTCGACCGAAACGCTCGGCGTGCTCGACAGCCCCGCCTACCGGGCGCGCCTCGCCGACCAGACCGAATGGTCGCGGCGATCCATGGCGCGCTTCAGGGACATGCTGCGCGTGGTCGTGCGCATCACAATCAGCAAGGGTACTGGCCGCGGCGCGTCGCTCGGCCTGGTGCGGCTGCGGCCGACGCCCGACAACGCCGGTGCGTGGCGTGATGCGCTGCAAGAAAAGCTGGCGCCGCAGGACCGCGACGGCATCATCTCGATGCACCTGCTCGAAAGCGAGCCGGAATTGTCGGGCGCAACGGCGGGAATTCCGGCGGTGCGCAACGAGGGCGCGCGCGACTGGTTCGTGCTGATCGACGGCACGCATGTCAATGCGGTCTCCGCCGTCATCGCCGAGCGCTTCACCGGCCCGGCTGCGGCGCCCTTCCCGCTCCCCATCTCCGTCGGCACCTACTGCCTGATGTGGGACCTCGCCAAGAGCGATGTCGCGCGCGGCTGAACGGCATCCGCATCGCAGCATATTGCACCGCACGCATCTCGTGCGCCGCGCGTTAATGCCGTGCACGCGTAGCTCCCATGAAAGCGGTGACGCGCGCAAATTTGCCGTTGTACTTCGGAACGGTTCTAATAAGCTAACCCAATGACGTCATTCAGAAACCAGATCAAAGCGCGTTAAGCGCTCGCCAAGCTCAAACAAAAAAGGCCGCGGGGTCTTCGGACCTGCGCGGACAGGGTAGGAATGAAACCGACCGACATCGCGGCCCCCGACTACTTTCACAAAGTGGTCGATTGCCAATGGGCCTGTCCTGCGCACACCCCGGTTCCCGAATACATCCGACTGATCGCCCAAGGCCGCTACAGCGATGCCTACATGATCAATTGGAAATCGAACGTGTTTCCCGGCATTCTGGGACGCACCTGCGATCGTCCCTGCGAGCCGGCGTGCCGGCGCGGACGCGTCGAGGAAAATCCTGTCGCGATCTGCCGCCTCAAGCGCGTTGCCGCCGATTTCAAGGACGACATCAGGCAGCGGTTGCCGAAGCCCGGCCCGAAGAACGGCAAGCGCGTCGCGCTGGTCGGCGGCGGTCCCGCTTCGCTGACGGTGGCGCGCGATCTCGCGCCGCTCGGCTATCACTGCACCGTGTTCGACGCCGACCCGGAAGCCGGCGGCATGATGCGCACGCAGATCCCGAAATTCCGCCTGCCCAATTCGGTGATCGACGAGGAGACCGGCTACATCCTCAACCTCGGCGTCGAGTTCAAAGGCGGCCACCGCATCGACAGCATGAAGGCGCTGCTCGCGGAGAAATACGACGCGATCTTCGTCGGCTCCGGCGCGCCCCGCGGCCGCGAGCTCGAGCTTCCCGGCCGGAAAGAGGCCGCCGCCAACATCCATATCGGCATCGAATGGCTGGCCAACGTGTCGTTCGGCCATGTCGACAAGATAGGCAAGCGCGTCATCGTGCTCGGCGGCGGCAACACCGCGATGGATTGCTGCCGCACCGCGCGCCGGCTCGGCGGCGAGAAAGTCACGGTGGTCGTGCGTTCCGGCTTCGACGAGATGAAGGCCTCGCCCTGGGAGAAGGAAGACGCGATCCACGAGGATATCCCGATCCTCAACTACATGGTCCCGGTGGCCTTCAAGCATGTCGCCGGCAAGCTGATCGGCGTCACCTTCCAGCACGTCAAAGCCGAATACGACGCCAAAGGCCGCCGCAATCTGGTGCCTTCGGGCGATCCCGATCAGACCATTCCCTGCGACGACGTGCTGGTCGCGGTCGGTCAGGAGAACGCCTTCCCCTGGATCGAGCAGGATTGCGGCATCGAGTTCGACAAATGGCACATGCCGAAGGTCGATCCGAAGACCTTCGCCTCGACCAATCCGAAAGTGTTCTTCGGCGGCGATGCCGCGTTCGGCCCGAAGAACATCATCTGGGCGGTCGCGCACGGCCATGACGCCGCGCTGTCGATCCACAAGATGCTCTCGGGCGAAGCGGTCGACGAACGGCCGCTGCCGGAGGTGCAGATCTCCTCGCAGAAGATGGGCATCCACGAATGGAGCTATGACAACGACATCTCGCCCGACAAGCGCTATAAGGTACCGCATCGCGACAAGGTCGTTGCGCTGAAGGACATCCGCGCCGAGGTCGAGCTCGGCTATGATGTCAAGCTGGCGCTCGGCGAAGCGCATCGCTGCCTGAACTGCGACGTGCAGACCGTGTTCTCGACCTCGCTCTGCATCGAGTGCGACGCCTGCGCCGACATCTGCCCGATGGATTGCATCACCTTCACCGCCAACGGCGAGGAAAGCGATCTGCGCCAGCGCCTGAAGGCGCCCTCCGCGCATCCGGACCAGGACCTCTACGTCTCCTCGGACCTGAAGACCGGGCGGGTGATGGTGAAGGACGAGGATGTCTGCCTGCATTGCGGGCTGTGCGCCGAGCGCTGTCCCACCGGCGCCTGGGACATGCAGAAATATTTCATCGAGATGACCCACGCAGGTTCGACATGTCCGACAAAAAGCCGATCAGCAGCGTAAACGACTTCGTCGTCCGCTTCGCCAACGTCAACGGCTCGGGCTCGGCCAGCGCCAACGAGATGTTCGCGCGCGCGATCCTGCGCCACGGCGTGCCTGTCAGCCCACGCAACATCTTCCCCTCCAACATCCAGGGCCTGCCGACCTGGTACGAGGTGCGCGTGACGGAAGCCGGCCATCTCGGCGCACGCGGCGGCGTCGACATGATGGTGGCGATGAATCCGCAGACCTGGGACAAGGACGTCGCCGGCATCGAGCCCGGCGGCTACCTGTTCTACGATTCCACCAAGCCGATGCCGTCGACCAAATTCCGCGACGACATCACAGTGATCGGCGTGCCGCTGACTGCGATCACCAACTCGACCTATACCGATCCGCGTCAGCGACAGCTGTTCAAGAACATCATCTATTTGGGCGCGCTCAGCGCGTTGCTCGACATGGACCCCAAGCTGATCGAGCAGCTGATCGGCGAGCAGTACAAAGGCAAGGAGAAGCTGCTCTCCTCCAACGTCCATGCGCTGCATCTCGGCCGCGACTGGGCGCTGCAGAACCTGAAATGTCCGATTGGGCTGCGCGTGAAGAAGTCCGACAAGGTCGGCGACCGCATCTTCATCGAGGGCAACAGCGCCGCCGCGCTCGGCGCGGTCTATGGTGGCGCCACCGTGTGTGCCTGGTATCCGATCACGCCGTCCTCGTCGGTGGCCGAGGCTTTCACCGCCCATTGCAAGAAGTACCGGCACGATCCTGAAACGGGCAAGGCGAAATACGCGATCGTGCAGGGCGAGGACGAGCTCGCGTCGATCGGCATCGTGATCGGCGCGTCCTGGAACGGCGCCCGCGCCTTCACGGCGACCTCCGGCCCCGGCATCTCACTGATGACGGAGTTCATCGGCCTCTCGTACTTTGCCGAGATTCCGGCCGTGATCATGAACATCCAGCGCGCCGGCCCCTCCACGGGCATGCCGACCCGCACCCAGCAATGCGACATCATCGCCTGCGCCTATGCCTCGCATGGCGACACCAAGCATGTGCTGCTGTTCCCCGAGGACCCGGCCGAGGCCTTCGAGTTCGCGGCCGCCGCCTTCGATCTCGCCGAGCGGCTGCAGACGACGATCTTCCTGATGCTCGATCTCGACATCGGCATGAACCACCGGCTCTGCCGCCCGCTGAAGTGGGACGATGCCAGGCAATATGACCGCGGCAAGGTGATGACGGCGGCGATGCTGGAGGAAGGCCGCGACTTCGGCCGCTATCTCGACGTCGACGGCGACGGCATTCCCTACCGCACCTATCCCGGCACGCATCCGACCAAGGGCTCCTACTTCACCCGCGGCACGTCGCGGGACCGCTATGCGCGCTACTCCGAGGAAGGCACGGTCTACGCCGACAACATGCAGCGCCTGATGCGCAAGTTCGAGACCGCGCAGGACCTGGTGCCGCGTCCGCTGCAGGCCAATGCGGAACGGCCGACCAAATATGGCGTGATCTATTTCGGCTCGACCTCGCCGGCGATGGACGAGGCGATCGGCCTGCTGGAAGCGCGCGGGCATCAGCTCGACCGTCTGCGCATCCGCGCCTTCCCGTTCCATTCCAGCGTGGCCAGCTTCCTCGCCGAGCACGATTTCGTATACGTCGTCGAGCAGAACCGCGACAGCCAGCTGCGCCAGCTCATCGTCAACGAGAACGGCATCGATCCCGTCCGGCTGGTGCCGATCGTGCATTACGACGGCACGCCGATCACTGCTCGCTTCATCGCCAAGGCCATTGGCGACCACCAGGACCACCTCAAGGTGACCCCGCTCCGCAAGGCCGTTTCATGACTTACATCGCAAAACCGAAATTCCATCATCCGGGTCTGAAGAAGAACGCGCTCGGCTACACGCATCGCGATTACGAGGGCAAGATCTCGACGCTGTGTGCCGGCTGCGGCCACGATTCGATCACCGCCTCGATCATCGAAGCCTGCTACGAGCTCTCGATCGAGCCGCACCGGGTGGCGAAGATCTCCGGCATCGGCTGTTCGTCGAAGACGCCGGACTATTTCCTCGGCAATTCGCACGGCTTCAACTCCGTGCACGGCCGCATGCCATCCGTGCTGACAGGCGCCAATCTCGCCAACCGCGATCTGATCTATCTCGGCGTCTCCGGCGACGGCGATTCCGCCTCGATCGGCTTCGGGCAGTTCGCGCATTCGATCCGGCGCGGCGTCAACATGACCTATATCGTCGAGAACAACGGCGTTTACGGCCTGACCAAGGGTCAGTTCTCGGCCACCGCCGACCGCGGCTCGAAGAGCAAGAAGGGCGTCACCAACACGGACAACGCCATCGACCTCGTCGCCATCGCGCTACAATTAGGGGCCACCTTCGTGGCGCGCTCGTTCTCCGGCGACAAGAGCCAGCTGGTGCCGCTGATCGCCGCCGCGATCGGCCACAAGGGCGCGTCCTTCATCGACGTGA
The DNA here is from genome assembly GCF_020194215.1 of Bradyrhizobium sp. BRP20. Classification (NCBI taxonomy): domain Bacteria; kingdom Pseudomonadati; phylum Pseudomonadota; class Alphaproteobacteria; order Hyphomicrobiales; family Nitrobacteraceae; genus Bradyrhizobium; species Bradyrhizobium sp. BRP20. Next base: position 177,581 of record NZ_JADYVY010000003.1, on the reverse strand, counting down.
TCAGCCCCTGCATCGCCTTCAACAACCATGCCGGCTCGACCAAGAGCTTCGACTATGTCCGCGAGCACAATGACGCCGTGAACCGGCTCGACGTGCTGGTCGGCCGCGACCCGATTGCGGTGGACTACGCGCCCGGCACGGTGCAGGTGGTCGAGCAGCACGACGGCAGCAAGATCGCGCTGCGCAAGATCGATGCGGATTACGATCCGCACGACCGCCTGGGCGCCCAGACCTTCCTAGCAAGGCACGCCGCCAAGGGCCAGATCGTCACCGGTCTTCTGTACGTCGACCCTGAGGCCGAAGACCTGCACGAGCATCTCAACACGGTCGAGACGCCGCTCAACGCGCTGGAGGCGGACACGCTCTGCCCGGGCTCGGCGGTGCTGGACAAGATCAACGCCAGCCTGCGGTGATCATCTTCGCGCTGATGCCGCCGGCCTGACGCGTATCGTGATCTTCTCCGACACGACGGGTGGTTCGAACGGATAGTGCTTGGCGTCGCCAAGCACCAGTTGCAGCGTGTGCGTGCCCGGCGGAAGCTCGAGAAACGTTTCGGTTTGTCCGGCTCCGAAATGCAGATGGGACTTGTCCTGCGGAATCGGCTCCTTGGCATCAATGGGGTCTTTCACATCGATCAACAGATGATGGTGGCCGGCATTGTGGTAGTCGTCACCGGCATGCGTCACGCCCATGTTGCGCAGGCCGAACCGGACCCAAAACCCACCACGGATCTTCTGGCCGTCATACGGCGAGATGAAATAAAGCTTGGCGTCCTTTGGCGCAGTTTTGCCTTGCGGATAGGCCGCGCCGGGGAGCAATGCGATGGCGGCCGCGAGCGCGATACAGGAAACGATCTTCATCAAATTGACTCCAGTACCTACGGACTGAGCGCGATCCGGAATCCATGCGTGGGGTAACGGACGCCGGTGTCGTATCCACCGCGGTTTGACGGCCGCACATATCTCGAATCGTTCTTCCAGGAGCCTGAGCGCAGGACATGAGAGCCGCAGTCAGGGCTAGTCCACGCCGAGCCGTCGCTGGGCGCGCCCTGATACGTCCGGTGCCAGCAGTCTGCGACCCACTGATCGATGCCGCCGCCCATGTCGTAAAGCCCGAATGGATTGGGCTTGAAACTGCCGACCTTGGCCGGCTGCTCGGCCGCAAGTTCACCGCAATCCTTGCAGCCCGCCATGCCCGGCTGGAGCTTGTCGCCCCACCAATATTTGGTCTGTGTCCCGCCGCGTGCCGCATATTCCCATTCGGCTTCGCTGGGAAGCCGGTAGGGCTTCTTCGTCGCTTGCGCGAGCCAGGCGACATATTGCTGCGCATCGGTCCAGCTCACATTGCTGACCGGGGCATCGTCCTTGCCAGTGGCCGTGAATCCGCACGCCTTGGCAGCAGCGCATTCGTTCCACTCCTGCACCGTTACCGGATATTTTCCGATCGAGAACGGCTTGATCGTGACCTGATGGACGGGTCGTTCGGTCGGATCGTCATTGCTTCCCATCGCGAAGCTGCCGCCACGAATGGCGATCATTTCGGGTTCCCGGACCGGCGTCACCGATGGACTGGATGCCGGAGACGGTGAAGGCGATGCTGCGGGCGGTGGCACCGTTGTGGGCAACGGAGAAGCCGCGGGTGCGGCTTGTGGCGCCGGTGCTGCCGGGCTCGGTAACGACGGAACGGACTGCGGCGCCGGCGAAGCCAACGGCGCCGCGATCGGGGGAGCGGCAGCCTGTTGCCCCACCTGGCTGCGGTGCTGCACCAGCACGTACCAAAGCACGTAGCCGGCAATCACCAGCAATGCCGTGATCAGAAGAAAGAGCAGGACGTTCTCACGCCGGCTTCTTGTCTTGCCGACCGCATCAGCGTCCGGCAGCACACGATACACGCGCACCGGATCGGTGATGTTCTTGACCTTGCGGTCGCCGAGCGACTCATAGCCGCATACGATCTTGTGTTTGATCTGCTCGTAGATCGCGCCGGATATGAAGACCTGCCCCGGCTCCGCGATGCCCTCGATACGCGTGGCGATGTTGACGCCGTCACCATAGATGTCGTCCGGCTCCACGATGACGTCACCGAGATTGACTCCGATCCGATATTCGAGCCGGGAATGCTTGGGAATGGAGGCGTTGCGGCCGACGAGATTCTGCTGGATGACGATGCTGCATCGAACGGCTTCCACGGGACTGTCGAATATGGCGATGAAGCCGTCGCCGGTCGTCTTCACCAGACTTCCATGGTGCTCGATGATGCTGGGCTGGATGATGTCGCGCTCGATCCGCTTGACGCGGGCATGCGTGCCTTCCTCGTCGGCCTGCATCAACCGGCTGTAGGAGACGATATCGCCGACGATGATCGCGGCGAGACGGCGAGGCATTCCGCTGTGCGGCGGCGGCTCGTCGGGATTTCCGGGTCTGAAGTTGCGAATTTCGCCCATGCGGGGGACTCCACAAACTTACAAGGCAGCCCCAGCCTACGACCGCCAAAGGCGATCGTCTGTGAAGGCTATCACATTGACGAACCGAGACAATGTCGCAGCGATTGCAGGCTTCAAGTTCCGAAGAGCCGCCCGCTTCACCGCTTGAACCTTCTCGAGCCCATCAGTGACTAAGGCGGAGCGTGAAGCGAGTTGCGCGAATCCGCACCGCGACCACCGCTCGAGCGGCTTGCGACGGTTGAACGCGGGTCACCAATTCTGCGTCTAACAGACAGCAGCTCTGTCCTGCTGCGACGAAATTGTCGTGTGCACGAGGCCCTTATGAAGCTCGTCATCCTTGCTGCCCTCACTTTTGCTGCGCTGACCAGCGTCGGCCGCGCCGAGGAAGTCGACGATATCCGCGAGGCCGGTAAGGCCGAGGCCGAGACCTTCAATACGCGGATGTATGCGAAGCCTCCCGGCGACAAGGCCTATGCCTGCTTCGTCCGCCGCTACGATGCCGACCATCTGGCGCGGCATCCGAAGCAGAAGGTCGCCGCGATGAAGCTGCTGATCTCCGCGGAATTCGACAAGGAGGACAAGGAGCTTCACCATTCCTTCCGCCTTGGCTTCAGGTACCGTCACCGCAGCGGCGATTTCGACTCCAGCGGCTCGTGCAACCACGCCGTATTCACCAGGAGCGGCGACGAGGTCCGCCTCGGCTGCGGCGTCGACTGCGATGGCGGCGGCATCGGCGTTGCGCTCTCCAAGGACGACAAGTCCGCGATCGCCCGGCTCGAACGTGTCAGGGTCTGGCAGAACAACAAGCCGGACGATGACGCCGAGCATTCGCTGACCGCCGGCGCCGACGACAAGATTTTCCGGCTCGACCGGGCCGACAATCGCGAGTGCGCCTCGCTGGTGACCGACCGCAAGGAACTCGCGGCGCTGCGCCACAAGTGATATGCCTGCGGCAATGTCAGGCAATCCAGGGAGAATGCCATGAACCGCCGCAGCATCTTGTGGAGCGCCGTCTCGGCTTTGGGCGCAGCACTCGGCGCCTCCGGCGCCAGAGCCGCGACGGAAGTGAGCGCGAGTAGCAAGCTGAAAGTCGCCTACCATCTCAGCGACGCCGAGAAGGTCCATTTCGTGCTCGGAAACATCCAGAACCACATCGACGGGGTCGGCGGCCCAGAGCATGTGACGATCGCGCTGGTGATCCACGGCCCGGCGCTGAAGGCGTTTCACTCGGCGCAGGCCAACCCCGACGTCAGCAAGCGCGTCGGTGACTTCTCCCAGGGCGGCATCGAGCTCGCCGCCTGCGGCAACACGATGAAAGCGCAGAACGTGACGCTGAGCGAGCTGCTGCCGGGTTTCATCAACGCCGAGAAGGGCGGCGTGGTCCGGCTGGCCGAGCTGCAGTCGCAGGGGTATCTGTATTTGCGGCCGTAGGCGGGCACGGCGATGGCTGGCGCAGCCCTTTCCGCGTCATTGCGAGGAGCCCTTGCGACGGAGCAATCCAGACTGTCTCCGAGGAGGGATTCTGGATTGCTTCGCTGCGCTCGCAATGACGGCGGAGGACGTTGCGCGAGCGACAGCCATTTCCCTCCAAGTCCACTTGACTCACCCATAACTCTACAGTTATGAGTCTACCCATAACCTCCCGGTTATGGATTTTTCATGCCTCCCACCCCCGACCTTCTGTTCAGGACGCTCGCCGATCCCACCCGGCGAGCGATCTTCGAGCGGCTGTGCCGTGAGGGGGAGCAGACGGTCGGGGCGCTGACGGCACGATCCGGCGTGTCGCAGCCGGCGGTGTCGAAACATCTTGGCGCCCTGAAGCAGGCGGGCCTGGTTCGCGACCGGCACGAAGGACGGCAGACCCATTACAGCGCGCAGCCCGGTGCGCTCAATCCGCTGATCGACTGGACCGGCCAGATGGCCGGGTTCTGGCAGAAAAGGTTAGATGCCCTCGACGATCTCCTGAAGAGGATGGACCAATGAACGCCCCCGCCGAGACGCGCTCCGTCGTGATCGAGCGCGAATTTGCCTATCCCGCCGAGCGGCTCTGGCGCGCGCTGACGCAGCCGCATCTGATCGAGGAATGGCTGATGAAGAACGACTTCAGGCCGGTCGTCGGCCATCGCTTCAATCTGCGCGGCGAATGGGGCGGCGTGCTGGACTGCGAGGTGCTCACCATCGAGCCGCAGAGGACGCTGGCCTACACCTGGAATTTCTCGCATGAGGACGCCGCCTTCGACCTCAAGAGCATCGTCACCTTCACGCTGACGCCGACGAGCGCGGGCACGCATCTGCGCGTCGAGCAGGTGGGCTTCCGCCCGACGCAGAAACAGGCGTTCGGCGGCGCGCATGCCGGCTGGAAGCAGTTTTTGGCCAAGCTGGACGATTTGCTGGCGCGGGCGAGCTAGCTCCACCACCCATTCCGATCATTCTCAAAGGAGGTCCCAATGAGCACGCCTATGTGGATTCGGCAGATCCATCGCTGGCTGTCGATGGCTTTCACGCTTGCCGTCATCGCCAACATCATGGCGATGACGATGCAAGTCGAGGCCGTGTGGATCGGCTTCCTGGCGCTGGTGCCGCTGATTCCGCTGCTCGCGACCGGGCTCTATCTGTTCGCGCTACCTTATCGCGGCCGCAGCAACGCGTGAACGAGGCCATGATGAAGAAGCCCGTGGCGGCGAAGACGAGCAGCGCGAAGCAAGCAGGTACCGCCTCGCCATCCAAGCTGATCGACGGCCGGATCAAGGAGCTCGGCGACTGGCGCGGCGAGATGCTGGGGCGGGTTCGCGCGCTGATCAAGGAGGCCGACCCTGATGTCGTCGAAGAGTGGAAATGGCGCGGTGTTCCCGTCTGGGAGCACGACGGCATCATCTGCACCGGCGAGACCTACAAGGAGGTCGTGAAGCTGACCTTCGCCAAGGGCGCCGCGCTGGCGGATCCCGCAGGTCTCTTCAATTCCAGCCTCGACGGCAATGTGCGCCGCGCGATCGATATTCGCGAGGGCGAAACGATCAACGAGAATGCGTTGAAGGCGCTGATCCGCGCGGCGGTCGAGCTGAATGCGAGCAAGAAGAAGCCGGGGAAGCGATCAGCCTCGTAGGCGCGATGGGCCGCCACAAGTGCCTTCCTTCTCCCCTTGCGGGAGAAGGTGGCGCGAAGCGCCGGATGAGGGGTCTCCATCGGCACGGGAGAGTGCGGAGAGATACCCTCACCCCAGTGAGCTTATGTCTGCCGGCGTCGCTGCCCTCTCCCGCAAGGGGCGAGGGCACATCAATGCGCACCTCGCGTGGTGCCCCATGTAGGCAGCCCCCGTCACGCCACCGCCGCCGCGATCGGGCGCGGGCTGACGACGTATTCGCGCAGGACCTTGTCGTTGGCGTCGACCTCGATCAGTGCGACGTCGTAGGTCCAGAGATCGGCCAGGTGCTGGAGCACGCGCTTGGCGTCGGTCTCGTTGAGCTGCGAGCCCTTGATGACGTGGTGATGCAGGATCAGGCGGCGGTCGCCGGAGAGATCGACGTCGACCACCTCGATATTGGCGTCGATGAAGCCGACATCGTGCTGCCGCGCCAGCTCGCGGCGGACGCGGCGAAAGCCGCGCTCGTCGTGGATGGCGTCGACCCGGATGCCGGCGCGCTCCTCGGGATCGTCGTGCAGATGGAACATGCGGAAGTGCCGCATCAGCTTCGGGCTCAGGAACTGCCCGATGAAGCTTTCGTCGCGGTAATTGGCCCAGACGTCGCGCAGCACGCCCATGACGTCGCCCTTGCCGGCGATGTCGGGGAACCACTCGCGGTCCTCGTCTTCCGGATTGGCGACGATGCGCTCGATGTCCTGCATCACCGCGAAGCCGAGCGCGTAAGGATTGAAGCCCGAGAAGCGCGGGTCGTCGAATTCGGGCTGGAACACCACATTGGTGTGCGACCCCAGAAATTCGAGGAAGTTGCCGTCGCTGATGCGACCCTGCTCGTGCAGCTTGGTCATGATGCGATAATGGACGTAGGTCGCCGTCCCCTCGTTCATGACCTTGGTCTGGCTCTGCGGATAGAAATATTGCGCGATGTGGCGAACGATGCGGAGCAGCTCGCGCTGCCAGGGCGCCAGCCGCGGCGCGCTCTTCTCCAGGAAATAGAGCAAATTCTCCTGCGGCAGGCCGAGCAGCTTGCGGCGGCGCTCGATGCTGAGCGTGGAGCGGCTCTTGGCGGCGCCCTTCGGCACGGTGCGCCAGAGATCGTTGAAGACCTCCTCCTCGTGCTGACGGCGACGCCCTGCCCGCTTCTCCTCGGCGCGCAGATCGAGCTTCTTCTTGCCGGGATAACGGTCGATGCCGTGCGACATCAGCGCGTGCGCGGCGTCGAGCGTGCGCTCGACCTCGATGCGGCCGTAGCGATCCTCGCACTGCATGACGTAGTTCTTGGCGAAGTCGAGATAGTCCAGGATGCCGTCGGCATCGGTCCATTGCTTGAACAGATAATTGTTCTTGAAGAAATGGTTGTGGCCGAAGGCGGCGTGCGCGATCACCAGCGTCTGCATCGTCGCGGTGTTCTCCTCCATCAGATAGGAGATGCAGGGCGAGGAGTTGATGACGATCTCGTAGGCCAGCCCCATCAGGCCCTTGCGGTAGGACGCCTCATGGAACGCGAAGTGCTTGCCGAACGACCAGTGCTTGTAGAACAAGGGCATGCCGACCGACGAATAGGCGTCCAGCATCTGCTCGGCGGTGATGACCTCGATCTGGTTCGGATAGACGTCGAGGCCGAGATCCTTCAACGCCACCTCCTCGCAGGCATCGGTGATGCGCTGCAAGGTGTGGAAATCCCAATCGGCGCCTTCGAACAAACGTTCCTTCATGGAGCGGCCTTCTCCTGGGCAGTGTCGCGCCGCTGGAATAGATCGTGGAACACCGGGAAGATCTCGCTGCGCTCCGAGACCTTGCGCATCGAGAGCGGGGCGCCGCTGTTGCGCAGGCGTTCGTAGAGGCTCCAGAGCGAGGAGTCGGAGAGATCGAAGGCGCTGCCGCCGGCCTCGCCGACCTCGAGATAGGCGAAGAACTGGCAGACCGGCAGGATCTTCTCGGTCAAGAGGAGCCCCGTGAGCTCGCCGTCGGAATAGGAATTGTCGCCGTCGGAAGCCTGCGCGGCGTAGATGTTCCAATCCGACGGGTTGAAGCGCTCGCGCACGATCTCGTGCATCGCCTGCAGCGCACTGGAGACCAGCGTGCCGCCCGAGGCCGGACCATAGAAGAAGGTCTGCTCATCGACCTCCTCGGCGCGGTCGGTGTGGCGGATGAAGACGATCTCGACGTGCTTGTAGCGCCGCTTCAGGAACACGTAGAGCAGCATGTAGAAGCGTTTCGCCAGGTCCTTCATGTGCTCGGACATCGAGCCGGAGACGTCCATCAGGCAGAACATCACGGCCTGCGCGACGGGCTTGGGCACCGTCTCGAAGCGCCGGTAGCGGATGTCGAGCGGATCGATGAAGGGGATGCGCTTCGACTTCGCCTTCAATGTTTCGAGCCGGGCCACGAGAGCCGCACGCTCGTCCTCGTCGGTGCATGCTTCGATCGCGGCTTCCAGCTCTTCGATCTCGTCCTTGCGCGGACGCTTGAGCGCGATGCGGCGGGCGAGCGCGAGCTTCACCGTCCGGCTCACCGAGATGTTGGCGGGCGAGCCGGTCATTGTGTAGCCGGCGCGCTGGATGCCTTCGCTCTCGGTCTGCGCGATCTTGCGCTTGGCGAGATCCGGAAGCTCGAGGTCGTCGAGGAACAGATCGACGAACTCGTCACGGCTCAACACGAAACGGAAGGCATCCTCGCTGTCGCCTTCGCCGGGACCGGAATCCTTGGCGCTGCCCTGGCCGGAGCGCTGGAGATAGTCGCCTTCAATGAACTTCTTGTTGCCGGGCAGGACCATGTCGCGCGTCCCGCCTTCACGGCGGAAACGCGGCTCGTGCATGCCGTCGAGTGGAATCGTGACCTCACCACCCTCCAGGACGTCCTTGATGTCGCGTTCCTGCGAGGTCTTCTTGACGGCGCCCTGCACCAGGGATTTGGCCCGACGCAAGAACCGCTGGCGGTTCTCAAGACTCTTGCCGCCTGGATTCAGGCGCCTGTCAATAATGTGAATGGGCACTTTACCATTCGCCTCCCATCCGCCTCAACCGGCCTGCTTCACGCGCATGTACCATTCGACGAGCCGGCGAACCTGACGTTCGGTATAGCCGCGCTCCACCATGCGTGCGACGAACTCGCCGTGCTTCTTCTCCGTCTCGCCGTCCTTCTTCGACCCGAAGGAGATGACCGGAAGCAGGTCCTCGACCTGGGAGAATATCCGCTTTTCGATCACATCGCGAATCTTCTCGTAGGAGGTCCAGGTCGGGTTTTTGCCGCCGTTCTGGGCCCGGGAGCGTAACGAGAATTTGACGACCTCGTTGCGGAAATCCTTGGGGTTGGCGATGCCCGCCGGCTTCTCGATTTTCGTCAGCTCCTGGTTCAAAAGCTCGCGATCGAGCAACTGGCCGGTATCGGGATCCTTGAAGTCCTGGTCCTCGATCCAGGCGTCGGCATAGTCGACGTAGCGATCGAACAGGTTCTGCCCATAATCCGAGTAGGATTCGAGATAGGCCTTCTGGATCTCGTTGCCGATGAACTCGGCATAGCGCGGTGCGAGCTCGGCCTTGATGAACTCGAGATAGCGTTTCTCGGTCTCCTCAGGCAGCTGCTCGCGGCGGATCGCCTGTTCCAGCGCGTACATCAGATGCACGGCGTCGGCGGCCACCTCCTGCGGATCGTGGTTGAACGTCGCGGCCAGGATCTTGAAGGCGAATCGGGTCGAGGCGCCATCCATGCCCTCGTCGACGCCGGCGGCGTCGCGATACTCCTGGACGCTGCGCGCCTTCGGATCGGATTCCTTCAGGCTCTCGCCGTCGTAGACCCGCATCTTGGCGAACAGGGTGGAGTTCTCGTGCTTGCGCAGGCGCGACATCACCGAGAACCGCGCCAGCGTCTCCAGCGTCGACGGCGCGCAAGGCGCCGAGGCGAGCTCGGAGCCCTGGATCAGCTTCTCGTAGATCTTCTGCTCCTCGGTGACCCTGAGGCAGTAGGGCACCTTGATGACGCAGATGCGGTCGATGAAGGCTTCGTTGTTCTTGTTGGCCTTGAAGCTCGCCCACTCGGCTTCGTTCGAGTGCGCCAGGATGATGCCGGTGAACGGGATCGCGCCGATATTCTCGGTGCCGATATAATTGCCTTCCTGGGTTGCGGTCAGCAACGGGTGCAGCATCTTGATCGGCGCCTTGAACATCTCGACGAACTCGAGCACGCCCTGATTGGCGCGGTTGAGGCCGCCGGAATAGCTGTAGGCGTCCGGATCGTTCTGGGCGTAGGTCTCGAGCTTGCGGATGTCGACCTTGCCGACCAGCGAGGAGATGTCCTGGTTGTTCTCGTCACCGGGCTCGGTCTTGGCGATCGCGATCTGGCGCAGCCGCGACGGCTGGATCTTGGCGACCCGGAATTGCGAGATGTCGCCGCCGAAGGCTTCGAGCCGCTTGTAGCACCACGGGCTCATCAGGCCGGTGAGGCGACGGCGCGGAATGCCGTACTTCTCCTCCAGCATCGGACCGAGCTGATCGGGATCGAACAGGCTGAGCGGGCTCTCGAACACGGGCGAGAGCTCGTCGCCGGCCTTGAGCACGTAGATCGGCTGCACTTCCATCAGCGACTTGAGCCGCTCGGCGAGCGAGGACTTGCCGCCGCCGACCGGGCCGAGCAGGTAGAGGATCTGCTTGCGCTCTTCGAGACCTTGCGCCGCATGGCGGAAGAAACCGACGATGCGCTCGATGGTTTCCTCCATGCCGTAGAAGCCGGCGAAGGCTGGATAGGTGCGGATGGTGCGGTTCAAAAAAATACGGCCAAGGCGTGGGTCCTTGGCCGTGTCAATCGTCTGAGGCTCACCGATCGCCGCTAGCAGTCGTTCGGCCGCGTTCGCGTATTTCATGGGATCGCTTCGACACGATTCCAGATATTCCGCCATCGACATGTCGTGCTGGCTTCTCGCCTCGAACGACCGAGCGAAAGCGTTGAATAGAGAATCGTTGTACATGATCCCTCTCCGCGTGAGTTCCGCTACAAGCTGAAACGAAAGCAGTTACCGGACCGTTCCTCAGGCCGTTTCGAATCAGCGTGAGCACATGACAATCATTGGACACCCTGGTGCCGACTCGACGCAACGCACAACGTAGGCACTCCATGAGTTACGAACAGGCACCTGCCTGTAATTTGTGCGAATCTCCGTCTATTCTGGCTCATTTCCAGAAAATGTCACTCGGTCGCCACATCCGGGCGTTCCCGGGGATGGCCCCATCCGGCGGTGCAGCATAGCGATCGGGGAGCGGCGATCTTATGACGCTTGTACGGCGAAGCCTTGCGGTCCCCGTTCATCTTCCTGCTGCAATGCGGTGTGCTGGCGGCCTGTACGTCGCGGCAACGCGCAGCACCGTGTCACAGTCGCTGCCAGGCCAGGCCCACCCCGACGGATGACAACGCGATCGTTCTGTGCGTAACGGCCAGCTTGGGATGCTGCGGAGCTCTTCGCATGTCCGGCGTCGGCCTCAGCACGATCATTTCGTGACCGCGGCAATCTTCGAGCAAGATCTCCGCCATCGAACCCCGTGGCAGAAATTCATTGTCGGTACGGAGAGCGTGGATGCGTAGGAGTGGATGACGACGACATGCCCGCTGGGCAGCGAAGCGCTCAGATCGGCCGGATGGTGAACGACCTTTACGCAACAGCAAGCTGCCCGTCTGGATCGCCATGATCGCGACGGAGTTACACTGGAGGGTATGACTCCCGCACCCTTGATTGGTTCCCTCCCGGGTGCATGTAGGCTAGAGGATAGCGCGTCAGACCTTCGCGAAAACCCCTCGTCCGCAGGCTTGGAGATAATAAGCATCATGAATCCCGTCAAAGAACTGGAAAAGCACGGACAGGCGGTCTGGCTCGACTTCCTGGCCCGCGGCTTCATCGCCAAGGGCGACCTGAAGCGGCTGATCGACACCGACGGCGTCAAGGGCGTCACCTCCAACCCGTCTATCTTCGAGAAGGCGATCGGCAGCTCGGACGAATATGACGCCCCGATCGGCAAGGCGCTGAAGCGCGGCGACCGCAATGTGGCCGACTTGTTCGAGGCCGTCGCGATCGAGGACATCCAGAACGCCGCCGACGTGCTGCGCCCGGTCTACGACCGCCTCAAGGGCGGTGACGGCTATGTCAGCCTGGAGGTCTCGCCCTATCTCGCCATGGACACATCGGGCACGATCGCGGAGGCGCGGCGGCTCTGGAAGGACGTCGGTCGCAAGAACCTGATGGTGAAGGTGCCGGCGACGCCGGAGGGCCTGCCGGCGATCGAGCAGCTGATCAGCGAGGGCATCAGCATCAATATCACGCTGCTGTTCTCCAAGGCCGTCTATCTCGAGGTGGCCGAGGCCTACATCGCCGGTCTGGAGACCTACGTCGCCGGCGGCGGCGATCCGTCGCATGTGGCCAGCGTCGCCAGCTTCTTCGTCAGCCGGATCGATTCGGTGGTCGACAAGCAGCTGGACGAGAAGATCGCCCGCGCCAACGATCCGTCCGAGAAGGAACGTCTCGCCGCGCTCAAGGGCAAGGTGGCGATCGCCAACGCCAAGCTCGCCTATCAGGACTACAAGCGCCTGTTCGCGGGCCCGCGCTGGGAGAAGCTCGCCGGCAAGGGCGCCAAGCCGCAGCGCATGCTGTGGGCCTCCACCGGCACCAAGAACAAGGACTACAGCGACGTCCTCTATGTCGAGGAGCTGATCGGCCCCGACACCATCAACACCGTGCCGCCGGCAACGCTGGATGCGTTCCGCGATCACGGCAAGCCGCGCGACAGCCTGGAGGAGAACGTCGAGGACGCGAAGCGCGTGCTGGAGGAGCTGGAGCGCTCCGGCATCTCGCTCGATGCGATTGCCGAGGAGCTGGTCAAGGACGGCGTCAAGCTGTTTGCGGATGCCGCCGACAAGCTCTACGGCGCCGTCGCCCACAAGCGCGCCGTCGTGCTCGGGCCCGCACTCGACCGCCAGCAGCTCTCGCTGGGCGACGGGCTCGGCAAGGCGCTGGCCAAGACCACGGAGGAATGGCGGGCGTCGGCCAAGATCCGCAGGCTGTGGCAGCGCGACAAGTCGGTCTGGACCGGCGCGGACGAGGACAAATGGCTGGGCTGGCTCGACAGCCCGGCGAAGGCCGACATTGCCGATTACGAGGACTATGCGGGCCGCGTGAAGAGCCAGAAATTCTCCGACGCCGTCGTGCTCGGCATGGGCGGCTCCAGCCTCGGACCCGAGGTGCTGGCGGAGACCTTCGGCAAGAAGCCCGGCTTCCCCAAGCTGCACGTGCTCGACTCCACCGACCCGGCGCAGGTGCGGGCGATGGAGGCGAAGATCGACATCGCTAACACCGTGTTCATCGTCTCCAGCAAGTCCGGCGGCACCACCGAGCCGAACGCGATGAAGGACTATTTCCACGAGCAGGTTGCCAAGGCGGTGGGTGCAAAGGTGAAGACCGGCCATCGCTTCATCGCGGTGACCGACCCCGGCTCGTCGCTGGAGAAGGCGGCGAAGCAGCTGAACTACGCCCGCATCTTCCATGGCGAGCCCTCGATCGGCGGACGCTATTCGGTGCTCTCGCCCTTCGGCTTGGTGCCGGCGGCAACCGCGGGCATCGACGTCAAGAGCTTCGTCAAGCATGCGCTGGCGATGGCCCGCTCCTGTGGCCCCGATGTGCCGCCGTCCGAAAACCCGGGCGTGCAGCTCGGCCTTGCCATGGGTCTCGCCGGGCTCGAAGGCCGCGACAAGGTGACGATCCTGGCGTCGAAGAAGATCGCCGATTTCGGCGCCTGGGCCGAGCAGCTGATCGCGGAATCGACCGGCAAGGAGGGCAAGGGCCTGATCCCGATCGAGGGCGAGCCGCTGGGCGATCCCTCCGTCTACGGCAACGACCGCTTCTTCATCGACATCCGCGTTGAAGGCGAGGCGGATGCCGCACACGATTCCCAGCTTGCCGCGATCGAGGCGGCGGGCCACCCCGTGGTGCGCATCGTCATGAAGTCGATCGAGCATCTCGGCCAGGAGTTCTTCCGCTTCGAGATGGCAACCGCCGTGGCCGGCAGCATTCTCGGCATCAACCCGTTCGACCAGCCGGACGTCGAAGCGGCCAAGATCAAGACCCGCGAGCTCACCGCCGCGTTCGAGAAGACCGGCAAGCTGCCGGCGGAAGAGCCGGTGGTCAGCACCAAGGACGCCGATCTCTACACCGATGAAGCCAATGCCACGGCGCTGCGCGCTGCCGGCGCCAATGGCGATCTCGGCTCCTGGCTGAAGGCGCATCTGTCGCGATCCAGCGACGGAGACTACGTCGCCCTGCTCGGCTACATCGCGCGCGACAAGGCCACGATCGACGCGCTCCAGGCCATGCGCTTAGAGGTGCGCGAGAAGCGGCATGTCGCGACCTGCGCCGAGTTCGGCCCGCGCTTCCTGCATTCGACGGGACAGGCCTACAAGGGCGGGCCCGACAGCGGCGTCTTCCTCCAGATCACCGCCGATGACGCCAAGGACCTGCCTGTGCCGGGCCAGAAGGCGAGCTTCGGCGTGATCAAGGCGGCGCAGGCCCGCGGCGATTTCGACGTGCTGACGGAACGCGGCCGGCGTGCGCTGCGGGTGCACCTGAAGGGCGGGCTCAAGAAAGGCCTTGCCGCGCTCAATGCAGCGCTCAACGACGCGCTGAACTAAAGGAATAATGCAGATGCAACTCGGCATGATCGGCCTCGGCCGAATGGGCGGCAACATCGTTCGCCGCCTGATGCGGCACGGGCATTCGACCGTGGTCTACGACAAGGACGCCAAGGCCGTCGCGGGCCTTGCCGCCGACGGCGCGGTCGGCTCGGCGACGCTGGAAGAGTTCGTCGCCAAGCTGGAGCGGCCGCGCACGGCCTGGGTGATGCTGCCGGCAGGACGCATCACCGAGACCACGATCGAGACGATCGCCGCCGTGATGCAGGAAGGCGACGTCATCATCGACGGCGGCAACACCTTCTGGCAGGACGACGTCCGCCGCGGCAAGGCGCTGAAGGCGCGCGGCATCCATTATGTCGATGTCGGCACCTCAGGCGGCGTTTGGGGGCTCGACCGCGGTTACTGCATGATGATCGGCGGCGAGAAGCAGGTGGTCGACCGGCTCGATCCGATCTTCGCGGCGCTCGCGCCGGGCGCCGGCGACATTCCGCGCACGCCGGGGCGCGAGGGCCGCGATCCCCGCGTCGAACAAGGCTACATCCACGCCGGGCCCGTCGGCGCAGGCCATTTCGTCAAGATGATCCACAACGGCATCGAGTACGGCCTGATGCAGGCCTATGCCGAAGGTTTCGACATCCTCAGGAATGCCAATATCGAGGCTTTGCCGGCGGATCATCGCTACGATTTCGATCTCGCCGACATCGCCGAAGTGTGGCGGCGTGGCAGCGTGATTCCGTCCTGGCTGCTCGACCTCACCTCGACCGCCCTCGCCGACAGTCCGCAACTGTCGGAATATTCCGGCTTCGTGGAGGATTCCGGCGAAGGCCGCTGGACCGTGAATGCGGCGGTCGACGAGGCCGTGCCGGCCGAGGTTTTGACCGCGGCGCTCTACACACGTTTCCGGTCCCGCAAAGAACACACCTTCGCCGAAAAAATTCTTTCGGCGATGCGTGCAGGGTTCGGCGGGCACAAGGAGCCGACGCAGCCGGGCGCGGCGAAGCCGAAGTAACGCGTAAACCAAGCGAAGGCCGACCATTCGTGACAAAAGACCCGCAGCCAAAGCGCAAGCCGGACAATTGCGCCTTCGTCATCTTCGGCGTCACCGGCGATCTCACCCATCGCCTGGTGATGCCCTCGCTCTACAACCTGGCGGCGGAGCACCTGTTGCCGGAGAAATTCTGCGTCGTCGGCGTCGCCCGCAGGGGCCAGTCGGATGAGGAGCTGCGCGACAGCCTGCTGAAGGGCTTGCGGCAATTCGCGACGCGCCCGGTGGACGACGACATCGCGACGAGGCTTTTGGAATGCGTGACCTTCGTCGAGGCCGACGCAAAGGATCCGCCCTCCTTCGACCGCCTGCGCCAGCATCTGGATTCGCTGGAATGCGCGCAGGACACCGGCGGCAACCGGCTGTTCTATCTGGCAACGCCGCCCGCCGCGTTCGCGCCGACCGCGCGGGAGCTCGGCCGCACCGGCATGATGAGGGAGAACGGCGCCTGGCGGCGGCTCGTGATCGAAAAGCCGTTCGGCACCGATCTGGCCTCGGCCCGCGCGCTGAATGCCGAACTCTTGAAGATCATGGACGAGCACCAGATCTACCGGATCGATCATTATCTCGGCAAGGAAACGGTGCAGAACATCCTGGTGCTGCGCTTTGCCAACGGCATGTTCGAGCCGATCTGGAATCGCAACCACATCGACCACATCCAGATCACCGTGGAAGAGAAGCTCGGGGTCGGCCACCGCGGCGGCTTCTATGATGCCACCGGCGCGCTGCGCGACATGGTGCCGAACCACCTGTTCCAGCTGATGTCGCTGGTCGCGATGGAGCCTCCCGCCCGCTTCGACGCACATTCCGTACGCTCCGAGAAGGCGGAAGTGCTGACATCGATCCAGCTGCCCAGCCGGGAGGACGCACTGAAGAATTCGGTGCGCGCGCAATATCTCGCGGGCCGCAGCGGCGACGACGAGATCACGGACTATCGCAAGACCGCGGACGTCAAGCCCGACAGCACCACCGAGACCTTTGTCGCGCTCAAGCTGATGATCGACAATTGGCGCTGGGCCGGCGTGCCGTTCTACTTGCGCACCGGCAAGGCGCTCGGCCACAAGCGCACCGAAGTCGCGATCAAGTTCAAGCAGGCGCCGCTGTCGATGTTCTCAGGGACGGACGTCGACCGGCTGTCGCAGAACTTCCTCACCATCGGCATCGCGCCGACTGAGACCATCGAGCTGCAGTTCAACGCCAAGATCCCGGGGCCGAGCATCACCATCGACGGCGTCGAGATGAAGTTCCGCTATGGCGACTATTTCCGCGCCGATCCCTCGACCGGCTATGAGACGCTGATCTACGACTGCATGATCGGCGACAACATCCTGTTCCAGCGCGCCGACGGCATCGAGGCCGGCTGGCAGGCCGTGCAGCCGTTCCTGGACGCCTGGAAGAGCGCGGGCAGCAACGGCATCGAAACCTATGAAGCCGGCAGCGACGGCCCTGCCTGCGCCGACGAGCTGCTCCGGCGCGACGGGCGAAGCTGGCGGAAGTTCTCGTGATGGCTCAGGCCGAGCAGCCGAAGCTGATCGTCGAGGCCGATGCCGAAGCTCTCGCCCGCGCCGCGGCCGAACGCGTGCTGGCGCGGATCGCGGCCAATGCCGGCCGCATCGCGATCTGCCTCACCGGCGGCTCCAGCCCGAGGACGCTGTATCAGTTGCTCGGCAGCGAGGCCTGGCGCGGCAGGATTCCGTGGGAGCGCGTGCACTGGTTCATCGGCGACGAGCGTTTCGTGCCCGACAGCGATCCCCTCAACAACATGGCGGTCGCCCGCGCGACCTTTCTCGACCGCGACGCGCCCGCCGGCCATATCCACCCGATCCCGACCACAGCCGAAAATCCCGATGCCGCTGCGGAAGCCTATGCGCGTGAGCTGCAGGCCTTCTATGGCGGAGACCAGCTCGATCCCGCACGTCCGCTGTTCGATCTCGTCCTGATGGGCGCAGGACCGGACGGCCACACCGCCTCGCTGTTTCCCGGTTACCCCGAGATCGAGGAGACCCGACGCTGGGTCGTCGGCGTTCCCAAGGCGAACGTTGCGCCGTTCGTGCCGCGGGTCTCGCTCACCCTGCCCGCTTTGGCCTCCTGCCGCGAGATGCTGTTCGAGATTGCCGGGCACGACAAGCGGCCGATCTTGACGCGCCTCTGCAATGGCGAGAATCTGCCGGCCTTGCGCGCGCGCTCGAACGGCGAGACCGTCTGGCTGGTCGACAAGGCCGCGCTTCCGGAGGACATTCGTGGGCCGCGCTGAAGCACCCTGTGCATTGATCGTGATGGGCGTGTCGGGCTCGGGCAAGAGCACGGTCGCGAAGGCGCTCGGCGAGCGCCTCGGCTGGCGGTTCGAGGACGGCGACAGCTTCCATCCCGCCAGCAATGTCGAGAAGATGCGGGCCGGACATCCCCTCACCGACGAAGACCGCTGGCCCTGGCTGAATGCCATCGCCGACGAAATCGCGCGGGTCTGCGGCCGCGGCGAGCACGTCATCATCGCCTGCTCGGCGCTGAAGCACGCCTATCGAGACGTGCTGCTGCGCGGACGCGATGACGTCCGCTTCGTGTTCCTGAAGGGCACCAAGGAGCTGATCGCCGAGCGGCTGGCGCAGCGCAAAGGGCACTTCATGCCGCCCGGACTGCTCGCCAGCCAGTTCGAGACGCTGGAGCCGCCGGAGCCGGGCGAGCACGTCATCACCGTCTCGATCGACGAGACCGTCGAGGCGATCGTAGACGGCATCGTGCGGCAGCTCAAACTGGGCGGCGCAACACCCAAGGTTCTGCCATGACCCAAATCTCACTCGTGGTCTCCGACGTCGACGGCACGCTGCTGACCAAGGACAAGACGCTGACGGAGCGCGCGAAGAACGCCGTGCAGCGGCTGCACCAGGCTGGCATCGGTTTCACCATCACCTCCAGCCGTCCGGCGATCGGCATGCGCTTCTTGATCGAGCCGCTGGCGCTGTGGCTGCCGGTTGGGCCGTTCAACGGCTCCTCGATCGTCGATCCCGAGATGCGGCCGGTCGAGCAGCACCTGATTCCAGCGCGCGCGGCCGAGCGCACCTTGCAGATCCTCCGCGACTACGGCGCCGACGTCTGGCTGTTCACCACCGACAAATGGCTGATCGACAATCCCAGCGGCAGCTACGTCGCGCACGAGCGGCACACGATCCGCTCCGATCCGACGATCGTGACTGACTTCTCGCCCTATCTTGCCAGCGCCTGCAAGATCGTCGGCGCCAGCGCCGACGCCGCCCGGCTCGAGGCGTGCGAGAAGGTGATGCAGGAAGCCCTCGGCAGCGCAGCGACCGCGGTGCGCTCGCAGACCTATTATCTCGACATCACCCCGCCGGGCTTCAACAAGGGCACGTTCGTGCAAGCGATGGCCAGGCGCCTCGGCATCTCGACCGACGCGGTCGCCACCATCGGCGACATGCAGAACGACCTCGCGATGTTCCGCGTCAGCGGCACCTCGATCGCCATGGGCAACGCCGCCGACAACGTCAAGGACGCGGCGACGCACGTCACCGCGACCAATGAGCAGGACGGCTTTGCCGAGGCGATGGAGATGATCTTGACGCGGAATGGGGTGGGCTAAAGCGGAATGGCTTAGATTGACTCGATTGCCACGGGCTCGGTGCAACCTCTCCCGCTTGCGGGAGAGGTCGCGCCGAAGGCGCGGGTGAGGGCTTTCTCCTCTAGGGGGCTATCCCATTGCGGAGACACCCTCTCCCCAACCCTCTCCCGCAAGCGGGAGAGGGAGTGCACCGTGCTCGTGGAGGCAAAAGCGCCTGACGGCGCTTCCTACTACTTCGACCGCTGCACTGCCGGCTTCTCGCTGCCCTGCCTTGCCGCCGATAAATTGTGCGCCGTGTTGATCAGCGCGATGTGGGTCAGCGCCTGCGGGAAATTGCCGGTCTGGCGGCGGGCCACGGAATCGTATTCTTCGGCCAGCAGCCCGACGTCGTTGGCGATGCCGACCACGCGGTCAAGCAGAACTTGCGCCTTGTCGAGATCGCCCGACAGCACATAGGCATCGGCGAGCCATAGGGTACAGGCCAGGAAGGCGCCTTCGAGCGGCGGCTGGTCCGGGGGCAGCTCGCGCGGGTCGTGCCGCAGCACGAAGCCGTCGCGCATCAGGCATTTTTCGGCCGCCGCGATGGTGCCGCGGATGCGCGGGTCGTCCGCCGGCAGGAAGCCGACGGCGGGCAGCAGCAGCACGCTGGCGTCTAGCATCTTCGAGCCGTAGGACTCGACGAACGCATTTTCCTCCGCATCGAATCCCCTGTTGCAGACATCTCGATGAATGGCTTCGCGTAGCGCACGCCAGTGCAGCAGCGGCGCCTTGAAGCCGAAGGTCTCGGCGCTCTTGATGCCGCGGTCGAAGGCGACCCAGGTCATCACCTTGGAGAAGACGTAGTGCTTGGGCTGGCCGCGCCGCTCCCAGATGCCGTGGTCGGGCCGGTCCCAGACTTCGGCCAGATGATTGAGCACGGCGCATTCCAGCGCCCAGGTCGTCTCGTCGTCGAGCTTGAGCCTCGCCATGCGCGACTGGTGGAAGGCGTCGATCAATTCGCCGTAGACATCGAGCTGGAGCTGCGCGTGGGCGGCATTGCCGACGCGCACCGGCTGCGCGCCCTCATAACCGTTGAGCCAGCCCGCCTCCCATTCCAGGAGGCGCCGCTGGCCCCAGATGCCGTACATGATCTGCATGTTCGCCGGGGAGCCGGCGGCCGCGCGCAGCAGCCAATTGTGCCAGGCCAGGGCTTCCTCGGTGTAACCCGAGTTCATCAGCGCCAGCAGCGTGAAGGTGGCATCGCGCAGCCAGCAGAAGCGATAGTCCCAGTTCCTGCTGCCTCCGAGCTTCTCCGGCAAGGAGGTGGTGGGTGCCGCGACGATGCCGCCGGTCGGCGCGAAGGTCAGCGCCTTCAGCGTGATCAGCGAGCGCAGGACCAGCTCCTGATAGTCGCCGTCACGGGTGCAATGGCCGCACCAGTCCTCCCAGAATTTTTCGGTCTCCTGGAGCGCCAGCTCCGCATCGATCGGCGCAGGCGGGGCGAGATGCGAGGGACCGTAAGTCAGCACGAATGGCACGGTCTCGCCTTCCTTCACCTCGAAGTCCGAGACGGTGGTCAGATCCTCGCCGCGGGTCTCGACCGGCGTGCGCAGCACCGTCATGTCCTGGCCGGCGATGGCCATCAAGGAATGGTCGATCCGCCGCACCCAGGGAATATCCGCGCCGAAGCCGAAGCGGATGACGAGCTCCATCCGCATCTTCACGGTGCCACGGATGCCGCGGACCAGCCGCACGATGTCGGACGCCTTGCCGCGCAGCGGCATGAAATCGATCAGCGCGACGGTGCCGTTCTTCGTCTCGAACCGCGTTTCGAGGATGAGGGTGTTGCCGAGATAGCGCCGCGAGATGGAGGTTGCGCCCTCGCTCGGCGCGATCAGCCAGCGGCCGTTTTTGTGCGTACCGAGGATGGCGGCAAAGCATGCGTCGGAATCGAAGGCCGGCCAGCACAGCCAGTCGATCGAGCCGTTGCGCCCGACCAGCGCCGCGGTCTCGCAATCGCCGATCAGCGCATAGTCCTCGATCCTTTGAGCCAATGTCGTGCGAGCCTGGCAAGTCCCGGCGGCTCAATTCCCGCCGGGCAATGAACGTTCCCGTGTCGCAGCCTTCAAAGCTGCGAGATCGATCTTGGACGCGATCTTGTCGAGCGCGACCGGCAGGCGCTGGCGCCAGTTCGGATGCTCGTCGATCGTGCCGGGAATGTTGGGCTGGTCGATCACGCCGAGCAGATCCTCCATCGACACCGCGAGCAGCCGCGACGGCGTGCGCGACAGGAATGCCAGCACAGAGTAGAGATCGTTGGCGCTGATGCCGTTCTGGCGCAGGATCTCGTCGAGCCTGCCGAGCGCATCCCAGCGCGCCTGGTCGTTCTCGCCGGGATCGAGCCCGAGCGAGCGCTTCATCTTGAGATCGCTGAAGGAGCGCCAGCCGGCATAGGTCGACAGGTCATGCGTGTTCAGCGTCACCAGCGCATTGGGCCGGTAATGGTCGACATTGCGGAAATGGCCGGCATCGTCGCGCTCGAACATCATGACGAGATAGGACCAGATGCCGAAATCCTGCATCATCTCGCGGAAACCTTCCGGCACGGTGCCGAGGTCCTCGCCGATCACGATGCATTTGTGGGCTGCGCTCTCGCGCGCTACGGCGGCCAATAGCGCCTCGAACGGCATCTGCACATAGGCGCCGTTGTCGGGCTTGAAGCCGCGCGGCACGAGATAGAGCCGTTTCAGGCCGAGCACGTGATCGAGCCTGATGGCGCCGGCATGGCGCATCGACGCCGCGAGCATGTCGGCGAACGGGACGAAGGATTGCGCTTCCAGCCCACCGGCATTGAAGCCGGCAAGGCCCCAATCCTGGCCGATCGTGTTGAGCACGTCGGGCGGCGCACCGACCGCGAGATGACGCGAGATCGCCGTCTGCTCGTTCCAGGCATCGAAGCCGTTGGACTGCACGCCGACGGCGACATCGAGATAGAGCCCGACCCGCATGCCGAGCTGGCTGGCCAGCTCCTTGGCCGCATGCAGCTGGCTGTCGGCGGTCCATTGCACGAATTCGACGAACTCGACCTCGCGCTTGTCGGGGCCGTTGCGCAGCTCGGCGAATTTCGCCTCGTCCGGCTGCTGCCATTCTTGCGGCCATTCCCACCAGGGTCCGGTGAAACGATGCCGCAGCACCTCGAAACAGGCAAAGCGGGACAACAGCGGCGCGCGCTCCGCACGGAAGGCGTCAAACGCCTTGCGACGCGCCTCGCTCGCGCTTGTCACGAAGCTGTTAAAGGCGGCGCGCAGGCCCAGCCATTTCAGCGCCGCCATGTCGGTATAAGGGACGCGGTCGCCCTCGCGCAGACGGGCGGCCGTTGCGGCCGCGTCGGGCACGAGGTCGGCCGAAAATTCAGGGATCGCCTCGACGTCGATATAGAGCGGGTTGAGGAAAAGCCGGCTGTTCGGCGAATAGGGGCTGCAATCGGCCGGGTGATCGTCGAACAGGACATGCAGCGGATTGAGCCCGACGCCGTCGGCCCCGAGCTGCTTGGCGAGCCGGACCAGGCCGGCGAGATCGGTGAAATCGCCGATGCCCCAATTGCGGTCGGAGCGGACGCTGTAGAGCTGCACGGCGAGCAGCCAGCCGCGGTCGAAATCGCCGCCGAAACAGCGCTCGGGCGCCACGATCATCGGCACGTCTTCGCTCGCACCTTCGGCATCGGTCAGCGTCAGGCGGTGATACCCGAGCGCCAGGCCCGCGGGCCAGGCGATCACGGGCTCCCGCGTCTCGCCTGCCGCGATCACATTGCCGTTGCCGGCGATTTTCCATCGCAGCGGCGGCGCGCCAACCGACGCCAATTCCGTGCGCGGGCGTCCGAGCGCACGGACCACGACCGGCCCGCTGACGAAGCGATAGACCCGCTTCTCCGGCAGGGCATCGAGGATGGATTTGAGGGCCTCGGGCGCGGTGACCCGCAGCTTGCCGAGGGCATCGATGAATTCGGATTGAACGCCCTTGATCCGGGCTTGAGCTAAAAGATCCATTCGGCACGCAGCTTGCAGGCCATTGTTTGGCCAGGGGCATCGAGAATAACGAGATCGCGGAAGAGGTTAGTCAGGGGTAACTCGCAAACTGCGCTTGCCGTTCCCAAGGGAACCAATGACACACAAGCGGCTTTCTATCATGGTACCAAGCGTGGGTTCCCGACAAGGGAAACGGGCTCCTGCTTTCTTGTCAATGGCATCACCGTGAACAAGACAATTCAAACTGTCGAGAGTGCCGCGGCCGGCAGCGCTTTCCTGATCGAGGACGTCTATCCCGCGATCGACGGCGGCCGTTTCGCCGTGAAGCGGATCGCGGGCGAGCCGGTCGAGGTCTGGGCCGACATCTACCGCGATGGCGAGGCCGTGATCTCAGCCGCGCTGATCTGGCGAGGAGAGCAGGAGCGCGAATGGCGGAGCGAGCCGATGACCCATCACGGCAATGACCGCTGGTCCGGCGCGTTCACGCCCCCCGAGCCCGGCCAATATGTCTACGCGATCGAAGCCTGGACCGACGAGTTCGCTACATGGTCGCACGCCGCCGCGCGAAAGCGGCGCACCGGGGCCGATGTCAGCCTCGATGCGATCGAGGGCGCCGGCCTTTTGACCAAGGCGCATGGCGCGCGGCAGGACGCCGCAGCTATCATCATCAGGCAGTGCGAAGATTACCTGAGGAACGGCGACATCACCTCGCTGCTCGCGACCGAGCTCGGCGAAGCCATGGCCGAGAGCCAGTCGCGGCCGGACCTGACGCGTTCGCCATTCTTCCCGCTGACCGCCGACCGCGACAAGGCGCGCTTCAGCACCTGGTATCAGATGATGCCGCGCAGCCAGAGCGCATTGCCGGGCCGGCATGGCACCCTGCGCGACTGCATCGCGCGCGTGCCTGACATCGCCGCGATGGGCTTTGACGTGCTCTACTTCACGCCGATCCACCCGATCGGCAAGACCAGCCGCAAGGGCCGCAACAATGCGCCGGTGGCCCGTGAAGGTGATCCCGGCTCGCCCTATGCGATCGGCTCGGCCGAGGGCGGCCACGATGCGCTGCATCCGGAGCTCGGCACGATCGAGGACTTCCGCGCGTTGGTCGCCACATGTCTTGAATATGGGCTCGAGCTTGCGCTGGACTTCGCGGTGCAGTGCTCGCCGGATCATCCCTGGCTGACGCAGCATCCGGAATGGTTCAAATGGCGGCCCGACCGCTCGGTGAAGACGGCGGGCGGCCCCTATTCCGACATCGTTATCCCCGACTTCAATTCGGTCGATCGCGTCGGGCTGTGGAATGCGTTTCGCGACGCCATGCTGTTCTGGATCGACAAGGGTGTAACCATCTTCGCCATCGACAATCACGACACCGCGCCGCTCGCGTTCTGGGAGTGGCTGATCCGCGATATAAGCCGCCGTCATACCGACGTGATCCTGTTCTCCAAGACCTATGCACGGCCAAAGCTGATGAAGGGCCTCGCCAAGCTCGGCTTCGCGCAGTCCTTCACCTATTTCCCCTGGCGCACGGAAAAATGGGAGCTGGAGCAATATCTCGGCGAGCTGACGCGCTATCCCGAACGCGACTTCTACCGCCCGAACATGTTCGTCAACACGCCTGACCTGTTGCCCTTTCACCTGCAGAGCGGAGAGGCCTGGGCCTTCAAGTCGCGGATCGCACTGGCGGCAACGCTCTCAGGCAATTACGGCATCTACAGCGGATTCGAGCTGCTGGAGCATGAGGCCATTCCCGGCCGCGAAGAATATCTGGATTCCGAGAAGTACCAGATCAGGCAGCGCGACTGGGACAGACCGGGCAACATCAAACCCTACATCGCAGGGCTCAACCGCATCCGCAACGAGAACGCGGCGCTCCAGCAGACCGCGAATTTGCGCTTCCTGGCCATCGAGGACGGTGAGACGATCGCCTTCGCCAAGGAGACGGCCGATCCGGCCAACATTGTCGTCGTCGTGATCGCGCTGTCGCGCCACGTGCGGGAATGCTGGCTGCCGCTCGGCGATCTCACAGTTGACGCCGGAGGACGGCGTCACCATGTGACGACACTCGAAAACCTCCTCACCGGCGAACAGTCTCGCATCGAATGGGGCGGCATCAAGTTGCGTATCGATCCCGACCGCGATCCGGCACTTCTGTTCCGCTGCCTGGCGTAAGGGGTCACGCCATGAATGTTCTGTCTTCCGTCGATACCAAGAAGGCTGAGGCTGCCGAGATCGTGGATGAGCTCTGGTACAAGGACGCCATCATCTACCAGCTCCACGTCAAGGCCTTCGCCGACAGCAACAATGACGGCATCGGCGACTTCGCCGGGCTGACCGAGCGGCTGCCCTACCTGCAGGAGCTCGGCGTCACTGCGCTGTGGCTGCTGCCGTTCTACCCGTCGCCCGGCCGCGACGACGGCTACGACATCGCCGATTACGGCGCGGTCAATCCCGATTTCGGGACGATGAAGGACTTCAAGCGGTTCATCCAGGAAGCGCAGAAGCGGGGCTTGCGCGTCATCACCGAGCTCGTCGTCAACCACACCTCGGACCAGCACAAATGGTTCAAGCGCGCGCGGCGCAGCCATCCGGGCTCGAGCGCGCGCAACTGGTATGTCTGGAGCGACACGGACCAGAAGTACCAGGGCACGCGGATCATCTTCACCGACACCGAGAAGTCGAACTGGACCTGGGATCCGGAGGCCGGCGCGTTCTACTGGCACCGCTTCTTCTCGCACCAGCCCGATCTCAATTTCGACAATCCGCGCGTTGTCAGCGCCATCATCCAAGTGATGAAGCGCTGGCTCGATGCCGGTGTCGACGGCTTCCGCCTCGATGCCATTCCCTATCTGTGCGAGCGCGAGGGCACCTCGAACGAGAACCTGCCCGAGACGCATGCGATCATCAAGCGCCTGCGCCAGGAGCTGGACGCGTATTCCAAGGGCAAGCTGCTGCTGGCCGAGGCCAATCAATGGCCGGAGGACGTGCAGGAATATTTCGGCCGTGGCGACGAGTGCCACATGGCCTATCACTTCCCGCTGATGCCGCGCATCTACATGGCGATCGCCCAGGAAGACCGCTTCCCGATCACCGACATCCTGCGCCAGACGCCGGATATCCCGGCGAGCTGCCAATGGGCGCTGTTCCTGCGCAATCACGACGAGCTCACGCTGGAGATGGTCACCGACGTCGAGCGCGACTATCTCTGGACCACCTACGCCAACGATCCCCGCGCGCGCATCAATGTCGGCATCCGCCGGCGCCTTGCGCCGCTGATGGACAACGACCGGCGCAAGATCGAGCTGATGAACTCGCTCCTGCTGTCGTTCCCGGGCACGCCGATCATCTATTACGGCGACGAGATCGGGATGGGCGACAACATCTATCTCGGCGACCGCAACGGCGTCCGCACGCCGATGCAATGGAGCCCGGACCGCAACGGCGGCTTCTCGCGCTGCGACCCCGCCCGCCTCTACGCGCCGCTGATCATGGATCCCGTCTACGGCTATGAATCCGTGAACGTCGAGGCGCAGTCGCGCAGCCTGTCCTCGCTGCTCAGCGCCACCAAACGGCTGATCTCGGTGCGCAAATCGACGCTCGCCTTCGGCCGCGGCAGCATGACCTTCATCCGCCCGGCCAATCGCGCCGTGCTCGCCTATGTCCGCCAATACCGCGACGAGGTGATCCTCTGCGTCGCCAATCTGTCGCGCGCCGCGCAGGCGACCGAGCTCGACCTGTCGCCGTGGAAGGACCGCATCCCGCAGGAGATGCTCGGCCGCACGCGCTTTCCCGCGATCGGCGAATTGCCCTACATGATCACGCTGGGGCCCTACGGCTTCTACTGGTTCCAGCTTCAGGAGCGCGACAAGTCCGAGCCGGTTGTGCCGCGCGCGGTGCCGGAATTCGAGACGCTGGTCGTGCCGGTGAACTCGAACTGGGTCTCGCTCGCCCGCGAGCGCGGCGTGTTCGAGCGCGACGTGCTGCCGGGCTTCCTGTCACGGACGCGCTGGTATCCCGAGAACAATCCCAAGCACATCCGGACCACGCTGACCTCCGCGGTACCGTTCAGCGACATCGGCGACAACAGACCCTGGATCGCGTTCTTCGAGACGACGCGGGACGAGGTGACGACGCGGTACGTGATGCCCATGCAGATCGAATGGGTGCGTTTCGACCGCGAGCGCTTCAACCCGAAGGCGCTCGCCGCCGTCCGCCAGGGCGCACGCGAAGGCACGCTCCTCGACGTCGCGACCGAGCAGATCTTCATCGGTCTGTTCTTACGAGGGCTGTCGCAAAACCTGGTCGTGGACGAGAACAATCTGCGGCTCGAGTTCAAGGCGACCAGCCGTTTCGCCGACTACACCATCAAGGAGCCCGAACGCATCCGCGCCATCGAACAGTCGAACAGTACCGCGCTGGTCGACAACAAGTACGTTGCCAAGATTTATCGGCGGCTGGAAAGCGGCATCAGCCCTGAGATCGAGATCGGCTACTATCTCACCGAGGTCGCCCGCTTTGCCAATACGCCGGCGCTGCTCGGCAGCGTCGAGCTGGTCGACGGCAACCAGCGCAGCGCGCTCGGCGTGCTGCATGCCTATGTCGAGAACCAGGGCGACGGCTGGACCGTGACGACCGGATATCTCGACCGCTATATCGACGAGCAGCGCGTGGCGCCGGCCGATGAGATGCCGCGCGAGACCCAGGAGCAGGCGCCCTATCTGCATTTCATCGCGCAGATCGGCCGGCGGCTCGCCGAGCTGCATGTCGCTCTCACCGCGGCAGAGCCCGCCGATCTCGCCCCGGAGCCGATCGACTCCGCCCAGATCAAGGCTGCGCTCTCCGACCTCAAGGCGCGTGCCGAGCGGATTCTCGAGCTGCTTGCCGACAGCCGCGACGGGCTGCGGGAGATGGACCGGCCCCTGATCGACCGGCTCATCGCTGCACGCGCGGACCTGTTCGACCGCCTCAATGCGCTCTTGCCATCCGAGATCGGCGGGTTGAACATCCGTCATCATGGCGACTTCCGGCTCGGGCAAACTCTGATCGTGAAGGACGATATCTTCATCATCGACTTCGACGGCGATCCGCGTGTGCCGCTGGCCAACAAGCGCCGCAAGGCGCCGGCCGCGCGCGACGTCGCCGGCCTGATCCATTCCATCGACCTTTCTGTGAACGTGGCGCTGAGCCGCGCGCTCACGGGTGCTTCCGACGAGCAGGACCGGCTCGCGGCCGCCCTCGACGAATGGCGCGAGCGCGCCACCGCGACCTTCCTGTCCGCCTACCGCGAAGCCATGACCGATCGGAGGCTGTGGCCGGACGATCGGTCCTGCGCGGAAGGCCTGTTGAGATTTTTCCTGCTGGATCGAGCGTTCCACGACGTAGAGTACGAGCTGTCCCGCCGGCCTGAGGGACTCCATGCGCCGCTGACCGGACTGCTTCGCATTCTGTCAAGTGCCGAGAGCGAAGCCCATGCCTAAACTGCCTGCAGAAGCCTACGCGATCATCGAAGGCCGCCACTCCGACCCCTTCCACTATCTCGGGCTGCATCCTGAGGGCGGAAAGAGCGTTGTCCGCGCGTTTCTGCCCGAGGCCACCAATGTCGAGGCGGTCGGCGACCACGGCGAGGTCGCGCCGCTCGACCGCGTCCACGATTCCGGCCTGTTCATCGGCGCCCTGCCCAACGGTTCGAAGCACTACCAGCTGCGCGCGAAGTTCGGCAACGACGTGGTCGAGTTCGAGGATGCCTACCGTTTTCCGCCGATCCTGACCGATTTCGACCTCTATTTGCTCGGCGAAGGCACCCATCAGCGCCTCTATGACAAGCTCGGCGCGCATCCGATGCGGCTCGAGGGCGTCGATGGCATCGGCTTCGTCGTGCTGGCGCCGAACGCGCGGCGCGTCTCCGTGGTCGGCGACTTCAACTACTGGGACGGGCGGCGCCATCCGATGCGGGTGCGCGGCAATGGTTATTGGGAATTGTTCATCCCGCATGCGAAGGCCGGCGATCATTACAAGTTCGAAATCGTCGGACCCCATGGTCATCTGCTGCCGCTGAAATCCGATCCGATGGCATTTGCCAGCGAGCTGCGGCCGAAGACGGCCTCGATCGTGTTCGACGAGGCGCGCCTGCCGCGGCCGCGCCCGGCGCCTGAAGGCATCAACGCATTGTCGGCGCCGATGTCGATCTACGAGGTGCATCTCGGCTCGTGGCGGCGCAAGGACAACAATGAATGGCTGACCTATCGCGAGCTGGCCGAGCAGCTGCCGGCCTATGCCCGCGACATGGGCTTCACTCATCTCGAATTCCTGCCCGTGAACGAGCATCCGTTCGATGGCTCCTGGGGCTATCAGCCGACCGGCCTCTATGCGCCGACCAGCCGTTTCGGCGGCCCCGAGGATTTTGCCGCCCTGATCGATGCCTGCCACCGCGAAGGCATCGGCGTGCTGCTCGACTGGGTGCCGGGTCACTTCCCCGACGATCCCCACGGGCTCGGCCATTTCGACGGCACCGCGCTCTATGAGCACGCCAACCCGCTCCAGGGCCGCCACCTCGACTGGGGCACGCTGATCTACAATTACGGCCGCACCGAAGTGACGAACTTCCTGGTGTCGAATGCGCTGTTCTGGATGGAGCGTTACGCCATCGACGGTCTGCGCGTCGATGCGGTCGCCTCCATGCTCTATCTCGACTACAGCCGGCCGCCCGACGCCTGGATCCCGAACCAATATGGCGGGCGGGAGAACATCGAGGCGATCAACTTCCTGCGCCGCTTCAACACGGAAGTGTTCGCCCGCTTCCCGCAGGCAACCACCGCCGCCGAGGAGTCCACCGCCTGGCCCCAAGTCTCGCGCCCGGTCGAGTTCGGCGGGCTCGGCTTCGGCTACAAGTGGAACATGGGCTGGATGCACGACACGCTGAACTACATCAGCAAGGATCCGATCCACCGCAAGCATCACCACGGCGAGATCCTGTTCGGCCTGCACTATGCGTTCTCGGAGAACTTCATCCTGCCGCTGTCGCATGATGAGGTCGTGCACGGCAAGCGCTCGATCCTCGGCCGCATGCCCGGCGACGAGTGGCAGCGCTTTGCCAATTTGCGCGCCTATTACAGCTTCATGTTCGGCCATCCCGGCAAGAAGCTCTTGTTCATGGGCGCCGAGATCGCGCAGAGCCGCGAATGGAATCACGACCAGTCGCTCGACTGGCACCTGCTCGAATACAAGGTCCATTCCGGCGTCCAGGCCTTGATCCGCGACCTCAACCGGCTCTATCGCGCGGTTCCGGCGCTGCACCAGATGGATTGCGAGCAGGCCGGCTTCGAATGGCTGATCACCGATGATGCCAACCGCAACGTCTTCGCCTGGCTGCGCAAGGGATTCGACGAGCACGCGCGGTGTGTCGTCATCATCAACTTCTCGCCTAACGTCTACCAGAACTATCGCGTTCGCGTGCCCTTCGGCGGCAAGTGGAAGGAAGTTCTCAACTCCGATTCCGCCCATTACGGCGGCAGCAATGTCGGCAATGTCGGCGAGGTCCATGCCGAGGGCGGCGAGCTGCGCCTCACCATTCCGCCGCTGGCTGCGATCTTTCTTGTTCCGGAAAGCTGATCGATGCGCCTGACTGCCGGATCGCCCGCACGGCTCGGCGCAAGCTGGGACGGACGCGGCACCAATTTCGCGCTGTTCTCCGCCAACGCGCAGAAGGTCGAGCTCTGCCTGTTCGACACCCAAGGCCGCCGCGAGCTCGAGCGCATCGAGCTGCCCGAGAAGACCGAGGATGTCTGGCACGGCTATCTCAACGACGTCGCGCCGGGCCAGCTTTACGGCTATCGCGTGCACGGCCCCTACGAGCCCGAGCACGGCCATCGCTTCAACGCCAACAAGCTGCTGCTCGACCCCTACGCCAAGCGGCTTGCCGGGCGCCTGGTCTGGAGCGATGCGCATTTCGCCTACCGCACCGGAAGCCCGCGCGAGGACCTGTCGTTCGACCGGCGCGACAATGCGCGCGGCATGCCCAAGGCCGTCGTGGTCGACGAGACCTTCAACTGGGGCCGCCGCGAGATCCGGCCGAATATTCCCTGGGAAGACACGATCATCTACGAGGCCCACGTCAAGGGCCTGACCCAGAAGCGCGAGGACGTGCCGCCGAATCTGCGCGGCACCTATGGCGGCTTGTCTTCACCGGCAATGATCGATCACCTCAAGAAGCTCGGCGTCACCACGGTCGAGCTGCTGCCGGTGCACAGCTTCGTCGACGACCGCATCCTGGTGGAAAAGAAGCTCGCCAATTACTGGGGCTACAACACGCTGTCGTTCTTTGCGCCCGAGCCACGCTACGCCCAGGACAACGCGCTCGATTCCTTCCGCACTACGGTGGCGCGGCTGCACGATGCCGGCATCGAAGTGATGCTCGACGTCGTCTACAACCACACCGCCGAGGGAAATCATCTCGGTCCGACACTGTGCTATCGCGGCATCGACAACGCCTCCTATTATTGGCTGAACCGCGAGAACCCGCGCTATTACGACGACTTCACCGGCTGCGGCTCGTCGGTGAACCTCACCCATCCGCGCGTGCTGCAAATGGTGATGGATTCCTTGCGCTACTGGGTCGAGGTCTGCCATGTCGACGGCTTCCGCTTCGACCTTGCCACCACGCTGGCGCGCGGGCCGAACGGTTTCGATCGCGGCAGCTCGTTCCTGACCGCGGTGCGGCAGGACCCGGTGCTGGCCACCGTCAAGCTCGTCGCCGAGCCGTGGGACCTCGGCCTCGGCGGCTACCAGGTCGGAGCCTTTCCCTCGCAATGGTCAGAATGGAACGACCGCTATCGCAGCGCCATGCGCCGCTACTGGAGCGGTGAAGGTAGCCTGATCGGCGACATCTCCAGCCGCATGACCGCGTCCTCCGACTTGTTCAATCACGACGGACGGCGGCCGCGCGCCAGCATCAACCACATCACCGTCCACGACGGCTTCACGCTCGCCGACCTCTTCAGCTACAACGAGAAGCACAACGAGGCCAACGGCGAGGACAATCGCGACGGCTCCAACGACAATCACAGCAACAATTGCGGCGTCGAGGGCCCGACCGATGATCCTGGCATCATCAACCTGCGCCGCCAGCTGCGCAAGAACGTGCTGGCCTGCCTGATGCTCGCGCAGGGCGTTCCGCTGATCCTCGCCGGCGACGAGGTCGGCAACTCGCAATCCGGCAACAACAACGCCTATTGCCAGGATAACGAGGTCGGCTGGGTCGGCTGGGACAATCTCGGCAAGGACGGCGACGACATGATCGACTTCGTCGCCCAGCTCGCCGACATCCGCCGCCGTTTCTCACAGCTGCGCAGCCATCGCTGGCTCGACGGCCGCCCCAAGGACGGCGTCTCCTACGGCGCATTGTGGCTGACGCCCGCCGGCAACGAGATGACGGAGAGTGACTGGACATTCCCGGATGGGCGGTTTCTCTCCTATGTGATGGGCCCGATGGAACCGGGTGGGGCTGCGATCTTTATCGTACTGAACGCCGCTCCCGAAGAGATCGCATTCAAATTGCCCAAAATGACCGAATACAAGAGCTGGCAGCAGCTGCTGAACACGACCGATGCCAAGCTGAATACGATCGACTTCCTGCCCGGGAGCGACAGCAAGGCGCCGCCACGCTCCGTGCTCGCCTTCGCAGGCGCGCTATGAGGCCATCCTTCGGGGCGAGGCCGACCAAGGACGGCGTGTCGTTCCGGCTGTGGGCGCCGGCCGCGCGCCGCGTCGATCTCCTGCTCGACCGCAGGCACGCGATGCAGCGCCGGCAGGATGGCTGGTTCGTCGCCGAGATCGCCGGCTTGTCATCTGGCAGCAAGTACAAGTTCAGGATCGACGACGACATCGACGTGCCGGATCCCGCTTCGGCCTTCCAGCCCGACGACGTGTTCGGCCCGAGCGAGGTGATCGATCACGATGCCTTCGTCTGGCGCGCGCGCGATTGGCGCGGCCGTCCCTGGGAAGAGACGGTGCTGATCGAAACCCATGTCGGCACCTTCACGTCCGAAGGCAGCTATCGCGCCATGATCGACAAGCTCGATCACCTCGCCGCGACCGGCATCAATGCGCTGGAATTGATGCCGCTCGCCGATTTCGCAGGCCGCCGCGGCTGGGGCTATGACGGCGTGCTGTGGTATGCGCCGGACAGCGCCTATGGCCGGCCCGAAGACCTGAAGACGCTGATCGACGAGGCGCATCTGCGCGGGCTGATGGTGTTCCTCGACGTCGTCTACAATCATTTCGGCCCGGAAGGAAACTATCTCGGCCGTTACGCGCCGACCTTCTTCACCGATGCGCACACGCCGTGGGGCAGCGCGATCGATTATCGCGTGCCGCAGGTGCGAGCCTTCGCCGTCGAGAATGCGCTGTCCTGGCTCGGCGACTACCGCTTCGATGGCCTCAGACTCGACGCCGCCAACCACATCATGGCTGTCCCGGGCGAGCAGTCCATGCTGCAGGACCTCAGCGTTGCCACCGGCGAGCTCGCCAAGGCCACGCGACGCCACATCCATCTCGTGCTGGAGAACGGCGACAACCGCGCCAGCCTGCTCGATGCCGCGCAGGAGCCGCCGAACGGCAAATATCGCGGGCAGTGGAACGACGATTATCATCACGTCTGGCACGTGATGCTGACCGGCGAGCATGCCGGCTACTATGGCGATTACCAGACGCCGCGCCTGGATCTGGCACGCGCTCTCGCCTCCGGCTTCGTCTATCAGGGCGAGATCTCGGAATTCTGGGGCAAGAAGCCGCGCGGCGAGCCGAGCGGCCAGCTGCCGCCGGCGACCTTCGTCAATTTCCTGCAGAACCACGACCAGATCGGCAATCGCCCGCTGGGCGAGCGGCTGGAAAGCCTGGCATCGCCACAGCAGATCGAGGCCGCGCTCGCGGTCACCCTGCTCGCGCCGATGGTGCCGATGCTGTTTCAGGGCGAGGAATGGGGCTCGACGGTCCCCTTCCCGTTCTTCTGCGATTTCCAGGGCGAACTCGCCGATGCCGTGCGCAAGGGCCGCAAGCGCGAATATGCCTGGGCTTACGAGAAATACGGCGACGAGGTGCCCGACCCGCTCGATCCGCCAACGCTGCAATCGGCCGTGCTCGACTGGACCGGCCGCACGCCGCAACAGGAAGCGCGGCTCACGCTGGTGCGAGAGCTGCTCGGCGTCCGTCGCAAGCAGATCGTGCCGCGGCTGAAGGGCGCAAGCTTCGGTGATGCCGAAGCGGCCGACAACGGCCTCGTCACCGCACATTGGCGCATGGGCGACGGCACCACGTTGCGTCTTGTCGCCAACCTGTCGGATCATGAGATCACCTCCAGCGTCAGCGCGGGCACGCCGATCTGGGGCGGCGGAGCCGGCGAGCGGCTCACGCCCTGGTCGGTGGTTTGGCGCCTCGGAGGTTAGAATGCCTCCCGCCATTCCGCTCGCGACCTACCGGCTCCAGCTCACCGCGGATTTCGATTTCGACAAGGCCGCCGCGGTCGTTCCCTATCTCAAGGCGCTGGGCATTACGCATCTCTACGCCTCGCCGGTGATGAAGGCCCGCAAAGGCTCGACCCATGGCTACGACACCGTCGATCACGGCCAGTTCAATCCCGAGCTCGGCGGCGAGGCCGGCTTTGCGCGGCTGAGCCAGGTGCTTCAGCAGCACGATCTCGGGCTCATCATCGATTTCGTTCCCAACCATGTCGGCGTGCATTTTGCCGACAATCCGTGGTGGCTCGACGTGCTGGAATGGGGCCAGGCCTCGCC
Organism: Bradyrhizobium sp. BRP20; assembly: GCF_020194215.1. Taxonomy (NCBI): domain Bacteria; kingdom Pseudomonadati; phylum Pseudomonadota; class Alphaproteobacteria; order Hyphomicrobiales; family Nitrobacteraceae; genus Bradyrhizobium; species Bradyrhizobium sp. BRP20. The sequence continues at coordinate 142,926 of NZ_JADYVY010000003.1, read as the reverse complement.
GCACGCGGCGTCCTTCGACATCGACTGGGACCAGCTGGCCTACCGCGCCCGCGGCGGCGTGCTGCTGCCGATCCTCGGCGCGTCCTACGGCGAGGCGCTGGAGCGCGGCGATATCGAGCTGCGCTACGACCCGGACGAAGGGACTTTTTCCGCCTGGTATTTCGAGCACCGCTTACCGATCGCGCCGGAGCGCTATGGCGAGATGCTGCGGATTGTCGTCAAGGAGGCGGACGCGGCGGAAACGGAGCCCGGCAAGCGCCTGCTCTCGCTCGCGACCCGCTACACGGGGCTGCGGCGCCCCAATCGCAAGGAAGCTCCCGGCTTCAAGGCCGAGCTCAAGGAGATCGCAGGCGCCGCCGACATCATCAAGCGCGGCCTTGCCGCCTATCGCGCCGGCAAGGACCGCCCGGCACAGACACTGACGCTGCATCACCTCCTGGAGCGCCAGCACTACAAGCTCGGGCACTGGCGGCTTGCTTCCAGCGACATCAATTATCGCCGCTTCTTTGACGTCAACGGCCTCGCCGGCCTGCGCGTCGAGGACGCGAGCACGTTTGCCGCCACGCACCGGCTGGTGAAGCAGCTCATCGCCGACGGCAAAATGCAGGGAATCCGGCTCGATCACATCGACGGCCTGCGTGACCCGGCCCAATATTGCCAGCGATTGCGCCGCCTGGTGCGCGACGCGCAGGGCAACGCAAAGCCCTTCTATACCGTGATCGAAAAAATCCTATGCGAGCACGAGCGCCTGCCGCATTTCGCCGGCGTCCAGGGCACCACCGGCTACGAGTGGATGAATGTCATCACCCACGTGCTGGTCGATCCCAGGGGACTGGAGGCGCTGGACGAGACCTGGCGGCAGATCAGCAACCGGCCGCCACGGCTTGTGCCTTACGTCAAGGACGCCAAGCGGCGCGTGCTGGAGACGCTGCTCACCAGCGAATTCACCGTGCTGACGCGCCTGCTTGCACGCATCGCCAACGGCCATTATTCGACGCGCGACTTCTCGGCCGACAGCCTGCGGCAGGCGCTCGAGCTCTATGTGTTGCATTTCCCGGTCTATCGCACCTACCTGACCCATAGCGGCCCGACCGCAGCGGACCGCAAGCTGATCGACGACACCATCGCGCGCGCCCGCCGCGACTGGTTCGCCGCCGACGAAGGCATCTTCGACTTCCTGCGCGATGCCTTGACCATGGACCTGCTCAAGCCGGGCCGCCCGCCGCACAGCGCTCCGCGCGTGCGCCGCTTCGCGCTGAAGGTGCAGCAATTCACCGGCCCGATGATGGCAAAGTCGCTGGAGGACACCGCGTTCTATCAATTCCACCGGCTGCTGGCGCTGAACGAGGTCGGCGGCGACCCCGCCAGCACCGGCCTCAGCATTCCCGCCTTCCATCAGGCCATGCTGGCCCGCGCCAGGGAATGGCCGCAAGGCATGACCGCAACCGCCACCCACGACACCAAGCGTGGTGAGGATGCGCGCACGCGCATCGCATCGCTCAGCGAGATTCCCGGTGAATGGACCAGCGCAGTGGCGCGCTGGAAGGTGCTGAACGCGCCGCACCTCACGCTGCACGGCAATTTCCGCGCGCCGTCGGCGACGTTCGAATACATGCTCTACCAGACCCTGCTCGGTGTCTGGCCGGTTCAAGCGCCGGCCGATGCTGGCTTCATCGAGCGCATCCAGGCCTATGCCCTCAAGGCCGCGCGCGAAGGCAAGGAGGAGACGAGCTGGCTCAACCCTCATGAAGCGTATGAGAACGGGATCCGCGATTTCATCGCGAAGATCCTCGACCCCGACCAGTCCGCGGAATTCCTTCAGGCCTTGCAGACGCTGGCGCGCCGCGTCGCGCTGCTCGGCACGCTGAACTCGCTGAGCCAGCTCACGCTCAAGGCGACGCTGCCGGGCGTGCCGGACTTCTATCAAGGCACCGAATTCTGGGACCTGTCGCTGGTCGATCCCGACAACCGCCGCCCGGTCGACTTCGCCGCACGCCACGCGGCGCTGACATCACTGGAAGCGCCGGACTGGAGCGGCCTGATCAAGAGCTGGCCGGACGGCAAGCTCAAGCTGGCCTGGACGCGGCATCTGCTCAAGCTGCGCAACGAGCTGGCCGACGTCTTCGCGCAGGGCGACTACCAGCCGCTTGAGGTACGGGGCGCCCATGCCGACCATGTCATCGCCTTCGCGCGTCGTCATGGCCGCGCCGCCGCGATCGTCGTCGTCGGCCGTCATTTCACGCCGTTCACCCAAGCCGGCCGGGAATGGCCCGCACCCGAAGCTATCGACGCCACCATCGACATCACGGGCTATGCCGTGCCCGGCCTTGCCGGCAACGACTTGCCGCTCGCGCAGGCCTTCCGTGACTGTCCTGCCTTGGTCATCGCGGCCCGAACGGCGAACGCCGTCAGGGCGCCGCGGCAACGCGTGCGCGCCTGAAGTTACTTCTCCCCGTCCTTGGTCAGCAGCAATTGGCCGCGCTTCCTGATCGTGGCCTGCGCCATCTCGGCGAACCGCTGCAGCAGCCAGGGCAGCACCACCTCGACCCGGACCTGATCGTCGCCGACATCGACCTGCCCCGTCGCGACCTGGCCGAGCGCGCGGATGCGGAAGGCCATAGTGTCGCCGCTCCAGCGTTCCTCCTCGACCTGCATCACCGGAATGCTCGCCGCGGCGCGGCCGAGCCCCGTCTTGAGCCGGCGCACCGCCTCCTCACGGCCGAGACGATGCGGAATCGAGACGACGAGCGGTGCTGACATGGTCCTGCCTCTTCTGACTGACGTCACATAATCATGCCGGGTCGACCAGCAAAGGTTCCATGCAAGTTGATCCCCCGGCCGTGTTTCAAGGCCGGAACTTTACAACCTGCGGCAAGTTGCTCCCGCACAACGGGACAGGTTTGCAATGACCCTTCTTACGAAGGGCTGGAGGAGATTCGTATGTCAATCGGCACGATCATTCTGATCATCTTGATCATCGCCCTGCTCGGCGGCTTCAGCGGCATCGGCGGCGGGCCGTTCTACGGCACCGGTTATTACGGCGGCGGCGGCCTCGGGCTTGTCATCGTCATTCTGCTGATCCTGATCCTGATGGGAAGGATCTAGTACTGGCTCCGTAGGGTGGGCTAAGGCGCAACGCGCCGAGCCCACCACTTCGCTCGAACGAAACAAGGTGGTGGGCACGCTCCGCTTTGCCCACCCTACGACACCCGCCTTCCCCGCAACAGCGGCAGACCTACTTCACCTTCCCCGCCAGCTTCTTCATCGCGGCCTTGATCGACACGGCTGCATCCTCATACCCCTCCCATGCCTTCGATCGCGCCAGCAGGGCCGGCACGGTGCGCAGCGTATAGCGCTTGGGATCGAGGTCGCTCTTCACCTGCGCCCAGGTCACCGGCATCGAGACCGTGGCCCCGGCGCGCGCTCGGGGCGACAACGGGGCCACCGCCGTCGACATGCGGTCGTTGCGCAGATAATCGAGGAAGATCTTTCCCTTGCGCAGCTTCTTCGACATGTTGAGCAGATAGCGCTCGGGATCGTCGTCCGCCATCCACTGGCAGACGCCTTGGGCAAACGCCTTGGCCTCCTTCCAGCTCACCTTGTCGCGCGCGCCATGGAGCAGCGGCACCACGACGTGAAGGCCCTTGCCGCCGGTGGTCTTGCAGAAGCTCTCCATGCCGATATCAGCGAGCCGCTGCCGCATCTCCTTGGCGGCCTCGACAACGTCGGGAAAGTCCACGTCAGGGGCGGGATCGAGATCGAACACCAGGCGGCCCGGGGTGTCATAGGCATAGGGCGCGCAATTCCAGGGATGCAGCTCGACGCCGCCGATCTGCGCCACCGCGGCGAGCCCTTCGATCCGGTCGATCTGAAGATACGGCTTGCGGTCACCGGAGACCCGCGCGAGCTCAAGAAGGTTCGACGTTCCCTGCATCGCATGGCGCTGAAAGAAGCATTCGCCCTTGATGCCGTCGGGCGCGCGGATCAGCGAGCACGGCCGGCCCTTGAGATGCACGATCAACCATTCGCCGACAGCTTCGAGGTAGCGGGCAAGGTCCAGCTTGGTGACGGCGCCACCATCGCCGTCATCCGGCCAGAGCGGCTTGTCCGGCTTGGAGATGACGACGCCCATGACCTCGGCATTTTGAGCGGTCTGCTTCGCTCGCCCGCCCGCCTTCGCGCGCGCCGACTTCCTGGTTTTGGGCTCGGCGAGCTCGGTGTCGACGGGCGTCTCGGCCTCGACCTCCTCGGCCGCCTTGTCCTGCCGCAAGCCCTTGAAGGCCGCCTGGCGAATATTGCCGTCGGCCGTGAAGCCCGCGAACTCGATTTCGGCGACGAGCTCCGGCTTCAGCCAATGCACGTCCCGCGTCTTCTTCGGCGCGTTCTTGCCGCCGAACGGGCTTTCCTTGCTCTCAATCGCCTTCAGCGCCGGCATGATGCGCTTGACTTTATCAGCGCCAAAGCCGGTGCCGACCATGCCGACGAAGGCGAGATGATCGCCGCGCTGCACGCCTGCCATCAGCGAACGGAATTTGCCGTTGGTGGTCTTGTAGCCGCCGATCACCACCTCGTGTCCGGCGCGGCATTTCGACTTGACCCAGCTCTCGGTGCGCCCCGAACGATACGGCGCGTTCAGCTTCTTCGACACCACCCCTTCGAGCTCGAGCTTGCAGGCCGATTGCAGCACCGCATCGCCGCCGCTCTCGAAATGCTCGACATAGCGGATCTGAGTCGATTTCCGCTTGCGCGATTCCAGCAGCTTCTTGAGCTGCGCCTTGCGCTCCCCAAGCGGCAGCCGACGGTAGTCCTGCCCTTCCGCGAAAAGCAGATCGAAGGCGAAGAAGATCAGGTCATCGGTCTTGCCGTCGGACAGCGCAGCTTGCAGCGAGGAGAAGTTCGGCGCACCGTTATGGTCGAGCGCGACGATCTCGCCGTCGATCATCACCTCCGGCAGCGCGGCGGCTTCCTCGGCGATGGAGGCGAACTTGCTGGTCCAGTCGAGTCCCTTGCGCGTCTTCAGCGTCGCCTCGCCGTCCTCGACCCGGAGCTGGACGCGATAGCCGTCGAATTTGATCTCGTGGCACCAGCCCTCGTCTCCGGGCGGCCGCTCGACCAGCGTGCAGAGCTGCGGCGCAACGAAATCCGGCATCTCAGACACCGTCTTAGCCCTCGTCGCGGTCGCGGCAGTTTTCTTCGCCGCTTTGCCGCCCTTCAACGCGGTGCGCGGCGACGGCTTCACCGTCCGCCCTTTCGTCTCTTCCGCGCGGTTGGACTGCCAGACCGCGTCGGCCTTGCCCTTGGTCCCCTTCGCCAGCATGAACGGCTTCGGCGCGCGGCCCTTTCCCTCCGCGATCTGTTCCATCGCCCGGCCCGAGGCGACGGACTTGTCCTGCTCGAGAATATCGTTGTCCGCGCCTTCGCGGACATACTCGTCACGATGCTTGATCAAGAGCCAGTTGGTCCGCTTCTCGCCGCCGCGGTTGCGCATCCGCACCAAGACCCAGCTTCCCTGCAGCTTGTCGCCATGGAGCGTGAACTTCAGGTCGCCTTTCTTGAAGCCGGCTTCCGGATCGTCCGATTCCCAGGTGCCGCGGTCCCACAACATCACGGTGCCGCCGCCGTACTGGCCTTCCGGAATCGTGCCTTCGAAATCGCCGTAATCGAGCGGATGGTCCTCGACTTCGACCGCAAGCCGCTTGTCGTGGGGATCAAGCGAAGGCCCCTTCGTCACCGCCCAGGACTTGAACACGCCGTCGAATTCGAGCCGGAGGTCGTAGTGCAGCCGGGTCGCATCATGCTTCTGGATGACGAAGCGCCGCTGTTTCGATGGCGCCACGGCGGTCTTGCCCGAAGGCTCCGGCGTCTTCTCGAAGTCCCGCTTCTGTCGGTAGGTGGAGAGTTTCTGCAGCACGTCCGGTCCCGCTTCTCGTTCGGCACTTGAAGCCTATCACGGCGAAAGTCCCGCCCGGAACCAAAACCCGATGGGACGGTTGGGGTTCCAAAACGCCTTGAAAACGCTGGAGAATGGAATGGCCCCGCGCGCCTACTGGAAGGGAACGTTGAAGCTGTCGCTGGTCAGTTGCCCGGTCGTGCTCTATCCGGCGACCACCGCGGCCGAGAAGACGCGGTTTCACCTGATCAACCGCGAGACCGGGAACCGGCTCAAGCAGCAGATGATCGATTCCGAGACCGGCGACGTCGTCGAGAGCGACCAGAAGGGCCGCGGCTACGAAGTGCGCAAGGGCAAGTACGTCGAGATCGAGCCGGAGGAGCTCGAGGCGGTCCAGATCGAGAGCAATCACACCATCGATATCGAGAGCTTCGTGCCGCGCGAGGAGATCGACCAGCGCTATCTCAACCATCCCTACTACATCGCGCCCGACGGCAAGGCGGCGGTCGATGCGTTCGCGGTGATCCGCGACGCGATGAAGGACCAGGAACGCGTGGCGCTCGCCAAGATCGTTCTGACGAATCGCGAGCACGTCATGGCGATCGAGCCGCGCGGCAAGGGCCTGCTCGGCACCACGCTGCGCTTCCCTTACGAGCTGCGCGAGGAGGACCAGTTCTTCGACGACATCAAGAGCCCGAAGATCACCAAGGACATGGTCGAGCTCGCCGGCCACATCCTGCAGACCAAGGCGGCGCATTTCGATCCCAGCAAGTTCAAGGACGAATACGAGGATGCGCTGAAGGCCCTGGTGAAGCGCAAGGCCAGCGGCAAGAAGATCGAGCTGCCCGAGCCCGAGGAGCGGCCGAGCAACGTCGTCAGCCTGATGGACGCACTGAAGCAGAGCCTGAAGGGACGCGGCGGGAAGAAGACGGCGGCGAAGTCGCACGCGCGCCGCGCGACCGGACGGCACCGCAGTGCGAAGAAGGCGCACCGGTCGACGGCAAGGCACAGGAAGGCGGGTTAGTTCGTCATTCCGGGGCGATGCGAAGCATCGAGCCCGGAATCCATCGTGCCAAGCGCGACGGGCAGAGAAATGGATTCCGGGCCCGCGCCAACGGGCGCGTCCCGGAATGACAGCCGGGGTCTATTCCCCCGCCTTCAGCCGATACCCGATCCCCGTCTCCGTCAGCACGTATTGCGGCCGCTCCGGATCGGCTTCGATCTTTTGGCGAAGCTGGCGGACATAGACGCGCAGATATTGCGCGTCGGTCAATTCGTCCCACAGCTCCTTCAGCAGGAAGCGGTGGGTGAGCACCTTGCCGGCGTGCTGCACCAGCACGCGCAACAGGTCATATTCCTTCGGCGAGAGCTTCACCTCGCGCTCCCCGACCTTGACGATGCGACGAACGAGATCGACCGAGAGATCGCCGGTGCGGAACACCGGACGCTCGCCCTTGACCTGAAGCTGGTGGCGCAGCGCGGCGCGCAGGCGCGCCAGCAGCTCCTCCATGCCGAACGGCTTGGTGAGATAATCGTCGGCGCCGAGATCGAGCGCCTGCACCTTGCCGGCTTCGTCGCCGCGGCTCGACAGCACCACGATCGGCACGCCGTCGTTGCGGGCGCGGATGGTGCGGAGCAGCTCATGGCCTTGAACGTCGGGCAGGCCGAGATCGAGAATGATCAGCGCCGGCTCCTCGCCAAGTTTCTCCAGCGCCGTCTTGCCGTTCGGCGCTTCCAGGATTTCGTAGCCCTGGGTCGTCAGCCCCATTCGCAGCAATTTGCGGATCGGCGGCTCGTCGTCGATGACCAGGACCTTGATCGGAGCAGCGCTCATGCGGCGGTATCCAATGCGTGGCTCTCTGCCGGAACCGGCAGGCGAATGGTGAGGACCGCGCCGCTCCGCTCGCTGCGATTGGCGGCGGAGATCGTGCCGCGCATCGCCTCGACGAAGCCGCGCGAGATGGCAAGCCCGAGCCCGGTGCCGGGACGGACGTGATCGCCCTTCTGCACGCGATAGAACTTGTCGAATACGCTCTCGAGCTCGTCCGGTGGAATGCCGGCGCCCTCGTCGGCGACCTCGAGCACGACATGAGCGCTGTCGCGCCGGCCGCGGATCGAGATCGTGGTTTCGGGGGGCGCGTATTTCGCGGCATTGTCAAGCAGGTTGAACAGCACCTGCTCGAACAGCACGGCGTCGAGCTGGAGCATCGGCAGATCGGCGGCCAGCACCAGCTCGACCTTGTGGCGGCTGAGGATCTTACTGGCGCGCCGGAGCGCGCTGCCGACGATCTCGCTGAGATCGTGCAGCGCTGTGTTGGGCACGATGGCGCCGGATTCGAGCTTGGTCATGTCGAGCAGATTGGCGATGAAGCGGTTGAGCCGCTCGGATTCGTCGATCACGGTGGCGAGCAAATCGCGCTTCTCGGTGTCCGAGAGCGCGCCGGCGAGATCGCGCATGGTGGAGGCCGCGCCGAGCACCGAGGCGAGCGGCGTCTTCAGATCGTGCGAGATCGAGGTCAACAGCGCCGAGCGCAGCCGCTCGGATTCGACGGTGCGCTTGACGCGGTCCATGTCCTCGACCAGCAGCACACGCTCGATCGCGAGCGCGCCCTGGTCGACCAGCGCATCGAGCAGCCGCCGCTGGTCCGGCGTCAGCAGCGGGCCGGTACGATCGTTGTCGATGCCGATCACACCGATCGGGCCCCGCCCGGTGCGCATCGGCAGAAACAGCCGCTTGGCGCCCGGCAAGGTATCCGAGCCGCGGCCGGCGGGACGATCGTTGCTCCAGGCCCAGTTGGCGGCGGCAAGGTCGGCCTGGTCGAGCTCGTCCTCGGGCGGATAGCCTGATTTCACCGTGAGCAGGCCTTCATCCGGCAACAGCAGCACCACGCGGACCTTCAGCATCAATGCGGTCTGGTAGGCACTGGCCCACAAGACGTCGTCCAGCGTGGCGGTGCCGGCGAGCTTGCGGCTGAAGGCATAGAGCTGCTCGGTCATCCTGATCCGGCCGATCGCGGTGTCGGCCTGGATGCGCACGCGCGCCGCGACATTGGAGACGATCATCGCCACCACCATGAACAGCACGAAAGCGGCGACATTGGTCGGGTCGGTGATCGTGAAGGTGTAGATCGGCGGGATGAAGAAGAAATTGTAGCAGAGCGAAGCCGCCACCGTGGCCAACAGCGAGGGCCACAGGCCGTAGCGCACGGCAACTGCGACGACCGAGGTCAGCAGCACGAGATCGACGTTCTCGATGCCGAAATAGGGCTGGATCAGCTTGGCAGCGCCGAGACCCACAAGCACGATCCCAAGCGCCTTGAGAAAAGGCAAGGGATCGAACGGCTCGGATCGTGCGGCGGTCTGCACCGCCATCTTGGGCGCGGCCTCTCCGGAAAGCTCGTTGCCGGGAATGACGTGAACGCTGATATTGCCCGCGCGGCGCACCAGATCGTGCACGACCGAGCCGCGTGTCATCTCGAACCAGCGCGAGCGCGTCGACTTGCCGATCACGATCTGCGTGACGTTGTTGCCGTGCGCGAAACCGATGAGATCGTCAGCGATGCGGCGGCCGACGGCGGGAATGGTCAAGGCTTCGCCGCCGAGCGATTCCGCGAGCCGCAGCGTATCGGCCAGCCGATCGCGCTCCTCGTCGGACAATTGCAGCGATCGCCGCGTCTCGATCGAAATCGCGGTGAACGGCGCATGCAGCCGGTCGGCCAATCGCTTGGTGTAGCGCACGAGGCCGGCCGCGCGCGGGTCCTCGCTGACGCAGACCAGGATGCGCTCACCCGCGGCCCAGGGCCCCGGAATCGCATTCGCCTGCATGTGGTTGAGCAGCTGCTCGTCGACCCGCTCGGCGGTGCGCCGCAGTGCGAGCTCGCGCAGCGCCGTGAGATTGCCTGGCGAGAAATAATGCTCCAGCGCCCGCTGGGCCTGCTTGGGCACATAGACCTTGCCCTCCTTCAGGCGCTGGATCAGGTCGTCGGGCGTGAGGTCGATCAGCTCGATCGCGTCGGCGCGGTCGAACACCGAATCCGGCACGGTCTCGCGCACCCGGACATGGGTGATCTGGGCAACGACGTCGTTCAGGCTCTCGATGTGCTGGATGTTGACGGCGGTATAGACGTCGATGCCGTGCGAGAGCAGCTCCTCGACGTCGAGATAGCGCTTGGGATGGCGGCTTCCGGACGCATTGGTGTGGGCGAGCTCGTCGACCAGCGCAATCTGCGGCCGCCGCGCGATCACCGCGTCGAGGTCCATCTCCTCGACGATCTGGCCGCGGTAGTCCAGCCTCTTGCGCGGGACCACTTCGAGGCCGCGCACCAGCGCCTCGGTCTCGGCGCGGCCATGAGTCTCGACGAAGCCGACCACGACATCGATGCCGGCCTTGCGCTTGGCCTGGGCGCTTTGCAGCATCTCGTAGGTCTTGCCGACGCCGGGAGCGGCGCCGACGAAGATCTTCAGCCTGCCGCTCGCACCCTCCTCCCGGCGCGCCGCTTCCAGCAGGGCCTCCGGTGACGGACGTTGTTCGGGATCGCGACGCTCTCGGACCATCTTGCCAGTATAATCACCCGTCCACTGCGAGCCTAGACGGCTACTTCGCGGCGATCCGATCGAGCGCGAGGTTCAGCGCCAGAACGTTGACCCTGGGCTCGCCGAGGAAGCCGAGCAGACGGCCTTCGGTGTTGGCGGCCACGAGCTGCCTGACCTGACCGTCCGGCAGATTGCGCGCCTTCGCGACGCGCGGCACCTGGAATTGCGCGGCTTCCGGCGAAATGTCGGGGTCGAGGCCGCTGGCCGACGTCGTCACCAGGTCGACCGGCACCGAGGCGTTCGGATTCTCGGTCCTGAGCTTGTCCACATCTTCCTTCAGCCGGTCGGCCAGCGCCTTGCTGGTCGGACCGAGATTGGAGCCGCCCGAATTGGCGGCGTTGTAGGGCGCGGGCAACGTCTTGGTCGAATCATTCGGGTCCGGCGCCAGTGTCGCCGAGGGGCGGCCGTGGAAGTACTTGTCGTCCTTGAACTCCTGCCCGATCAGGGCGGAGCCAATCACCTTGCCGTCTTTCTCGATCAGGCTGCCTTGCGCCTGCACGGGAAACAGCGCGCCGGCAATGCCGGTCATTGCGAGCGGATAGGCAAGGCCCGTGATGACGGTGAGCGCCAGCAAGAGGACGATGGCGGGGCGGATTTCTCTGAGCATGTTGGGTCTCCTATGTCTTCCGTCATTGCGAGCGAAGCGAAGCAATCCAGGGTCTTTCCACGGAGGCAGTCTGGATTGCTTCGTCGCAAGAGCTCCTCGCAATGACCGGTTATGCCAAATGCAAGGCGGTCACCGCGAGATCGATCGCTTTGATGCCGATGAAGGGAATGACGATGCCGCCGAGCCCGTAGATCAGGAGGTTGCGGCGGAGCAGCGCGCCGGCACCGACGGCGCGATAGGCGACGCCCTTCAGCGCGAGCGGAATCAGCGCGATGATGACGAGCGCGTTGAAGATGATCGCCGACAGGATGGCGCTTTGCGGGCTCGACAGGTTCATGACGTTGAGGATGTTGAGCTGAGGGTAGAACGCCAGGAACATCGCCGGGATGATCGCAAAATATTTGGCGACGTCGTTGGCGATCGAGAACGTCGTCAGCGCACCGCGCGTCATCAAGAGCTGCTTGCCGATCTCGACCACCTCGATCAGCTTGGTCGGGTTGGAATCGAGATCGACCATGTTGCCGGCCTCCCGGGCGGCTTGCGTGCCGGTGTTCATGGCGACGCCGACGTCGGCCTGGGCGAGCGCCGGCGCGTCGTTGGTGCCGTCGCCGCACATCGCCACCAGCTTGCCCTTGGCCTGCTCGTCACGGATCAGCTTCAGCTTGTCCTCGGGCGTTGCCTGCGCCAGGAAATCGTCGACGCCGGCTTCCGCGGCGATGGCGGCCGCCGTCATCGGGTTATCGCCGGTGATCATGATGGTGCGGATGCCCATGCGGCGCAGCTCGGCAAAACGCTCGCGGATGCCGCCCTTGACCATGTCCTTGAGCTGGACGATGCCGAGCAGCCTGCCGTCCCTGGCGACAGCCAGCGGCGTGCCGCCCGATTTGGCGACCTCGTCGGCAATGGCGCTGATCTCGCGGCCCGCCTCGGACAGTGCCGCAGGCTGCATCCCCCGTGCCGTATTGCCGGAGGCGATCCTGGTCGGCGCCCCGCCGCCGATATAGTTGAGGATGGCATCGACCGCGCCCTTTCGAACCGACGAGCCGCCGGCGTCGACGCCGCTCATGCGGGTCTGCGCCGTGAACGGAACGAAGGTCGCGCCAAGCTCGGCCATATCGCGGCCGCGGATGCCGTACTTCTCCTTGGCCAGCACGACAATGGAGCGGCCTTCCGGCGTCTCGTCCGCCAGCGAGGCGAGCTGGGCGGCATCCGCCAGGTCCTGCTCGGCGACGCCGCGCACGGGACGGAAGGCGGTCGCCTGCCGATTGCCGAGCGTGATGGTGCCGGTCTTGTCGAGCAGCAGCGTGTCGACGTCGCCGGCGGCCTCGACCGCGCGGCCCGACATCGCCAGCACATTGAAGCGCACCAGGCGGTCCATGCCGGCGATGCCGATCGCCGACAACAGCGCACCGATCGTGGTCGGGATCAGCGTCACGAACAGAGCGACCAGCACGACCACCGAGATCGAGCCGCCGGCATAAGCGGCGTAGCTCGGGATCGTCACCGTGGCGAACACGAAGATGATGGTGAGGCCGGCGAGCAGGATGTTGAGCGCGATCTCGTTCGGCGTCTTCTGCCGCTCGGCGCCCTCGACCAGCTTGATCATGCGGTCGATGAAGGTCGAGCCCTGCGCGGCGGTGATGCGCACCCGGATCCAGTCCGACAGCACCTGCGTGCCGCCCGTCACCGCCGAACGGTCGCCGCCGGATTCGCGGATCACGGGCGCGGACTCGCCGGTGATGGCGGCCTCGTTGACGGAGGCGACGCCCTCGACCACCTCGCCGTCGGAAGGAATGGTGTCGCCCGCCTCGACCAGCACGAGATCGCCGACCTTCAGGCTCGTGCCCGGCACGAGCTTGTAGTCACGGCCCGCGCCGCTCAGGAGCTTGGCCTGGCTCTCGGTGCGAGTCTTGCGCAGCGTCTCGGCCTGCGCCTTGCCACGGCCCTCGGCCACGGCTTCGGCGAGATTGGCGAACAGCACGGTGAACCACAGCCAGAGGATGATCTGGAAGGTGAAGCCGAGATTCTCCCCGCCGGTGACGAGATCGCGCAGGAAGATCACGGTGGTGAGCGCGGCCACAATCTCGACCACGAACATCACGGGGTTCTTGATCATGGCGCGTGGATCGAGCTTGGTGAAGGCAGCGCCGATCGCCGGCACGACGATTTTGGGATCCAGCATCGCCGAGACCGGCATGCGCTTGTGGGATTTGTGGACAGGTTCCATGGAGGTCACTCCGAAAAGCGAAAATCAGAAGATTGCGAGATGCTCGACGATGGGGCCGAGTGCGAGCGCCGGGAAGAAGGTCAGGCCGCCCATGATCAGGATGACGCCGACGACGAGGCCGACGAACAGGCCTCCGGTGGTCGGGAAAGTGCCCATCGACGGCGGGATCGATTTCTTGGCCGCGAGCGAGCCTGCGATCGCCATCGCCGGCACGATCATGAAGAAGCGGCCGACGAACATCGCGGATGCGCCCGTCAGGTTGTAGAACGGGGTGTTGCCGGTCAGGCCGGCGAAGGCGGAGCCGTTGTTGGCGGTCTGCGACGTATAGGCGTAGAGCACTTCCGAGAAGCCGTGCGGGCCCGCATTCGCCATCGAGGCAACGCCGGTGGGCAGCACGACCGCGACGGCCGACCAGCCCAGGATCATCAGCGGCAGGATCAGGATCGCGAGCATCGCCATCTTGACCTCGCGGGCCTCGATCTTCTTGCCGACATATTCCGGCGTACGGCCGACCATCAGGCCTGCGACGAAGATCGCGAGAACGACGAACAGCAGCATGCCGTATAGGCCGGCGCCGACGCCGCCGACGATGATCTCCCCTAACTCCATGTTGATCAGCGGGACCATGCCGCCGAGCGCGGTGAAGCTGTCGTGCATGGCGTTCACGGCACCGCAGGACGCGGCGGTGGTGATCACCGCGAACAGCGAGGACGCGACGATGCCGAAGCGGACTTCCTTGCCCTCCATGTTGCCGCCGGTCAGGCCGAGTGCATGCAGGGTCGTGGTGCCGCTGGCTTCAGCCCAATAGCAAACGGCGACGCCTGCGACGAACAGCACGCCCATCACGGCGAGGATCGCCCAGCCCTGGCGCTGGTTGCCGACCATGCGGCCGAACACGTTGGTGAGCGCCGCGCCGAGCACGAAGATCGACAGCATCTGCACGAAATTCGACAGCGCGGTCGGGTTCTCGAAGGGGTGAGCGGCATTGGCATTGAAGAAGCCGCCGCCATTGGTCCCTAACATCTTGATCGCGACCTGCGAGGCCACTGGGCCGACCGCGATGGTCTGCTTGGCGCCCTCGAGCGTGGTCGCTTCGACGTAGTCGCCAAGCGTTTGCGGGATGCCCTGCCAGACCAGAAACAGCGTGAACACGACACAGATCGGCAGCAGGATGTAGAGCGTGCAGCGGGTCACATCGACCCAGAAGTTACCGATTGTGCGCATGGACGCGCGGGCAAAGCCGCGGATCAGGGCAACCGCGAGCACGATGCCGGTCGCCGCCGACAGGAAATTCTGGTGCGTCAGGCCGACCATCTGGGTCAGATAGGACAGCGTGCTCTCGCCGCCGTAGTTCTGCCAGTTGGTATTGGTGATGAAGGAGATCGCGGTGTTGAAGGACAGATCCTCGGCGACCGCGGATTGGCCGGCTGGATTGAACGGCAGCACGGCCTGCAGCCGCATCAGGCCGTAGATGATGAGGAAGCCAGCGACATGGAACAGCAGCATCGCGACCGTGTAGGTCAGCCAGTGCTGCTCGCGCTTCTCGTCGACGCCGGAGATCCAGTAGATGCCGGCCTCGATCGGCCGCAGGACAGGCGACAGGAAGGTGCGCTCGCCGTTGAACACGCGCGTCATGTACCAGCCCAGCGGCTTGGTCAGCGCGACGATAGTCGCACAATAGAGAATGATCTGGAACCAGCCGATCATAGTCATGGCATTAACCCTTCAGGCTTTTGGTCCGGCGCAAAAGCGGCAGGAGCAGCGCGAGCAGGCCCGCGACGAGCAGCGTCGGCCAGCAGCAATTTTGCGAGCAGCAGCACGGCGTCAGAACCGCTCGGGCCGCAACAGTGCATAAGTGAGATAGATCAGGAGGCCGAACGAGACGGCGCCGGCGAGCGCATAATCGAAGATCATGGTCCGCTCCCTCACAGCCGTTCGCAGGCGTAGGTGTAGCCGATCGCGAGGGCAAAGAAGAAGAAGCCCAGCGCCAGCATCAAAAGGTCCATCATGGCGATACTCCTTGGTACGACACGATCGCCGGCCGAGTTCAATGCAAGCGCATCGCCAGCCGGAAACTTCACCGCTGACGTGCCACTGCGCGCATAGCTTTTCGAGGTGAGGGCTATGGTAACGTTATAGGAATCTCATAAAGGCCGGCGGGAGCCAGCGGCTATGCGCACCCGCAATGCGTCCCCCGCGGTCGCTCCGGACGGGGCGGAGGCCTGGTGGTGCCCGGCCTCGGCGTCTAGCTCCTCACCTCCGCCTCGATCAGTCGCGCCAGCTCCGACGCGGTGACCTCGATCGGCCGGCCGCTGCGCTCGACGCGGGCCTGGATCAGCGCGCCCTGGAGCGCCGACGTGCAGAGCACCGCCAGCGCCTCCGCCCGCGGCCTGGCAAACCCGTCGGCGACGAGCTTGTCACGCAGGATCGATAGCCGTGCCGCATAGGCCTTGCGACCGGCCTCCGACACGGCGCGCTCGCGCGGCGCCAGCTCGAGCAGCACGGTCGTGATCGGGCAGCCATTGCGGAAGCCGGAGCCCTGCATCCAGCCTGCCAGCAGTCTGGCGTGCGCGCGCAAGAGCTCGCCGGTCGAGCCGCACTCTGCCGCGAGCTCGGCGACCGTCGCCGCGACGCGGCGGCCCGCCTCCTCCACCGCTGCCACCGCGATCGAGGATTTTCCGTCCGGAAAGTAATGATAGAGCGACCCCTTCGGCGCGCCGCTGACGTCGACGATGTCGTTGAGGCCGGTGCGGGCAAATCCCTGGCGGCGGAATAGCGTCACCGCGGCATTGATGATGGGCTGACGGTGCTTCGGCACGGCCGGCATGGCACTCTCCTCCGCTCGGAAATTATATTGATTGGTCTACATCAGCCTCCGACAGTCAAGGCATGACAATGACGGAGAGAGGCAGATGCCTGAGAGAGTGACCTATGAACTGAACGACGGCGTGGCGCGGATCGGGCTCGACGACGGCAAGGTCAACGTGATGTCGGCCGCGATGCTGGGCGAGATCGGCGCCGCCTTCGACCGCGCCGAGACGGAGGCGGAGATCGTGGTGCTGCGCTCGGGCCGGCCAGGCATCTTTTCCGCGGGCTTCGATCTGAAAGTGTTCGCCTCGGGCGATGCTGCCAAGAGCCTGGAGATGGTCCGGGCCGGCGCCGAGCTTGCGCTGCGGCTGATGTCGTTTCCACATCCGACCATCGGCGTGATGGAGGGCCATGCTTACCCGATGGGAACGTTCCTGCTGCTCGCCTGCGACGTCAGGCTGGGCGCGCGCGGACCGCACCGCATGGGGCTGAACGAGGTGGCGATCGGCATCGCGCCTCCCAGCTTTGCCATCGAGCTCGCGCGCAGCCGGCTGCATCCGGCCTGGCTCAGCCGTACCGTCACGCTTGGCGAGATGTACGAACCCGGGGAGGCGCAGACGGCCGGCTTTCTCGATCGCGTGGTTACACCTGAGATGGTCGACGCCACGATCGAGACGATCATCACCGGCCTGCGCGCCATCCACAAGCCGTCGCATGCCACGGCAAAGCGGCGCCTGCGCCGGGGAGCCATGGACGCCATGCGCGCGGCGATCGATCGCGAGCTGACCATGGCTGCCTATGAGGCAAGCAACCGCGCGCGCAGCGCAGTCGCGCTGCCCGGTTGAGGTCGGCTATCCCGCGGAAAAGGCGTTGCCTAAAACTACCTGGCCGATCTGGCGCAGTTTCACGGAACCGTGTAGAGCGGTTTCATGAGCACAGGCAATGTCAACGTCGTCGCC
The DNA here is from genome assembly GCF_020194215.1 of Bradyrhizobium sp. BRP20. Classification (NCBI taxonomy): domain Bacteria; kingdom Pseudomonadati; phylum Pseudomonadota; class Alphaproteobacteria; order Hyphomicrobiales; family Nitrobacteraceae; genus Bradyrhizobium; species Bradyrhizobium sp. BRP20. The sequence goes on along the minus strand of NZ_JADYVY010000003.1, from coordinate 125,842 downwards.
CACCCCCTGGTCCAGCACAAGCTCTCCCTGATGCGGGAGAAGGACCGCTCGACCAAGAGCTTTCGCGAGATCCTGAACGAGATCGGGATGCTGCTGGCCTACGAGGTGACGCGCGACCTGCCGCTGGAGCTGGTGGACATCGAGACGCCGATCGCGCCGATGCAGGCACCCAAGATCGCCGGCAAGAAGCTCACGCTGGCGCCGATCCTGCGCGCCGGCGTCGGCTTTCTCGACGGCATGCTGGCGCTGATGCCTTCGGCGCGCATCGCCCATATCGGGCTCTACCGCGACCCCGAGACGTTGCAGGCCGTGGAATATTACTTCAAGGCGCCGCAGGACCTGTCCGACCGCACCGTGATCCTGATGGACCCGATGCTGGCGACCGGCAACTCGGCCTGCGCCGGCGCGTCCCTGCTCAAGGCGCGCGGCGCCCGCGACATCCGCTTCGTCTGCCTCCTGGCCGCGCCTGAAGGCATCGCCAAGTTCCAGAGCGAGCATCCCGATGTGCCGATCTGGACCGCCGCGATCGACGAGCGGCTCAACGACCACGGCTATATCGTGCCGGGCCTGGGCGACGCCGGCGACCGGATGTTCGGCACCAAGTAGACAGGCTTGCGCGACCGGGTTAGTCCGATGGCCATGAGTGCCAACGATTTTTCGCTGCAATCGCTGCTCCGGATCAAGACCGCCGCCGACCCTGCCCTGGTATTCGACGGCAAGGCCGTCGCTCGCGCGGAATTCTCGGCGAAGATCGAGCAGACCGCCGCCTGGCTAGCCGCGCAAGGCATCGGCAAGGGCGACGTCGTTGCGGTCTGGCTGGTCAACCGGGTCGAATGGCTGACACTGCTGTTCGCCGCCGCACGGCTCGGTGCGGTCGCCGCCGCCGTCAACACGCGCTACCGCAGCGCGGAAGTCGCGCACCTGCTCAAGCTGTCAGGCGCGAAGCTCATGGTGGTCGAGGCGGCATTCCGCGCGATCGACTTTGCCGCCATCCTCGCCGATGTCGCCGAGGCCGAGGTGCCCGCGCTGGAACGGCTGGCGGTGGTCGGCGCGGATGCGATCCCCGCACGCTGGCCCTGCGTGCGGTTCGATGCGTTCGAGACGACTTACCCTTCCCCTCCGCCGATCCAGGATGATGTCGACCTGCCCGTGCTGCTCTACACCACGTCGGGCACGACCAAGGGGCCGAAGCTCGTCGCGCATTCGCAAGCGACGCTGGCGACGCACGCCGCCTCCGTCGCCCACGCGCTCCAGCTCGATCACCACCGTCATTCGCTCCTGGCGATGCTGCCGTTCTGCGGCACCTTCGGCATGACGAGCCTGCTCGGCTTCCTCGCGGCCGGCGCGACCATTCATGTGCTCGATGCCTTCGAAGCAGCGCCGGCGCTGGAGATCCTCAGCACGGAGCGCATCACGCATTCCTTCGGTTCGGACGAGATGTTCCGGCGCATCCTCGCCCTCACCGATGCGCCACACCCGTTTCCGCATCTCGAAGTCTGCGGCTTCGCCGCGTTCCAGCCCGGCTGGCGCGAGCTGGCTGTGGAAGCCGAAGCGCGCGGCATGAAGCTGTATGGCCTCTACGGATCGAGCGAGGTGCAGGCGCTGTTCTCGATCGGCGGCCCCAGTGATGCCTTTGCCGATCGGATCGAGGGCGGCGGCTGGCCGATGTCGCCGGAGGCGAAAGTCCGCGTGCGCGATGTCGAGACCGGCGAGCTCGCCGGAAGCCGCGTCTCCGGCGAGATCGAGATCAGCGCGCCCTCGCGCTTCCTCGGCTACTTCAACAACCCGGAGGCGACACGCGAGGCGATCACCGCCGACGGCTTCTTCCGGACCGGCGACATCGGCCGGCTGCGCGGCGACGGGTCGTTCGTCTACGAGACCCGCGCCGGCGATGCGATGCGGCTCGGCGGCTTCCTGGTCGCGCCCGGTGAGATCGAGGACGAGCTCAAATCCTGCACCGGCGTCGCCGACGCCCAGGTCGTCGCCATCGATCTCAAGGGCCAGGCGCGCTGCGTCGCCTTCGTGATCCCGACAACGGAGCCGCCCATCCAGGAGACGCTGATCGCGCGTCTGCGCGAGCGGCTCGCCGGCTACAAGGTGCCGGCGCGGATCTATGTCGTGGATGCCTTTCCCGTCACCGACAGTGCCAACGGCGTGAAGATCCAGCGCGCCCGGCTTCGCGCCATGGCGATGGAGCGGATCGCCGCCGAATAGACCCGCTCAGTACGACTTGTTCAGTACGATTTGGCGAGCCCCAGCACCTTTTCCGCGATGAAGCTGAGCGCGAGCTGCGGGCTGACCGGCGCGATGCGCGGGATCAGCACCTCGCGCAAATAGCGCTCGACGTGGAATTCCTTGGCGTAGCCGAAGCCGCCATGGGTCATCACCGCCTGCTCGCAGGCCGAGAAGCCCGCTTCGCCCGCGAGATATTTCGCCGCATTGGCCGCGGCGCCGCAGGGCATGCCCTTGTCGTATTGCCAGGCCGCCGACATCACCATCAGCCAGGCCGCTTCCAATTCGACCCAGTTCACCGCGAGCGGATGCTGGATGCCTTGATTCTTGCCGATCGGACGATTGAACACGATTCGCGTCTTGGCGTATTCGGTCGCGCGCGACAGGGCGAGCTTGCCGAGACCGACCGCCTCGGCCGCGATGAGAATGCGCTCCGGATTCATGCCTTCGAGGATGTACTCGAAGCCTTTGCCTTCCTCGCCGATGCGGTCCTCCATCGGGATCTCGAAATCCTCGAAGAACAGCTCGTTGGAATCGACGATCTTGCGGCCCATCTTCTCGATCTCGTGGACCTTGATCCTGTTGCGGTCGAAATCGGTGTAGAACAGGCTGAGGCCGTGGGTTGGCGAGCGCACCTCCTCCAGCGGCGTGGTGCGCGCCAGCAGCAAAATCTTGTGCGCGACCTGCGCGGTCGAGATCCACACCTTCTGGCCATTGACGATGTAGCGGTCGTTCTTGGCGACCGCGCGGGTCTTGAGCTGGGTGGTGTTGAGGCCGGTGTTCGGCTCGGTCACCGCAAAGCACGCCTTCTCGCGGCCCTCGACCATCGGCGGCAGCATGCGCCTGCGCTGCTCCTCGGTGCCGAACACGACGACGGGGTTGAGCCCGAACACGTTGATGTGCACCGCCGAGGCACCGGACATGCCGGCGCCCGACTCGGCGATGGTGCGCATCATGATCGCAGCTTCCGTGATGCCGAGCCCGGAGCCGCCATATTCCTCGGGCACGCAGATGCCGAGCCAGCCGGCATCTGCCAGCGCCTTGTGGAAGTCGTGCGGGAAGCCGCCGTCGTGGTCCTTCTTCAGCCAATAGGCGTCGGGAAAGCCTTCGCAGATCTTGGCGATGGCGTCGCGAATGGCTTCCTGCTGATCGGTGAGCGCGAAATCCATGGTCTTGACCTCCCTTCGCCAAGCATTGTTTAGCTCGAAAAACTACATGCAGATACGTGAATTTGCCCGCGAAGTGTGTCTACCATGCATGGGGTCATGCGGCGCGACGTGACGAATGCGCCGTTATTTCGCAGGGAGGAAACCGCGATGGCCGGACTTTATTTCGAGGACTTTTCCGTGGGCCAGGAGTTCAGGCATCCGCTGACCCGAACCGTCACGGAGATGGACAACACCATGTTCAGCCTGCTGACGCTCAATCCGCAGCCGCTGCACATCGACGCGCATTTCGCCGAGAAGACCGAGTTCGGCCAGCGCATTTTCAACAGCCTATACACCCTCGGCATCATGATCGGCATGACGGTCTATGATACGACCTTAGGGACTACCGTCGCCAATCTCGGCATGACCGACGTCACCTTTCCGAAGCCGGTCTTCCATGGCGACACGTTGCGGGCCACGACAAAGGTGCTCTCTGTGCGGGAATCCAGATCACGGCCCAAGGCCGGCATCGTCGAGTTCGAGCATCATGCCCTGAACCAGAACGACGAGATTGTCGGCAAATGCCGCCGCATGGCGATGATGCACAAGAGGCCGGTCTGATGCGTTCGATGCTGTTCGTGCCGGGCGATTCCCGGCGCAAATTCGAGAAGGCGAGCGAAGGCAAGGCCGACGCGCTGATCATCGATCTCGAGGATTCCGTCGTCACCGAGAAGAAGGCGGAGGCGCGTGAGCTCACGCTCTCGATGCTGAAGAGCCGCCCCGGCCCGCATCAGCTCTATGTCCGCGTCAACGCGCTCGACACCGGCATGACGCTGGCCGATCTCGCCGCGATCATGCCGGGCAGGCCTGATGGCATCGTGCTGCCGAAATCGCAAGGCGGCGACGACGTGCGTCAGGTCGCGACCTGGCTCGAAGCTTTGGAAGCCGCCTCCGGCATCGCGATCGGCGCGACCCGCATCGTCTGCGTCGCGACGGAGACCGCCGGCTCGATCTTCGGGCTCGGCAGCTACAAGGGCAGCTCCCCTCGCCTCGCCGGACTGATGTGGGGCGCGGAAGATCTCTCCGCCTCGCTCGGCGCTACCGAGAAGGCGAGCGGCGGCGTGTTCCACAGCCCCTATCGCCTGGCGCGGGATCTCTGCCTGATCGCGGCGGCAGCCGCCGAGGTCGCGCCGATCGACACTGTTTACACCGACATCGACAATCTCGCCGGCCTCGAGCAGGAGACGCGTGCCGCGCGGCGCGACGGTTTTTCGGCCAAGGCGCTGATCCACCCCAAGCATGTCGACATCGTCAACGCGGCCTTCGCGCCGACGGAGGCCGAGCGCGCCTGGGCGGAGAAGGTGATCGCGGCGTTCGCGAGCAATCCCAATTCCGGCACGTTGCGGCTCGACGGTCAGATGATCGACAAGCCGCACCTTCGCGCGGCGATGAAGATTCTCGGCCAGTCCTAGAGCGGGACGCAAGCCGGGCCGGCTGCCGGCCTCAGTCGAACCCCTGAACGGGCGGTGCCGAGGAATGCGCCGGCGCGGCAGGCGCGGCTTGAACCGGCGGAGCCTGGACCGGCGGGGCCGGATTGCCGGCAGCTCTCATCTGGCCGTTGGCGGCCATTGCCTCGCGCGTGCGCGACGGGCTACCGGTCGCGGCGGCGCGACGCGGCGGCGGCTGCCGGTGCCTGGCCGACTGCGAGCCTCTCAGGCCCCAGGACCGGGCGATCGAAGGTCCGGCCGTGTAGCCGATCAAGGCGCCGGCGACCGCACCCACCGGCCCAAGCACGACCGCACCCGAGACCGCGCCGAGCGCCGCATCGCCCGCGCGCTCCTGCGCGAGCGCGCCCGCGGGCACGCAGGCCAACATTGCGACAGCAGTGATCAGTGCCTTGTTCATCGGAGCGCCTCCCTCGCGACAGATCACTCCTGCTCAAATATGGCCACACGAGGTTCCCTTGCCGGCCAACAAAAGGCAATCGCGCCCGGAACCCGGGCGTCCGGACAGCTCGATCGGCCGACCATCGATCTCCAGGAGCCGGCAACGAGGACAGGCGCGCCAACATCTTGACACCGCTTAGCCGCTGAATATTTTTTCGCCGAGAAGAGATCTTCTCATCCTCGCAAAACCAAAGGATCTAACGCGACCGTCTGGAGAGACGACGATGCTCGATGAGAATTTGGCCCGCATTCGTGCGCACCGCAACAACATCCACCGCTACCGGCGCCTGCTGAAGACCAGGCTGTCGCAGCTCGAGCGCCAATTCATCGAGAGGCGACTTGCCGAAGAGCGATCGGCGCTCGATGGCCTGACCGCCAGCACCTTTCCCGTCGGCTTCCGCGCCGCCGAAGCGCCGGCGAACGCGTTGGGGATGGCCCAATGAACAGCCAACGCGATCTGCTGATCCGCGGCAGCGAGAAGGTCATCGGCCATTACGAGCTGCTTCTTGCCAGCGCCAAGAGCGAGCATGAGCGCGAGCTCTATCACCAGCGCATCGAACGCGAGCGGCGGCTGATCCGGGACCTGCAAGGCGAATGGGATCACCGCGCGGCCTGAGCTGGGAGATCACGCCTCCCCGGCACCGTCGCAGGGAGGGCTATCGCATTTGAGAGCTCTCCCCTGCGGCCATCCTTCGAGACGCCCGCTTGAGGCGGGCTCCTCAGGATGAGGACGGAGTGTGTGGCTGCAGTTTCAAGAGGCACTGACGCTGATGAGCCTCATCCTGAGGAGGCGCGTAAGCGCCGTCTCGAAGGACGAGGCGTGCGCAACGACCGCCATCACAAGTCATATGCCATAGCCCTGCCATCACAGGACGAACCGCTAGCGCGGTTCGTCCCTGTGCATTCGTTTCAGCGGACGAGGCGGTTGGGGCCTGCGAGCGCGCTGCTCGTGCCGGCTGCGGGCGCCACTCTCACCGTGGCGGTGAGCGGCGCACCGTTGCGCAGCAGCGAGAGCTTCACGTCCTCGCCGATCCGCGCCAGGCCGATCGTGTTGCGGAGCTGGGCGGCAGTGCGGATCGGGCGGTCGTCGGCGCCGGTCACGACATCGCCCTTGCGCAGGCCGGCCTTCTCTGCGGGCGAATCCGCCGCGATCTCGGCGATGACGGCGCCCTGATTCAATCCCTTGTTGACCGACGGATGCAGGTCCTTCAGCGAAATGCCGATGCGACCGCGCTCGACGCGGCCGCTCACGATGATCTGCTCCATCACCTTGCGCGCCATGTTGACCGGAATGGCAAAGCCGATGCCGACATTGCCGCCGGCGGGCGAGATGATCGCCGAGTTGATGCCGACGAGCTCGCCGCGCAGGCTGACCAGCGCGCCGCCGGAATTGCCGGGATTGATCGCCGCGTCAGTCTGGATGAAATCCTCATAGCCCTGCTTGCCGAGGCCGGTGCGGCCCAGCGCGCTGACGAGCCCTGAGGTCACGGTCTGGCCGAGGCCGAAGGGATTGCCGATCGCGAGGACGAAATCGCCGACATCGAGCCCGTCGCTGTCGCCGAAGGCAAGCGCCTTGAGCCCGACCGGGTTCTGAACCTGGAGCACCGCGACATCCGTGGGCGGATCACGGCCGATGACCTTGGCGGAAAACTGCCGGCCGTCCTTGGTCGTGATCTGAACGGCGGATGTGCCCTCGACCACGTGATTGTTGGTCAGCACATAGCCGCGCTGGGCGTCGACGATCACCCCGGAGCCGGTCGCATTGACCTCCTTCTCGATCTGCCGGGGAACGTCGAAGAACTCGCGAAACAGCGGATCGCGATAGAGCGGATTGTCCTCGCGCACGCGGCCGTGCACGGAGATGTTGACCACCGCGGGCGTCACCTGGCGCACCAGCGGCGCCAGGGTCGGCACCGGGCCGCCGGTCTTCACATCCGGGATCTGGCCGGCGGCAGGCTGCGACGCCGTGAGCGTCAGCATCAGCAAGGCCAGGAACAGCAGACGCACAGCATTCATCATCGTCACCCTGCCGCTTGTGTTGTGGGGAGTTTCGAAACCTTCGTGGCTTCAGCCTTCGTCGCCTGACGCGACGATCCAGCCTTGCAGGGCCAGAAGCGGGACAGTCCAGGCTGCCGCGGCCTGACCGAGCAGCACGAGAGCGAGGACGGTGGGCGTGACTATCATGCCGCCTGCCCTTCGGCGGCGGCCCATGGCCGCCGCAGCCGCATCGGCACGCCGCCGCCGCGCGGCGGGTCGTCATTGTCGTTGTCGCCGTCGAGCTTGCGCAAGGCGGCTAGAATGTCGACGAGCCGGACCGTGTGGCTCATGCCGGGAATCTCGCGCAAGGCGGGACAGGATTCGACCGCATACATGTCCGATGCCCAGGACGACAGGATGACGCGCTTCTCGGGCGACGAGAGATCCTCGGCATTCAGGACGTCGGCAGGCGAGTCGTAGTGGGCGGCGGGATGAAACAGCGGATTGAGAGTGCCGGAACTGGTATTCACGTTGGTCATCGATGGGTCTCCCACATGCTCCTTTCCAGGGGGACGGCTTGTTGACGATGAGACGGCGGCGCCACATCGCCGCCGTCTCACCTGACGTTAGTGCGTATTGATCGCGATGCGCTTGACGCCTTCGCGTGCCTTCTCCGATTTCGGCAGCGACACGGTCAGGACGCCATTCCTAAACGACGCCTCTGCCTTGTCCTCCTCGACACCCTCCAGCGGAATCTGCCGTTCGAAGGCGCCGTAATAGCACTCGGTGAAGAACCTGCCTTCGCCGTTGCGCTCCGCCTTCTTCTCGCCGCGGACGGTCAGCACGCCATTGGCGATCTCGACCTGAACGTCCTTCTCCGTCAGGCCGGGAAGCTCGGCCGAGACGGTCAGCGTCTTGTCGGTCTCGCTGAGCTCGACCTTCGGCCAGCCGAAACGGCCCTCCATCAGCGGCGACAGGCTGGTCGCCCCGAAGCCGCGGAAGACATCGTCGAACAGACGGTTCATCTCGCGGTGAAGCGTCAGGAACGGATCGAAATTGTCGCGCGCCGGCGCAAGCTCCTGGTTCTTCGACCAGGGAATGAGATCACGAAAAGCCATGGTACCCTCCTTCATGCATCGGAAAGCGCGGCCCGCGCACGCGCGCGCCGCGTTCCGCTACCTGTTCGATCGAGCGCTCAGGCTGCTTTCTTCTGCTCGATCTGCGTTGCCGCAGGAGCGCCGCCCGCGATCGGAATGCGGCGCGGCTTCATGGCTTCCGGAACCTCGCGGACGAGGTCGATGATCAGGAGCCCGTCCTGGAACGAGGCCTGCTTCACCTGGACATAGTCGGCGAGGTTGAACACGCGCCGGAACGGACGCGCGGCGATGCCCTGGTACAAATATTCCCGCGCGGCGGTCTCGGGCTTCCTGCCCTCGATGGTGAGCGCGTTCTGTTCGGCCGTCACGGTGATGTCGCTGACGCCGAAGCCTGCCACCGCAAGGCTGATCCGGTAGTGGTCTTCGCCGGATCGCTCGATGTTGTAGGGGGGATAATTGTCCTCGGTCGCCTGGCGGAGCGTGCTGTCGACGAGGTCGGCCAGGTGGTCGAAGCCGATGGTGGAGCGCCACAGCGGCGCAAAGTCAAAGCTGGTCCTCATAACCAAGTCCTCCAAAGAGCAAGATGGATACGAAGGAGCGCAAGGCGGGATTTCAGACGGGTCCGAAAGACCAACCCGGCGCCCGTGCCGGACCCGGTTGGCATCCGACACACCGCTCTCGCGGCGAAAAACGACTTAGAAAACCGCAAACCGGTTTCAAGAGGGGCCAACGGATTTTTTTTCGACCCCATCGATGGTCCGCCGAGCCCGGACGCACTCGGCGGCAACGGCAAGGTAAAAAAGGGGTAAAATGGGCGGGTCGAGGGTAAGGCCAGGTTGCCTCCGCGCGTCTGGCCCCGGGGCAACGCGCATGACGAACCAGGCGGCAGCACACCGCAGACCAGGGACCCGACCGCGTCCGGCCGGTCGCACGGCCGGCGCGATTGCCCTGCTGGCCGTCGCAACCGCCTTTGCGGCGCAGGCCGATGACATTGCCATCTCGCCTGCCGGGCTAAAGACGCTCGGAACGATCGATGCGCGCTTTCAATCCTACAACATCGAGATGGTGGAAGTGACCGGCGGACGGTTCTGGAAGCCTTATCCGCGAACCGCACGTGCCTTCGACGAACGGGATCGTTACAGCGCGCGGCCGCCGATCGATCTTGCCAATGCGCGACTGCGCCTGCTCGCCGCGGCGTTGTCGCCGGCCTATCTGCGCGTGAGCGGCACCTGGGCCAATGCGACGTTCTTTGCCGAGGCGCCGGGAGCCCCACCGCCGGGATTCAACACGGTGCTCAGCCGAGCGCAGTGGCGCGGCGTCGTGGAGTTCGCGCATGCGGTCGATGCGGAGATCGTCACCTCCTTTGCGATCAGTCCCGGCAGCCGCGATGACCACGGCATATGGAAGCCGGATCAGGCGCAGCAGCTGGTCGACACCACGCGCGCTCTGGGTGGGCGCATCGCCGCCGCCGAATTCATGAACGAGCCGACGCTCGCAGCGACGGGCGGTGCACCGGCGGGCTATGACGCGGCCGCGTATGGCCGCGACTTCAAGGTCTTTCGCGAGTGGATGCGGCGCGCCGCACCGGAGACGCTGATCCTCGGTCCCGGCTCGGTCGGCGATGCACCATCGCCGTCCGGAGCGGGGCTCACCACGCGGGACCTGCTTGCAGCATCCGGTCCCGGCGTCGATCGGTTCTCCTATCACCATTACAATACGATCTCGCCGCGCTGCGGCGGGCACGACGATCCGGCGCAGGCCCTCTCGGAGCAATGGCTGGCGCGCACGGATGCGACACTCCGGACCTACCAGGCGCTACGCGACGCATTCGAGCCGGGCAAGCCGATCTGGTTGACCGAGACGGCTGATGCCGCCTGCGGCGGCGGCTTATGGGACAGGACTTTTCTGGACACGTTCCGCTATCTCGACCAGCTCGGACGCCTGGCGAAGGCCGGCGTTCAAGTGGTGATGCACAACACGCTGGCTGCCAGCGATTACGGCCTGCTCGACGAAACAACGTTCCGGCCGCGGCCGAGCTATTGGGCCGCGCTGCTCTGGCGCCGGCTGATGGGAACGATCGTGCTCGACGCAGGCAAACCTGCTGCGCGCGATCTCCATCTTTACGCGCATTGCCACCCAGCCACGACAGGTGCGGTGTCGCTGCTCGCAATCAACACGTCGCGCGGCACATCGCGCACGTTATCGCTGCCGGATTCCGCCGAGCGGTACACGCTGCACGCAGCGCAGTTGCATGGTAAGATTGTGCAGTTGAACGGCAAGAGGCTCACGCTGACCCCTGAGGGCCAGCTGCCCCGGCTCGAGGCACGCGCAGCACCGCCGGGAACGGTCAGGCTTGCGCCGACGACCATCACCTTCCTGGTGTTTCAGAACGCTGCAAATCCGGCTTGCTTGTCCCGACGCTCAGGATCTTAGCGAGTCCCGCGCCGTCTCCGGCGCCAGCAGCGTCGCGACGATCGTGATGACCGACAGCGCGACGATGTAGACCGACACCGCCCAGTACGATCCGGCCCAGGCCAGCAGCGCCGCCGCGATCAGCGGCGAGAAGCCGCCGCTGAGCGCCGCCGCGACGTTGGCGCCGAGCGAGGCGCCGCTGTAGCGCACCTGGGTGCGGAACAGCTCCGGCATGAACGCGGCCTTCGGCCCGAACAGCAGCGCATGGGTGAGCGTCATCGTGACGACGAGCGCAAGCGTGATCAGCGCCGGCTCCCTGGTGTCGAGGAACCAGAACAGCGGAAACGCCAACGCCACCGAGAACACGCCGCCGGCCAGATACAGCGCCTTGCGTCCGAAGATGTCGGACAGCCAGCCGGCAAGCGGCAGCGTCGCGAACTCGACGATCGCAGCATAGACCACCGCATCCAGGACCACCTGCCGGGGCAGGCCGAGTTTGGTCATCGCGTAAACCACCGTGAACACGGTGAGGAGATAAGCGAGCCCGACCTCCGACACCGTGATGCCGATCGCGAGCAGAAAGCTGCGCCAGTCGCGGCGCAGCACTTCGAGGGCCGGCTGCGCCAGCACCTCCTTGCGCTCGACGATCTCCTTGAAGTGAGGCGTCTCCGCGAGCTTGAGCCGCACGATGAAGCTGACGCCGACCAGCAGAATGCTGATCAGGAACGGCACGCGCCAGCCCCAGCTGAGGAAGTCCGCCTCGGGCAGCTTCGTCATCAGGGCGAAGATGCCGGTGGAGGCGGCGACGCCGACGGGGAAGCCGACCTGCACCAGGCTGCCGTAGAAGCCGCGGCGATTGCCGGCGTGCTCGATCACCATAACGACCGCGCCGCTCCACTCGCCCCCGAGCCCGATGCCCTGAACGAAACGGAGGATCACGAGCAGGATCGGGGCCCAGACGCCGATCTGATCGTAGGTCGGCAGGCAGCCGATCAGGAAGGTGCCGAACCCCATCGCGATCATGGTCGCAACCAGCATGGTCTTGCGGCCGAGCCGGTCGCCGTAATGCCCGATGATGGCGCCGCCGATCGGCCGCGCGACGAAACCGACCGCATAGGTCGAGAATGCCGCGAGCGTGCCGACGAAGGGATCGAAGCTCGGGAAGAATAGCTTGTTGAAGACCAGCGCCGCCGCCGTGCCGTAGATCAGGAAATCGTACCACTCGATCGCGGTGCCGAGCGCACTCGCCCACACCACATGCGCCGTCGTCGATCTTTCCGCGGAAGCGGAGACCCCCGTTGCTGTCGTCATGCCCTGCCCCAAAGGATTCCGGACGGCATCATGGCCAAACCTTGTGACGGCTGCAATCTGTGGAGGTGTTGCCTCCTCACTGGATTTGCGGCGCGGGATTTTGTGCGCAGGTGGCGCAACACTCGTCATTGCGAGGAGCCCTTGCGACGAAGCAATCCAGACCGCCTCCGCGGAAAGACTCTGGATTGCTTCGCTTCGCTCGGCAGGAGCGCTCCTTAAGGGGCATCACCCGGCCATCGTGGAACCGGCCCGACAGCCGTTATTCGCCATTGACAAACTAATTCGCAATTATCTAATTTCCCTTACAACGACCCTGCCGCACCAAGCGGCCAAAAAGAGAGGAAACGATAATGAGAGGGCTTCTGGCCTGCGCCGTGCTCGCGGCCATGACTTCGGCTGCCATGACCACAGGTGCCAGCGCGCAAGTGTCCGACGACGCGGTGCGGATCGGCGTGCTGACGGACCTGTCGAGCTGGGGCCGCGACAACTCTGGGCCGGGCTCGGTCGAGGCCGCAAAGATGGCCGTGGAGGAATTCGGGCCGACCGTGCTCGGCAAGCCGATCGAGATCATCAGCGCCGATCACCAGATGAAGACGGACGTCGGCGTTCAGATCGTCCGCGGCTGGTTCGACAACGGCAAGGTCGACGCCGTCGTCGACATCCCCAATTCCGGCATCGCCATCGCCGTGCACAACATGGTGCGCGAGCGGGGCAAGGTCGCGCTGCTCTCCGGTCCCGGCGCGAGCTCGCTGACCGATGAGCTGTGCAGCCCGAACACCGTGCACTTCACCTACGACACCTATGCGCTCTCGAAGGTGACGGCTTCCGCCGTGATCAAGGAAGGCGGCAAGTCCTGGTACTTCATCACCGCGGATTATGCCTTCGGCCATCAACTCGAGAAGGACGCCACGCGCTTCATCAACGAGATGGGCGGCAAGGTGCTCGGCGGCGTCAAGCATCCGACCAACACCGCCGACTTCTCCTCCTTCGCGCTGCAGGCGCAGAGCTCGAAATCCGATGTGGTCGCCTTCGCCAATGCCGGCCAGGACACCGATAACGCCATCAAGCAGTCCGGCGAGTTCGGCCTGGTCCAGGGCGGTCAGAAGCTGGTCGGCCTCTTGATGTTCGACACCGACGTGCACGCCATCGGCCTGAAGGCCGCGCAGGGCACCTATATGACCACGGCGTCCTACTGGGCCATGGACGAGGCCACCCGCGCCTGGTCGAAAAAGTTCTACGAGCGCACCAAGGTGATGCCGACTATGATCCAGACCGGCGTCTACGGCTCGGTGCTGCACTATCTCAAGGCGATCAAGGCGGCCGGCACCGACGATTCCGCCAAGGCGATGGCGAAGATGCGCGAGCTGCCGATCGAGGATATCTTCGTCCATGGCGGCAAGTTGCGCGAGGACGGCCGCGTCATCCGCGACATGTATCTCGCCAAGGTGAAGACCCCCGCGCAGTCCAAGGAGCCGTGGGATTATCTGGACATCGTCAAGACCGTGAAGGGCGATGACGCCTTCCGTCCGGTCTCCGAGTCCAAATGTCCGCTCCTGAAGAAGTGAGGCCCGATATGGCTGGCAACGAGCATGGCACCATGGAGACGTACGAGTGCGACGTGCTCGTGGCCGGATCGGGTTGCTCCGGCATGTCGGCCGCGATCACCGCGCGTCATCGCGGACTCGACGTGCTGATCGTCGAGAAGGAGCAGCGCTTCGGCGGCACCACGGCCCGCTCCGGCGGTTGGCTCTGGATTCCCGGCACCTCGCTGGCGAAGGCGTATGGCATCGAGGAGACGCCCGAGCAGGCCCGCACGTATTTGCGGCACGAGGCCGGCAACAATTACGACGCAGCACGCGTCGATGCCTTTCTGAGCGCCGGCCCTGAAGCTGTCGATTTCTTCACCACCAAGACCGCGCTGCGCTTCGACATGCCGCTGGTGTTTCCCGATTATCACGCGGAAGCGCCCGGCGGCGCCCAGGGCGGCCGCTCCATGGTGACGCGCCCGTTCGACGGCCGCGAGCTCGGCGATCTCATCAAATCGCTCGGCAGGCCGCTGCCCGAGCTCACCGTGTTCGGCATGATGTTGGGAAGCGGCAAGGAGATCATCCACTTCATGCGCGTGACGAAGTCGCTGACCTCGGCGGTCTATGTCGCCAAGCGCCTGACGCGGCATCTCATGGACGTGGTGCGCTATGGCCGCGGCATGACGCTCACCAACGGCAATGCGCTCGCAGGCCGCCTGGCAAAGTCCGCGCTCGACCTCAAGATTCCGATGTGGCTGTCCTCGCCGGTGCGCGAGCTGGCGGTCGAGAACGGCACCGTGACCGGCGCCATCGTCTCGCGCCAGGGACGTGAGGTGCGCGTTCGTGCACGACAGGGCGTCGTGCTCGCCTGCGGCGGCTTTCCCCATGACGTCGAGCGGCGCAAGAAGATGTTCCCGCACGCGCCGACCGGCGTTGAGCATTATTCGCCTGGGCCTGCAGGCAACACCGGCGACGGCCTGCGCCTTGCGGAAGGCGCCGGCGGCCGCATCGAGAACCGCCTGCCGAACGCGGCGGCCTGGGTGCCGGTGTCGCTGACCACGCGCAAGGACGGCTCCAAGGGAGTGATGCCGCACTTTATCGACCGCGCCAAGCCCGGCGTGATCGCGGTGATGCGCGACGGCAGGCGTTTTGCCAATGAGGGCAATTCCTATCACGACTTCGTCCAGGCCATGATCAAGGCGGCCAAGCCCGGCGAGGAGATCGCCGCCTTCCTGGTCTGCGACCACAGGACCTTGCGGAAATACGGCCTCGGCTGCGTGCCGCCGTTTCCGATGCCGCTGGGTCATCATTTGAAGACCGGCTATCTCATGCGCGGCGACACGTTGGAAGCGCTGGCGGCGAAAGCCGGGATCGATGCCAAGGCGTTCGCCGAGACGGTCAGGCAGTTCAATAAGACGGCGCCGCTGGGACAGGACGCCGCCTTCGGCAAGGGCTCGAAGGCCTATAACCGCTACCAGGGCGATGCGCTGCACGGCCCCAACCCCTGCGTCGCACCGATCGAGAACGGACCGTTCTACGCCATCAAGATGGTGATCGGCGATCTCGGCACCTATGCCGGCATCGTCACCGACGCGAACGCACGGGCGCTCGATGCCGAAGGACGGGTGATTCCCGGTCTCTATGCCGCCGGCAACGACATGGCGAGCATCATGGGCGGCAATTATCCGGGCGCCGGCATCACGCTTGGGCCGGCGCTGACCTTCGGCTACATTGCCGGCAGACATCTTGCCGAGAGCGCCGCCAAGCGCGACGCGGCGTAGAGCATGATCCGGAAAAGTGTGCAGCGGTTTTCCGAAGAGACCATGCTCAAACAACGACTCAAGCGCATCGGAGGCGCATGAAGAGAGAGAGCCGCGGCATTCAGTCGATCGAGGTCGGCGGCGAATTGCTCCGCGCGCTCGCCCGCAGCGGCGAGCCGATGATGCTGCGCGATCTCGCCCGCGAGGCCGGCATGACACCGGCCAAGGCGCATCCCTATCTCGCCAGCTTCTCCCGCATCGGCCTGATCGAGCAGGACGAGACCACCGGCCGCTACGAGATCGGCGCGCTGGCGCTGGAGCTCGGCCTGATCAGCCTGCGCCGCCTCTCGGGCGTGCGCATCGCGCGGCCCAAGATCGCGGGCCTTGCGAGCCAGATCGGCCACGCCGTCTCGCTCGCGGTCTGGGGCACGCACGGCCCGACCGTGGTGCAGCTCGAAGAGCCGGCCCAGCCGGTGCACATCGTGATGCGCGTCGGCTCGGTGATGGCGCTGCTGGAGACCGCGACCGGCCGCGCGTTCGCAGCCTTCCTGCCGGAAAAGACGATCAGCGCCGCGCTCGATAGCGGCCTCGATCGCCATGGTGTCGGCTACAACCCGAAGCGCGCTGTGAAAGGCACGAAGGTCGCCGAGATGCTGACCGAGGTGCGCAAGCACGGCCTCGCCCGTGCGCTCGGCGATCCCCTGCCTGGCGTCAACGCGTTCTCCGCGCCGGTGTTCGATCATTCCGGCCACGTCGCGCTGGTCATCACCGCGATGGGCCCGGAAGGCACTTTTGATGCCCGCTGGGACAGCCCGATCGCGCACGCGCTGCGCGACTGCGCGGGGGGCATCTCGAAGCGGCTGGGTTACGGGTTGACGGTCGCGGCGGAGTGAGGGCAGACTGCCCGCCTCACGACGACTGTCATTCCCCGCGAAGGCGGGGAATCCAGTACGCCGCGGCCCATCGATTCAATCACGACCGCCTCGGAATACTGGATCGCCCGGTCAAGCCGGGCGATGACAGCGAGAGTGGGGCGACAACGCCCCTACTTCTCCTTCACCGGCACCGTGTAGTTCAGGACCAGTCGGCCGCCGTCCGGATAGATCGTCTGCCCCGTGATATAGGACGCATCGTCGCTGGCAAGGAAGGCCACGACGGAGGCCACCTCGCTCGGCTCGCCGCCGCGGCCCGCCGGCGTGCGCGACAGCACGGTCTTGCGCGCATCCTCGGACGTGTAGATCGCGGAAGCCACCATGTCGGTCAGGATCGTGCCCGGCCCGACCGCGACGACACGAATGTTGTGCGGGGCCAGCGCGACGGCGGCGACCGATGTCAGCTGCTTCATGCCGCCCTTGGACATGGCGTAGGTCGCCAGCGCCGGGATCGCCAGTAGCGCGTTCACCGAGGACATGTTGATGATGACCCCGCCGCCGCCTTGCGCGATCATTTGCCTCGCCGCCGCCTGCACGCCGAAGAACGCGCCCTTCAAATTGATGCCGATGATCTCGTCGAATTCCTGCTCGGTGATATCGAGGATATCCCGGTTGCGGGCGACCCCGGCATTGTTGACCATGATGTCGAGCCGGCCGAACTCCTTCACCGCGGTCGCGACCAGCTGATCGACATCGGCACGCCTGGCGACGTTGCCCACGACGGTACGCAACGCATCCGGCCGCCCGAGCTCGGCGGCCGTCGCAGCCAAGCCTTCGGCATCGACGTCGGAGATGACGACCTTGACGCCGTCGTCCAAAAATCTCTTCGCGCAGGCCTTGCCGATGCCGCGCGCCGCGCCGGTGATGGCCGCGACCTTGCCCGATAGTTTCATGGGTTCACTCCTGCAACTTGTAACGATCTCTCGGACGCATTCACGCAAAGACGCGCGGGCGCAGCCCGGCATGAAACCAGGTGATCATGGAATAGATGTCGTAGACGGGCAATCCGACCTCAGCCTGAAGCGCGGCGGCATAAGGCGGCATGTTGGTGCATTCGAGCACGATGGCGCCGACATCCGGATGCTTGGCAACGAGCTCCTTGCCGGCCTCGACCACGTCGCGCTCGGCTTGTGCGATGTCCATGTCGTCCTTCTCGGCCTTGATCAGGACACGGAAGAACTCCTTGCCGTTCTCGGTGCCGACCAGCGGCGTGTCGAGCGGAACGCCGGCACCCTCGAGATGGGCCGGCGTCAAGGTCGAGCCCGACACCGTGACGAGGCCGACGCGCTTGCCCGGCGGCAAGGTCGCCTGCACCCACGGCACCTGCATCAGCGAGGAGGTCGCGACGGGAACGCCGACGGCCGCCGCGATCTCCTTCTGGAACAGCGAGAGGAAGCCGCAATTGGTGGTGATGGCCTCCGCCCCGAGCCGCACCAAATCCTTGGCCGCATCGATGAAGTCGGGCAACAGGCCGGCCGCGCCCTTCAGCACCACCTTTTCCGGCGAGGCGCCGCTCACCACGCGATAGAGCACCGGGAATGGCCAGGTCGTGCCGTTGCCCATGTCGCCGGGAATGCGGGGAAAGCGCGCCTCCAGCATCAGGATGCCGAGCGGCGCGCCGTAGATGGCCTTGCCGCCACGGGCGATGCGGGAGGACGAGCTGGCTGAGGTGGTCATGGTGCGCTCTCAGAGGAAACGATCGGGCGCGAACGGCGCGAGTGGAATCTCCGGCGCCTTGCCGCTCACGAGCTGGGCGACCAGACGGCCGGTGCGGGCCGAGCCGACCAGGCCGACATGGCCGTGGCCGAACGCATAGACGATATCACGGGAGGCGCGCGCATAGCCGATGCAGGGACGTCCGTCCGGCATGCTCGGGCGATGGCCGAACCAGGTCTTGACGCGCGAGGCCGGAATGTCCTTCGGCAGTTTCGGGAACATGCTGACGAGGTGGTTGCGCAAGATCTCGGCGCGCTTCCAGTTCGGCGCGGCCTCGAGGCCGGCGATCTCGACCGTGCCGGCGGCACGCAGGCCCTTGTTGGTCCAGTTCACCACCAGCTTGGCGTCGGAGGCCATGATCGAGCTGCGCGGGCCGACTTCCGGATTCTCGATCACGACATGATAGCCGCGCTCGGTCTCGAGCGGGAGGGGATCGCCGACCGACGCCGTGAGCTGCTTCGAGCGGGCACCGGCCGCGACCACCGCGGCATCACAGGCGATCTCGCCGGTCTCGGTGACCACAGCGACGAGCTTGCCGCCCTTGAGCTTCAGCCCGGTCGCCTTGGCGCGTACGTGCTTCGCGCCGCTGGCAATCGCATGATTGGCAAGGGCTGCAACATAAGCGCCGGGATCGCGGCAGCGCCCGGCTTCCTCCACCACGACGCCAAAGGTGTAGCGCGGATGCAGATCCGGCTCACGCTGGCGCATTTCGTCGGCATTGAGCTCCAGCCATTCGACGCCAACCTTCCTGCGCAGGCGCCAGCCGAGATCATTGTCGAAATTGCCGCGCGATGTGAACACGTGCATCACGCCGTTGCGCTCGATCAGTTCGGGGACGCCGGCTTCTTCCGCGAGCTTCCTGTGCAGCAGCGGCGCGTCCTTCAGGAGATCGCGCAGCGCGAACGCCGTGGTCTCGACCCGCGCCGCGGTCCAGCCCGAGAGCAGATACTTGATCAGCCAGGGCAGCGCCTTCGGCAAGTAAGACCAGCGGATCGCGAGCGGGCCGAGCGGGTCCAGGAGATAGCCCGGCACCTTCTTCCAGACGCCGGGCTCGGCCGGCGGGATCACCGAATGCGACGACAGCCAGCCGGCATTGCCGTAGCTCGCCGCCTGCTCGCCGCCGGGCTCGCCCGGATCGATCAGCGTCACGCGATGTCCCTCGCGCAGCGCCTCGATAGCGCTGATCACGCCGATCGCGCCGGCTCCGATGATGGCGACGTGGCGGCGGTCAGGCATCCCTCTAGGCTTTCACCGCCGGCGTGAAATCCTTGCCGACCGAGATCGCCCTGGGATCGATGATGCAATGGAGGATCGACGGCTTGCCCGAGGCGAGCGCGCGCTCGAAAGCCGGTGCGAACTCTTCGGTGCGCTCGACGCGCTCGCCATGGCCGCCGAACGCCTTCGCATACATCGCGAAATCCGGGTTCTTGAGCTGGGTGCCGACGACGCGGCCGGGATAGTCGCGCTCCTGGTGCATGCGGATGGTGCCGTATTGCGCATTGTCGATGATGATGACGATCAGTGGCGCGTCGTACTGCACGGCGGTGGCGAATTCCTGGCCGTTCATCAGGAAGCAGCCGTCGCCCGCAAACGCGACCACGACACGATCCGGGTATTGCCGCTTGGCCAGCACACCCGCCGGCACGCCATAGCCCATCGAGCCCGAGGTCGGCGCGAGCTGGGCGGCAAAGCTGTGGAAGCGGTGATGGCGATGGATCCAGCCGGCGTAGTTGCCGGCGCCGTTGCAGACGATCGCGTCCTTCGGCAGGCGGTCGCGCAGCCAGGTCATCACCTCGCCGTACTGGAACCTGCCCGGCAGCTCGCGCGCCTTCCCGGTCCAGGCCAGATAATCCGCATGCGCCTTGGCGGCCTCGCCCTTCCACGCCACCGCAACTGACGGCTTCAGCGTCTCGACCGCGGCGGCGAAGGCGGACGGCGTCGCCTGGATCGCCAGTTCAGGCTGATAGATGCGGCCGAGCTCTTCGGAGCCCGGATGCACATGGATCAGCTTCTGCTTCGGATTGGGAATGTCGAGCAGCGTATAGGACGATGACGGCATCTCCGACATGCGGCCGCCGATGAGCAGGAGGACGTCGGCATTGTCGATGCGCGCCTTCAGGCCAGGGCTCGGCCCGATGCCGAGGTCGCCGGCATAATGCGAATGGTCGGCGTCGATCAGCGAAGCCCGGCGGAACGAGGTCGCGACCGGCAGGTCGAACCGCTCGGCGAAGCGCGCGATGCTCTTGGTCGCCTCGTCGGTCCAGCGCGAGCCGCCGAGAATGACGAGTGGTGCCCTGGCGCCGGCCAGCATGACGCCGAGCTTTTCGATATCGGCCGGCGCCGGCCAGCTCACGGCGGGTTCGATGCGCATGGCATCGGCAACGGCCGCGGTCTCGGTCAGCATGTTCTCCGGCAGCGCGATCACCACGGGACCGGGGCGGCCCTGCATGGCGACGCGGAAGGCACGCGCGACCAGCTCCGGAATGCGGTCGGGGCGATCGATCTCGACCGCCCATTTCGCCATCGAGCCGAACACCGCCTTGTAGTCGAGCTCCTGGAACGCCTCGCGCTCGCGCATGCCGGTGTCGACCTGGCCGACGAACAGGATCATCGGGGTCGAATCCTGCATCGCGATGTGGACGCCGTGGCTGGCATTGGTGGCACCGGGGCCGCGGGTGACGAAGCAGACGCCCGGCCGCCCCGTGAGCTTGCCATAGGCCTCCGCCATCATCGCCGCACCGCCTTCGGCGCGGCAGATCACGACGTCGATCGGGCTGTCATGCAACGCATCGAGCGCCGCCAGATAGCTCTCGCCCGGCACGCAGGTGACGCGCTCGACGCCCTGGGCGACGAGCTGATCGATGAGGATCTGGCCCCCGGTACGGGTGTTGCGAATGGTCATGTCGGCTCCCTCAAGACTTCGGCGATACGCACGTGTTCGGGAAGTGGCCTAAGACAGGCCGAGAGCGTGCGCAAGGTCGAAAGGCTTCTCGCAGCCTGCGCAGGCGTCATGCCCGTCCCTGCCGTTTGCACTACAGGCCCTGCCGCGGCCATGATGGCGAGCTTCGGCATCTTCGTCTACGATCCCTCTGAATCACTGTTCGGGAGCACCGGAATGCAAACCATTGGCCTGATCGGAGGCATGAGCTGGGAGAGCACCGCGCTTTACTACAAGCTCATCAACGAGCGGGTCCGCGACCGCATCGGCAAGCTGCATTCGGCCCCGCTTCTGATGTATTCCTACGATTTCGAGGAGATCAAGCAGATGCAATATGCCGGCCGCTGGCAGGAGGCGGCGGCGAGCCTGGCGGAGGCCGCGCGGCTGCTCGAAAGTGCCGGCGCGCGGGCGATCGTGCTGTGCACCAACACGATGCATAAATTGGCGCCGGAGATCATCTCCAGCGTCAACGTTCCGTTCATCCACATCGGCGATGCGACGGCCGAGCGGATTCGCGCCAAAGGATATCGGCGGGTCGGCTTGCTCGGCACCAAGTTCACGATGGAGGAAGACTTCTACATCGACCGATTGCGCGCGCACGGTCTCGACGTCATGGTCCCTCCCGCGGACGAGCGCGCCGAGGTGAACCGCATCATCTACGACGAGCTGTGCCTCGGCAACGTCGCCGCGCCCTCGCGCCGCCGCTACCAGGAGGTGATGGCGGCGCTCGTCGCCGGCGGCGCCGAGTGCATCATCCTCGGCTGCACCGAGATCACCATGCTGGTCGGCCCTAATGACACGTCGGTCGAGACATTCGACACCACGGCCATTCACGCCGAGACGGCCGCCGATTTCGCGATCGGGTGAATTGATCTCGTCAATTTCAGCCCCGCTATCCTCACCCGCTCCGCTTCTGTCGCGCGCTCGCCAGCAGCACCAGCATGAATGAGGCCGCCGTCATCAAGGTCGAGATCGCGGCGATGGTCGGATCGATCTCGTCGCGCAGCGCGGTGAACATGCGCTTGGTCAACGGCTGATACTGGCCGCCGGAAATGAACAGCGCGACGATGGTCTCGTCCATCGCCGAGATGAAGGCGAAGATTCCGCCCGCAACCACGCTGGACTTGATCTGCGGCAGCGTCACCGCGAAGAAGCTGCGCAGGCGGTTCATGCCGAGGCTGCGCGCCACCATCTCCTGCGCCGGATCGAAACTCTGCAGGCCCGCGAGCACCGAGATGACGACATAGGGCAGGCCCAGCATCACGTTCGCCAGCACGAGGCCGGGCATGGTCGCGACCAGACCGACTTTGGCATAGACGAAGAAGATGCCGACGGCGGTGATGATGATCGGCACCACCAGCGGCAACAGCAGCGCCAAGTGGATCAGCCTCATGATGCGCAGCTTCGACTGGCTGATGGCATAGGCAGCGGCCACCCCGAACGGGGTCGCGATCACGACGGTGAGGAGGGCGACCGTCAGCGTCACCCGCGTCGCCTGCATCCAGGCGGGATTTGAGAAATACTGCTGGTACCAGCGCAGCGAAAAGGACGGTGGCGGAAAGGTGAGAAAGCGCGCGCTGGAGAACGAGATCGGCGCGATAATCAGAACGGGGAGGATCAGATAGACCAGCACCAGCGCGCTGATCACGTAGAGGGCAATCCGTGCGGGCGAAGCGCGCATCATTTCTGCCCCAACACGCGATCGAGCGAGATGAAGCGGCTTACAATGAAGAAGATCACGAGCACACTGATGAGCAGCACGACGGCGACCGCGCTGGCCGCGCCGAACTGGTTGTAGAGCTCGACATTGCGGCTCACCAGCATCGACACCATCACGGTGCGGCCGCCGCCGAGCAGCTCCGGCGTGATGTAGAAGCCGAGGCAGAGCACGAACACCATGGTGCAGCCGGCGAGCACACCCGGCAGCGACAGCGGCAGGAATATGCGAACGAAGGTCAGCGTGGGGCTCGCGCCCAGGCTGGCGCCGGCCTGCATGAGATCGTTGGGAATCTTCTGCATGGTGGCGTAGAGCGGCAACACCATGAAGGGCAGCAGGATGTGCACGGTCGCAACCACCGTGCCAAAGGTGTTGTGGACCAGCGCGAGCGGCTCGGAGATCACATCGAGATAGCGCATGAACTGGTTGATCACGCCAGTGCGCTGCAGCAGCGCCAGCCAGGCATAGGCGCGGACCAGCACGCTGGTCCAGAACGGCAGCACGACCAGCGAGAGGATGACGATGCTCCACCCTTTCGGCACCGAATTGGCGAGGTAGGCCACGGGATAGCCGAGCAGCAGCGCGATTGCCGTGACCGCGAGGCTGATCTCGAAGGTCAGCGCAAAGCTGCGCCAGTAGACGTCTTCGGTGAAGACGCGGCGATAATTCTCCAGCGTGAAGCCGTCATGGTAGATCGACTGCCAGGCCAGCCAGCCCACCGGCAGCACGATCAGAGCCAGGATCACCAGCAGCGCCGGCGAGACCAGTGCCAGCATCAGGCCGTGCTCACGGCGCTGATGTTTTTGGGAGGGATCTGGCACGGATGTCGTCAACGCTGCCTCGCTCACTTCTGCATGAAGGACGCCCAGCGCTTCTCGGCGGCTTCGCCCGCCGGCGAGGACCACCAGGCGTAGGACATCAGCGCCTGCTTGGCGGCGTTGGCCGGCTCGCTCGGCAATTGCGCGGCGCGCTCGGGCTTGATCACGCTGGTCTCGAATGCCTTGGGATTGCCCGGACCATAGTCGATGTGCAATGGCAAATTGGCCTGGTGCACGGGATCAACGGCCTCGTTGAGGAATTTTATCGCGGTGGCGAGATTCGGCGCGCCCTTGAGGATGCAGAGCGAGGTACTCTGCAGGATGCCCTGGTTGTAGGTAAAGGCGACCTTCGCGCCTTCCTTGGCGACCGCGCTGACGCGACCGTTCCAGGCCATCTCCATGTCGACCTCGCCGTCATTGAGCAACTGCGCCGACTGCGCGCCCGAGGTCCACCACACCGTGATGTGCGGCTTGATCTCTTCCAGCTTCTTGAAGGCGCGGTCGACGTCGAGCGGATAAAGCTTGTCCGGTGCGACGCCGTCGGCCATCAGCGCCGCCTCCAACGTTGCAAACGGATGGTTGCGCAGCGCGCGGCGGCCGGGGAATTTCTTCACGTCCCAGAAATCGGCCCAGCTGTTCGGCGCGTCCTTCGGGAATTTCTTCTGGCTGTAGGCAAGTACGCTCGAATAGAACTCGTAGGACACTGAATAGGGGCTGCGATAGGCCTCCGGCATCGCCGCGCCGTTTGGAATCTTCGAGAAGTCGAGCTTCTCCATCAGCCCCTGTTCGCCGCCGCGCAGGCAGTTACCGGTCGGGGTGTCGACGACGTCCCAGATCGGCTTGCCGCTGCCGACCTGCGTCTTGATCGCGGGCCAGGCATCGGGAATGGAGTCCTGGTTGATGGTGATGCCGAGCTTCTTGGCGGAGGGATCGAGGATCGCCACCGTCTGCGCCTGCTGATAGGCGCCGCCCTGCGAGACGAAGGTGATCTGCTCGGCGGCATCAGCCGCGCTGGTCAGTCCGATTGCGCCCAGCAGCGCGCAGCCCAATCCAAATTTCTGCTTCATCGTCATCCTCACCTCCTCCAAATGATCTCACCGACCGATCGCATCGAGAAACTGGTACCAGCCGGCGACCACGCGCACGGCGGGCTCCCGCAGCGGATAGAACGGAATCGCCTTCATGCGCCGGGCGTCGAGCAGGCCGACGTCGGGCGCCTCGCCGCGCACGAAGGCGGCGAGATAGCGGCCCATCAGGCTCGACATCGCAACGCCGGCGCCGTTGTAACCCACCGAGAACAGCGTGCGCTCGTCGAGCCGGCCGATATGCGGCACCGAGTCCAGCGTCATCGCAACGAGCCCCGACCATTTATATGCGAGCGAGACATCGGCGAGATCGGGGAAGATGCCG
Organism: Bradyrhizobium sp. BRP20; assembly: GCF_020194215.1. NCBI lineage: Bacteria > Pseudomonadati > Pseudomonadota > Alphaproteobacteria > Hyphomicrobiales > Nitrobacteraceae > Bradyrhizobium > Bradyrhizobium sp. BRP20. Next base: position 100,902 of record NZ_JADYVY010000003.1, on the reverse strand, counting down.
ACCATCGCCTTGCGCAAGGCATCGAATGCGGCCTGCGAATCCTGCTTGCCGAAGGCGCCGCGGCCGCCAAAGATGACGCGGTTGTCGACCATGCGGAACCAGCGCATCATGCGCTTGGTCTCGGTGTAAGTGCGCCCCGTCGGCATCAGTTTTCCCGCGAGATTGCCGGGAAGCCGCTCGGTTGCGACCATGGCGCTGCGGAACGGGATCAGCGTGCGCTGCAGATGCGCGGTGGCGCCGGTCAAATCCGAATAGCTGTTGGTGGCAATGATCGCCTGCCTGGCGCGCACCGCGCCTTGCGGTGTCTCGGCAACGATGCCGTCCTTCTCGCGCCGGAGCTTGACGACCGGCGACTCCTGGAAAATCGGAACGCCGCGGCTTGCAACGCCATTTGCGAGGCCGCGCAGATAGTTCAGCGGATGGATCCCGCCCGAGCCGGGATTGAGCACACCGCCGACAAAGATGTCGGAGCCGGTCTCCTCACGCACCTGTCCCTTGTCGAGAATGCGGACCGCGGCGGAGCCCATCTCGCGCGTCATCCAGTTGGCTTCGTCGATCGCGGCCTTGAGCGTCGTCTCATTGTGCGCGGCCTTGACCTGGCCGGTGCGCACAAGGTTCGCGCTGGTGATGCCGAATTCGGAGACGAGCTCCTCGACCATGTCGGTCGATTCATGCGCGATCTCGTACATGCGCCGCGCCATGGCGCGGCCGTGTGCGGCATCGATCTCACGGAACGAGAGGCGGAATTTTGCGGTGATCACGCCGCCATTGCGCCCGCTCGCGCCCCAGCCGGGACGGTTGGCCTCGAGCACGACGGGGCTGAGCCCGCTCCTGGCAATGTGGTGCGCGGCGGAGAGGCCAGTGTAGCCGGCGCCGATGATCACCACATCGGCTTGGCTCTCGCCCGACAACACGGGAAACGCGCGCGCCGGCTCCGCCGTGGCTTCCCACAGTGAATTGACCGATGGCAGCGCGCGCCAGTCCCGTGTCATGCCACAGCTCTCCGTTACGCCGCCGGCCCGATCGCCGCGTCGGCAAGCGCCTTCAACGTCGGATAATGGAAGTCCGGCTTGGTTAGCGTCTCCACCGCCGGCGTACCGCCGAAGCCGGCAATGCCCTGGCGGCGCTCGATCCAGCACACCTTGTAGCCGAGCTTCCGCGCGATCCCGATGTCGTGATACTGGCTCTGCGCGACGTGCAGGATGTCGGCCTGCTTGTAGCCGAAGGCGGACTGGCGGCCCTTGTTGTAGGCGAAGAATTCCGGGTTCGGTTTTGCAACGCCGGTGTCGTCGGCGCAGACGGTGTCATCGAAGGGATTACCGAGCGCATGCGCGTAGCACGAGAGTGCGACTCGGTCGGCATTGGTCATCGCGACCAGGCGGAACTTCGTGCGCAGGCGCTTCAGCGCCTCGACCGAGTCCGAGAACGGCCCCCAGCGCAGCACGGCGAGCTGGAACACGTCACAGGAGGCATCGTCCGCCGGCAGCCCGAGTTCCTTGGCGAGATAGCGGTAGACGTAGAACATCACCTCGCTGGAGCGCTCATAATGCTTGTCGCGGCCTCGCTTGTAGGATTCGAAGATCTGCTCGTCGCTGAGCTCGGCCGCCTTCTTGCCTCCGATCTTGCGCACCGCTTCAAGTACGCCGGTCTCGAAATCGATCAGGGTGCCGACGACGTCGAAGGTGAGAACCTTGAAATTGCTGAACGCGGCTTGGGTCGACATATCGCTTCTTCTCTCGGTTGAACAAGGCTGGATTCAGTCCACCCTGGGTACGACAATGGTGTCCTCGGGGTGGAGCGTAACGGTGAGGCTGCCGCCGAGCGGCGGGATGCGGTGATAGGCCTGGTGATAGCTCGGTTGGCGCAGGCTGAGCGCGATGCCGCCTTCGAGCGCGAGGAAAATGCGCAGGCTCTCGCCCTGATAGACGATGTCGGTGACGGTCCCGGTCAGCCGGTTACAGGCGGCATCCTGCGCGCCGTCATCAATCAGCAGCTTCTCGCTGTGCACGGCCAGCATCAGGGCATCGCCATCGGGAATGGCGCGTGCGCTGCGCAGCAAGGCATTGCCGAGCGCAACGCTGGAAGCATCGACGCGGCGGACCGGCAGCATCGTGGCTTCGCCGATGAAGCTGGCAACGAAGGAATCGACGGGATGGTCATGCAGCCGCGCCGGCTCGTCGATCTGGACCAGCCGGCCGTCCTTCATGACGGCGACGCGGTCGCTCATGGTCAGCGCCTCGCGCTGGTCATGGGTGACGTAGATGATGGTCGCGCCGATCCGCTTGTGCAACGCGCGCAGCTCGATCTGCATGGATTCGCGCAGCTGCTTGTCGAGCGCGGAAAGCGGCTCGTCCATCAGGATCAGGCGCGGCTCGAAGATCATGGCGCGCGCCAACGCCACGCGCTGGCGCTGACCGCCGGAGAGCTGCGCGATGCCGCGCTCTTCATAGCCGGCAAGCCCGACCATGCTGAGCGCTGCGCGCACCTTGTCCGGCCAGATGGATTTCGGCAGGCGTCGCGCGCGCAAGGGAAAGGCGACGTTCTCGCCGACGCTCATGTGCGGAAACAGCGCGTAATTCTGGAACACCACGCCGATGTCGCGCTTGTGCGGCGGCATGTAGGTGACGTCACGGCCTCCGAATAGAATCGTGCCTGAGGTCGGCAGGATGAAGCCGCCCAAAATGCCGAGCAGCGTGGTCTTGCCGGAGCCGGACGGGCCAAGCAGTGAGACGAATTCACCGGCGCTGACATTGAGCGAAACGTCGTCGAGGGCGCGAACGGCGCCATAGGCCTTGCTGGCGGACCTGATCTCGACGCTCTCCGCGCGCTTGTCCAACGATCGACCTCGCGATGTCCCTCAGCCGGCGTGCCTCACTGCGCGCCATAAGCCTGCTTTATAGACAGGGATTTGGAGCACTCACGGCAAAGCGTGCGCTGCACCAAATCCTCTCTCGAAGGGCCTGTCTTTAAGCTGTCATGCTGATGACACCAGACTTGGCAAAATCCGGCAATTGCCAAATTCTCACCGCGCCCATAACATGACGTTATGCCAGAGCTCCGTCGCATGCTGCCGTCCAGCAACGCCCTGTTCGTCTTCGACGCGGCGGCGCGCAATGGCAGCTTCACCGCGGCGGCCGCCGAGCTGAACGTCACGCAGCCGGCGGTGAGCCGCATGCTCGGACAGTTCGAGGAGCATCTCGGCGTTCGCCTGTTCGATCGCAAGGCGGGCCGCGCGGTGCTCACCGAAGAAGGCGAGCTGCTCTATCGCCGCGTGCTCGAAGGCTTTCGCAGCATCGAGAGCGGGCTCGTCGAGATCGAGCGGCGGCGCAAGGGCACCGAGACGGTGACGCTGTCGGTCTCCTCCGCCTTCACCACGCACTGGCTGATGCCGCGCATCGACAAGCTGCAGAAGCAGTTTCCGCAAGTCGATCTGCGCTTCCAGTTGATTTCCGGCGCGCTGCGCGGGCCGGTGGAGAATGTCGATCTCGGCATGCGCTTCCGCGATCGCGACGAGCCGCCCTCCGGCGGCACGCTGGTGATGAAGGAAGTGATGCTGCCGATGTGCAGCCCCACCTATCTCGGCGAGACCGATCCCGCCGAGGGCAACACCATCATTCGCCTCGCCGAGACACCGGGCGACTGGGCTGCGGATTACACTTCGCTCCTCACCGGCCGCCGCGGCGCGGCCAAGGCGCTGAGCTTCACGGATTATGCCGTGGTGGTGCAGGCCGCGCTGCTCGGCCAGGGCATCGCGCTCGGCTGGCTGACGGTCGCCTCGCACTGGCTGCTCACCGGCGCGCTGGTGCCGGCCTCCGACCGGCTCACCACCACGCGCCGCATCTGCGAATTCCTGCCGCCGCGCAACCGCCCGATGCGCCCGATCGCCGCCGAGATCCGCGACTGGATCATCGCGCAGATGAAAAGCGAGATCGCCGCGATCGACCGGCTCTATCCGAAGCTCGGCGCCATGGCGGCGTGCTATTGAGCCTGGAGCGAGCTTCACAAGAAGCCGTCATGCCCGGGCTTGTCCCGGGCATCCACGTTCGCCGTGCCACGTGGTAAGGCGTGGATGGCCGGGACAAGCCCGGCCATGACGCTGTGGAGGCGTCGCCCCCCTCCCTCCACGTCATTGCGAGCGCAGCGAAGCAATCCAGAGTCTTTCCGCGGAGGGATTCTGGATTGCTTCGTCGCAAGAGCTCCTCGCAATGACAGTGTGGAGAGAGGTTTGCCCGCTACCGATGCTCGATCGCCCTGATCGCACCGCGCAACTCTGCGAGGCCGCGCAGGCGGCCGATGGCGGTGTAGCCGGGATTGGTGCGCTTGGTGGCGGCGAGATCGTCGAGCATGCGGTGGCCGTGATCGGGACGGAACACGATTCTCTTGTCCGGTGCGCGCCGCGCGTTCTCCTTCAACAGCGCCTTGAGCACCGCGATCATGTCGACGTCACCGTCGAGATGGTCGGACTCGTAGAACGACAGGACGTCCGCCTCGCGCTTCGTCGCGCGCAGATGGGCGAACGCGATGCGCGGGCCGAACCGCTCGGCCATATCAGGGAGATTGTTCTCCGCGCGCACGCCGAGCGAGCCGGTGCAGAAGCAGATGCCGTTGGCCTTGGACGGCACGGCATCGAACAGCGCCTGATAATCGTCGGCGCTGGAAGCAATGCGCGGCAGGCCGAACAGCGGCCGCGGCGGATCGTCCGGATGCAGCGTCAAGGAGACATCGAGCTGCTCGGCCACCGGCGTTACGCGCGCGAGGAATTCCGCGAGATGCTGCCGCAATATCTTTGGCGTGATGTCGCGATAGGTGTCCAGCCGATCGCGGAATTGCGGGATCGTCATCGGCTCGGTGGTCGAGCCCGGCAGCGCGCTGGCAATGACCATGACGAGATAGTCGATATCCGCCTGGCTCATCTGCTCGAACAGCTTTTTAGCGCGCGCCTGCTGCTCGGGGGTATACTCCTGAGCAGCCGCCGGGCGCTTCAGGATGTGCAGCTCGAATGCCGCAAAGCGGTCCTGGTCGAAGCGCATGGCACGGGCGCCGTTCGGCAGCTCCCATTCCAGATCGGTGCGGCACCAGTCCACCACGGGCATGAAGTTATAGCAGATGATCTTGATGCCGGACGCGGCGACCGCCTCCAGGCTCGCGATCCACGCCTCGATCGACTTGGTCGCTTTTCCGCCGAGGCGCTTGACGTCGTCAGGGATCGGAATCGATTCCACCACCGACCAGGTCAGCTGCGAGCGGCCGGGCTGGCCGTTCTCGATGAAGTTCTTGCGCTCCTCGACCGCCTTGCGCGTCCAGGCCTGTCCGATCGGCACCTGATGCAGCGCCGAGACGATCTGGCTCGCCCCGGCCTGCCTGACGTCATCGAGCGAGACCGGATCATCCGGCCCGTACCAGCGCCATCCCTCCAGCATCATGTGCTGCCTCCCATAGCGTTTTCGAGCGAAGTGGGTACCGGTTCGCGTGAAGAAAACGCGTCAAAACAAAAGTCAATTCGCGGTCAACACGACCTTGACGCTCTGCGAACGGTCGAGCGCCAGCCGCAGCGCGTCGGGCGCGGTCGAGAGCGGCCGCTCGGCGGTGACCAGCGACAGCACATCGACGCTGCCGTTGCCGATCAGTTCCACCGCATTCATGAACTCGAAGCCGAAGCGGAACGAGCCGCGCAGATCGATCTCCTTCGCCATCACCGCATTCGACGGCGTCGGGATCTGGCCGCCCGGCAGATTGCCGATCTGCACCACGACGCCGCCGCGCCTGACGATGCCGATCGCGCTGGCAAGGCCGGCAGCCGTGCCCGAGACCTCGAACGCGACGTCATAGGGGCGCGACGCAGCCTGCGCCTTCAACCCTTCCTCGCCGGCAGAGACGTTCTCGACGTGGGAGGCGCCGAGCTTGGTCGCAAAGGCCAGCGGCGCCGGCGCGATGTCGGCGACGGTGATGTCAGCCATGCCGGCGCGGTGCGCCGCGAGCATGGTCAGAAGCCCGATCGGGCCGGCACCGAAGATGATGCCGCGCTTGCCCTCGATCTTGCCGGCGCGCGCCACCGCGTGCAGGCACACCGCGAGCGGTTCGGCCAGCGCGGCCGCCTGGTAGGACACGTGATCGGGAATCTTCACGCACTGCGCAGGGATCGCATCGAAGTAGTTGGCGAAGCCGCCCTGCATGTGCGGCGTCTTCGAAGCCGAGCCCATGAAATAGATGTTCTCGCACAGGTTCGGCCGGCCCTCGCGGCAGGCGACGCAATGGCCGCACCAGCGCGACGGGTTGACGGCGACGCGGTCGCCGACCTTCAGGTTCGCAGCGGCACCGGAGATCTCCACGACCTCGCCCGAGATCTCGTGTCCCAGCACCAGCGGCGACTTCACCACGAAGTCTCCGGTGCGGGCATGACGAAAATAGTGCATGTCCGAGCCGCAGATGCCGCCGGCGCCGAAGCGGATGCGCACCATGCCGTCAGCGAGCCTGTCGAGCGGATGCTCGATCATGCGCAGGTCTTCGGGGCCGAACAGGGTCGCGGCGAGAGCGGTCGAGGTCATTTGGAGAGTCCCATGTATTTTGGCAGCCAGAGGGTCAGTTCGGGAATGAAGGTGATCGCGATCAGCGCCAGCATCAGCGGCACCAGCCAGGGCAGGATCGCCACCGTCGTACGCTCGACCGAGAGCTTGGCGACGCGGGCGAGCACGAACAGCACCATGCCGAGCGGCGGATGCAGCAGGCCGATCATCAGGTTCAGCGTCATGATCAGGCCGAAATGAATGGGGTCGATGCCGAGCTTGAGCACGATCGGCAGCAGGATCGGCACCAGGATGGTGATCGCCGCCGTGGTGTCGATGAAGCATCCCACGAACAGGATCAGCACGTTGGCGAGCGCCAGGAACACCCATTTGTTCTGGGTGATGCTGAGCATCCAGTCCGAGAGCATCTGCGCCGCCTGCGACACCGTCAGCAGCCAGGCGAAGATCGACGCCGCCGTGACGATGAACAGCACCGAGGCCGTGGTCTCGATGGTATCGAAGGTCGCCTTGGCGACGGTCTGGAACGTCATGGTGCGGTAGCGGACGAGGCCGAGGAACAGCGACCAGATCACCGCGGCGACGGCGGCTTCCGTCGGCGTGAACCAGCCCAGCGTCATGCCGCCGATCAGGATCACTGGCGCCATCAACGCCATCACCGCCGAGAAGTCGAAATACCAGTCGATCAGGAGCAGCGTGCCGAGGCCGATGACGACGGCCATGTTGACCGAGAGGCCGGCGAGGACCATCAGCCAGATCGCCATCGGGAACGACAGCACGATCAATATCTCGAGCCCGGCCGAGCCGAGCTGCGGCCAGGAGAATGGAGTGTCGCTGCCCCATTTGTTCTTGTGCGCGAAATAGGTGACCGTCACCATCATGAACAGCGTCAGCACGACGCCGGGAATGACGCCGCCCAGGAACAGCGCGCCGATCGAGACGTTCGCCATCATGCCGTAGATCACGAACGGCAGCGACGGCGGAATGATCGGCCCGAGCGTTGCCGAGGCCGCGGTGACGCCGACCGAGAACTCGGTGGAGTAACCGTGGTCCTTCATCGCCTTGATCTCGATGGTGCCGAGACCGGCGGCATCCGCAATCGCGGTGCCGGACATGCCGGAGAAGATCACCGAGCCGATGATGTTGACGTGGCCGAGGCCGCCGCGCATCCACCCCACCAGCGCAACCGCGAATTTGTAGATGCGCCCGGTGACGCCGGCGATGTTCATGAGATTGCCGGCCAGGATGAAGAACGGCACGGCGAGCAGCGGGAAGCTCTCGACGCCGGCGATCATGCGCTGCGCCAGCGTGACGTCGGGCGTCACGCCGCTGACCAGGATATAGAGCAGCGACGACACCGCCATGGCGATCGCCACGGGAACGCCGAGCAGCATGAGAACGAGAAAGCCTCCGAGCAACAGCAGCATGGTTTTATCCTTCCGATCCGTCGTAGGCACCGGGACGTTCGAGGACCGAGTAACCCTGCCGCCAGTTCTGGATCGCCACCTGCACGGAGCGTGCGAACATCAGCACGAACCCGAGCAGCACGGCGTAATAGACATAGTCCTTGGGAAGATTGATGGTGGTCATCTGCTCGTCGCCGATGATCCTGATGTAGACCCAGACCAGCTTGATGGCGTAGCCGAAGAAGGCGATCCGGATCAGGTCGATCGCGGTCGACAGCACGCGCCCTACGGCATGCGGCAGGTAGCGATAGACGAGGTCGACCTGGATATGCCGCGACAGCCGTACGCACATCGACGAGCCGATGAAGACCACCCCGATCAGGCAATAGGTCGCGATCTCTTCGGTCCAGGCGTAGCTGTCGTTGAGCACGTAACGGGTGAAGAACTGCAGGAAGACGGCGAGCGCCATCACCCAGAAGATCGCGAGCGCCACCCAGTCCTCGAAGGCGTAGACGCCGAGATCGACCTTCGGCGTCGCCTCCTCCTCGAAGGTGTGCGCGATCTCGTCCGCGGTGATCTGCCGGTGAATTTCGGCGTTGGACATAGGGGCTCCTCAAACTCGCTACGTCGTTCCGGGATGGTGCGTTAGCACCAGACCCGGAACCTCGAGATCCCGGGCTCGGTCTGCGGACCGCCCCGGGATGACGGCTACGTCGTCACTTCACCGCCTGGATCTTCTCCCAATCGGCCTTGCGGTAGCCGAACGTCTCGAACGCGACGTTCTTCAGCACGGTGTCGCGGAACTCGTTCTTGTCGACCTCGGTCACGGTCAGGCCCTTGTCCTTGAAGAAGGCGACCAGCTTGGCCTCGTTCTGCTTGATCTCTCCGGTGGCCTTGGCAGCCGCCTCCTGCGCCACGTCGGTGAAGATCTTCTTGTCCTCGTCGCTGAGCTTCTTCCACAGCGCGCCGGCAATCACCGTGTTGAGATGGTCGACGATGTGGCCGGTCAGCACGATGTGCTTCTGCACCTCGTAGAACTTCTTGGCCTCGATCGTTGTCAGCGGATTTTCCTGCGCCTCCACGGTGCCGTTCTGGAGCGCGAGATAGACCTCGGCGAACGCGATCGGCGCGGTGTTGGCGCCGCAGGCGCGCGGCATTGCGAGGTAGGCCGGAACGTCGGGCACGCGGATCTTCAGGCCCTTCATGTCCGCGCAGGTCTTGATCGGCTTGTTGGACGAGGTCTGGCGCACGCCGTAATAGGTCACCGCGACGATGTGGTGGCCGCTCTTGTCCTCATAGCCCTTGGCGAGCTCCTTGAAGATGTCGCTCTTGGTGTAGGCGAGCAGATGATCGGCATCGCGGAAGGTGTAGGGATAATAGGTCACGCCGATCGGCGCGAAGCTCTTGGCCGCGAAGCTCGATCCGGAGATGATGATGTCGACCGAACCGAGCGAGAGGCCCTGGTTGATGTCGGTCTCCTTGCCGAGCTGCGAGGCCGGATAGACCTCGATCTGGTAGCGCCCGTTGGTGCGCTTATTGATCTCCTGCGCGGCCCAGACCGAGGCTGTGTGGAACGGCTCCGAGGGCTCGTAGACATGGGCCCATTTGAGCTTGGTCTGCGCCATGCTGGCGCTGGTCGCTGCCAACAGCGTGGCGGCGGAAATCACTGCTGCAATCGTCATCTTCTTTAACATCGACTTTTCCTCCATCGTTCAAGTCTGCTTGTTCGCCCGCCCCGGCATGGATGCGGGCCGCCCAATCTCATCGCCGCCGCGAGCTGCCGCTCTTGGCCTGTTTCTTCGATGGTCGTTTTGATTTCGCCGGCTGAACCCCGGACGGCGCCGCCCGCCTCCGTGCAGCCGGCGCCCCTGCTGATGTCTCGGCACCAAAATTCTGTGCAAAGCGCTCCTGCGAATGCGCGAGGTGATCGCGCATGGCGTCATGGGCCGTCAGCGGCCGGCGCGCAGCGATGGCGTCGCGCACGGCCCGGTGCTCATCGAGCGCGGTTCGCCACGTGGTGGGATTCTCGAAATAATGCGCTAGCTGCGCGAAATAGGGATTGAGGCGCTGGTCGAACAACTCGCCGACAACCCGCACCAGCACGGCATTGCCGAGACATCCTGCCACGGCGATATGGAAGGCGCGGTCATGAACCATCGAGGCTTCGCCAGGATGGTCGACATTCTCCATCGCGACGAGCGCGGCGTCGATGCGGTCGATGTCATCTTTGGTCGCCACGCGCGCGGCCTGTTCGGCGATGGCGCTCTCCAGGAATTCGCGGGCGCGCAAGAGTTCGAACGGGCCTTCGATGACGGCAGTAGCTGTCGGCGCGGCCACGGCGGCGGGCTCGATCACATAGATGCCGGATCCGACGCGGATGCGCAGGCGCCCTTCGACCTCGAGCGCAATCAAGGCTTCGCGCACCGTGGGCCTCGACACCTTGAGCTGTTCCGCGAGGTCGCGCTCGGTCGGCAAGCGGCTGCCGACCGCGTACTCGCCGCTGTCGATCAGGCTTCGCAATTGATCGGCGACCTGGCGATAGAGCCGTCTCGCCTCCACAGCTTCCAGCGGCACGCTGGTCCTCCCGAAAAGGTCTCGCGCGGCGCCTCCGGCGCCCGCGGCCAGCCAATTTTGGAAAATTGGTCTTACCAATTGACCGGAGCATTGACCTGATACGGACGCCATGTCAAGCAGCGGCAAAGCAAGGGGAGACGTCCATGCGCCAGAGCTCGATGCGCCTTGGTCGCGCCAATCTCGACCGCCTGGCACCTGCCATCCGGCGGCCGGCCTATGACCGATCGCGCGTCACGCCCGGCATCGTGCATCTCGGGCTCGGGGCGTTTCATCGTGCCCATCAGGCCGTCGTCATCGACGATTGCCTTGCTAGGGGCAGCATGTCCTGGGGCATCATCGGCGCGAGCCTGCGCAGCCCGGATACGCGCGACGCCCTCGCCCCGCAGGACCATCTCTACACCGTCGCTGTCCGCGCCGCCGAAGGTACCGAGCACCGCGTGATCGGCGCCCTGCTCGACAGCGTCGTCGCGCGCGAGAAGCCGGCAACCCTGGTCGAGCGGATGGCCGATCCCGCCATCCGCATCGTCTCGCTCACGGTGACCGAGAAGGGCTATTGCCATACGCCGCAGACCGGCGATCTCGACGAGCGGCATCCTGATGTCGTGCACGACCTCAATAATTTCGACGCGCCGCGCTCGGCGCCGGGCTTCATCGTCGCCGCGCTGGCACGCCGGCGGGCGCAGGGTCTTTCGCCCTTCACCGTGCTGTGCTGCGACAACCTCGCCGCCAACGGCCACACCGTGCAGCGGATCGTCACGCAGTTCGCCGCGCTGCGTTCTAGGGAACTCGGCAAGTGGATCGCCGACACGGTTGCGTTCCCCTCGACTATGGTCGACCGCATCGTGCCGGAGACGACGGATGCCGACCGCGATGCGGTCGCATCCGCGCTGGGCATGCGCGACGCCTGGCCTGTCATGACCGAGCCGTTCACGCAATGGGTGGTCGAGGACCGCTTCACCGCGGGCCGGCCGGACCTTGCCGCAGCGGGTGTCGAGCTCGTCGGCGACGTCAAGCCGTTCGAGCTGATGAAGCTGCGGCTGCTCAACGCCAGCCATTCCGCGCTGGCCTATCTCGGCTATCTCTCCGGCTACGAGACCATCGCCGACACGATGCAGGATCCGCATTTTGCGCGCCTCGCCGCGCAGGTGATGGAAGAGGCCGCGGTGACGCTGACCATGCCATCAGGCACGGATCTCGCCGCCTATCGCGCCTCGCTGCTCAAGCGCTTCGCCAATCCGGCGCTGCACCATCGCACTTGGCAGATTGCCATGGACGGCTCGCAAAAGCTGCCGCAGCGGCTGCTCGGCGCGATGCAGGATCGCCTTGCCAGAGGCCTGCCCATCGCAACGCATGCGCTGGCGGTGGCCGGCTGGATCCGCTACGTCAGCGGCGTCGACGAGCAGGGACGGCCGATCGACGTGCGCGATCCATTCGCCGCCGAGTTCGCCGCGCTGGCGCGCGAGGCAGGACCCGTTGCCGAGCGCCTCGCGCCGGCACTGCTCGGGGTGGCGAAGGTGTTCGGGCCGCTCGGCGCCGAGCCGCGCCTGCGCGAGGCTGTCACCGCGGCGCTCGGCCGCCTCTATGCCGACGGCGCGCGGCGGGCCGTGGCAACGCACGTTTCAGCGTGACCACGACGCGGGCAGCATCCTGAATGCTGCACTGCGGCCAAAGTCGACGGAAAGTCGCGCTTGATTTTTGCCTGTCCTTGCCCCACCCGAGAGCGATGGGAAACGACACCAAGGTCATTGCCGCCAACGCGGCCTTTTACGCGGCATTCTCGACCGGCGACTTCGCCGGCATGGAACGGATGTGGGCGGATGACGACGGCATCTCCTGCATCCATCCCGGCTGGCCGGCCATCATCGGCCGCGCCACCGTGATCGGAAGCTGGCGCGACATCCTGCAAAACCCGCAGCGGCCGCAGATCGTCTGCGCCGAGCCGCAGGCCATCGTCGACGGCGACAGCGCCCGCGTGCTCTGCATCGAGATCGTCGACGGCACCGCGCTGGCTGCGGCGAACCATTTTCGCCGCGTCGGCGACGACTGGCGCCTGGTGCATCATCAGTCCAGTCCGATCGCACAGATTGTCGAGCAGGCCGAGGACGATAGAGCAAGTCACCGCGTCCACTGAGCACGGCGATCACGGCGCCGTGATCTACTGTGCATGGGGTTGTTTTTCAGCTTTTGTTTGGCGGGCCGAAAGTTCCGACAGATCGTCGAGCACGACATGCGCGCCGGTGAAGTCGTCGTCCCCGAAGAACGTGCTGCGGGTGATCAGAACCGGGACGCCGGCGCGCGAGGCCGCGATCAGACCGTTGGCGGAATCCTCAATCGCAACGCAATCGGATGCCTCGAGCTTCAGCCGCGCCAGAATCTCGAGATAGACGTCGGGCGCCGGCTTCTTGTGCCTGACGTCGTCGCCGGCGACGATCGCATCGAAATCCGCGGCCCAGCGTTTGCCCAGCGCCTGCGACAGCAGCGCATCGATATTGCCGTGCGATGTGGTGGTCGCAATCGCAAGCCGCTGGCCGCGCTCCTTCGCGGCCCTGAGCAAATCCGTCACGCCTGGCCGCAAGGGACAGCGGCCGGCCTCGACAAATTCGGCATAATGCGCGGTCTTGATGCGGTGAAGTTCTGCGATGTCCCCGTCCGACAAGGGCGGAGCGGTCACTAGCCTCTCGTGGTAGGCGCGCATGCGCTCCTTGCCGCCCGTCACCCGCAACAGGTCCTTGTAGACGGCGCGGTCCCACTGCCAGTCGAGACCGAGGCGGGCGAAGGCGAGATTGAAGGCCTGCCGATGCAGCTCCTCGGTTTCGGCCAGGGTGCCGTCGACGTCGAAGATCAGCGCGGCCGCGCGCCGGATCAGATCGGCGGCGTCCGCTGGCGACTGAACCAACGCTTCGGCCTGCATGATCGATGCCTCCCTTCCGGCGCTGCGTAAAGCGATCATCGGCCGAGCCGGAGGGCGAGACAAATCGCAATATCTTTTGCCGGACCCAAAAATCTCTTATGAGCGAACGGTGCGCGACGGCGCGAACGGGAACTTTCGATCTGCACAGGAGACGCATGCGGCTCTTCATCCTCGGCCTCGGCTACAGCGCGCGGCATTTCGTTCGCAAGCACGGCGGCAGCTTCTCGCATGTCGCCGGCACCGTGCGCGATCCCGCGCAGCGGAATGACCTCGCCGGGATCGAGGTGCATCCGTTTTCCGGCAGCCTTCCGTCGCCCGAGACGGTTGAACGGGTTCGCGACGCCGACGTCCTCCTGGTGTCGATCCCGCCCGGCAGCACCGGCGATCCCGCGATCGCGGCGTTTGGCGGCGTGCTGCAGGGAAGCCGCCGCAAGGTCGTCTATCTCTCCACCATCGGGGTGTACGGTGATCACGGCGGAGCGTGGGTCGACGAGAGCACGCCGCCGCAGGCCATCCTCGACCGCACGCGGATGCGGATCGCGGCGGAGCAAGCCTGGACGGATGCGGCGGGCGGCGATGCCGCGATCCTGCGGCTTGCGGGCATCTACGGTCCCGGCCGCAACGCGCTGGCGACACTGCGCGCGGGAACGGCGAGGCGCATCATCAAGCCGGGACAGGTGTTCAACCGCATCCACGTCGATGACATCGCGAGCGCGATCATCGCCGCTATTCATCACCAGGGCGGCGGCGTTTGGAACGTCTGCGACGACGAGCCGGCGCCGCCGCAGGACGTGATCGGCTATGCCGCGCAGCTGATGGGCGTGGCGCCGCCGCCGGAAGAAGCGTTCGCCACCGCCGAAATGTCGGCGATGGCGCGCAGCTTCTATGCCAGCAGCGCCCGCGTCTCCAACGAGAAACTGAAGCGCGAGCTCGGCGTCACGCTGGCCTGCCCCACCTATCGGCACGGCCTCGACGCTCTCTGGCGCGCAGGCGAAGGACGTTAGGGTTCCTGCGCTTCGATGCGTCCCAGACATGCCGCGCCCGCGCTTGACTTCCTGCCGGCGCGGTCGTGATCTAACCTTCGAGCGAGCCACCGCACAACGAGCTCGCCTCTTGGGAGAATGCAATGAACAAGACGATCGCCATGATCGCGGCAACGATTGCTGTCGTCACGCTCGGCGCCGCGCGCGCTGCGCCGCTGCCCGAAGCCAATCCCGACGATGTCGGATTTTCGAAGCAAGGCCTTGCACGCCTCGATAATTTCTTCGCGCGCGAGATCGCGGCCAAGCGCGTTCCCGGCGCAGTGGTCGCCATCGCGCGCGACGGCAAGCTCGTCCACTACAAGGCCTATGGCCTGCTCGATCCGGCCAAGGGCACGCCGATGCCGCTCGATGCGATCTTCGCGCTGGCCTCGATGACCAAGCCGATGGCCGCGGTCGCCGGCCTGACGCTGATGGAACAGGGTCGGCTGCCGCTCCAGGCCAAGCTGTCCGAATACTATCCGGGCTTCGCCGACATGAAGGTCGGCGTGCCTCAGGCGGACGGATCACTCAAGCTCGAACCGCAGGCCTCGCCGATCTTCATCCACGATCTCTACCGGCATACGTCGGGGTTGATGTATGGCGGCCGCCCGGACTCATCGAGCCCCGTGGCGCGGCAATATCCTGATGGCATTGCGCCGGCGATCGACGGCGACACCCAGGCTTTTATCGATCGCATCACCAAGCTGCCGCTGGCGCAGCAGCCCTCGACCGCGTTCGAATACGGCTTTTCGATCGACGTGCTCGGCGCTGTCGTCGAGAAGGTGAGCGAGCAGAAGCTTGGCGACTATCTCGCTGCCAATGTCTGGCATCCGCTCGGCATGAAGGATGCGACCTTTCATCCGACCGAGGCGCAGCGCCCGCGCCTCGCCCGCCCCTTCCCGAACGATCCGCTGACGGGCAAGCCGCAGGCCATCAAGCTCCTGGACACCACAACCAAGTTCGATTGCGGCGGCGCCTGCTCGTTCGCGACGGTCGGCGACTACATCCGCTTCGGACAGATGTTGCTCAACGGCGGCGAGCTCGACGGGCAGCGCATTCTCGGTCCGAAGACCGTCCGTCACATGACGGCGAACCATCTCGGCCCCGAGATCAAGAACAACGTCGCCAATGTCGAGCCGCATCGCGGCGGCTTCGGCTTCGGCCTTTCGGTGGCGGTCCGGACCAGCGAAGGATTGTCGTCGGTCCCCGGCAATCCGGGCGAGTTCACCTGGAACGGAGCCTACGGGACGCAGTTCTTCTGCGATCCCAAGGACCGTCTCGTCGTCGTGGTGGGAACGGCGGCACCGGGTGAGCTCAGGAAGTATTATCGCGAGCAGGTCCAGGACATCGTCTACGGCGCGATGACGAAGTGAGACCGTCACATGAAAGAGAAAGGGCGGCCACTTGGGCCGCCCTCTTGATTGACCGTCAGCTCAACACGCCGTATTTCCTGAACCAGGCCTCTGCCTGCTTCCAGGCATCTTCCGCGGCGTCCTTGCGGTAGCTGCCGCGATAGTCGGCATGGAAGCCGTGCGGCGCTTCGGGGTAGATCTTGAAGTCGGCCGTCTTCTTGCTCTGCTCGAGCGCGGCCTTCATCTGCTCGACCTGCGCGGCGGGAATGCCGGTATCGGCGCCACCATAGAGGCCGAGCACCGGCGCCTTCATCTCGGGCGCGAGCTGCAGCGGGCTCTTCGGCCATAACGGGTTGGCTGGATCGACCAAGGTCCCGTAGAAGGCAACGCCCGCCTTGAGCGCACCGCTGTGGGCGGCATACTCCCAGACCGTGCGGCCACCCCGGCAGAAGCCGATGATGCCGAGCTTCGTCGTGTCGCCGCCTTTCGATCCTGCCCAGGCGACCGTCGCGTCCAGATCCGACAACAGCTCTGCGTCCGGCTTCGCATTCACCACCGGCAGCAGCTCCTTGATATCCGTGACCTTGGTCAGGTCGATGCCCTTGCGGAAATAATAGTCGGGCGCCACTGCGAACGCGCCGAGCTTGGCAAGGCGGCGCGTCACGTCCCGGATGTATTCGTGCAGCCCAAAGATTTCCATCGCCACGATGACCACCGGCGCCTTGGCGTTGCCGGCCGGGCGGGCGAAATAGGCGGGCATTTCCTCAGAGCCGACCTTGATCTTGGCATCGCCGGCCTGGAGGCCGCTGGTATCCGTCGTGATGATGTCGGCCCGGACCGGACCGGCCGCGAGCGTGTAGCCAGCGGCGACGGCAGCGGTGGCGCTCATGAATCCGCGGCGCGAGAGCGGGGCAACTTTCGTCAGTCCAACGACGTCGGATGTCATGGTGGTTTCAAAGCTCATCGATCTTCCCATTCCTGATTCCCATGCTGATGCCCCTCGGGCGCCGCATTCGCCAGTAATTGCCGGATAAACGCAAGTCACCAGCCTGCGAGCACGCGGCTCACCACTTCATCCCTTCGTTAGCGAGCGCCGGTGTCCGCTGCCCGCCGGAGCGTGGGCCGTGTACCGGACTTAACCGCCTGGCTGCACTGCACCGCAACATCCATTAACCGAAAGGAATGGTTCTTTGCCTGCCGGCCAGGCCGCTTGGCGCTGCGCAGAATGCGCCTGAGCGCAGACCCGACAGGCTCTGCCGCAACAAATAGCAATCGCAGCGACGATGGTGACACATCATGTTGCTTACGCATCGCTCATCATCACCAAATCACGTGCGAACCGCCGTCATTTGATTGAAATTTTCGGAGGATCTTGGCCGCGCGATTTACCCGGTCTTTCTTTGTGACACCCTAGTTCCACGGCCGGAAGTTCCATCTTCGGAAACGTAGAGGCTTCTTCCCGCGACGCGCGATGCTCGCCCGCAACGGACGGCGGAGCGCGAGCGGGTCTCATTCTCGTCCGCCCCGATTGCGCTACCCGAGGCCCAATTGAATAAACGTTTATGCGACCTGGAACTGAAATGAATTTGGCTCGTGAATCGATTGAACTGTTGGAGCAGGCCGCACGCATCCTGTGGTTCGAAGGCACCAAGCACGGTTTGCGCGACCGCGAATGGATGGCGCTGCGCTTCCTCTCCCGCGCCAACCGATTTTCCCGAACCCCCTCGGCGCTGGCGAGCTACGTCGGCACCACGCGCGGCACCGCCTCGTTCATCATCGGCGAGCTCGAGCGGCTCGGTTATCTCGAGCGGAAGCGCTCGGCCACGGACAAGCGTTCGGTGACGTTGAGCGTGACCCAGCAGGGCAAGAAGTTCCTGGTGCGCGATCCCGTCAACGTCCTCATCGAAGCGATTGGCGTTCTGGACGACGAGGTCAAGATCCGCTTCCGCGACACGTTCCGGCACGTGCTGGACCACTCCGATGCCGCCGAGCAGCGGCACCACACCGACGTCTGCAAGCGGTGCATCTTCCTGCGGGAGGATCGCGCCAATACCGACAGCAAGACGACGGCCGAGTTCAGCTGCCGCCTGTTTCGCGCACCGATCGCCGAAGCGGAGGTCGATCTGCTGTGCACCAGCTTCGAGCATCACCGCCAATAAAAGGCGGCTCGTTCAGGGCGTTGCCTTGCGCGACGAATAGATGACGCCGCCGCTTGATTCCACCACCAGGCGCCCGTTCTCGTTCCTGATCTCTTCGATGCGGCCAAGACCGGGCACCTGTTGTCCCAGCACGGCTTCGATGACACCGTTCGGGCCCTGCAGGATCGCAATTCCCTCATAGGCCTGACGGACCGACCAGCCCTTGATCGCCTTGCGCGGCGCCAATGCACGCTCGGGTGCAGGCACCGATCCCGTGAATTCGGGCGCGGCGACCGCGGCCATCATCGGCCCTTGCGCTGACACCGGCTGCGTCTGCACCGTCGCCGGCGCGGGAGCTTGGGCTTGGGCTTGCACCTGAGCGAGCTTGTCGAGCTTCACCGTAGAGGACGAGCTCACCCGCTCGATCCGGTCGAGATTCTCGGCAAACCGGCCGAAGCGATCGTTCGTGACCTTGCTGGATTGATCGACCGCGGTCCGCAAGCCATCGAGGTTTTCAGACACGCCCGACACTTGCTTGCGCAGTTGCGCGACGGTCTCGCGCAGAATCCTGATCTCCGCATTGGCCGCAACGTTGTTTGGCGCGGGCTGGGTGGTGAGATAGGCGATCACGCCGGTGCAGGCGCAGACCACCAGCATGGCAGCGACCGCCAGAGTTGCGAGCGGCGCGACCCAGGTCGGACGGGGTGGCGGCGGCTTCGCCACGATCACGGCCGGCTTGATCACGACCGGCGCCGGCTTCGGGATCGCCATCTTGTCGAGGCGGGCCTTGGCACGAATCCGCTTCAAGCCGTCGAGTGCCTCCTTTGCGAGAGCCTCGTCGCTCGCCGTCGCCGATACGCGCTTTGCACTCGCGGCAGGCTTGGTCGTCCGCGCCGCGTTGTCCATTGAATCGCTCGCCTCCGGCGCTGGCTTCGCCGCCGCGGAAGCGTCCGCGGTCGCGTTGGGACGAGCTTGTCCATCGGACAACATATGAAAATGCTCCGTTCGGTTCGGTCTGTCGAGCGACGACGTTATCTGTCGAAGCTTGCCTGAAACGTGCGGGTCGAAAGCCGTTCATCGCGCGTGATGCGACGTCGCATGAGTCGATTGCGCCATACACGTGGCGATAGTGCGACTCGAAAGACACACACTCGCCAAGATTTCATCAAGCTGGAGGCGCGGCGCAGACGTGAGTCGAACTTCCGCATGCGGAAAAGCGAGTTCCAGAGTCAATCCGGGGTTGAAAACCCATCAATGTGCGTGCCTCGGAGCACCACCCGAAATAGCTGTAATTGTACGGGGATGCGGAACTATACAACCATCACAATGCAAAACTAGTTCAGTATCAAAATCAACTGATACGTTTCGATGCATCAAGAAACAACCAGAAACAAATCAACAGCATCAAGTGCGTGTAGCAATCGCTTTCTTTCGCACGCTTGATCGGGAATCGGCAATCGCTACGGTTCTACTCAAGTGATTCTCGCCAGTTGGCGAGGAGATCGACATGGTTCAGCAGTGTTCGGACGCGATGAGCAACTTGGCGCAACTGTTCTAGGTCGTTTCTCAATCTGCTCCGCGAGGTGATCAGTAAGACACCCGCCGAGCCTCACGCAGTAAGCGTTTCAGTATCGAGTTGAAGTAACAGGCCTGCGAGACGCAGGCACTGAACGCGTAGGGCTGCCCGCGAATATCGAAACCACAACAACGGTTCGCGGGATGGAATGTCGTCAAACAGCATCGTTGCCGAGCCGGCGCATCACAACAACCAACCGGCCGCAACAAGTGCGAAACAGGGGCGAAAGACTGATGTATATTATCGTTGATGATCGTGAGAGCGTCGCGAACAGCTATGTCGGAGGGCTCGTTCGCGAAGGCGTATCGTCGATCGGCTTCTCCTCCGGAGAATTCTGGGACTGGCTGCAATCTGCGAGCGAGTCCGATCTGGCGGCGGTGGACGCTTTTCTCCTCGGCGATTGCGATGCCCGCGGAAGCCTGCCGCGGGCGATGCGCAAGCGCTCCTCGGCTCCCATCATTGCCATGAGCGGCCAGAAGATGCTCAAGAACACGCTGGAGCTGTTCGAATCGGGCGTGGACGACGTCGTGCACGTGCCGATCCACCTGCGCGAGATCCTGGCACGAACGGCCGCGATCGCGCGCCGCCGGGTGGGCGAGCTGCCGAGGCCCTGCGAGAGCAGGATCCAGGTCTTCTTCAACGGCCGTGATCCCGAAATCGCGGGCCACGCCCTCACCCTGCCCCGCCGCGAACTGCGCATTCTCGAATATATGGTGGCCAACCACGGCAAGTGGATCACCAAGACGCAGATCTTCAATGCGGTCTACGGCATCTTCGAGTCCACCTTCGACGAGAGCGTGATCGAGAGCCACGTCAGCAAGCTGCGCAAGAAGCTCCGCGACCGCCTCGGCTTCGACGCGATCGTGGCAAGGCGTTACGTCGGCTACCGCCTCAACATCCCGGCGGGCGAAACTCTCGACGAGCCGGTGCAGGAGCTCGAGGACGTCGGCATCCTACTGAACAGGACGCAGGCCGCCCCCGCGGCATACCCGGCCGGCAACTGACACGGCAGGACAGCGCCACGAACCGGCAACGGCCTCTGCGAAGCAGCTTCGCGGAGGCCGTTACACTTTTGGCGGCGAGCTGAGCGCACGCCTCGTCCTTCGAGACGGCGCTGACGCGCCTCCTCAGGATGAGGCTAATCGGCCGCGGTGCGCGCTGAGACTGGCGCCGCGCATTCCGTCCTCATCCTGAGGAGCCGCGTAGCGGCCTCTCGAAGGATGGCCGCAGAAAAGAGCTACGGCTTCTGCTGGAATTCTTCCTTGGAGACGTAGTTGAAGTCCTCGACCAGGACGTCCTGGACAATGTCACCCTGCATCCGTTCGTTGACGCGCTGCTTGATGGCCGTCGTCAGGATGGCGAGGTCGTAACGGGCGAGCTTCCTGAAGTCGAGACGATCGTCGGCATAGATCCTGCGGAAGGCCTCGTCGACGACGAACGGCTCCGGCGGGACGTTCAGCTGGTGCATGGTCCGCGCCTCCATGGTGTAGACGAAGCGCGCGACGATGTAGCCCTGGACATTGCCGTTCTCGACCATCGGCACGCTCAGCGCCCGCGTCTTGTGATATTGCAACCCTTCGAGATATTCGTCCTTCGCCGGCAGCAGGCTGCCCTTCTCCTTCCAATAGGCGACGGCATAGCTCGTGCCCGCCGTGAGGATGCATACCCAGAGCCCGGCCAGCACCAGCCTGATCATTTTCCGTCCTGCGCCGTGCGACCGGTATAGGTGCCGTCGGACTCGGCGTCCTTGACCGCCTTGACGATGATGCTCGCGACTTCGCGGACCGCGTCGTAGTGCATCTCCAGAATGGACCGATTCCGCTCGAGCTTCTCGCGCAGCCGCTGAATCTCCTCGGTGATCTCGACCTCGCCGCCGAGGTGCATCCGCGCCCGCATCAGGCGGACGAACTCGAGCATGCTCCGGCTCTTCCGCGCGCTGAAATCGTCGAAATCGATCTTTTGGCCGGTCGCGAGCGCTGTCGTCTCCTCCTCGACGATACCTGCGAGCCGGCGGATTGCGGCCAGCAGGCCACGCATCTCGTCCGATCTCACCCTGTCCGCGGCGTCGACCCTTGCCTCGTCACCCCCGATCGGCAGCAGCACGGGCAGCAGCGCATCGCTCGCTGCGGCTTCCGTCGTCACCATGTCGGTGTCCGCGACCGCCTGGTCCATCGCCACGGCCACCGCGCCTTCTTGTGCCTGCATTGGAAATTCACCTCTCAACTTCTGTCACCCGTTCGCGGATCATGATTTGGCCTTCGCTGCGTCCGGTCCAGCCGGATGCGCGGCGGCGAGCTGCCGGGCGATGCCGACACCGTTGCCCTTTGCCAGCTGACTGCCGAGCTGCTCTGCAAGCATCGACTTCCAGACGCCGCCAGCCGTGCCCTTGCCAAAGACCTCCTCCGACTCCTTCGGCAACATCGTCTCGACGAAGGTCTGGAGGATGAAGGCCTCGAACTTCCGGTAAATCTCGCCGGATGCCGGCGCCTTGATCACCTGCACCGGCGCGCCATTCACGGCACCCGACTGCGCTTCCGCGTCTTTCGCCGCGGCTTGATCGGCGGTCGCCGCTTTGGCCTTGCCGACTTCCGCCTCCATCGTGGCGGCGAAATCGGCGTCCGACGATTTCAGCGCGTCGAGCTTCGCGGTCGCGGCGCGCTGCGTCGCGGGGTCCGCGGCTTCGAGGACGTCGAGGACGAGGTCGGGCGTCGCTGTCACGATCATGTCTTGTTCCGGTTGGCTGGCTGTGGCGTCCAGGCGTGCACGGTAAGGCTCGTTCCCGTCATGTCCTCGAGCGAGCGCTTCTCGGCATCGCGGAGCTTGTCTGCGAGTGCGGCCTTGGCGACCTCCTCCAGCTGTTTCACGCGGCGGGTCTCCCGGCGAACCTGGTCGAGCTGCTGCGCGGCCTGCGCCTGCACCGCACGGGCGCCGACGCTCGCCCTGTTGAGACGCCGCGCGATCGATTCGTTCGACGATCCCGCCGGCGGCTTTCCATCGTTCAAGGCTCCGACCAGCCATTCCTGCTCGTCCTGCAGGCTGCGCTCCTGCTGCCGCAATTGCGCGAGCTGCCATTCGGAGAGCCGGAGCTGCAGCTTCACCAGCGAGACCATCCGGCCGAGCTTGTCCGCGCGCGATGTCATGACCCGGTCACTCCGCCAGCCACGACGACACGCCCAGCATGAACTGCGTCAGCAGCTCGTCGCTGGTGAGGTAGAGCAGCAGGAAGCCGCCGAACAGCACGAAGGGCACCGAGATGAAATAGACCGGAATGGCCGGCGTCAGCTTGTTGATCAGGCCGACCGCCAGGTTGACGATGACCGAATAGACGATGAAAGGGCTCGAGATCCGCAGCGTCAGCACGAACGCTTCCGAAAGGCGGCCGACGAGCAGCTCGAGCGCGACGCTGCCGCCCAGCCTGCTGCCGGGCTTCCAGACGTCGTAGGAGTTCATCAGCCCGCGCAGCACCTGCCAGTGCTGGTCGGTCATGAAGAACAGCGTGGTGACGGCCGCCATGATCAGCGGCACCAGGGCCGGCGCCGGATCGGTGTCGGCGATCGGTGTGCCCGGGATGTTGCTCAGCCCGATCGCGCTCGCCATCATGGTCGCCATGGTCTGGAGGGCGAGGAAGAACACGCGCCCGCCGAGCCCGATGACACTGCCGACCACGAGCTCGGAGCAGATCAGGAGCGCGAGCGTCAGGGGAGCCGCGTTGTCCGTGAGCGGCTTCAGGACGGCAATCAGGATCGGCGTCAGTGCAAACGTCGTGACCAGTGCGACGAACAGGCGCACCTGGGGCGGAACGTTGACGCTGGAATAGCCGGGCACCAGCATCAGGCAGGCGCCGATGCGGCAAAACACGATGAACGTCACCAGCACGCTGTCGGCGAGCCCTGAGATCACGATATGGCTCCGAGCGCCCTGATCTCGGCGCTGCGCGCGACTTCGACATGCGACAGGATCGGCAAAGTCGGGAACACCCGCTCCAGGATCATCCGGACATAGGGGCGCGCTTCCGGCGTCACTGCCAGCACCACGCTGGTGCCGCTCTCGGTGAATTTCCGGATCGCGGCGCTGGCTTCGGTCGCGAACTGCTCGATCAGGCGCGGGTCTGCGTCGAACTCGACGACGTCCCCCTTGGCATCGCGCTTCAGGCTCTGGTGGAAAGCGAGGTCCCAGCGGTTACCGAGACGAACCACGTTGAGCACGCCATTGTCGGAGAGATCGCCGCAGATCTGCTGGGCGAGCCGGGTCCGAACGTGCTCCGCCACCTGCTCGGAGCGCCGCACATGGGGCGCGATCTCGGCGATCGCCTCGAGGATCAGGTGAAGATTGCGAATGGAGACTCGCTCGGCAAGCAGGATCTTCAGGATCGCCAGCAGGCCCGAATAGGAGATCTGCGACGGGCAGAGATCCTCGACCAGGCGCTTGTATTCGGGATCGAGCCGGTCGAGCAGGGCACGCATGTCCTTGTAGGACAGCAGCTGGGCAAGGTTCGCCCTGATCACTTCGCTCAAATGCGTGAGCAGCACCGACAGATTGTCGACCGGCTTGCAGCCCTGCCGCTTGACTTCGTCGGTGAAGGCTTCCGTCACCCACAGCGCCTTCATGCCGAACGCAGGCTCGATCACCTCGTCGCCCGGCACGTCGGGCTTGCCGTCCTTATCGACCAGCACCAGCACCTCGCCGAGCCTGAGCTCGCCATGGGCAACGCGCGTGTCGTGAATCCTTATCTGGTAGCTCTTAGGATCGATCGACAGATTGTCCGTGAGCTTGATCTCGGGAATGACGAAGCCGTACTGCTTGGCGAATTTCTTGCGGATCTTGGCCACGCGGTGGGCAAGCTCGGTGCGCGAGCCCAACAGATGGATTGAAAGGTGGCCGCCGAGCGCCAGCTCGATCTCGGCGGTCT
This sequence comes from Bradyrhizobium sp. BRP20, assembly GCF_020194215.1. Lineage (NCBI taxonomy): Bacteria > Pseudomonadati > Pseudomonadota > Alphaproteobacteria > Hyphomicrobiales > Nitrobacteraceae > Bradyrhizobium > Bradyrhizobium sp. BRP20. The sequence continues at coordinate 76,493 of NZ_JADYVY010000003.1, read as the reverse complement.
TGAGCTGCTCCTTGACGGACTCCTTGGCCTCAGCCTGCGCGCGCTCGTCGGCCTTGCGGGCCTCCTCCTTCTGCTTCAGCGCAGCCTGCCGCTTCGGCAACGAATAGCCGACGAAGGCCATGACACCCCCAAGCAGCACAAACGGCGCCATCGGCAGTCCCGGCATCAAAGCGAGCACGAACATCATCAGCGCGGCGGCCGACACCGCGCGCGGATAGCCGCCGAGCTGCCGCAGCACCGCCTGCTCCGCCGAGCCCGTGGTGCCGCCCTTGGAGACCAGGAGGCCCGCCGACAGCGACACGATCAGCGCCGGCATCTGCGACACCAGACCATCGCCGACGGAGAGCTTGGTGTAGACGTCGGCCGCGCGGGACAGAGTCAATCCGTGATGGGTGACGCCGATGACGATGCCGCCGAAGATGTTGATCGCGGTGATGATGAGACCGGCAATGGCGTCGCCACGGACGAATTTCGAGGCGCCGTCCATGGCGCCGAAGAACGCGCTCTCCTCTTCGAGCTCGCGGCGCCGTCGCTGCGCTTCCTTGTCGTCGATCAAGCCGGCGGACAGGTCCGCATCGATCGCCATCTGCTTGCCCGGGATGGCGTCCAGGGTGAAACGGGCGCCGACTTCGGCGATACGCGTCGCGCCCTTGGTGATCACGACGAAATTCACCGTCACCAGGATCGCGAAGATGATGAGACCGATCACGAAGTCGCCGCCCATGACGAACTTCGAGAAGCCTGCAACGACATGGCCCGCCGCATGTTCACCCTCCCCGCCCCGTGACAGGATCAGGCGCGTCGTCGCGATGTTCAGCGCCAGGCGCAGGATCGTCGCGATCAGCAGAACGGTCGGGAAAGCAGAGAAGTCGAGCGGGCGCTGAATCCACAGCGCCACCATCAGGATCAGGGCCGAAAGCGCGATCGAGAACGCGAGGCCGAGGTCGATCAGGATCGGAGGAATCGGCAGGAACAGGATCGTGAGCATGGTCACGATGCCGGCGGCGAAAAAGGCATCCGTTCCGAGGCGGCGCTGATTGGGCGGGCTAGCAGCTAACGTATCGGCCATTGGGTCACCGGCAGAGGGGTCCGCCCGCAATCTGCCGCGCAAAGCTTACGCGGGGATGGTGCCGGGCCGTCCGGATCAGAAGCCGCGCTCGATCCTGGAATAGACCATCTCAGTGAAGGTCGACAGATGCGCGCCGATGAAGGAGCCGGAGACGGCAACGACCAGGAGAATGACGATGATCTTCGGAACAAAGGTCAGCGTCACCTCCTGGATCTGGGTCAGCGCCTGGATCAGCGCGATGACGGTGCCGACCAGCATGGCTGCGCCGACCGCAGGCCCGGAGGCGACGATGATGGTCCAGATCGCCGCCTGGACGATATCGAGGGCGTCCCGCTCGTTCATGACTGGCTGATCGTGAGGCCCGGTCCGACCGCGACCTTGGTGCCGTCCTGAAGCGTCGCGATGGAGCCGTCGCTGTTGATGGAGACCGAGACGACCTTGCCGCTGAAGGTCGCGCCGGTCGAGTCGGTGAAGCTGACCGTCTTCCCGATCAGCCCGTTGGCCTGCGACAAGGACTGCGAGGACAGCAGCGCGTCCAGCTTCGCATTCGTCTGCATCGCCTGCTCGACCGTCGAGAGCTGGGCGAACTGGCTCATATACTGCGCGGTGTCCATGGGATTGGTCGGATCCTGGTTCTTCATCTGGGCGATGAGGAGCTGGAGAAACGTGTTGTAGTCCACGCTGTTGCTCGACGTCGTCGAGTTGGTGTCGGTCGAACTGGATCTGCTGGTGCTGTCGGTCGCGCTGGTGACGTTCATCTTGTCTCTCCGCTGTCAGGCAGCTTCGACTGGGGAAACGGCGGCGGCGCCGGCCAGGATGGCCTGCTCCACCGGAAACAACGCGCGAATCCGCTTGAGCGCCTCGAAATAGCGGGTCGCCCCAACCAGTTCGTGGATCGCGCCGAGCCCACCGAGCATCTCGCGGTTCTCGCAAACGGCACACAGGGCCGCGTGATGCTGGGCGTAGAGCGCCGCAGCGTCGCGAACGTCCGTCGGGTTCATCAGCATGAGCTGGACGATGAAATAGAGCTGCCGCAGGGCCGTGGTGGCGTCGGACGCCTGCATGACCTGCCCTTCGAGCAGGAACATCACGTCGTTGACGAGCTCGACGGAGACCTTGCGGTCGACGCGGAGCACCGCGCCGTTGATGTAGACCCGTTCGCCCGCGCGCAAGGAGATCTTCATTAAAGCGCGTCTCGGATCAGGCGGTTGATTTCGATGAGCTGCACCACGTCGCTGGACCGCTGCTCGCGGAGACGATCGGCTTCCTTGACCACCCACAGGCCGATCGAGATGATGTCGGCACGCAGCTTGTCCGGCAGGCCGTTGTCCGGGTGCGCGAGATCCTCGATGAAGATCGTCCACAGCCGCCGCACATAGAGCAGGCTCTCGACCTGATCCTCGGGGCTGAAACGCCCCTTCTGGATCCGCTCGAGCCGGTCGATGCCGAGGCTGAGCGCCTGCCGCTCCCGGCTGCGCGCCTCATAGCCACTTTCGTCAACGACCGCTTCATAGGCTTCAAACGTCATCAGGACCACTCTTCGCAGAAAACCGAACAACTGGACAAAGGTTACGAGCCTGACAGCGCAGCCTTGGCTCAGAGATAATTGATGAGGCTGATCTTCTGGAGCTGCGAGGTGAGCGCCAGTGCAGTCTGGATCTGCGTCTGCAGCGTATTGACCCGGACCGAGGCTTCGGTCGGATCGACCGCTTCCATTCCGACGATCTGATTGTTCAGAATGTCCTGCTGCGTCTTGAGCTTGGCGGTTGCGGTGGTGACCCGCTGCTGGACCGTGCCGACGCTGCCGCCGAGCGCAGCGAGATCGTTGATGGCGTTGCCGACGAGGCCGATGGCCTTGTCCACGATGACCTGGAACGTCTCCTGGCTCAGCTTCACATTCCCGAGATCGGCCATCATGGTGTAGGCCTCGGCGAGCCTGCGGAAGCCGATCTCGTTGGCGCTCACTGACGTGTCCGCGATCTCGGTGGTGGAGATTCGGCTTTGCATGGTCTGGTCCGTCGCCGAGGACCAGTTGGTGTTCCAGGCCGGGCTCGCGAACCCGGCATCGAAGGTGGTGTCCAGGAAGGTCTGCATCTGGGCCGGCGTAATGGTGGCCACGGCGGGCGAGGATTGCGGGAAGCCGAAGGCCGCGAGAAAATCGGCATCGACCTGGTTCTTGCTGGCCGAGCCCGCGGCGTACGGCGTGATGGGCGCGTTCTGCGTGTTGATGCCCGAGAACAGCGACGAGCCGTTATAGGAGACATTCAACGCGCCGATCAGGTCCTGGAGATTGGAGGATGCAGGCGGCAGGATGACCCGCCCGCCGCCGTCGGTGCTGCGGGCCGCGATCAGATCCTTGAGGAAGTCGGTCGCGGTCTTGTTGAGCTGGGTGATCCTGTTCTGCGTCACGTCCAGGCGTCCCGAGACGAGACCGTTGGTGTCGACGAGCTGGTCGGCAAAGCTCCAGTCCGCCCGCAGCGTGAGGTCGCTTCCCGTCGTCGCACCGAGTTCCAGACCAACGTCGTAGAAGCGGCCGGTGGTCGCTTCGGTCGAGGCCTTGCTCAGCGCCGCCTGGTTGTTCGTGATCGAATACCTCAACGACGAGGACAGCATCAGGGTGGAAACGTAATTCGCGCTCATCATGGCTCAGTTCCCCACGGCGGCCAGCAGGCTCTGCAGCATTTCATCGACGGTCGAGATGATCTTCGACGAGGCCGAATAGGTTCGCTCGACCTGGAGCATCAAGGCCATTTCGTCGTCCATGTTGACGCCGTTGACGTTTGACAACGCCGTGATGCTGCGGTTGAGCAATGTGCTCTGGTACTCGGAATTGGCGTCGGCGGTCTTGCGCTGGTTTTCGATCCAGCTCGCCGATGATGATGCGAAGTCGATCAGGCTGCCGCTCGGCTTGCCTTGCGTCGTTGCATCGAACGGCTGCGCGGCATCCATGCCGCCGATGAGCTGCTGCAGTCGGGCCGAATAGCCGCCGTTGCCGGCGGTGTTGTATTGGTAGGCGGGGTTGCCGCTGATCGCGCCGTCGCGTAGCAAATTCGGGTTGCCGCCCAGGCTCGGATCGACCGAGGCCGCGACCGAGATCGTGCCGGCGAGGCCCACCGAGACGGTCGCGCTCGCCGGCATCGCCGGCGCGCCCGGATAGGTGAAGAGACCGGGAACGTCGGGCAGCGCCGCGGCGGTCTGATCGCTTTCCCTGAACGTATTGATCAGGCCGCGCGCGATTTCGTCGAGCTGGCCCTGATAGGTGACGGTGTCCTGGTCGCGCAGCTGGGCGAGGCCTGCGAGCTTGCCCGACTTCAGCGGCATCACCGAATTGGCGCCGGTCACCGGGACCCCGTCGATGTAGACGGCGTTGCCCGTGGTGCCGGCGGTGTAGGCATTCGTCGGCGCAAAGCTCACCGTCCGCGCCGTCTTGTCGAACAGCACCACGCCGCTGTCAGCGTAGAGCGCCGCGTCGCCGTTGGGGCGGATCGACATGTTGACGCCGACCTCCTGCGACAGTTGCGAGACGATGCTGTCGCGCTGATCGAGATAGTCGGTGATGTCGTCGCCGGAGATCGTGCCTTTCACGATCGCGGTGTTCACGGTCTCGAACCGGGAGAGCAACTGGTTGATATTCTGAACCGACGTCTTCATGTCGGCATCGGCGCTTTCGCGGACCGACTGCACGGTCCGGGTCGCCTGGTTGAGCGCGGTCGCCATGTCCTTGGCGGACGCGACGGCCGCCTGCGCCAGGGTGGCGTTGTCAGGGGCGTTGGCATATTTCTGCAACGCCTGCTTCAGCGCGTTGAGCTGCGCCGTCGGCGACTGGTCGAGCTCCGGATCGTCCACCGTCGCGGTGGCGATCTTCTGCAGGCCGTCATAGATCGCGGTCTGCTTGGCGGACGACGAGGTCGCGATCAGGACGTTGTTGTAGAGGCCCGAGCTGGCGGCGCGCTGGATCGCCGCGACATAGACGCCGGCGCCGGGCAGATTGTCCAGCATGGTGAGCTTGCGCGAATAGCCGGTGGCGCTGGCACCGGCGATGTTGCGCGAGATGACCGACGACTGAACGCTCGACGCCATGAGCGAGGAGCGAGCCGAGTTGAGAGCGGCGGTAAGCGACATGGCGTGCTCTTGCCCGAAACGAGCGCCGAGGAATTCAGCGCTTCAAGTTGACGACGACATCCAGCAGATCCGAGCCGGTCTGGAACGATTTCGAGTTCGCCGTGAAGCCGCGCTGGGCCTCGATCATGCCGGTGAGTTCGTCCGCAAGGTCGACGTTGGAGTCCTCCAGGGCACTGGACTGGATCGTGCCGAGCCCACCCGTGCCGGCATTTCCGACCTGCGCGTTGCCGGAATTCATGTTGGTCGAATAGACGTTGCCGGGCTCGGGCGTCAGATTGTCGGGGCTCGCGACGTCGGCGAGCATGATGGTGTAGAGCGTCAGCTGCTGCCCGTTCTTGAGGATCGCCGTCACATGGCCGGCATCGTCGATATCGACCTTGTCGATCGCCGAGGGAACGCTGCCATTGACAGTGGCCTTGAAGCTGAAGTCGGTGCCGACCTGGGTCAAGTTCGACAGGTCAAAGGTCATCGCCGCACCTCCGGGAACGGTGAAGGCGAGACCGGTCGGGCTCGCCGCGGCGAGCGCGCCCCTGCCGGCCGCCGTGGTGTCGAAGGTGAAAGTGGTGGCGGCGCCGAGCGAGGTGCCTGTCGCGGAGTCGTAGACCCCGATCTGCCAGGTATCCGAGCCGGCAGCCGTCGCCGTGTGGGACATATAGACGTCGAGCGTAACGGCCTGGCCGATATTGTTGTAGGCCACGATCGAGCTCTTCGATGAATATGACGCCGGGCCGGGCGGACCAGCAATGACAGCCGCTTTCGGATCCAAATTGCCGGTGGTGAGCGTTCCCGCCGTTGACGGCACCGGCACCTGCGAGACCTGGGCGATGTTGACGATCTGCATGCCGGACAGGCTGTTCTGCGAGAAATTGCTCACGTTGCCCGGCTGGCCGAGAAGATAGAAGCCGGCCGCGTTGACCAGATTGCCCTGGCTGTCGGGCACGAACGAGCCGGCCCGCGTCAGATATTGCTGCGTGTTGTTGGCGTTCGACACCACGAAGAAGCCATTGCCCTGGACGCGGAGGTCCGTGGTCGACGTGGTATACTGCGTATTGCCGCCGTCGCTGATGGCATAGCGGACCTTGGTTTCGACCGCGCCGGAATCGTAATTGCCGGAGCCGCTCTTCAGGATCAGCGAGGAGAATTCCGTGGAAGCCCGCTTGTAGCCCGTCGTGTTGACGTTGGCGATGTTGTCCGAGACCGTCGACAGCTTGTTGGACTGCGCGTTCATCCCGGAAACGCCGGTGCGCATAACACCATACAGGCTCATGAATTGGGCTCCTTTGGTAGGTTGCAGCTACAATGGGGGTTCTTGCTTGCGCGGGGCTGATGATTGGGCGCGATGCACAACTTGTCGTGGTCCGGTCAGCTCTGCTTCAGCTCGTCTTGGGCTGGCAGAACGAGCGCGCCTTGTCCGTCCACGCGCCGAAACCGCTCGAGACGAGATGCGCAACGATGTGACAGACATAGCGCTTCTGCGCCGGCTGATTGTTGGGACCCGCGTTGTAGCGCGCGACAGCCATGGTCCAGCTGCCCTCGCGCTGCTTCAACTCCTTCAGGAACCGCGCGGCGTATTCGACGTTCCCCGCGGGATCGAACATCGCCCGGACCGAAGCGAACTTGTCGCCGTGATAATAATGGTTGATCTGCATGCAGCCGAGATCGATCAGCTTGATGCCTTTGCTGCGCATCGCCTCGAAATTCGCGATTGCATCGTTGATGTCCTTGGCGAACACGGTCTGGCCGTCGGCCCCGAGCGCGTAAGGATGGAGCGCGCCGCGCCGGCCGGTCTCGGTGAGGCCCACCGCATAGAGAATGCCGAGCGGAATCCCATGCTGCCGGGCCGCGCGCGTCATCTCGCGCTCGCAGGGGCGCGCAGTCTCGGCGGCGGCTTCCGAAGCGCTCGCGTTACAGATAAACAGGGCCGCGACGGTGATGCGGCGCCACGTCCTGCTCATGACGCGTCTCCTGGTTGAACTGGCGCTCCTGGCGAGCCTGTTTCGCGCCGCCGTCGGATTGCCCCGACGACGTGCCGGCACCGCCGAACGCGCCTTGCGACTGCGGCGAGGATTGTTGCTGGCCCGAGAGCTGGGGCTGGGACTGGCCGGAGCCGCTCTGGAATCCGTCCAGCGAGCCGTGCTGGACCGGCGCGACGTCGGCGACGTAGCCGGCCGACTGCATGAGCTCGCGGATCTGGTCGCGCTGCTGGTCGAGCATCTGGCTCGTGTCCTTGCGCTCGGCCGCGAGCTGGACGGACACTTCGGTGCCGACGAGACGCAGGCGCACCGTGACGTTGCCGAGGGCGGGCGGTTCGAGATTGACCGTCAGGATCCTGAGCGGCTGATCCGGTGCGTTGGTCTGGGATGCGGCGAGATCGGGTGCCGCGGACGCAGCCGGTGCCGAGGACTCCTTCAGCTCGGCGACGACTGCATTGGCAACCTGCTGCGGGGCGTTGAACTGCGCCGGTGGCAGATGGGTTTCCTGCTGGACCACGGTGACCTTGGTTGTCTCGGGTAGCGCGGCGCGCGCCGAAGCCTTGGCAGCGCGCTCGACATCGGCCGTAACCGCCTCGAAGCCGGGTGATGCCGGCCTTGCGCTCGAGGCTTCCGCACCTTGCGTCAGCGCAGATTGCGACGCCGCCATCGCTTGCGAAGCCGCCGCCTGCGAGCGCGCGCCGGCCGGGGCAGGACTGGATGGACCGGCATCGCCGGTCGCCGCCTTCACCGCGCCCGGTGCCTCGTGCTTCGCCGAGGGCGACCGCTCGTCACGCGCGGGCGCGTCCTTGTCTGCGGAGGGCACTTGCATCTGCGGTTTCACGGCAGACACAGCAGCGATCTCCTGCCCGACCATCACAGCGATGCCGGATTGATCCTGGCGATCTGTCCCGGTGAGATGATCGACCGGACGTGGTTGCTCCGCCAGCTTGTCGGACTTGGTGTCGGAGGTCTCGTCCATGGACTTTGGATCAGCAATGGTCGCGACGCGTTCGCGCAGCGCCGCCTCCTTCGGCTGCTCCTGCTCGGCCGGATGGATCGAACGCGTGCGCAGCGTTCCGGTCTTCGCGGCCGCCTCGCTGCCGTCTTCGCTCAGCGCCTGCTTGGCGAGATTCGAGACGGTGTGGAGCAGATCGTTGAAGGACGAGTTCGTCTGTGGTTTGGTCGCGGCACCCTTTGCCGCGCGCGACCCGCGCATGTTGAGACTCTCGGCGAGACCGTTGAAGAGCTGTCCGGAGGTTCCGCTGAGCTTGGTCATGGCCGGCGATCCTTGGTCAGGAGTTCGAGCTCCCCGAGCTGCTTCTGCGCGCGTGCGAGCGTCGCGGTCGATGACGCCAGATCGAGTCGCGCCGGCGTTGCCGGGGGCTTATCCGCCGCCGCGGCGGATCCGCCCGCGAACGGCTTGCGGACGTCGAGCGCGAGCTGCACCGTGGCATTGAGAAGGGGGACGTCGCGTTCGGGCAGCTTCGACCGGTCGAGCGCCTTCAGTTCGGCGAGACCGCCGTCATATTCGTCGGTGAGCACGCGCGAGGCGCCGCGGAGGAAATGGGCGCGCTCGCGTTCCGCCGATGTATCCGCGCTGAGGGTCAATGCCCGCTCGCCGGCCAGCCGGGTCACGGTCAGCCGTCCGCGCACCATCGCGGCGCGCGCCATCATGAGATAGAGCTTGAGGCGGCTGGCGCGATCGATCTGCTCGAGCAAGGCTGAGATCCGCGCAAAGCGGCGCTCGTCGAGTGCCAGGCTCGATTGCGTCAGCCCCGCGGAGAAGCGCTGCCAGAAATCGCCCGCATAGATCGAGTTGCGGTAATGGCGGATATAGGCCAGCGTCAGGAACTCGAACTTCTCGAAATCCTCCGCCTGCCCCACCAGCAGGATCTCGCGCCGCAGGGCCGCCTCCTCGACCAGCGTGCCGGGCAACAGCAGGCGCGCATCGTCCAGGCGCTCGATCGCGAGCGAGGCCTCGGCGCGCGCGAACAGCGCGCCCTGAACCAGCGCGACCTGTCCGCCCAGTCCCGAAGGAATCGTCCGCGGCTTGATCTCCTTGAGCAGCTCCCGTGCTTCCTCTTGGCGACCCTCGACATAGGCGAGCGCACCGTTGAACAGCCGCTCGTCGACGTTCAACTTGTCGCGCGGCAGTTTGCGGACGATTTGCGGCGCACCGCCGCTGAGCAGGTAGATAACGACCGCCTGGCCGTTCCGCGGATTGCTCCACACCGCGGGATCGGCCGCGAGAAACTTCTCGCCGATTTGCCGGATCAGCGCGATATGACTGCCATGTGCGGCGGTGTCGCCATTGGCGATGCCGTCCTGCACCGCTTGCAGCGCGCGGACGAGCTCATAGGGTTCGCTGCCCTGGGGTGCAGGCTGGGCAAGCGCATTTGCCGCGATGAACGGCAGCAGCAAGACGGCGCGGCGCAGCAGCCTGATCAAGGTCGCTTCTCCCGGATCAGGATTTCGATCCGGCGGTTCTGGGCGGCCGCCGGATCGTTCGGGAGCTTCGGCCGCCGATCGGCGTAACCTTCGATATGCTCGATCCGCCGCGCATCGACGCCGGAACGGACCAACATGTAATAGGCCATCTGCGCACGCGCGGTCGACAGCCTCCAATTGTCGTAGGTTTCCGATCGATACGGCCGATTGTCGGTATGCCCGCGGACGATGATCATGCCCTGGCGCTTCATCAGCAGCGGCCCGATCTTGTCGATCACGTGGATCAGCTCGGGCCGCGGCTCCGCCGAGCCGACCGCGAACATGCCGAAGCTCGCATCGTCGGTGAGGCTGACCAGGAGCCCTTCCTCGACCTGACGCACCTCGGCCGCCGGCCCCGCCCCTGCTTTGATGTCCGACAGCGCCTCCGCGACCGCGGACTGAAGCTGCTTGAGGGTGGGCTGCTGTGTTTGCGCCGCGTCGCGCGCCTCCGGCTCCTTCGCCGCATCGTTGGGACGAGCCTGCGGGGCGGTGCTCACCTGGACGCCAGCTTGGGCGCTGCCCTCGCGCGGCGACTGCGTCGGTGCGGCGCCCGGCGGCATCAGCGGCGACAGGCTTGCGGACGAGCTCTCCGGGCCCGGAGCCACGTTGCCGCCGGCATCATCCGTCCTGCTCCGGCGCGCCTGCACCTCGCCCGGATTTGCTCCGGCTGCGCCGTCTCGCGCGGAGGCATTCGGCTTCGGCTCGCTCTCGATGAAGCGATCGGCGTCCTTGGACGCCTGTGGCGCCAGCTTCCAATAGCCCGGATCGAATGGATCGCGATAGGCATCGCCTCCCTTGAGGCCGTCCTCTTCAGCGGAGGTCAGAGCGCCGGCGCGCCGCTGGCCCGTCGACTGGTTCGCGCTGTTGGCGATCTCGGCGAGCGTCGCATAGGGGTCACGGAACAGGACCTTCTCCTCGAAAGAGGCCGGCTTCTCAGCCGTCGGAGAATCGCCGCGCCTTTCCTCGTTCGTACCGGCCGGCTGACGCTTGCCGTCCTGGCCTTCGAACGACGACGGCTCCTTGTTGGAGAGATCCTTGAGGCCCTTTGGGGCAGGTGAGTTCTCAGCGAGCTTGATCGGATTGAAATAGCTCGCGACGACCTGCTTCTGGTCCTGGTTGAGCGCGTTGAGCAGCCACATGACCAGGAAGAACGCCATCATCGCGGTCATGAAGTCCGCATAGGCGATCTTCCAGACGCCGCCGTGATGCGCCTCCTCGGCGAAGGCGCTGCGGCGGCGGACGATCACGATCTCATGCTTGACCTCCTCCATGGCGGACTACCGGCGCGCTTCCTTGAGGCGTTCACTCCAGGCGGAGATCTGCGTCTCGATCACGGTCTGGTCGGCCACGACGCGCACCTCGAGCGTCTCGGCGGCCACGTATGCAATGCCCGTTCGCCTGGACGCCTCGAGCTGCGTCTTCACGAGGTCCAGCAGCTCGCTCGGGCCGGTGACCTTGAAGGCCGGCGCCGACGAGCTGCCGGTCAGCGCCGCGATCTGCTCGACCAGCGATCCGATCGCCTTGTCGCGCACCGCATCGGCGAGGAACGGCAGCAGGATCCGCGCCACGGAGCTTGCGATATTGGTCTCGATCTCGCGGCAGGCCGCCTCGAAGCCGCTGACGATCGCGACCGCCTGCTGGTCGGACCATTTCGCCCGCTCTTCGCCGAGCCGGATCGCGCTGCGGACGCGCTCCTCGGCCAATTTGGCGTCGCCTTCCGCGACGCCCGCGGCATGGCCGCGCCGATAGGCATCGTCCAGGAGATTGACCGGCGGCGCTTCCGTCGCGGGGGCCGGGGACTGAGCCTGAAGCTGCGTGTGGGCCTGCGGCTGCGATTGAGGCTGCGGATCGCGCCTCGCCTCCTTTGGCCTGGTCAGCACGTCCTGGATTTTTGGAGGCGGGGGCGGCGGCGACGACTTGACCCGGCCATTCGCATCGAACTGCGTCAGGAGTTTTCCGATTGCCGCGTTCATGCCGCCTCCTCGCGTCGCATCCAGTCTTTAAGGATCGCCGCCGCCTGCATCTGGTCGAGCCGGACGATCTGCTCGAGCCGCTTCTGCGGCGTTCGCTGCATCTTGCCTTCGAGGTCTTCGACGAGGTTGAGCTCGGCCTCCTCGCCGTCGGGCAGCGCAAGGGCCGCCGAGGCCTCGAGCTGGGCGGCCTCGGCCGCCTCGGCCTGCTCCTGCTCCGCGCGATGGGTCAGGATGCCGTTGACCGCCGGCCGCAGCCCGAACCAGACCAGCATCGAAGCCACGGCCAGGATCGTGATCGCGTTGATGACGCTGCCGAGCTGCTTGTTGATCATCTCGACGAAGCTGATCGGCGGCACCGGCGCCAGCTCACGCGAGCCCTCGATGAAATCGACGGCCGTCACCTGGATCTGATCGCCGCGCGCCTTGTCCAATCCGCCCGCGGTCGCCGCGAGCTGGCTGATCTCGGCGAGCTTGCTGTCGATGATGGCCTGGTTGCTCTTGTCGCCGAGATCGGCAACCAGCCGAGCGCGATTCACCAGGACGGCGATGAACAGCTTCTTGACCGAATAGCCGTCGCTGACCGTCGTTGTGGTCTTGGAGGAGACCTCGAAATTGGTGACGTCCTCGCGGCGGGTCTTGTCCTCGCTGGAGTTCTTGCCGCCGCCCGCATTCACCTGCTGGTCGGGGAGATTCTGCTGCACCGTGGTCGGCGACGAGCGGTCGGCGTTCTGCGAGGATTCCTTCTCGCGTACGGCCCGCACCGAGCGCTCGGCGCGGTTCTCGGGATCGTAGACCGTCTCGTTGATCTGCCGCTTGTCGGTGGACAGCTGCGGAGCGACGCTCACCTCGAAATTGTCGAGGCCCAGATACGGCGTCAGCGCCTTGCGAATGCTCTCCTGCACCATGCCGCTGACCGTCTTCTGCAGGCTCGCCATCTTGGTTGGCGCGGCGCTGGCCTCGTCCTCTTCGGCGAGCAGCATCGAGCCGTCGGCATCGAGCACCGTCACCTTGTCGCGGCTCATGCCGGGAATGGCGGCGGCGACGAGATGCCGGATCGACTGTGCCGTGCGCGCCTCGATCGCGCCGTCGGTGCGCAGCACGACCGATGCCGAAGGCGGCTGCTGCGTGGCGCGGAACGAGCCGCGCACCGGCAGCACGATATGCACGCGCGCCGCCTTCACGCCCTTCATCAGCTGGACGGTGCGGGCGATCTCGCCTTCGAGCGCGCGCAGCTTGGTGACCTCCTGCATGAACGAGGTCAGCCCGAGCGAGCCGATCTTGTCGAACAGCTCGTAACCGGAATTGGCGCTGGTCGGCAGCCCCTTCTCGGCGAGCAGCATCCGCGCCTGCATGGTCTGGCTTGGACGCACCGAGACCGCATCGCCGGCGGAATTGACGTCGAAGGTGATGTTCTGCTCGCGCAGTGCCGCGCCGATGCGCGTCACGTCTTCGCGGGTGAGGCCGGTGTAGAGCGTTTCGAACTCGGGGCGGCTGAGATAATAGGCGCCGCCGACGACGGTGACGAGAACCGCAAAACCGATCAGTCCCAAGGCCATCAGGCGTCGCGGCCCAAGCTCCAGCAGATTGTTGAGCAGTTGCTGTACCTGCGCACGACTGAGCATATGACCTCGTACCAATGCGAATGGTGACGACACTCAGCTGCCAACCTTGTCTGAAGGTTGCGCGAGGCGCGAATGCGTGGGTTCGCTGGCGAGGCGTTGCAATTATGCAAGACGGGGCGACGCAATCGGTTTGGCAGCCGCGAGCGAGCGCCGGGCGCATTGCGGCCCGACCGGCTGCGGCAGGTCGCAAGACGATGACGAAGGTACGATTGCCGGCACGTCGCGAGTCGGCGCCCACCATCACGGCGGAGACCGTGCTCCCTGAGGGAGCACGGTCGTTTTCGAGAGCGCCGCTTAGCCGCGGAACAGCGACAGGATGCTCTGGCTGTTCTGGTTGGCGATCGACAGCGCCTGAACGCCGAGCTGCTGCTGCGTCTGCAGGGCCTGAAGGCGGGTCGATTCCGCGTTCATGTCGGCGTCGACGAGCTGGCCGACGCCGCGATCCACGGAGTCCATCAGGGTCTTGACGAATTCCGTGTTGGTCGAGATGCGGTTCTTGACCGCGCCGAGATCGGCAGCGGCCGAGGCCACCGAGTTGATGGCGGCGGTGACCTGCGCGATGTAGGCATCGAGCGTGGTCTGGTCGGCGGCCGAGTCGGTCAGCGCGGAGATGTTGATCGTGTCGACCGAGGCGCTGCCGGCCACGGTGTCCAGGATACCGGTCTGCGTCGTCGAGTAGAGCGTGTAGTTGGCGGTCGTCACCGTGATCGAGCCGATGGTGGGCGTACCGCCGACGCGGGAGTAGGACGAGACGAGGTTGAAGCTCGTCGGGGTGGTACCCGTCGTCGTGCTCAGCCAGTTGATGCCGTTGAAGGTCGCCGAATTGGCCTTCAGCTTCATGTCCTGCTGGATCTGGGTGATGTCCGCCTGGATCTTGGTGCGGTCGATACCCGCGGTCTTGGCTTCGACCAGCAGCGCCTGGAGCTTGGTCAGGCCGGATTCCTTGTCGCCGATCACCGAGGTCAGAGCGGTGTATTCGGTGTCCACGGTCGCAGCCGACAGGCCGAGCGAGTCGGAGACAGCGGACAGCGCGGCGTTGTCGGAGCGCATCGACGTTGCGATCGACCAATAGGCGGCGTTGTCCGAAGCGGTGGACACGCGCTGACCGGTGGAAATCCGGTTCTGCGTGGTGGCGAGTTGCGTGCTGACAGACCGCAGGGTCTGCAGCGCGGTCATGGCGGAGGAGTTGGTGAGAAGACTAGAACCCATTTTGATGTCCCTTTGAAGATTGACTTGAGTTGGGGACATACCGGGCTTGCACCGGTACGACAGGGCGGCGTCATGCCTTTGGGCGTGCCGCAAACGCGGGTTCAAGGCCCAATCTGTCGTAGCGGCGAGGTTAGCGAGCGAAGCTTGTGCGGGGCTTGTGGCCCTGTGTTCCGGCCGCAACAGTCGGCCGGACTTGGGCGCGCGTGGCCATGCCCAAACGAAAGGGCCGCGCTTCGCGAGAAGCGCGGCCCTCCTCCGATGACTTCCGCTTAGCGGAACAGCGACAGGATGCTCTGGCTGCTGTTGTTGGCGATCGAGAGCGCCTGCACGCCGAGCTGCTGCTGGACCTGAAGGGCGGCCAGGCGGGTGGATTCCGCGTTCATGTCGGCGTCGACGAGCTGACCGACACCGCGGTCAACCGAGTCCATCAGCGACTTCACGAAGTTCGTGTTGGTCGAGATACGGTTCTTGACGGCACCGAGATTGGCGGCGGCCGAGGCCACCGAGTTGATCGCAGTCGTGACCTGCGCGATGTAGCCATCGAGCGTGGTCTGGTCGGCCGCCGAGTCGGTCAGCGCGGCGATGTTGATCGTGTCGACCGACGCACTGCCAGCCACAGTATCCAGAATGCCGGTCTGCGTGGTCGAGTAGAGCGTGTAGTTGGCCGTCGTCACCGTGATCGAGCCGATGGTGGGCGTGCCGCCGACGCGCGAGTAGGATGACACGAGGCTGAAGCTCGTCGGGGTGGTACCCGTCGTGGTGCTCAGCCAGTTGATGCCGTTGAAGGTCGCCGAGTTGGCCTTCAGCTTCATGTCCTGCTGGATCTGGGTGATGTCCGCCTGGATCTTGGTGCGGTCGATACCTGCAGTCTTGGACTGGACCAGCAGCGCCTGGAGCTTGGTCAGACCCGAGTCCTTGTCGCCGATCACCGAGGTCAGAGCGGTGTATTCGGTGTCGACGGTCGCGGCAGACAGGCCGAGCGAGTCGGACACCGCCGAGAGCGCGGCGTTGTCGGAGCGCATCGACGTTGCGATCGACCAATAGGCGGCGTTGTCCGACGCGGTGGCGACGCGCTGGCCGGTCGAGATCCGGTTCTGCGTGGTGGAGAGTTGCGAACCCACAGACCGCAGGGTCTGGAGTGCGGTCATGGCAGTCGAGTTCGTAAGCAGGCTTGACATTGCGAATGTCCCTTTATGTACGCGTTTACATTTTCACGAGGGGACATACCGGGCTTTCACCGGTACGGAAGGGCGGCATCATGCCTTTGGACCGATCTGTGTGGGTCCAACCCGCCGTACCGTGTTGCTAGCACGCCGAATCTTGCTTCCGCATTAAGACGAGCTTGAATTCCGCAGCAAAATCATATGGTTAAAATTACGCGCCGCTAACCATATCCAGCGCGTTTCGTTTAACCATAATCGGCCGGCGGGCGCTCGCGGCGCTCACGAGAACGAGCGGACCAGCCCGGAGGCCAGCAGATTCCAGCCGTCGATCAGCACGAAGAACAGCATCTTGAACGGCAGCGCGAGGATCGTCGGCGGCATCATCATCATGCCCATCGACATGGTCAGCGTCGCCACGATCATGTCAATCACCAGGAACGGCAGGATGATGAGGAATCCGATCTCGAACGAGCGCCTGAGCTCGGAGATCATGAAGGCCGGAATGATGACGCGCAGATCGACCCGCTTGTCGTCGAACTTCCTGCGGAAGCTTTCGGCGGCGAGCGCTTCGAAGGTCTGGAGATCCTTGTCGCGGACATGGGCCAGCATGAACTCGCGGAACGGGTCCGTGATCTTCAGATAGGCTTCCTCTTCCGATATCTCGTTCTTCATCAGCGGCTGGACGCCGCTCTCCCAGGCCCGGTCGAAGGTCGGCGCCATGACATAGAAGGTCATGAACAGCGCGAGGCTGATCAGCACCAGGTTGGCGGGCGTGGTCTGGAGGCCGAGACCGGCGCGCAGGAACGACAACGCCACCGCAAATCGCGTGAAGCTCGTCACCATGATGAGCAGCCCCGGCGCCACCGACAGCACCGTGATCAGCGCCATCAGCTGGATGATCCGGCCGCTGGTCGAGCCGTTTCCGGGCGGCAGTAGCGAATTCAGGTCCGGAATCTGGGCCAGCGCCGCTTCGGGCAGCACGACCAGAACCAGCGCGAGCAGCAGGACTTTCACTCTCACTGGATCACCAGCGTCTCGATGATCAATTCGCGGACCTTGCCTGACGAGCGGATATTGGCGCGCTCGGTCAGGTCGTCGCGCAGATGCTGGAGCCCGCGCGATCCTTCGAACTGCGCGACCGTCGCCGACCGCAGATAGGTCACGATGTCCTCGCTGATGTGGGCGGCCAGAATGCCGGCATCCTCGTCGCTCATGCTGTCGGTCACCATCGAGGCTTCTATGCGCGCCCAATTGTTCGCCGGCGCGGCGAGATTGGTCACGATCGGAGACAATTTCCTGAGCCGCGCGCTGCCGGCGTAACTCGACGCGATCGGCGGCGATGTGGCGTTCTTCTTGGCGTCGGCAACGCGTTCGGCGGTCGCGATCAGATGCAGACCGGCAATCGCGCCCGCGCCGATCGCGATCAGGGTCAGCACGACGATCGCGGCGATCAGGCGCATGGCGTCGCCCGCCATCGCGGCGCGATCCGGCCGGCTCGGGCCTCAGAATGGTGCCACGGCGTCATAGATCCGGTGTCCCCATCCAGGCTGCTGCACGTCCGACAGATTTCCGCGCCCGCCATAGGACACGCGCGCCTCGGCGATCTTGTCGTAGGAGATGGTGTTGGCTCGCGAGATATCGCGCGGACGCACGATGCCGCCGACCTTGAGCACGCGCATCTCCGTGTTGACGCGAAATTCCTGCGAGCCGCTGATCATCATATTGCCGTTCGGCAGCACGTCGGTGACGACGGCCGCGATCGAGAGCCTGATGTCCTCGGTGCGGTCGATCTGGCCGTTGCCCTTGATCTGGGTATTGGTGCTGAGATTGGCGTTGGCCGAACCCGTGTCGTTCCATCCAGCGATGTCCATCAGCCAGTCGAGCCCGAACTTGACCTGCGAATCGCGCGAACGGCCGGTCTTGTTGTCGAGCTTGGCCTTGTCCTGCATCGAGATGATCACCGTCACGACGTCGCCGGTGCGGCGGGCGCGCGGATCGCGGTAGAGATCGGTGCCGTCGTCCCAGGTCGAGCGATAGCTGACGGGCGTGCGCATGCGCGGCGTCACCGGGATCGGATCGGCCTGCATCCGCAGGCCGCTGCCGACGGGCGACATCTGCGGACCGGTCAGGACCTCGGCCGGATCATGGAAGCAACCGGCCAGAAGTACGGACGCCGCGAGCAGCGAGAGGATGAGGATCGGCTTGGTCATCTATTTGCTCTTTCCGTCGTCCACGCGACGCATGCCGCCGAGCAGGTCTGCGAGGTGCGCCGCGCGTGCCGTGTCCATCTCGTTGAAGATCGCGCTCGAGCTGCGCGGGCTGAGCTTGGCGAGCACGGCGGCGGCGGTCTCGTCGGCCATGCCGGCGATCTGCGTCGCCGCAGCTTCGGGCTTCATGCGCGAATAGATCTCGACGACGCTCGCTTCGGCCTTCTTCAGGAAGTCGTCGCGCAGCGCCATCCACTTCTCGTATTCGGCGCGCTTGGCCTCGACCTCGGCGATGCGCTCGCGCAGCAGGCTCTCGGCCTTCTCGAGCTCCTTGAGCTGCCAGGCCAGCCTGGCGTCGACGGCGGGATCGGCGACGTTGCTGCAGAACAGCGCGATTTCGTTGTCGGGGGCCGGCGCAGCCTGCGGCGGCGCAGGCTTCGGCGGCGCCGTGACGCTGCCGGGCCTGGCCGGACGGACCGGCGCCGGTGTCTCCGGCACCGCACCGGTAACCGCGGGGCCCGAATCTTCGGCCGCCCATGCCGTGGCCCGGACCGACGCATTGTCGATAGGTGTCGCGGTGGCCGACGGCTGCGGCTTCTGCGGTCCGCCCGCGCGGGCGCGGGCGAAGGAGAGCAGGTTGAGCGGTTTCGACGGCTTGGCCTCGTCCAAGGCGAGCGCGGGCGAGGCGCTCGCGAGCATTGCTGCCGCGGCCAGCAGGAGGAGTTTGCCTTTGTGATCCAGCTTCAGCATCGGGCCGCGTGCGATTCTCGCTTCAGACCTGAGCATTGAGCGACCAAGCTTGCACGACGCTTGCGGATCATTGCACGATGACGTCAGCCTGGAGCGCGCCTGCCGTCTTGATCGCCTGCAGGATCGCGATGATCCCCGATGGCTTCAGGCCAATCTGGTTCAGCCCGCGCACCAAGCGCTGGAGATCGACCCCGCTCAGGATCGCCACCTGCGATCCGGCCTCGTTGGCTTCGACCACGGTCTGCGGGACGACCACCGTCTGTCCCCGCGAGAACGGCGCCGGCTGCGACACAACCGGCATCTCCGTGACGCGAACCGTCAGATTGCCGTGGGTCACGGCGACGGTGGATATCCGCACGTCGCGCCCGATCACGACCGTGCCGGTGCGCTCGTTGATCACGACCCGCGCCGGCGTATCCGGCTCGACCACCAATTCGCCGATCTCGGCGAGGAAGCGGACAGGGCCGACATGACGCGGCTTCGACAGCACGATGGTGCGGTAGTCGCGCTCGAAGGCGATCTGCGCGCGGTAGCGACCGCCGGCGTAGCGGTTGACAGCGTCGAGGATGCGCGTTGCGGTGACGAAGTCCGGGTTCTTCAGCTGTAGCACCAGGAACTCCATCTCGTGGAGACTTCCCTGCACCTCGCGTTCGACCAGCGCACCGTTCGGGATGCGCCCGGCCGTCGGCGTGCCCTGGCTGACGTTCTGCGCCTGGCCTCCGACGCTGTAGCCGGCAACCGTGATCGCGCCCTGTGCCACCGCATAGACGGCGCCGTCCGCCGCACGCAGCGACGTCATCACCAATGTGCCGCCGAGCAGCGACGTCGCATCGCCGAGCGAGGACACGGTGACGTCCATGCGCTCGCCGGGCCCGATCGAAGGCGGAAGGTCCGCCGTCACCATCACCGCTGCGACGTTGCGCGTGCGCAGCGTGGTCGGACGCGGGGGATTGTTGGTGCTCGTGGTCTCGTTCCTGACGTTGATGCCCATGTTCTCGAGCATCGACTGCAGGGACTGTTCGGTGAAGGGAGCGTTGCGCAGCGTGTCGCCGGTACCGTTGAGGCCGATGACGAGGCCGTAACCGACGATCTGGTTCTCGCGCAAACCCTTGATGTCCGCGATGTCCTTGATGCGGACGGCCGCCTGGGCGCTGGCGGCCGACACCAGCAGCATGAGCGCAAGCAGGAGCCTGGTCATGACCCGTCCATGACCTTGACGCTGCCGTCCGGCTGGACGACGCCCCTGATGATCACGCCGGTGTCCGTGTTGCGCACGGGGATCAGCGCGCCGGCCGCACCCGACTGCATGGCCGAGCCGTAAGTGACGATGGACAGGCCGCTGTCCTCGACCACGACCTTGACCATGGCGCCGCGCGCGACGGTCCAGGGGTCCTCCACCGCGTTCGTCGGAATGGGCTGGCCCGGGAACAGCGCACGCCGCGCCATGCGGCCGACCAGGATCTGGCGTCCCTCGATGAACATGGCGACGCCGAGCAGGCTCGGCGCGAAGGCGCGCTCGGTGATCATCTCCTCGCGGATCAGCTCGCCGGCGCGGATCGAGACGGCCGGCACGGGAAGCCGCTTCTCCTCGGCCGCGGCGACCCGCGCCGCGACGAGAACCAGCAGCACGGCGGCCAACCCGCGCACGATCAGGCCCACCCTGTTCAACATCGAGACACCGGAACTAACGCATGCCCTTCGAGACCGTCTGGGCCATTTCATCCGAGGCCTGGATGACCTTGGCATTCATTTCGTAGGCACGCTGTGCCGAGATCAACTCGGTGATTTCCTTGACCGGGTCGACGTTCGAGGCCTCGAGCCATTTCTGGTTGATCTTGCCATAGCCGGCATCGCCCGGCAGACCGACGACCGGCGTGCCGGACGCCGTGGTCTCCTTGTAGAGATTGCTGCCCAGCGGCTCGAGACCCGCTTCGTTAGCGAAGTTGGCGAGGTTGAGCTGGCCGATCTGCCGCGGATTCACTTCCGTGTCGAGCTTGGCAAACACCTGGCCGGTCTGGTTGACCGTGACCTCGACCGCCCCCTGCGGGATGGTGATCGCGGGATCCAGCAGGTAACCGTCGATCGTGACCAGCTGAGCGTTGGCGTTGACGTTGAACGAGCCCGCACGGGTGTATTGCACCTCGTTGTTGGGGCCGAGCACCTGAAACCAGCCACGTCCGTTGATCGCGAGATCATAGGGATTGCCGGTCTGCGTCAGCGCGCCCTGGATGTGCAGCTTGCGGATCGCCGCGGACTTGACGCCGAGGCCGAGATTGGCACCTTCCGGAATCGGCGAGGAGCCGTTGGTATTCGCGACGCCCTGCATGCGGTCCATCTGGTAGAACAGATCGGTGAACTCCGCGCGCGCCCGTTTGTAGGAGGTCGAGTTGATGTTGGCGATGTTGTTCGCGATGACTTCGATGTTGGTCTGCTGGGCGTTCATGCCCGTGGCCGCAATGGCGAGCGATTTCACTGGTCCCACTCCTTCAGATCAAATCGACATCCGAACGACTTCCTGGTAGGCCTGGACGACCTTGTCGCGAACCGCGACCGCCGTCTGCAGGGCCTGCTCGGCCGACATCAGCGCCTCCACGACGCGGCGCGTCGATTCCTTGCCCTGCATTGCCGAGATCGATGCCGCCTCGCCCGCCTTCAGCGTCCCGATCGCATCCGACGTCACCTGCTTCATCACCGATTCGAAGCCAACGTCGTCACTGGTCTGGATCGCGGTGGTCGCCGCCGGCGAGACGGCCTGCGTCTCGGTCGCACGGCTCGCGGCTTGCCCTGCGGAAATCGCGGTGGATGAAATCGCCTCAAGCATGGTCAGCTCCTCAAGAGATCGATGGTCATGCCGAGCATGGACCTCACCTGCTTCACGACCTGGAGATTGGCCTCATAGGAGCGGTTGACCTCCCGCATGTCGGCCATCTCAATCATCATGTTCACGTTCGGCAGCTTGACGTAGCCGGCCTTGTCGGCGGCGGGATGCCCCGGATCGTACTCCACCCGGTAGGGCGTGGTGTCGACCCCGATCTCCTTGACTTTCGCGAGCTGCGCGCCGGAGGCGCGATCCATCGCCGCATCGAAGGTGATGGTCTTACGCTGATACGGATCGGCGCCGGCGGCGCGCCCCGTCGAGGTGGCGTTCGCGAGGTTCTCCGAGACGATGCGCATGCGCGTCGACTGCGCTTCGAGCCCGGAGCTTGCGACCGTCAGGGAGGCGCTCAGTGAATCCAGCATGTCAATTCACCTCAGGCCTTTGCACTCGACAGCACCATGCGGTGAAACGACCGCACGATCGCCGCGTTCGTCGAATAGTCGCGATTGACGTCGCTGCCCTTGATCATTTCCTGCTCGAGGCTGACGGAATTGCCGGAGTGAACCACTTCCCAGCTGTCCCTCTTCGCGGTCGCCCGCGTGTCGGTCTCGGCTGCGGCCAATTGCATGTGCGAGGGCGACGTCGTCGCAAGCCTCACCGGCATGCCATCGAGCACCTTGTTGAACGGCTCGACGTCGCGCGCCCGAAAGCCCGGCGTGTTGGCGTTGGCGACGTTGGTGGCGATGGTCGACTGACGCAGCTCGAGATAGCGCGCCTGCGACGATGCGAGTTCGAAGAGAAAAAGCGGTCCCACGACGGCCCCATTCTGATCCATTCGGGACGAGCCTAGGGCGTTAAGCTTTCGTCAAGCTGTTGCGCGAAGCACCATCCTCGGAAATCTATCGAACGTTCTCGGGCCGCGGCGCCTGCTTGGATTGGAGGAAGTAGATGATCTCGGCAACGGGCCGGAAGAATTCCGCCGGAATCACCTGATCGACCTGGACTGCCTCGTAGAGCGCGCGCGCCAGCGCCTTGTTTTCGATGACGGGGATTCGGTTCTGCTCGGCAATCTCGCGGATCTTCAGCGCGATCACGTCCATGCCCTTGGCCACGACCAGCGGCGCGGCGTTTTCCTCGCGCTTGTAGCGCAGCGCGATCGCGAAGTGCGTCGGATTGGCAATCACCAGCGTCGCGCGCGAGGCCGAGGCGATCATGCGCTGGCGCGAACGGTCGCGCGCCAGCGAGCGCAGGCGCGCCTTGATCAGGGGATCGCCTTCCGCCTGCTTGTGCTCGTCCTTGATCTCCTGCTTGGTCATGCGCAGCTCGCGCCGCCAGTGGAAGCGCGCCCAAGCGAGATCGATCGCCACCAGCACGATGGTGGCGATGCAGATCGCCGAGACGATGCGCATCGCGATGTTGAGGATCATCTCCGGCAGCGCGACCGGGTCGGTGTACATGGCCTCGAAGGCCCTTGCTTCGGATGAGCGCAGCACGAAGGCGACCACGGCGGTCACCGCGGCGAGCTTGAACAGCGACTTGGCGAACTCGATCAGGCCCTGCGTCCCGAACAACCGCTTCCAGCCGCTGACGGGAGAGATTCGCGACAAGTCAGGCTTGATCCGCTCGAGCACCAGGCGCGGCGCGTTTTGCAGCAGCGAGGCCGCGAGCCCGAACACCACCAGGATGACCACCAAGGGCACCAGGAACCGCAGCGCCTGCAGGCCGACCACGGTGAGCAGGTTCTGCGCGTCCGCACCGGTCGAGAGCGGGAAGCCCTCGGGATCGTCGAGCAGGCTCTTCAGCGTCGGCGTCAATTGCTGCACGCCCTGGCCGATCAGGAATGCCTGGATCACCATCAGCGCGGCCATGGAGGCGAAAATGGAGGCCTCCCGAGAGACCGGAATCTTGCCCTGTTCGAGCGCATCGCGGACTTTCTTCTCGGTCGGCTCTTCTGTCTTGCTCTCCTGATCGGATGTTTCTGCCATGCCCGTTCAGCGGTCAGCGGAAGACCAGCCCATCCTCCTGCTCGGGGTTGAGCTCGATTTCGCCCTTCTCCGCGAGGTCGAGTGCAAGGTCGGTGATCACACGGCGCGCCTCGAGCACGTCGCGCTGGTTCGACGGCTCGCCGATCGCGAGCTCGGCCTCGACGACGCGGCGGACGCGCGAGGCGACCGCGGACAGGATCACCTCGCGGAAATGCTTGTCGGTGCCCTTCAGTGCGACCACGATGCGGTCGGTCGGAACCTGGTCGAAGATCATGGTGCGCGCCTTCGGCGCCAGGTTGATGACGTCGTCGAAGGTGAACAACAGCTCCTTTAGCACCTCGGCCGACTTCGGACGCTTCTCCGACAGGCTCTTCAGGATGTCCTCGATGTGGCCGCGCTCCATCTTGTTGATGATGTCGGCGACGCGGGCGTAGGTGTCGGCGCCGAGGTTGCGGGCGAAATTCAGCGTCAGATCTTCGTGCAGCGTCTTCTCGAGGACCTTCATCGCGTCATCAACGATCGGCTTGAGGCTGAGCACGCGCCGCATCAACTCGTTGCGCAGACTCGACGGCAGCTGGCTCATGACCTTGGCGGCGCAGGACGGCTTGACTTTGGACAGGATCAGCGCCGCGGTCTGCGGATGCTCCTTGGACAGGTAGGTGGCCAGCGAATTTTCCGACACCGACGAGACGCGGTCCCACACAGAGCGGCTCGAATTGCCGAGTAGGTCCGTCATGATCGCCGAAACCTGATCGGCCGGAAGCACGTCGCCGAGCACCGCTTCCAGGCCACCGAGGGTGCCGAGAATGTTCGCGCCCATCGAGAACTGCTGGGCGAACTCCTCGACGATCCCCTCGAGCTCCTGCGCGGTGATCGGCCGCAGCTCCGCCGCCGCCTTGGTGACGATGCGGATCTCCTGCGGCTCGAACTGCTGAAGCACGCTCGCCGCCGCCTGCCGGCCCATGGCCAGCAGGAGCGCGGCGACCTTTTCCGTGCCGCCCAGCGTGGTAACGCCTCGCTGCTTGACGGGAGCGATGCCGACCGGTGCCGCCATGTTCAGGTATCACCCTGCCCCAGCGGTCCGACGATCTCCGTGAGTGAGACGCCGAAGCGGGAATTGTCCTCTTCGACGACGACCACCTCGCCGCGGGCGACGATGCGGCCGTTGACGACGACGTCGACGGGCTCCCCGACCCGGTGATCGAGCGGAACCACCGCGCCGCGTCCGAGCTTCATCAGGTTCGCCACCGGAATGGTTGCCGATCCCAGCACCACCTGCATCGTGACGGGAATGCGCAAGATGGCGTCGACATTGGCGAACTTGCCGGTCTCCTCGGCCGTGCGCTGGGCGATCTCGGCCAGGCGTTCCAGCGGTGACGTCTCGGTCTCAGCCGATGCAGGTGCAGACTCGTAGTCGAATGATTGCGCCATATGGTATCGCCTCTTGGTACTTCCGCTGCCGGAGCGCCGTGGCGTTCCGGCCGTATTGCTCTGCCGGTGCCGGCATTCAGTGCTTGTTCAGCTCGGCGGTCGCGGCCGTCGCCGCGGGTGCGAGCCCGCTGCGGGCATCGAGCGCTGCGATCGCCTCGTGAGCCTGGTCGATCTTCGTGCTCAGCACGTTGGCGAGGCGTCCGAGATTCGCCGTGGAATCGTGCGCCGCGGTGATGACCGTGTCGAAGGCACCCGCGGTCTCGTGCATGATGGTTGAGAATTCGCCCTGATAGCTGCGCAGCCGCGCCAGCTCGCGATGCATCCTGGTCACCCGCAGGCTGGTGAAGGCGAGCGCAACCAGCAGCACGATATCAACGAGATAGGATATCATCGACGAACTCCCGCTTCTGATCGACGGGATCTGCCACCTGCATGGCGTAATAGCCGTCGAGCTGGCCGATCTGACACCAGAACAACACCTGATTGTTGCTTTCGAGACGGGCCAGCGTGCGCGGCGTGGCCTCGAGCTCGAGCACCTGCCCGACCTCGAACTTCACGACGTCGCCGAGCGTCACCATCTTCTCGTCGAGGACGGCGCTGAGGGTCACCTCGGTCCGCTGCACCTCGCTTTCCATCTGTTCGCGCCAGCGTGGGTCGGCGGCGCGACCGTCGCTGACGACCACGTGAGCGAGCTTCTGACGCAGCGGGTTGAGCGCGGAGTGCGGAATGATCAGGAACATCTGACCGCCGCGGTAGAGTGCCTGCACCATCATGTTCGCGCAGATCGACATGTTGCTGGCGCGTCCGATCGCCAGCGACGCCATCGCGGTCTCGACACGCTCGACGCGGAAGGTGACGTTGGACGTTCCGGCGAAGGCGCCTTGCAGCGCCTTGGCGAACCGCTCGAACAGCGCCTGGACCAGCCGTATCTCAATGTTCGAGAACGTCCGTTCGACGTCAAGCGGCGGTTCCGCTCCGTCAGAGCCGAACATCGCCTCGACCATCGTGAATACGAAGTCGCGGTCGAGCATGATAATGACGCGCGAATCCCACTGCTCGGCATAGAGCACGGCCGCGACCGCGTTGCCCTCGTAGTCCTTGATGATGTCGCCGAGCGGATCGTTGGTGATGCCGTTGACCGAGAAATAGCAGGGCGTTCCGGCCATCGGCTGCAGGCTGTCGGTGCACGATGCCGCCATGCGATCGAAGATCACATTGAGCATCGGCATACGCTCGATCGATATGCCGGCAGCGTCCAGCAGGTAGTTCGGCAGCTGCTTGCGCTGGTCGACTTCTGCGTCTTCCATCATCATGCGCGCGCCGCCTTGGGTTCAGCGTCGGCAGCGACGGGCTTGGGACCTGCGATCGTCTCGTTTTCGACGACGTCGATCGAGGGACGCTCGCTGCTGGAGATCATCTTGCGGCCGTGCTCGACGGCGATCTGCGGCATGGCACCGTTCATGAATGCCAGCAGCGTCTGCTTGACGATGATGTAGGGCCGACACTTCTTCTCGCGCGTCATCTTGATCTTGATCGCGAAGGGCGAAAGCACGCCATAGGACAGGAAGATGCCTGCGAAGGTGCCTACCAGGGCTGCACCGATAAAGCCGCCCAATAGCTTCGGCGACTGGTCGAGCGCGCCCATCGCCTTGATGACGCCAAGCACGGCGGCGACGATGCCGAGCGCCGGCAGCGCCTCGGACACCGTCACCAGCGCATGATAGGGCGCCAGCTTGCCTTTCACGATGGTATGGATCTCCTCGTCCATCAGCGCCTCGATCTCGTGCGTGCGCGCATTGCCCATGATGATCAGGCGGACATAGTCGCAGATGAACTGGAGCAGCGAGGGATCTCCGAGCACGCTGGGGAACGCCTTGAAAATTTCGGAGGAGGCGGGATCGTCGATATGCGCCTCGACTTCGTTGCGCCCCTTGCCCCGCAGCTCGCGCATCAGAGCGTGGAGCGCGCCGAGCAAGTCAAGGTAGTAGCGCTGGCCGGGCACCGCGCCGGTGATGGCCTGCATGCAGGCGACGCCCGTGTCCACCACCGTCTTCCATGGATTGGCCACGATGAAGGTGCCGACCGCGGTTCCCATGATGATCACGAACTCCCACGGCTGCATGAGCACGGCCAGGTGCCCGCCCATGGCGGCAAAGCCGCCGAGCAGCGCCGCTACCGTGATGAAAATCCCCACGAAACTGCCCAACGCGCCGCTCCATCGCCGATCCCACCTGGAATACCTAGTCGGCGACGCTTGCGCGAAGCTGGCTTCGAGGTCGCCAGCCCCGCGCAAGCAATTGGCGGCAGCTTGAAGCGGGGTCGCGACCTGCGGCCAGAGGGGCGCGTGTCATGCTATCCACCATCGCGGACTACACCAGGCTGACCAGGGACATGGGCAAGTCGCTGACGCAGGTCGCGAAGCAGCCGGACGTCAGCCGCGACACCGACTATTTCCTCGGCCATATCGGCAAAGTGAAGACCATCGACGATTTCCTGAAGGACTATCGTCTCTATTCCTATGCGATGAAGGCCTATGGCCTCAGCGACATGACCTACGCCAAGGCGTTCATGCGCAAGGTGCTGACCGAGGGTGTCGCGAGCAAGGACGCCTTCGCCAACAAGCTGACCGACACCCGCTACCGGCAATTCGCGACCGCCTTCAATTTCGCCGCACTCGGCGACAAGGCGACCCAGACCGCCGCGGCCACGACCAGCACCGCGACCCAGTACGTCACGCAGACGATGGAGGAGAAGGCCGGCGATCAGAACGAAGGCCTGCGTTTGGCGCTGTATTTCACCCGCAAGGCTTCCACGATCACGACCGCCTACCAGATCCTGGCCGACAAGGCGCTGACGCAGGTGGTGCAGACCGCGCTCGGCCTGCCGTCGACGATCAGCGCAGCCAACATCGACGCCCAGGCCAAGATGATCGCGGACAAGATCAAGCTCACCGACTTCCAGGATCCGGCCAAGGTGACCAAGTTCGTGCAGCGCTTTGCGGCGATGTGGGATGCGACCCAGGCCCGGAACGACAGCTCGACCAATCCCGCGCTGGTCCTGATCGCCGGCGCCGCGACGTCGGTCAGCATGGATACCAACGTGCTCACGACGCTTCAGAACATCAAGTTCAACAGGTAAGTCATGCAATCGGCTCTCTATGTGGGATTGTCGGCGCAGGTCGCCCTCGAAAAGCGCCTCCAGACGATCGCCAACAACGTCGCCAACGTCAACACGGCCGCGTTCCGCACCGACGTGGTGAAGTTCGAGACCGTGCTGTCCAAGGCCGGTCCGACGCCGGTGGCGTTCTCCTCGCCCGGCGACAACGTCATCTCGCGCGAGATGGGCAACATTACCGAGAGCGGCAACCCGCTGGACGTCGCCGTGGTCGGCCAGGGCTGGATCGCCTTCGCCGGTCCGAACGGCACGGTCTACACGCGCGACGGCCGGCTCCAGATCGCCCCCAACGGCGATCTTCAGACCGTGAGCGGCTTTCCGATCGTCGATTCCGGCGGCGCGCAGATCACGCTCGACCCGAACGGCGGACCGATCTCGATCGCGCGCAGCGGCGCGATCATCCAGGACAACAACGAGATCGGCACCATCGGCCTGTTCAGCATTCCGGCCGACGCCAATCTCGAACGCTATGGCAATTCCGGCGTGACGCCCGACCGGCCAGCGACCGCCATCGCGGACTTCTCCCGGGACGGCTTCAAGCAGGGCTATGTCGAAGGCTCCGGCGCCAATCCGATGCTCGAGCTGACGCGGCTGATCTCGGCTTCGCGCGCCTTCGACGGCACCAACTCGATGATCGAGGGCACCGAGAGCTCGCTGCAGAACGCGATCCGGACCCTCGGCGAACCCGGCAAGTAGATTACGCGCCAAGCGCGCAGGATGAGGTTGGACGGTTTCCTTGAACGCTCTTCGGCAACTCGAGTGGGCGCTGCTGGAGCTTCAGCAGAGCACTCCCCTGGCAAGCGTCAGCGGCGCGATCTCCGAGATCGCGCCAACGCATTTCCGCGTCTCCGGTCTGTCGCGCTTCGTCAGGCTCGGCGAGCTCATCGGCGTCGATTGCGGCGGCAAGCGCCAGATCGGCGAGGTGGTGCGGATCGACAGCGACGGCATCATCGCCAAGCCGTTCGACCGGCAGTTCGCAGGCGGGCTTGGTTCGGTCGCCTCCCGCATGCCGCCGCTGTCCTTTGCGCCCGATCCGAGCTGGAAGGGCCGCGTCATCAACGCCCTCGGCGCGCCGCTGGACGGACAGGGGCCGCTCACGCAAGGGTCGCAGGCGGTCTCGGCGGAGGCGGAGGCGCCGTCGGCCATGAAGCGTGCGCGCGTGCACAAGCCGCTGCGCACCGGCGTACGCGTCATCGACCTGTTCGCGCCGGTCTGCGCCGGCCAGCGCGTCGGCATCTTTGCCGGATCGGGCGTCGGCAAATCGACGCTGCTCGCGATGCTCGCCCGCAGCCAGGGCTTCGACACCGTCGTGCTGGCCCTGGTCGGCGAGCGCGGCCGCGAGGTGCGCGAGTTCATCGAGGACGTGCTGGGCAACGACCGTCATCGCGCTGTCACAATCGTGTCGACGGGCGACGAAAGCCCGATGATGCGGCGACTGGCGCCGAAGACGGCGATGGCCGTCGCCGAATATTTCCGCGACCGCGGCGAATCGGTCCTGCTGATGGTGGATTCGATCACCCGTTTTGCCCACGCCGCCCGCGAGGTCGCGCTCGCCGCCGGCGAGCCCGCTGTGGCGCGCGGCTACGCGCCGACGGTCTTCACCGATCTGCCGCGCCTGCTCGAGCGCGCCGGCCCGGGCGAGGAGGGTTCCGGCACCATCACCGGGATCTTCTCCGTGCTGGTCGACGGCGACGATCACAACGAGCCGATCGCCGACACCATCCGCGGCACGCTCGATGGGCACATCGTGCTCTCAAGGCACATCGCCGACCAGGCGCGCTACCCGGCCGTCGACGTTCTGGCCTCGGTCTCCCGCCTCTCCCACAACGTCTGGGACCCCGAGGAGCGCGAATTGGTGAGCAAGCTGCGCGCCATGATCGCGAAATACGAGGACACGCGCGACCTTCGCCTGATGGGCGGTTATCAGCCGGGACGTGATTCGGGCCTCGACCAGGCGGTCGAGATGGTTCCGCGAATCTACAACGCGATGCGACAGGGCGCGTCGGCCCCGCCGAGCGCCGATCCGTTCCGCGAGCTTCGGGACATGCTCAAGGGCGACTGACGGGTGGAGAGGGGTGAGGCGCCTGCCGTCCGCCCTGCCCGTGGTTTTCGACAAGAGATTGCGCATGTCGCTACGCTTCCAGCGCATGCGCGTGCACACCGGCTCACCCATTTTGGTCGTGAGCGAATTCGCCGTTCGGATGTGCACGAGCTGGCAAGCGCTGTGCAAGCGATCGAAGAGTCTATTCTGCAAGCACGACGGGAACAACCGCCGCGTGCAATTCCAATGAGTTCCCTCGACGATTCCGCGGCAGAACGCACAAGTTGTGGATGACGTGCCGCCAAACGTCATCGTGATGCACAAGCTTCGATCAGTTTGCATCAACGCAAGACAACAACGCGCGTGCAATCAAACTCTCACAATATCGAGTGCATATTACTCGCCGTGCCATGTATTGCGTTCACCATCATGTGTCCCGAACAACGAGATTGCCCTTGAACGTTACATTCGCCTGCGACGACATCCAGCCTGTGAGAGGGTCTCTACTTGATTTTGTTGAGAAGCTCATCCATCGTTTTGGTTGAGTATAAGAAACGTCTGCTTGTGACTTGAACTTTGGGGGCTTCGGTTGAGCCACTTCGATCCACCGTTTGCCGGCGACGGCAACCCGAGCTCCCGCGCGACGACCACGCCGTTGGCATGCCATCAGCGATACGGCTTCTCGCTGCGGACGATGCGACGCTCCTCGGCCGAGGTCGGGCGCGGTGCGATCCGCGCCATTGTGCGAGAGTTCGACAGGGCATGCTCGTCTGACACTCAGGGCGCAAAGCGGCTTCGGGACGCCGCAGACGAAGTTCCGGGGACGAGGTAGATTCATGCCATTGGCGCGGGAAGCCGTCGAGCTGCTGGTTCAGGCGGCGCGGGCTTGGTATTTCGAAGGCAATCAGCATGGATTGCGTGATCGGGAATGGATGGCGCTGCGCTTTCTCGGGCGCGCCAACAGGTTTTCGCGCACGCCGTCCGCACTGGCCGGCTTCATCGGCGCCACACGCGCGACGGCGTCGCAGATCGTGAAGACTCTGGAGAGCAAGTCGTTCCTGGTGCGAAAGCCGTCGCATGAGGACAAGCGTTCCGTCGTCCTGCACGTCACGCCGCAGGGCGAGAAATGCCTGAGCCAGCACGACCCGATCAATCACGTGGTCAACGCGGTGACGTCGCTCGGGACCGAGGAGTGCATCAGGCTGCGCGACTCTCTCCGCGAGATCCTCAATCACCTCGATGCTGCCCATCAGCGGCTCGAAGCGAGCATCTGCCGGGACTGCATGTTTCTCGCTGAGCGCGGGCCGGGCACCGGCAAGGGGCGTGGAAACGCCGAATTCATGTGCCGGCTCTATCGTGCTCCGATCTCGCTCGAGGAGACCGAACTGCTCTGCACCAGCTTCGAGCGCACGCGTGACCGCCCCAAGATCGAGCAGCATCTCGACCGCGAGCGCATGGCGAGCCAGGGCTGAGGCCGCCAAGAAGCGGCGCTCCATCAACGTCATTGCGAGCGAAGCGAAGCAATGACGGAGTATGAGGCGATAGCTCGCTCTCCGAGTGACGGCTGTCATTCCCCGCGAAGGCGGGGAATCCAGTACGCCGCGGCCTCTGCATTGAACAACTGTCGTCTCGGAGTACTGGATCGCCCGGTCAAGCCGGGCGATGACAGCGAGTGTGTGGTCGCAGACGTGCATATTCATTCTCGCGACTGATTTCGCCCGAGCTTTGCTTCGTCTCGCCGCCCTCATCGGCAAGAGGGCGCAGGGAAGACCGGGTGCTGACATCGCACCCGCGGTCCGCTGCGCAAAACGCACACGCAGAAAACCGCACAGCAGCATACAGGTGGTGCCAATCACTCGGCCTTCCCTGCGCGATGGTCGGACGGCTTATGCCGTGCTCTCCCGGGAGCCGAGTTCCTTCTGGCCTCCCTCACCCTCGCAAAAGTCACCGGCACCGCGCCGGTTGACGCCAATGCCGCATTCGCGAGAGCTTGACCGTAGCAACGACGGCCAGGACCACACGGTTTTGCCGTACGCACGGCCCGCCATTTCGCCCGCAGTATTCCCTGACACCGTCGACAGCGCCGGAAACTTACAGACGAGACGAAACCTAGCAGCGCCGTTCGTCCGCGCGCGGCCGCGAGCTCACCGGGGACTACCCTCCCTGCCCGCACCTTTCGCGCCCGACGCTGCCGCGTCCACCGCAAGCCCGGCTCGCGACAATGACGACCTCATGATCGCCCCTCGAGATTGAGCCGGGATGACCGACACATACGACAAATCCGAATTTCGGTAAAGAAGAATATCTTTGCTTCACTGGGTTGACACGAGACCGAAACAGGCCGCCAGGCTGGCCCTCGAACCCGCGGGGACCAGACGCACCCTTGTATGCATTATCCCAGTTGCCATTCCCCTGCGCTTCGCTTTACATGCCCTCAACTGCCCCGCGGAACGGCCGGGGCCGGAAAAATCACACAGATTTCCAGGGGACGGAGCATGGCGCGCAACATATTGATTCTTGGGGCTTCTTACGGCTCCCTGCTGGGCACGAAGCTGCTGATGGCCGGGCACAACGTGACCCTGGTCTGCCGCGCAAAGACTGCGGAGCTGATCAACCGCGACGGTACCGAGGTGCGCATTAAGCTACGCGACGAGGCGGTGCACCGGGCGATCTTCTCCCGCAACCTCCCTGGCAAGCTCGACGCGGTGACGCCGGCCAATGTCGACCTCTCCCGCTACGATCTGGTCGGCCTCGCGATGCAGGAGCCGCAATACACCAACCACACGGTGCGCGTCCTCATGGTCAAGATTGCCGCGGCGAAGCTGCCGTGCCTGTCGATCATGAACATGCCGCCCCTGCCCTACCTGAAGCGGATTCCGGCACTCGCCGACATGGATCTCGAGGAGGCCTACACCAATGCGCAGGTGTGGGAGCGGTTTGAGCCCGGGCTGGTGACGCTGTGCTCGCCCGACCCGCAGGCCTTCCGGCCGCCGGAAGAGGCCGCCAACGTGCTGCATGTCGGCCTGCCCACCAACTTCAAGGCGTCGGTCTTCGCCGACGAGAAGCACAACAAGCTGCTGCGCGAGCTGGAGGCCGACATCGACGCGGTGACGCTCGACGGCCACGACGTGCCGGTGAAGCTGAAAGTGTTCGATTCCCTGTTCGTGCCGCTGGCGAAATGGTCGATGCTGCTGACCGGCAATTACCGCTGCATCACGCCGAACGAGCCGCAGTCGATCCGCGACGCCGTGCACGGCGATCTCAATCGTTCGCAGACGATCTACGACCATGTCGATGCGATCGCCCGCCGCCTCGGCGCCGATCCGCAGGACCAGGTGCCGTTCGCGAAGTACGCCAAGGCCGCGGAGAGCCTGCTCAAGCCGTCATCGGCGGCGCGCGCGGTCGCGAGCGGTGCGCCCTTCATCGAACGCGTCGACCTGCTGGTGAAGCTGATCTCGCATCAGCTCGGCGTGCCCAACGCCGAGATCGACCGCACCGTCGACACCGTGGACCAGAAGCTGAACGAGAAGATCGTGCAGGGCGGCTCCGGCGCGCAGTAGCGCCGCTCCCACCGAGGTCCGCTCAGGCAACCAGGAAGGATTGCAGCCAGATCAGGCCGGTCACGGCGACCAGCGTAACCGCGCCGGTGCGCGTGACGAGGTCAGGGCGCCCGAGGCGACGGGCGCCGCGGCCGAGCGTTGCGCCGAGAATGATCCACGCGGCGCCGGCGGTGAGAATCTGCAGCACGATCACGCCGAGCCACGGCAGCAGTTCGAGCGGCCCGGCCCCAAGCGGCAGCAGCAGGAACGCGAAGACCAGTGCTTTCGGGTTGAGCAGCGTCGTCAGCAGCACCTGGCCGAACGTCACCGCAGCGCCGTCGCGCAGCTCGCGCGTATTGACGCGCCAGAGCATGACCGCGAGGCACAGGATGTAGATGGTCACGGCGACGCGGAGCAGCAGCGCCGCAATCGGGATGTCGCTGATGACCGGACCGAGCGCCAGCCGCAGCACCGCGATCGCCAGCAGATAGCCGCACAGCTCCGCCGCAAGCAGATGAAGGGAGCGCGAGATGCCCGCTCCGGCCCCCGATGTCGCCAGCAGGGTGTTGGTCGGCCCCGGCACCGCCAGCAGGAAATAGGTCGCCGTGAAGAAGGTCAGAAAGGTCATACGGCCGGATAGCAGCTCTCGAACCCGTCGATCTTGATCTGCGTCATTTGGCCGAGCGATGGCGGTCTGCATCATCTTCCCCGAGCTGAGGCCTTTCGGCACCGGGTTCCTGCCGCTCACGGCGGAGCTTGCCGGTTTTGGCGTGGGCAACACCATCTGATTCGTGCTGGAGCGCTCGACGCGCCGCGGCTGGATTGATAAGCCGCTGTCCGCGAATGACGGGACTTTGAGTCGGGGACATGACGGTTGCGATCGAGATGGGGCAGACCACGGCAGGCGCCGCGGCCGCCATGGACCTCGAGGAACTGCTCGCGACCCGTCTCCTAGTGCAGGGCAATTCGGGCTCCGGCAAGTCGCATCTCTTGCGGCGGCTGCTGGAACAGAGCGCCCCCTGGGTGCAGCAGGCCATCATCGACCCCGAGGGCGACTTCGTCACGCTGGCCGAGCGCTTCGGCCATCTGGTGATCGAGGCCGAGGATCACACCGAGCGCGGCCTCCAGGTCGCGGGCGAGCGCGCACGGCTGCATCGCGTCTCCACCGTGCTCAATCTCGAAGGTCTCGACGCCGAGAACCAGATGCGGCGCGCGGCTGCGTTCCTTGGCGGGATGTTCGACGTCGACCGCGATCATTGGTACCCGATGCTCGTCGTCGTCGACGAAGCGCAGCTGTTTGCGCCCGCGGTGGCGGGCGAAGTCTCGGACGAAGCACGCAAGCTCTCGCTCGGCGCCATGACCAATCTGATGTGCCGCGGCCGCAAGCGCGGGCTTGCCGGCATCATCGCAACCCAGCGCCTGGCCAAGCTCGCCAAGAACGTCGCGGCCGAAGCCTCGAACTTCCTGATGGGGCGGACCTTCCTCGACATCGACATGGCCCGCGCCGCCGACCTGCTCGGCATGGAGCGGCGGCAGGCGGAAGCCTTCCGCGATCTCGAGCGCGGTCAGTTCATGGCGCTGGGACCTGCGTTGTCGCGCCGACCGCTGCGCCTCAACATCGGCCCGACCGAGACCAGCCCGCGCAATTCGACACCGCGGCTGATGCCGCTGCCGGAAGCCACGCTTGAAGATGCCCGCGCGGTCATCCTCGCCGCACCGCCGCCCGATGCCAGCCGGCCGCAGCGACGGCCGGCGCCGGATCTGCTCGAGCAGCTTCGCGCGGCGAAGGCCGCCGCGGTGCCGGAGATTCGGGCCGAAGTGGTCGAGGCTCCCGTCAGTGCCGAAGAGCTCGCCGAGCGGCGCGAGCGCGTGGATCGCACGCTGCGTGCCGTGATGGCCGAGCCCGATGCCGGCTTCCGCGCCATCGGCGTGCTCTATCAGGAGTTCGTGGTCCGCTGCCGCATCGAGGGCCTAGGGGCGGCGGTGCCCGATCTCAACGAATTCCGGCGCATGCTGACGCATGCGCGCGCCGGGCTCGGGACGGATCTCACCGAAGACGACGCCTGGCAGGACGTGGCGCTGCGCGCCTCGATCCTGCCCGACGACATGCAGGGCGTGTTCATGATGATCGCGCGCGCGGCGAAGGAAGGCTGGCCCTGCCCCGGCGATGCCGCGATCGCCCGCGCCTACGGCTCGCACTCGCTGCGCCGCGCGCAGCGCCTGCTCGGCTACATGGAGGAGCAGGGCCTGATCGTCGTCCAGCTCGACGGCGGCGGCCGCCGGATCGTGACGCTGGTGGAGCTCGCCTGGGCGACCGCGCCGGGCGATCCCAACGGCGATGATCAGCCGGCGGAGCAGGTCGCAAGCGCGGCGTCGGCTTGAGCGTCAGGCCGCCTCGGAGCCGCCGAGATAGGCGTCGCGGATGCGGGGGTCGTCCTTCAGTGCGCGCGCGGGGCCAGACAGCACGATCTTGCCGGTCTGCAGCACATAGGCCTCGTGCGCGATCTCGAGCGCGAGGCTGGCGTTCTGCTCAACCATGAAAACCGAGACGCCCGCCTGGTTGATGCTGCGGATCAGCTCCAGCACGCGATCGACATAAAGCGGCGACAGGCCCATGGTCGGCTCGTCCATCACGATCATGCGCGGGCGGCTCATCAGCGCGCGCGCCATCGCCACCATCTGCTGCTCGCCGCCGGACAGCGAGCCGGCGCGCTGCGACAGCCGCTGGCCGAGCTTCGGGAACAGCGTCAACATCCTGTCGAGATCCTGCGCAATGGCGTCGCGGTCGTTGCGCACGAACGCGCCCATCAGGATGTTCTCGCGCACGCTCATGTCGGCGAACAGCCGCCGCGCCTCCGGCACCGAGGCGATGCCGCGGCGGACGGTCTGCGGCGTGGTGAGCCCGATCAGCGAAGCGCCGTCGAACGTCACCTCGCCCGAGCGTGGCTTCACTAGGCCTAAGATGATCTTCATCGTCGTCGACTTGCCGCTCGCGTTGCCACCGAGCAGGCAGACGATGTGGCCGCGCGCCACCGTGATCGACAGGTCGAAATGCACCTGGGCCTGGCCGTAGAAGGTGTTGACATCAGACAAAGCCAGCAGCGCTTCGGGTGCGCTCGTCATGCCGCGCTCTCCTGTTCCGCCGTCCCTGACAGGCCGTGACCGAGATAGGCCTCGATCACCTTGGGATCGGTCCGCACCTGCTCGCCCGGCCCTTCCGCGATCTTCTTGCCCTCGTCCATGACGATGACGCGGTCGGACAGGCGCATCACCATCTCCAGCTTGTGCTCGATCAGCAGGATGGTCAGCCCTTCGGCTTTCAATTCGGCGACGAGCCCCTGCATCTCCGCGGTCTCGGTCGGATTCATGCCGGCGGTGGGCTCGTCGAGCAGCAGCAGCCGCGGCTTCAGCGCGAGCGCACGCGCGATCTCGACGCGGCGGCGGTTGGCGTAGGAGAGGCTATAGGCGGGCTGGTCGATGCGCGGCAGCAGCCGTTCGCCGAAACGCGCGAGGATCGCTTTGACCTCCTCACGCAGCCGCTCCTCCTCGGCCCTGACGCGCGAGGGACGCAGCAGGGCCAGACCCAATTCCAGCAGCGGGCCGATCACCGGCACGGCCGGCTTCACCGCGCGCAGCCGCGTGTGCGCGCCGATCAGGACATTGTCCATGACGCTGAGATTGCCGAACACGCGGCCGAGCTGGAAGGTGCGCGCGATGCCTTCGGCCGCGAGCCGCTCCGGGGACAGGCCGGTGATGTCCTGCCCTTCGAAGCTGACGGTGCCGGCATCCGGCCGGTCAAGCCCGGTGACGAGATTGAACAGCGTCGTCTTGCCGGCACCATTCGGGCCGATGATGCTGATCAGTTCGCCCTTGGCGAGATCGAGGTCGATCGTATCGACCGCGGTGAGGCCGCCGAAACGGCGCGTCAGGCCGCGCAGGGACAGCATGGCGTGAAGCTGCTTCTCCATCAGACCGTTCCCAACAGGCCCTGCGGCCTGAACCGCACCAGCAGTAAGAGAACGATGCCGTAGATCAGGATGCGGTACTCGGCCGCGATCCGGAACACCTCGGGCAGGCCGACCAGCGCGACCGACCCGACGATCGCGCCGACGACGTTGCCGAGGCCGCCGAGGATCACGACGGTCAGCGCCAGGATGGATTGCTGCGTGTTGAAGGTCTCGTGGTTGATGTAGGAATAAAGATGCGCGGCGATGCCGCCGCTGACGCCGGCGGCGAAGCCGCCGAAGATGAAGGCGAGCGACTTGTAGCGGTTCAGGCTGAGGCCATAGGCGCGCGCGGCGATGTCGTCGTCGCGGATGGCACGAAAGCTGCGGCCGAGATGCGAGGTGAGCAGCCGCCCCTGCAACAGCGCGAGCACGACCATGACCGCAAGGCTGAACCAATAGACCGAGGTCGGGCTGATCAGGTCATAGCCGAACAGAGCCAGCGGCGGAATGCCGGAGATGCCGATCGGGCCGCGCGTCACGCTCTCCCAGTTCAGGATCACCAGCGCCACGATCTCGCCGATCGCGAGCGTCGCGATCGACACGTAATGCCCGCGCAGGCGGAAGGACGGCGAGATCAGGAGCGTGCCGAGCGCGGCGCTCATCAGGCCACCGCCGATGACGGCAAGTCCGGCCGGAACGGCCAGCGTCAGCGACAGCAATGCGGAGGTGTAGGCGCCGATCGCAAGCAGCGCAGCATGCCCGAGAGAGACCTGCCCCATCGTGCCCGCAACCAGCGTCAGGCTGAGCGCGAGCATACCGAGCAGCCAGGCGTTGATCAGGGTCTGGAGCACGTAGAAGGACACCGGAAACAGCGGCAGGATCGCAAAGCCGGCAACGGCGGCCAACAGCGCCCAGCGCGGAATATTGACCGGGCGGCTCGGCGCGATGAACGTGCCGGTGAGCGGCTCGGGCGGCGCCTGCCGTGCGCTGACGAACAGGCCGTTCGGCCGCAGCACGAGCACGACGACGAGCAGCAGGAACGCGAACAGATTGCGGTAGCTGGTGCCGAGCACGGCGACGCCGTAGCTCTCGACCAGCCCGAGCAGCAGGCTACCGATCACCGCGCCCGGCACGTTGCCGGCGCCGCCGACGACTTCCGCGACGACGCCCTTGAGCGTCGCCTGAAGGCTCATCGCCGTGTCGATCTGGTTGTAGTACATGCCGACCAGCATGCCGGAGACGCCGCCGAGCGCCGCCGCGATACCGAACACCGCTTGATTGACCCGGTTGACGTCGACGCCCATCTGCATGGCGGCGTCGCGGTCCTGTGCCGTGGCACGCACGGCCCAGCCGAGCTTGGTGTAACGCAGGAACACGAACAGCAGCAGCGCGCTGGTGAGGCCGACGCCGGCAATGAGCAGATCAAGCGGCCCGATCGTCCCGCCACCGACCTGGAAGCGGACATCGGGCAACTGGCTCGGCAACGCGCGCGGATTGGGCGAGAAGATCAGCATCACCAGTTGGTCGAGCACGAAGCTGATGCCGATGGTCGCGAGCAGCGGCGCGATGCGCACCGAGTTTTGCAGCGGCCGTAGACCGAACCGCTCGATGATCAGACCGACGATCGCCGCCGCCACGGCGACCACGATGATGGTGAGAGGCAGCGGCGTGTGCAGCTGCACCACCGCGATCCAGCCGATATAGGCGCCGACCAGATAGATCGACCCTTGCGCGAAGTTGATCAGCCGGCTGACGCCGAAGATCAGCGCAAGCCCGACTGCAACGAGCGCGTAGACATTGCCGACGATCAGCCCGTTGATGGTGTGGTCGAGCCAGGAGGACACGCAGCATTCCTAATCAGGGAGAAAGCGGCCGGAGCGATCGCTTCGGCCATCACATCAGGTCGGCTTGCCGTCCCAGAGCGCGAACTGGCCCTTGCGCACGACGAGCTCGGCATTCATCGCGCCCTTGACGCGGCGGCTCTCGACGTCGAACGTCGCCTGACCGAAGATGACGCTGGAGACGTCCTTCACCTTGGCGAAGGCATCGCGGATGGCGCGGCGGTCGGTGCCGCCGATCTTCACCACGGCAGCGGCCATGTTCATCGCGTCATAGGAATAGGCGTTGAAGGCGTCGGGCTCCTGCCCGTTGTACTTGGCCTTGAAGCCGTCGATGAACTTCCTCACCTCGGGCCGCGGATCTTGCGGGAAATAGCGCGTGCCGAGATGGACGTCCTCGACCGCCTCGCCCCCGAGCTCGATGAATTTCGGCGAGTACACCGAGCTGGCCGCGCAGATCGTCTGCTTCAGGCCGACCTGGCGGGCCTGGCGCGCGATCAGCGCGCCGTCGGAATAATAGGAGATCAGGATCAGGCCGTCCGGGCTGGCGTCGCGCACGCGCACCAGAGTGGAGCGGAAGTCGCGTTCCTCCGCGATGTAGCCCTCGGTGATCGCGACCTCGGCGCCGTATTCCTTGGCCGCCTTGACGAAATGATCGCGGCTGGTGCGGCCCCAATCGGTGTTGAGGTGCAGCACCGCAAGCTTCTTCAGACCGAGCCGCCTGACGGCGTAGGACGCCAGCAGCGGCTGCTCGTCGGCCTGGCTCACGGACGTGCTCCACATGAAGTCACCGCCCTTGGTGAAGTCGGGGTGCGAATTGGTGAAGCCGAACTGCACCAGGCCGCCGCGCTGATAGATCGGGGAGGCCGCCATCGAGGCGGGACTGGAGAAATCGCCGAGCTCCATGACGATGCGGGGATCGGAGACGAATTTCTGGGCGATCGCGACCGACTGGCGCGGATCGCTCTGGCTGTCCTCGAACTGGTAGGCGAGCTTGCGGCCGTTGATGCCGCCGGCGGCGTGAATCTCGTCGAGCGCGAGATCAAAGCCCTGCTTCCACTGCGCGCCATATTGCGCGTTCGGTCCCGTGAGGGGGCCGCTGACGCCGAGCAGGATCGGTTCGGCGGATTGCGCCCATGCGGCGCGCGAGAAGGCCGTGCCCGCCATCATGGCGGCGAGCGAACCTTTGACCAGGGTACGGCGATCGATGTTGCTCATTCACGGCTCCATCCATTCAATGTTGATACAGCAGCAATTCTCGTGCCGGTGAGATTGCCTATTTCGAGGGCTCGCCGAGCGACAGCATCAGCCGGTTCGCCCAGTTGAAGAACGCGGCGCCGTTGATGACGTCGACGATCTCGGCGTCGTCGAGACCGGCGCGGCGCAGCTCGGCGATATTGTCAGGCCCGAATGCGATCGGCGTTGCGGCCAACGCCACCGAGGCCTTGACCACCGCATTCCAGCGCTCACCGAGATCGGCCCCAACGCCCTCGTCAAGCAGACGCTGCACGTCGTCGCGGCGCTTGGAATAGGTGCTGGCGAAGCGCGCATGCACGGAGGCGCAATAGATGCAGCCGTTGTAGCGCGAGGTCGCCGCAGCGGCGAGCTCGCGCTCGGCGCGCGGCAGGCCGTCGGCGACGTTGTAGAAGATGTCCTTGTCGGTCTTGGTGCGGGCTTCCAGCACTTCGGGATCGCGCACCAAGAGACGAAAATATTCCGACTTGGCGCGGGCGCGGTCGACGAGGCCGGCGTAGTGCCGCTCGGTCAGCTCGGCCTCGGGCAGCGGGTCGATCCACGAGACCCAGCCGAGCTCGTCCTGGGTGAAGGCGACGGGCGGATTGACGGTGCTCATGATTGGACCTCCTACGCGTTCGCTGCGGCGAGCGTGCGCAGGCCGCTGACGACGCGCACCTGGAACGACAGGAACGCAACGAGCTGGGACAACGTGACGATGCCGGTGGATGACCAGCCGGCAGCCAGTAGCGCCTTCATGTCGGCGGACGCGGCATCGCGCGGGTGGAAGAGAAGCAGATGCGCGTGCTCCAATGCTGCGACCAGCCTGGCGCCGAGGACAGGCTTGCGCTCCGCGCTGACGCGATAGATCAAGCCGGCCTTGTTCTCGATCGACAACGGACCGGCCGGATAGGCGCCGTATGGGCCGGAGGTCTTGCCGCGCTCGATCTCGGCGTTGATCGCATCGAGCAGAGGCGCGCCATCCGCAGTCGCGGCAAGCTTGTCGCGATAGAAGGCGGCGACGGGGGACTCGCCATGGAGCCCGGTCGCGAAGGCCGCGACCACCGCGCGCTCGGCAAGCGAAAAATCGCCGGCGTCCACCGGCTCGAACAAAGCGAGATAGCTCTTCTGCGCATTCTCGCGCGCCTGCAGGCGGCGCGCGCGGATGGCGTCGAGTGTGGAGCCGGGCTCGATCCCGGCGAGCGTGTCGATGATGTCTTGCGTTCCCATCATTCAGCCTCGTGCAACGCGTTTTTCGTTCATTCCGGCTAACCTGCGAGGGCAATGTCTTTGGCGGCCGTCCGGGTCCAGCCCAGCACTGGGGCGACCTTGTCGGCGACGAGCTCGATGGAGCGCAGGACGTCAGCATGCGGCGCATCGACCGAATGCACCTGGAAGACGAGATCGGTCACCCGTTCCAGCGTGGCGTCGGCGCGGAGCGAGGCAATGACGTGGTCGGCATCGCCGACATGGGTGTCGAACGCGGTGATCATCTCCTCCAGCGTCTCGCCCGGAGGGGGATGTCCGCCCTTCATGAATTGCGGCAGCGCGCGGCGCAGTCCGATATCGGCGAGGCGCAGCGCCTCGCGATGGTCGTCGGCAACGAAGATGCTGCGCGAGGCCATGATGCGCGGCTCG
The DNA here is from genome assembly GCF_020194215.1 of Bradyrhizobium sp. BRP20. NCBI lineage: Bacteria > Pseudomonadati > Pseudomonadota > Alphaproteobacteria > Hyphomicrobiales > Nitrobacteraceae > Bradyrhizobium > Bradyrhizobium sp. BRP20. The sequence continues at coordinate 34,274 of NZ_JADYVY010000003.1, read as the reverse complement.
CAGCCCGGCGGCAGCGCGGCGAGATAGGCATCGATGATCGGGTTCTGGATCTCGGCGAGCGTCGCGTTCGGCGCGTCCTTGGCCCGTGGCTGCGTGCGCGAGAGCAGGAGGCCGTCGCCGGCCTTGCCGGCGCGGGCGCCGCCGGCAACGGAGAACGTCGCCTGCCAGATGCGCTTATCCAGTTGCGGCCGCTGCGGATAGAGCGTGTCGCCGCCATTGAGCGGCTCGCCGGTCAGGGCCTTGCGGACGATGTTCAAATTGCGGGCAAAGATCTCGTTGCGCTGGGCGCTGTCGAGGCCGAAAGCGGCGAAGGCCGACGGATTGCCGCCGGTGCCGACGCCGAGCTCGAAGCGGCCGTTGCAGAGAAGATCGAGCACCGCGGCGTCCTCCGCCACCCGCACCGCGTTCTCCAGCGGCAGCGTGACGATGCCGGTGCCGAGGCGGATGCGCGAGGTCTGCGCGGCGACATAACCCAGGAACGTGAAGGGCGACGGCAGGCCGCCCTCGCGCTCATGGAAATGATGCTGAGCGATCCACGCGGAATCGAGCCCGGCCTTCTCGGCGCGCACGATCTGCTCGGCGGCGAAGCGATAGCGGTCCGCCGCCGGCGCCTCGTCGAGCAGCCGCGTGAAGAAGCCCAGGCGTTTCAGGTTGGTAAAGCGTTTCATACGATCCCTGTCGGGCGAGGATGGGCCCCGATGATGTCGGTTGCCGCAGTTCCCGACAAGCGGGCATTACGCAGGGCACATACGCAAGGCACATACGCAAGCCCCATACGCAGGGCTGCCCGCCGGATCGCCCTAATGTGGACTCTGGGCGGGCAGATTGCCTACCAGCTCGGCAGCACCGCGCCCTTGAACTTGGTCAGGACGAACTCCTTGACCTCAGGCGTGTGGTAGCTGTCCACGAGGATCTTGACCCAAGGCTTGTCCTTGTCGGCGCTGCGCACCGCGATCAGGTTGACATAGGGCCCCTTCGGGTCCTCGCGCAGGATCGGATCCTTGACCGGATCGAGGCCCGCCTGGGTTGCATAGTTGGTGTTGATCGCGGCGGCATCGACGTCGTCGAGCGCGCGCGGGGCCTGCGCCGCGTCGACCTCGATGAACTTCAGCTTCTTGGGATTGTCGGTGATGTCGAGCACGGTCGGCTTGAAGCCGGTGCCGTCCTTCAGCTTGATCACGCCCTTGTCGCGCAGCAGCAGCAGCACGCGGCCGCCATTGGTCGGGTCGTTCGGGATCGAGACCTTGCCGCCCGCGGGGATGTCGCCGAAGGCCTTGTGCTTCTTCGAGTAGACGCCGATCGGGAAGTTCACGGTCAGACCGACGGATTCGATCTTGTAGCCGCGGTCGGCCTTCTGGTTGTCCAGGTAAGGCTGGTTCTGAAACGAATTGGCCTGGATCTCGCCGGCATCGAGCGCGGCGTTCGGCACCACGTAATCGGAGAATTCTAGCAGCTGGATGTCGAGGCCCTGCTTGGCGGCGATCGGCTTCACCGCTTCGAGGATCTGCGCATGCGGCCCGGGCGTCACGCCGATCTTGATGGTCTCGGCCGCGGCTGCGGCGGACCATGCGGCCAGCACGGCAGAGAGAATCAGGGGAAGGCGAAACGGCATCTTGGTCTCCTTAGGTCTTGCGGCAACGGACCCGTATTCCCTTTTCTGCGGTGCGAAATCAATGAAATGGAAATCCATATTGTCCGCGGCTCGGGGCCAGCCTTTCTCCATTCGGCCGCAAACGGAAAACGAATGCAGAGTGCGACAAAGTGCGCGCGCGTAACCCGGATGAAGCGCCGCGCAAGCAGGGCTGCTGCCGCTCGTGGCAAGAATCCCGGATTGCACTTTCGTTCCATCCGCAGCCGGGCCGGCGTCCTTCTCTTTGACTCCACCACGCCCGACGTGCTGAGTTAGCGCGCACTGAGCCGGTGGCGACGAAGTGGGGATCATCCAATGAACGAGAACGAAATCCGCAATCTGGTCGCAGAGGTGAAGCAAGGCACGCTGTCTCGGCGCTCATTCATCAGGACAATGGCCGCGGTCGGAATCGCAGCGCCGATCGCGAGCCAAATCCTGGTCTGGCACGACGTCGCGATGGCTGACGCCACGCTGCCGTACAAGCCGGCCAAGGCCGGCGGCGGCGGCACGCTCAAGATGCTGCTCTGGCAGGCGCCCACCCTGCTCAATCCGCATTTCGCGCTCGGCACCAAGGACCAGATCGCCTCGCGCATCTTCTTCGAGCCGCTCGCCGGCTGGGACAAGGAGGGCAACCTCATCCCCTGCCTCGCCGCCGAGGCGCCGACCAAGGCGAACGGCGGCCTTGCGGCCGACGGCATGAGCGTGATCTGGAAGCTGAAGCGGGGCGTGACCTGGCATGACGGCAAGCCCTTCACCGCCGACGATGTCGTCTTCACCTGGCAATATGCCGCAGATCTCGCCACCGCGGCCTACACCACGGGCTCCTACAAGGACATCAAGGTCGAGAAGATCGACGACCACACCGTCAAGGTGATCTTCCGGGCGCCGACGCCGTTCTGGGCCGATCCGTTCGTCGGCTCGGTCGGGATGATCCTGCCGAAGCATCATTTCGGCGAGTATGTCGGCGCCAAGTCGCGCGAAGCGCCGGGCAATCTGAGGCCGGTCGGCACCGGCCCGTACAAATTCGTCGAGTTCAAGCCCGGCGATATGATCCGCGCCGAGCGCAATCCCGACTATCACATCAAGAACCAGCCGCATTTCGACATGGTCGAGATCAAGGGTGGCGGCGACGCGGTGTCCGCGGCGCGCGCCGTGCTGCAGACCGGCGAGTACGACTTCGCCTGGAACATGCAGGTGGAGGAGGAGGTCCTCAAGCGCATGGAGGCCGGCGGCAAGGGCAAGCTCGAGATCACGCCTTCAGGCAATGTCGAGTTCATCATCCTCAACACGACAGACCCCTGGACCGAGGTCGACGGCGAGCGCTCGAGCGTCAAGACCAAGCATCCGACGCTGTCCGATCCCGCCGTTCGCCGCGCGATCAACTTCCTGATCGACCGCGATTCGATCCAGAAGTTCATCTACGGCCGCGGCGCCATCGCCACCGCGAGCTTCGTCAACGCGCCCAAGCAGTTCAAGTCGCCCAAGCTGAAATACGAATTCGACATCGACAAGGCCAACAAGATCCTCGACGAGGCCGGCTGGACCAAGGGCGCGGACGGCATCCGGGAGAAGGACGGCAAGAAGCTCAAATACGTATTCCAGACCTCGACCAACGCGCCGCGGCAGAAGACGCAGGCCATCATCAAGCAGGCGTGCCAGAAGGCCGGCATCGACATCGAGATCAAGGCGGTCACCGCCTCCGTGTTCTTCTCATCCGACGTCGGCAATCCCGACACCTACTCGAAATTCTATGCCGACATGGAGATGTACAACACCACGCAGCCGCAGCCCGATCCGGAGCGCCTCTTGAACCAGTGCGTGTCCTGGGAGATCGCCACCAAAGACAACAAATGGCTCGGCCGCAACAATTCGCGCTATTCCGACCCCGAAGCCGACAAAGCCTACAAGGCCGCGCAGAACGAGCTCGATCCGGTCAAGCGCGCCGCGCTGCTGATGAAGGTCGACGAGATCTTCTGCGAGGCAAACGTGTTCCTGCCCCTGCTCTCGCGCCACGTCGTCAACGCCGGCGCCAACAATTTGATGATCGACATCTCCGGCTGGGACACCATCACGTGGAACCTGGCGGCGTGGTACCGGACCTGAGGGGCTCGTGAGCGCGCTGATGGTTGCAGCGCAGCGCGGCCGCAGAACGTGACAGCGAATCCTCTCCACTGTGTGCTCCAGATCACAGCGGAATCGCGCACCATCGCCTACAAGGATCGGGCATGGCCGCAAACAAGGTAACGGCGGTACGCACGAGGCTGGGAAGACGATCAACAGCTACGGACTTTGCGACGCCGCCAGGGTGAAGAACCCGGCGGCTTTTTTCTTGCTCGCGCGACCGGCACCTGCGGTCCGCGCGCAGAGGACGGAGATACCGCCCGGCGCTATGAAGCGCCCGAGCTCTTTCGCTCCTCGCGTTCATCTTCGATCTGACGTTCGGCTTCCAGCCAGAACTCCAGCTCGCGATTGCTCGGCCGTCCCGCCTGCTCCCAGAGCTCATAGGCGCGTGTGCGCACCTTGCCACGGCGCATTATGCGAAGCAGCTTTCGTTTCAGTTCCTCCGCGAAGCTCCTGAAGCGTTGTCCGGTGGTTTCATCCCTGACGAGCGAGGCCGCTCGCGTTGCGAGTTCGATCTGGTGCTCTAGCTTCTTCTGCTCGTCCACCACCGAAACTGCCGCGGAAAGAATTGTTGTCGGAGCCGTGCGGACACTAAATTCCTTTCCGGGATGGTCCGTTCCCTGAGGTGCAGCGTTTCGGAAGTGACCAGCCGAGCAGGCATCGGTTGCGCGCCGCTAGTGCCACGTCGTGTCGGCTTCGACGATCACCACCCTGATTTCAGGGTCCTCAGTCGTGTTGCAGGAGCAGGGCATGCCCTCGCCACAGCGGCAGCCGCCGAGCTTCTCGCTCCAGACCCGGAGCGGATGGTTTTCGCAGACCCATCCAAGACCCTGGCAGAATGGGCAGGTCTTGTCGGTCACAGCGTATCCGGCGTCCGCAGCGTGCTCGACCTGTCCTCGTTGCGCAGCTCCTGCTCCGCCGCGTGCCAAAATTCCTCCTCGCGCCCTTCGGGCTTGCCCGCCTGCTCCCACAATTGGTGCGCGCGTTCTCTGATCTCTTGCTCGGTCGGCTCGGACAATTGCACCTCCTGCTTGGAAGCACGGCCCCACCCTGGGGGGTATGGGGGGCTTGGAGGCGGGGCCGTGCAGGCCAGCGATCGGCGGCGATGCTGACCCGCGGAGTCAAGTTTCGATCGGGCGCGAGAGTTCCAAGCTGCGCCTGTGCGGCACGACGCCGCGAAGGAAAATCCAGGACGCGGCAGACAATCCACCATGTTCCCAAGGCGAGCGTCCGCAGCAATTGCCTCAAGGCAGTCGGCACTCGGGGCACAGCTGCTGCTGTGCCCCTTTCTAAGATGCCAAGGACGCGCGTTAGAGCAATCCCACCCTGTGCATGATTTCCCGGATCTGCGCCGGATTCGGATCCACCATCATGGGCGCGACTGCCGCGCCTGCGGTCTGTGCGGGACCGTGAGCGACGGAGCTCGATCCGTTCTTGATCGGATCGACGGACTGCAGATTCATTGCGGCCGCCGTTTGTGCCGGACCGCGCGCCACGTGGATCGCACTGCCGTGCACGGGATCGGCGGACGGCGGCGGCGACCCCACGGGAACCATGCTCGGCGCTTCGACCGACTGCAATCCAAGCAGACGCCGCAACGTTGCCAGCGCAGGGTCGGTTGCGGTAGCGGCGGCGATCACCGGGGCGACGCCGGTTTCCAGGCCGAGTGCCCGCATCACGTTCGGCAATCCCGCGCCGGTCCGATTTGGGTCGCCAAACTGCAGCGGCGTCGCGGTTTCCTTCAGAATTTGGAACAGCCGCTCGACACGGCGTGCGTCGCGATTCTGAAAGTTGCCTTTGGTGAAGTCCGGATGATGCGCCAGCACCAGCGCGGCCAGGCCCGTGACATGGGGAGTCGCCATCGAGGTGCCGTCCCATGCTCCGAAGCCATCGGCGGGAAGCGACGAGACGATCGCCACACCAGGCGCGCAGACGTCGACCTCCGGACCGAAGCAGGAGAACTTTGCCGGAAAATATCCGTCGCGGCTCTGGAAGCCGTCGAGGGCCTGCTGCGAATGATAGCTGTCGTTGGGGAATTCGCCCCACTTGCCGATCGCGGCAACCGCCAGGCAATGCGGCGTCGACGCGGGAAACTGCACCGGCCCCGAGGAATTGCCCGCGGCGATGATGCAGGCCATACCCATTTGCTTGGCCCGGATGATGCGTTCCTCGATAATGCGCGAAGGCTCGCCGCCGCCCAGGCTCATATTGGCAACATCGATGCCATGCTCCATGCAGTAATCGAGCGCGGAGACGAGATCGCTGAACCGGCCGCCGGGGAAGATGCGGCAGACGTGGATTTCCGCCGCGGGAGCGAAGCCGCGGATGCCGCCACCGGCGCCGACGGGTCCGCCAGCGATGATTCCAGCGCAATGCGATCCGTGGCCGATCGTATCGACGGTCCAGGCCGCCTTGTCGGTCCCGACGATACTGGTGCCTGCCGTGATGCCGTGCAGATTGCGATGGGTCGGCGCCAGGCCGGAATCGATGACTGCGATCTTCATGCCGGCGCCATCGAAGGACGGAGGCAGACGATCAAGGCCCATCGCGCGCTCACCCCATCCCATCAATTGCTGGCCGGGGAAATTCCGCAACACCGCGCCGAGCGCCCTGGCAACGATCCGGTTGACGCTGTTAGGAACGAGCTGCGGACGATCGAGCCAGAAGGTCCAGTAGTCGATTTTCGGTTTGACCAGGATCGAGCGGATGGTCTCGGGTCTTTCGCCTTGCAGGGTCACTGTGGCGCGGCCGGTGGCGTCGGTGATGCCTTGGGCCGGCCACATGCTGCCGAACACATAAACCTCGGCTTCAGGCAGCGGACCATCCTGGCCCAGCACTTCGATCGTGGTCGTGAAGCCGTCGGCCAGCGGTGTCAGCACCCCCGGATTGGGCAGCTGCGGCGTGGTCGGATCGAGCATGTAGCTCAGCCGCTCGTCGCGCTCCACCGCGCAACGCTGTCCCGCCTGGGTCTGCAGCAACTTGGCCTTGTCAGGAGTCATCTTGGCGAGGACCAGCGGGCTGAGCGGCACTTGTCCGAGCTCTGCGCTCTGAAATCCGAACAGGCGCGGCGGAGAGACCGTTTTCACCACTTCGATGTCGGGACTGTTGCTGAGCTGCTGAGTCAGGAAATCGACGCTGAAGGTCGCAAGCCCGGGCTGCTGCTGCGGCGCGATCATGAATTGCGCCGGGCGCGGTGCGATCGTTGCGGGCTCCTGCCCCCGTGACGATGATGGAGCGGTGCCCTGGTCCGGAACGGACCCGTTGCCGTTCATCGCGGCTTCGGTCGCGTCGTGCTCGCCCTGCGTGGAAGTTCCTGATTTGCCTTTCGTGGCCATCTGCGGCCTCCTTGATGTTTTGCGTGTCCAATGTTTGCCCACCGACGTCAGTCGGCATCGAATGGCTTCAGCGCTGAATCCGGTTCGACCACCAGCGTGGCAAACGTCGATTTCAGGCGATCGGCCTGTGTCGTCGTCATCGACAGGATGACGACATCGGGTGCGACTTGCGCGACTCGCTTCACGCCGGGTTCACGCTGCAAGTGTTCGTTGAGCTCACCGGATTGGACCGGCTCTCCCTGCACGATGAATTGCTGCGACGCGGTTGAATCGGCCATCTGGTTTCCATTCACGTCTAAGCGCAGAGGGCGGGCTTGCGCCCGCCCCCACGCGTTGGGTCTAGTGCATCGTGCCAGCGGGCTGGCCGGCGTTGAAGACTCCGAGCTGACGGCCGATATCGAGGCCGGTCTGGGCGCCCTGGCCGATCTTCTTCAGCACGCTCCAGAAGCCCTGCAGCTCGATGTCGGAGACCTGCGCCGCCGCGGGCTGCAGGCCGGGCTGGGCGCTGAACACGCCGAGCTGCTTGCCCACATCCAAGCCGGTCTGCACGCCCTGGCCGATCTTCTTCAGCACGCTCCAGAAGCTCTGCAGCTCCATGTCGGAGACTTGCGCCGCCGCGGGTTGCAGGCCGGGCTGGGCGCTGAACACGCCGAGCTGCTTGCCCACATCCAAGCCGGTCTGCACGCCCTGCCCGATCTTCTTCAGCACGCTCCAGAAGCCCTGCAGCTCCATGTCGGAGACCTCCGCCGCCGCGGGCTGCAGGCCGGGCTGGGCGCTGAACACGCCGAGCTGCTTGCCGACGTCCAAGCCGGTCTGCACGCCCTGGCCGATCTTCTTCAGCACGCTCCAGAAGCTCTGCAGCTCCATGTCGGAGACTTGCGCCGCGGCAGGCTGACCGCCGGGGCCGGCACTGAACACGCCGAGCTGGCGACCGATATCGAGGCCGGTCTGGGCACCCTGGCCGATCTTCTTCAGCACGCTCCAGAAGCTCTGCAGCTCGATGTCGGAAACCTGCGCCGCGGCGGGCTCCAAGCCGGGCTGGGCGCTGAACACGCCAAGCTGCTTGCCGACATTCACGCCGGTCTGCACGCCCTGACCGATCTTCTTCAGCACGCTCCAGAAGCTCTGCAGCTCCATGTCGGAAACCTGCGCCGCCGCGGGCTCCAGGCCAGGCTGGGCGCTGAACACGCCGAGCTGCTTGCCGACATTCACGCCGGTCTGCACGCCCTGGCCGATCTTCTTCAGCACGCTCCAGAAGCCCTGCAACTCCATGTCGGAGACCTGCACGGTATCTTGCATGTCCGGACCGGCCGAGAACGGCAGGAAGCCACCACCGATGTTGCCGATCGCGCCGCCGATCTGCTTCCCCTTCTTGCCGCCGAGCAGGTTGCCGATAACGCGTCCGGCCGCGCCGCCGAGGATCGAGCCGAAGATCCCCTGCGGGTCCAATTGGCCGTAGTCCTCAGTCTGTTGCTGAAATCCAGTCATGTTCAAAATCTCCTGATGAAGTGCTTGAGCCGTGAGCGACACGCGCTCCCCACAGGGAGGCGGGATCACTGCGCACGATTGTGCGAGCGGCTGAAGGCTACGACAGGGATCGTGATGCAGGCGTCACGTCGAGCGTGAAAGTTGCGTCAGAATTCTTATCACGAGGCAATTTGAGTGAAGTAGATCTCACAGCGGCTCGGAACGTGTGCCGGATTTCGAGCTGCAGCCGTTCCGTCTCTCGCTCCGGCGCTGCGCGAACCTCGCGCCACAGTACGGAGCGGCAGAGATCGTACTGACGGAGCGCATCGGTCCGGCGGCCTTGCTGCGCGTAACAGCGCATCAAGATGCGATGAATCTCTTCCTGCAACGGGTCGATTGCGAGGATCCGTAGCGCGAGTGCGATCGCGATATCCATGTGTTCGCGCCCGCCGGAGTCGAGCAGGCCCGCAAGCGCCCGCATCGCCTGGGTCCGCAGTCGCTGGCGCTCGGCAGACAGCCAGGCCTCGAATTGGCATGAAGTCGAGCCGATGCCCTCGAGAAGGTCGCCGCGATAAAGCACCGCCGCGCGGGCCAGACGTTCGGGATCCCCTCCCGTCAAAAGCCGCTCGAATTCCCCGACATCGGTGCTGATGCTGTTCGGACAGATGCGTATATCATCGCGATCGGCCAGGATCACATCCGAATATCGCGGCAGCTCACGCCGCAACGTGAGCAGGGCTTGTCGAAGACTGGCGCGCGCGCGATCGCCGAAATGACCGTCCCACAACAGCGTCGCGAGCTTGCCGCGCGAAATGGCGCGAGGAGAACTGAGCGCCACGTAGCCCAGGAGAGTTGCAGCCTTGCGACTGGGGATCAACACCGACTCGCCGGTCGCACACACGACCTCGACACCGCCGAAGAGATTGATCTGGAGCAGCGACATTGTCCTTTTCCTTCGGTCATTGTCTTCTGTCCCTCATTCTTATCCAGGGGCGAACATTCTTCTTATGATCATGATCACTAGGACACGGACAGCGCCGATTGGCCGCACATCGTCGATCAGACCGAATGCTCTTACGGGCACCATACAATCTAGGTTAGACAAAGCAATGGAACTCGCCTTGGCTCCGCGTCAGCAATTTGTGAGAGCGGAAATTTCAGATGTGTGAGGTAGCCCATAGTCAGCATGCAAATTGCAGGCGCCACAATTGCTCGCATTTGATGCATCTTTCGTGCGGACGCCGGACGCCGCAAGCTGTCGCATGACGTGACGCACCGAATGCCGTGCAAGTTGTCCCACTCGACGGTACTCGACAAAGCGAAGTCATCGGTCACGATTGCATCCATATAGAGCAGATCCGTCGACAACGGGTTCGCGGCTTCGCGACCGCCTTACGTCATCCGAACCCAGACGCCATTACCCGCCGACGACTTCACCGCAGCATCGATCAACTTCACGCCGGCGAGGCCATCCTCGACCGTCGGGAAGACGACATCGGGATGCGGCTTTTCACCGGCCGCTGCCGCGCGGATGGCGCGCGCCGCCTCGGCATAGATCGTTGCGAAGCCTTCAAGGTAGCCCTCAGGGTGGCCTGATGGGATGCGGCTAACGCGGGCGGCCTCGCCCATTGCGCCGGCTCCGCCGCGGGTCAGGAGCTGCCTGGGCTTGCCGTAGGGTGTGAACCAGAGATGGTTCGGATTCTCCTGCGCCCATTCGAGGCCGCCTTTGCTGCCGTAGACGCGCAGCGTGAGCCCGTTCTCGTTGCCGACGGCAACCTGACTCGCCCACAGCATGCCCTTGGCGCCGCCCTTCCACTTCAGGAGGATCTGGACATCATCGTCGAGCCGCCGCCCCTCGACGAAGATCGACAATTGGGCGAGCAATTCGTCGAGCTCGAGCCCGCTGACGAAGCAGGCAAGATTGTAAGCATGGGTGCCGATGTCGCCGATGCACCCGCCGGCGCCGGACCGGGACGGGTCGGTGCGCCACGCCGCCTGCTTCTGGCCGGTGGTTTCCAATGGCTCAGTCAGCCAATCCTGCAGATACTCGGCCTTGACGAGACGGATCTCGCCGAGATCGCCATTCGCGACCATGGCGCGCGCTTGCCGGATCATGGGATAGCCGGTGTAATTGTGCGTGACGACGAAGATCCTGCCGGTCTTCCTGACCAGCGCCACCAGTTCCTCGGCCTCGGCCACGGTCGTCGTCAGCGGCTTGTCGCAGATGACGTGGATGCCGGCTTCGAGGAAGGCTTTCGCGACCGGGCGGTGCATGTGGTTGGGCGTCACGATCGCGACCGCCTCGATGCCATCCGCCCTCGCCGCTTCAGCCCGCGCCATCTCCTCGAAGGAGCCATAGGCCCGGTCGTCGGCGATACCGAGCTCCTTTGCGGACGTCTTGGCGCGAACCGGATCCGACGCGAGCGCGCCGGCGACCAGCTCGAACTGGTCGTCGATGCGCGCGGCAATGCGGTGGACGGCACCAATGAAGGCGCCCTGGCCACCGCCGACCATGCCGAGCCGGATACGACGATGGCCGCCGGTTTCGTTGCTTGCTTCGATCGCCATGTTGCACCCTCTTTTTTAGGAGATGCCGAGCATCTTGCGGTTGGCAGCCGCGTCAGCGCCGCTGCCTGCGAAATCGTCGAAGGCTTTCTCCGTCACCCGGATGATATGGTTTCGGATGAACTCGGCGCCCTCGGCCGCGCCTTGCTCGGGATGTTTCAGGGCACACTCCCACTCGAGCACCGCCCAGCTGTCGTAATCGTATTGCGTGAGCTTGGAGAAAATGGCGCCGAAATCGACCTGACCGTCGCCGAGTGAGCGGAAGCGGCCGGCACGGTCGACCCAGCTCTGGAAACCGCCATAGACGCCCTGGCGACCGGTCGGATTGAATTCGGCGTCCTTGACGTGAAACGCCTTAATGCGCTGGTGGTAGATGTCGATGTAGTCGAGATAGTCGAGCTGTTGCAGCACGAAGTGCGAGGGATCGTAGAGCAGGTTCGCGCGCGGATGATTGTTCACCCGCTCGAGAAACATTTCGTAGGAGACACCGTCGTGGAGGTCCTCGCCAGGATGGATCTCATAGGCGAGATCGACACCGTGCTCATCGGCATAGTCGAGGATCGGCCGCCAGCGCTTGGCGAGTTCGTCGAAGGCGGTCTCGATCAGGCCGGCGGGGCGCTGCGGCCAGGGATAGACATAGGGCCAGGCAAGCGCGCCGGAAAACGTTGCCTGGGCCGTCAGCCCGAGCCGCCGGGACGCCAGGATGGCGCGCTTGACCTGATCGACGGCCCATTCCGTGCGGGCCTTGGAATTGCCACGCACGTCCGGCGCGGCGAAGCCGTCGAACGCCGCATCATAGGCCGGGTGAACGGCGACGAGCTGGCCTTGCAGATGGGTCGAAAGCTCGGTGATGGAAAGCCCGTGCCGAGCCGCAACACCCTTCACCTCGTCGGCATAGGTCTGAGACTCCGAGGCTTTGTTCAGGTCGAAGAGCCGCCCATCCCAACTCGGAATCTGAATTCCCTTGTAGCCAAGGGAGGCGGCCCATCCGCATATGGCATCGAGCGAATTGAACGGCGCCGCATCGCCAGCGAACTGAGCGAGGAATATCGCAGGCCCTTTGATCATCTTCATCGCGTGCTTCCTTCCTTAAACGTTTGGGCGCTTTTCCGCGCACTCGGTTCGAGGATGCCGGCCATCAAGGGAGAGAGCAATACCGGACTATGCAACGAGAAAAGCTTCAAACGGCCGCAGGACAGATCCAGGCCGCAGCTTCATCGCTTCTGCAACACGCTGGAAAGCGCCGAACCATCGTTCAAGATCGAGAAGATTTCTCGCGAGGATAGATGCTCTGCGGCCTCCTCGAAAGTTTCGCTTGCATCGACCTTGGCACGGCCGACCGCCAGGTTGGCGTCGACCGTATCGGGCCTGGTGGCGCGAGGAGGCAGCAGCTGCGCGAGGTGGAAGGCCAGGAGCGCGGGGTCTTGGCGCAGCTCCACCAAGGCGGGGCTGCCCCCTACGTCTGCCGACGCGCTGAGTTCGTTCGCTCGCCGCAGCACGGAAGGCGGCTCTCGTTCTTCGGGAGTAACAAACAATCTTCCGGAGGCGGGCATGGCGGTCAGCGCGCCTATGGGAACGGCGAACAGCAGCCCAACGATGACCGGCGACATCCAAAGCAGAAGGGGCACCGAAACCGCGTACGCGCTTGCGGCCATCGCAACGCCGCACAGGGTTGGAATGCCGTACTTCCGATAGAGTTCGCGGCGCTCCACCGTGCCGTCGTCGCGCCTCTGGGTCTGCCAGCCGGCATCGCGGCCGGCCAGAATCTCGACGACGGCGATCGACTGAAAGATCATCATCACCGGCGCCATCAGCGCGGACACGACGATCTCTGCGAGAACTCCGGCCGAAGCACGCAACGCGCCGCCGAACTGGCGTCTCACCGAGCCCCGCATCCAAACGAGGACCAGGCTGAGCAGCTTCGGCAACAGCAGCAACCCCATGGTGGCGACGAACACCCAGATGGCGAGCACGGGATCCTGGGCCGGCCAGGTCGGAAACAACGAGAACCCCTTCGGAAAATACTCCGGCCGCACGAACCGAGCCTGCAGCGAGATCAGCATTCCCAGCAGCAGGAACAGCAGCCACAGCGGCGCCGTCAGATACGCTCCTATGCCCACCATGAAATGGACACGCGATACCCAGTGGAGGCCCCGCGCTGGCACGACAGCCAGATGCTGAAGATTGCCCTGACACCAGCGTCGGTCGCGCGCCGCAAAATCGAGCAGCGAAGGCGGCACCTCTTCGTAGCTCCCGCCGAGCGTCGGCAGCATGTAGATGCCCCACCCGGCCCGCCGCATCAAGGCAGCCTCGACGAAATCGTGGCTCAGGATGTGCCCGCCGAATGGCTTGCGCCCGCGCAACTGCGGCAGCGCGGCCGATTCCGCGAACGCCTTCACCCGGATGATCGCGTTGTGGCCCCAGTAATTACCTTCCGAGCCGTGCCACCAGGCGACGCCGGCGGCGATCATCGGTCCGTAGAGGCGGCCCGCGAATTGCTGGACCCGGCTGAACAGGCTTCGCGCATTCACGACCATGGGGAGCGTCTGGACGAGGCCGGCGCTCGGATTGCTCTCCATGGCATGGACCAGTCGGACGATGGTCTGCCCGCTCATGAGACTGTCGGCGTCGAGCACGATCATGAAGTCGTAGGCGCCGCCGAACCGCGTGATCCACTCGGAGATGTTGCCGGCTTTCCGAGCCGTGTTGTCGGCTCGATGGCGATAGTACAGCCTTGGCGTTCCGACGGCTTGTCGCAGCACGAGGAGCGCTTTTTCCTCGGCGACCCAGATGTCGGGATCGGTGCTGTCGCTCAGAACGTACCAGTCGAACAGCCTTCCTTGGGAGGTCGTCTCCAAGGATTCGATGATCGCGCGAAGCCGCGCCGTCAATCGGTGCGGATCTTCATTGTAGGTGGGAAGCAGCATGGCGGTGCGGCTTGCGATCGCAGGCAACTCCGCCTCTGGCGCGAGGGCGCCTGGACGATGGGCCAGCAGCACGAAGAAGCCGGCCAGCGCGGAGGCGAACGAGAAGGCGACCCAGGCGAGCAAGACCAGGAAGAGCGCCAGCACCATGGCTTCAAGGACGGTGACGCCGCCGACCTGCAGCACGCGATACATCTCATATCCGCCGGCCCCCGTGAGCGCCGCCGTCGAGAGCAGGATGAGGCCGCGCCGCCAGGCCATTGCGGGGGCAACCGGCGCAGGAATACGGTCGGGTACCAGGCTTTTTCCGAGGTCGCCAGGAGCCATCGGAAGGGGGGCCTCCGTCGGCAGCAGGCGCTGGGTCGCGATATCGCCGGCAATCGGCCGCGGTGCCGTGCTCAGGGTGCCCATCGGTAGACCCAGACTTCCGACAAGGGCTTGTCGCCTTCTGCCAGAAATGCCCGCAGCTCGATCGGCTCGCTTTTCACCTGGCACTGGAAGCTGAGCCGCCACCCACCGGTGTAGGGATTAGGCTGCGTGACGATGTTCTTCACCTCAGACTTCCCCGCCGACACCACGCCTTTGACAGCGGCAGGATCGACGCCCTTGAGGTTGTCGCCATGCAGATCGAGCACGAACAGGCGCGCATCTCCGCCCCTCGCCCCTATCCCGCTTCGCGTAAATCTGGCCAGCGAATGCGGCTTCGGGCTATCTGGCCCCCAATGCAGCCGATAGGTGTAGTTGTGTTCGCCCTTGGCCTGGAGCGGGCTTTTCGGGCGCCAGAATGCGGCAATGTTGTCGTGGATCTCCTCCTTGGTCGGGATCTCGAACAGCACGACGCCGCCCTCGCCCCAATCGCCGATCGGCTCCATCCAGAGACTTGGACGTTTTTCGAAACTGGATTCGATGTCCTGGTAGGCGAAGAAGTTTCTCTCCCGCTGCATCAGCCCGAAGCCACGCGGATTGAGATCCTGGAAGGTGCTGATCTGGAGATCGCGGGGATTGCTGAGCGGCCGCCAGAGGCTTTCGCCCTTCCCGTTGAAGATCGCAAGGCCATCGGAATCGTGGACGGAGGGGCGGAAATCGTCGATGTCGTTGCGGTCGTTCGGACCGTAGTAGAACATGCTGGTCATGGGCGCGAGCCCGGCCCGCGGCATCTCGACGCGCGGGTAGACCGACATCTCGACGTCGAAGACCGTCGTCTCCCCGGGGCGCACGGTGAACCGGTAGCTCGCGGTGCAGCTCCTGCTGTCGAGCAGAGCATGAATCACCAACGAGGTCGCACCCGGCGCCGGCCGTTCGAGCCAGAACGTCTTGAAGAGCGGAAATTCCTCGCCCTTGGCTTCGCCCGTATCGATCGACAGCCCCCTCGCGGAAAGCCCGTAGGTCTGCCCCTTGGCCACGGCGCGGAAATAGCTCGCACCTAGGAAGACGCAGACCTCGTCGTAATAGTCGGGACGGTTCATCGGCGCATGGATGCGGAAGCCCGCGAACCCGAGATCGCTGTCCTCGAACGGCGGGACCTTCTCGCCGAAGGAGAAGTCCGCCTTGCGGTACTTGAGCTCGGATGCCTTTCCGTCCGCGACCTCGAAGATGTTTACTCTGTTCTTGTAGAAGAAGCCGCGGTGGAAAAACTGCGCCTCGAACGGAAGATTCTTGCCGCGCCAGAGCGCCCGCTCGGGCAAAAAGCGGATCGAACGATACTGATCGTAGTCCAGGTCCTTCAATCCGCCCGGGAGCTTCTCGTCCGGCGCCTCGTACGGCTTGCCCGCCAGCCTCCGCGCCAGGTCCCTCACGGTGGACGGCCCGAACATGTCATCCGAAGGGGCGGCCAGACTGCATCGGGAAGCAAGCAGCAACGCCGGCAGCACTGCCGACCCTTGAACAAGCTGGCGTCGGTTCACGTGCTCTCCCCGATCGTTACTGCTGCCCCGGCCAAGCAAACGACCATCACGCCCACGAGTTCCAGCCCGTCCGGCGCCCAACTCGAGGAGCGGCCAAATAGAGGTAAGCTAAATGCCCAAACCGGATGAAATTCGCCGTCCGGCAGTGTGCCTGGTGCAAGCGCTGGCGATCGGCTTCAATGTCGCAGCGGAGTGACATAGCAGGAAGAGGATCATGGCATCGCCTGACAGGACGAGGATTTTGGCTGGGCAGGTGGCCCTGGTGACCGGCGCAGGGCGAGGGCTCGGCCGCGCCTTTGCGGAAAAGCTCGCCGCGCTCGGTGCCAGCGTCGCGATACACGGCATGCGCGAGAACGGACCGGCCGAATATGGCGAGGGCACGACGCTCACTGCCGTTGCCGCGGAGATCAGCCGGGAATTCGGCGTGAGCACCGTGCGCGTGCTTGGCGATCTCACCAGGACCAACGATATCTCGCGGGTGATTGCCGAAACCGAGGCGGCTCTCGGTCCGATCGACATCCTCGTGCACAATGCGGGCGGCGATATCGCGGCTGCGGGTGGCAAGCCCGATCCGAACGATGCCGTGAACATCAAGGAAGCCGACATACGGGCCGTGCTGGAGCGGAACCTGCTCTCGACCATCCTGACCTGCCAGGCGGTCGCGAAGGGCATGATGGAGCGGCGGCGCGGCCGCATCGTCACGCTCGGCTCGGTCGCCGCCTTCACGGGCCGCACCAACGGCTCGATCTATGCGGTGGCGAAGGCCGGCGTGACGCATTACACGCGTTGTCTTGCCGACCAGCTCCGTGCCTACGACATCGCCGTCAATTGCATCGCGCCCGGCGACACCCGCACCGGCCGATTTCTTGGCACCCGAGCGGTCGACCCCAACCGGATGGTCGAGACCGGGACGCTCGACCGCATCGCCACCGTCGATGAGGTCGCGCGCGTGGTCGAGTTTTTTGCAGGACCCATGGGTGCCTTCGTCTCGGGCCAGGTGTTGCGGATCGACGGCGGTGGACAGGCGTGGCCGGCGTGAGCGGCCGAAAATGTCACCCATGTCGCAAGTCCGATTGCCGGGCACGATGCGTGACCCGCGGACAGGGCGCTTGCGCCGATGGACCAGGGGGCAACATGCCTCCGACAGGCGCCACTCATTGCAGGCGACCTAGCAGCGCCGTTCGTCCGCGCAAGGATGAGCCCGGATGGGCGGGGTGTACGATATTCCGAAATTCGGCTCAATACCGTGAATTTTGGCCGGCGCGACAGCCAAAGCCTTGCGTCTCATTTCCCGGCAACGAAGTAAAAATCCTGCCGGCCCGAGACCGATCCGTAGCTGAACGGTTTTTGTGCACGATTGGTCGCCTCCATGACGTCGTCACGCACGACGTCGAACAGCCGACGCACCTCGAGACCGGGCTTGCGCATGTTGTTGACGAACGCCGTGGCGAACGGGCTGTTCCTGCCCGCTCCGTCGAGCGCCATCTCTCCGTCCTTGGCGGCATACACCACCAGCGTGCCCGCCTCGGGCTCGATCGCCGCAAGGCCGCGCGACACCGAACGCGACGCCAGCGTCATGGTGCGCTTCATCCGGTTGGCGAAGGGATTGTCGCGGCAGGCATCGAGGACGATGAGGCGCAGCCGCTTGGCGCGTTCCGCCGCGTTCAACACCTGATCCAGCGCCACGGCTTCGAAGCTGACGTCGCGGTCGGATACGATCTTCGCGTCGATCGGAATCAGGTAGTTGACGCCGCCGACCTCCATGCCGTGACCGGCGTAATACACCATCGCCCAGTCGGCGATTTCCGCCCGCCTTGCAAAGTCGCGCAGCGCCGCGGTCAACGCATCCTTGCGCAGATCGGTCAGCAGCGTGACGGAATCGAATCCGGTGAGCTTGAGCGTTTCGGCGACGAGCGTCGCATCGCGCGCCGGATTGGCGAGCGCTGCGACATTCTCATAAGCGGAGTTTCCGACCACGAGCGCGATGCGCCTGTCATTTCGACTTGAAGGTCCCGGCAGCGCGATGACCGACGTGGTGGTGGCGGGAACGGTCTTGATGGACGTATCGTCCAGCGCGGCGAGGCGTTCGCGCGCCTTGTCCATCGCCCATTTCGCGCTGTCGTACTTTTGCGGCGCAGCCAGAGCTGCGTTGAAGTCGGCGCGGGCCTTTGCGACCTCGCCCAGCTTCTCGAACACCATTCCGCGGTTTACCAGCGCGCTCTGATGTTGCGGATCATTGCGCAGCGACTCATTGAAATCGGCGAGGGCTTGATCGTACCTGCCCTGAAGGAGATAGATGTCGCCGCGGTTGTTGTAGGCCAGCGTCGTCCTCGGCAAAAGCCGGATCGCCTCGCTGAAATCGGCCACGGCACGCTCGGACTGGCCGGTGTCCCGATAGGACAGTCCGCGATTGTTGAACGCATAACCGTAGGTCGGGTCAATGCGAATGACCTCGGAGTATTCGGCGATCGCCCGGGTGTGGTCGCCCTTGCCGGCATAGAGCCGCCCTCGATTGAAGTAGGCGAACTTGAACCTCGGATTGATGCGGATCGCTGCGTTGTAATCCGAAAGCGCGCGCTCGGAATCACCTGCAGCGGCATAGGCCATGCCGCGGTCGTTCAAGGCGTTCAGATTGTTTGCATCGAGCCGGATCGACTGGGTCAGGTCGGCGATAGCCCGATCCACCTCGTTCCGGCGAAGCAGGACGGCGCCACGATGCTGCCAGGCAAGCGCGTATTTCGGATCGATGCGGATGGCCTCGCTGAAATCGGAGATGGCGCGATCGTAGTCGCCCTTGTCGCCATATTCGGCACCGCGATTGTCGAACGCCACGGCGTCGCGCCCGCCGCTCTTTGCGATCAGCCGCGAGCACGCGGCGATGCGGTCGTCATGGCCGCGCTGCGCGCAGATTGTCCGATCGTCTGCGGCCGCACGATCAGCGGCTGCCAGAGACGTGAAGAAAAAGAAACTGAAAACCAGTGCAATCCGATTCCGCATGGTCGCCACCCTGCCTCCGAGCCGCAGTATAGACAGGAAAGGCGGCCGTGCCTGTGATGGTGATCACAGAACCGTCGGTTGCCAAAGCTCGGAGCGGGGCATCAACATCACGCAGATGCGGCGCCGCGCCGCGGTCACCCCAGCCACACGTGCCATTCGCCACTCAGCCTCGATTCCAAATGCGGGACGCAGCTCCGCATTCTCGCGGCGCATGTCGCCCGAGCTTTGCCTGGTCACTCCACCCTCTCAAAGCCAAGAGGGCACAGGGAAGGCCGGGTGCTGACATCGCACCCGCGGTCTGCTGCGCAAAATGCACACGCAGAAAACCGCACAGCAGCATACAGGTGGTGCCGATCACTCGGCCTTCCCTGCGCGATGGTCGGACGGCTTATGCCGTGCTCTCCCGGGAGCCGAGTTCCTTCTGGCCTCCCTCGCGCTCACGGAATTCACCGGCACCCGCGCCGGTTGACGCGAATGCCGCCTCCGCAAGAACTTGACCGTAGCAACGACGGCCAGGACCACACGGTTTTGCCGTACGCACGGCCCGCCATTTCGCCCGCAGTATTCCCGATGCCGTCGACAGCGCCGGAAACTTGCAAGACGAGACGAAACCTAGCAGCGCCGTTCGTCCGCGCGCGGCCGCGAGCTCACCGGGGACTACCCTCCCTGCCCGCACCATCTCGCGCCCGAGGCTGCCGCGTCCACCGCAAGCCCGGCTCGCGATCAAGACGACGACGCGATCGCCCCTCAGGATGAGCCGGGATGGGCGGGGTGTACGAGGTTTCCGAAATTCGGTAAAGAGGAATCTTTTTGTGGGGAGGGGGTTGACGGGCTGGCGGCGGCGTTTTTTGCCCGACGAGACAAGATACCCCCCCGAACCGACGCAGTAAGCACGTCAGCCAAGGTCTTGCCTTTCATTGGAGTAGGACTCCGCTGCTGCCAATCAACCGCTGGTCGATTATAGCTGGCTCGTTACTCCTTTCTTTTCAGCCTCGAGCTTCAGCCGCTTACTAATGGATGGATAAACACGGACCTTGACTGTTGCTAACTCACGCTTTGTCATACAACCCATTGCACCACACGTAGCACTTGCGCAATCTTCGTTATCCACAAAGGTTCACGCCATGGCGAACGAATTGGAGTCTGTTGATCCGGCAGGCGGCTCCGGGGTCCTGGATAAGATCAAGGAAGTTATCGGCGCCGTAAACCTTCCGAAGGTTATAGCCGGTCCAGCAGGTGAAGCCATATCGCGGCTCATCGCAGGTGGGGCCGATATTCCCGCTGCATGGCTCGAACAAAAAGCAAAAGCGATTCGCAACAAGACTGAAGGGCAAGCGCTCGTCTCCAAGACACTTGCTGGAGCCGCGGCCGAGTTGGTCAAGAACGATCCCGCCCTAGTGCAGCGAGCAGCCGATGCCTTCATTGCAAAAGAAATCCGACATCAACACAACCGAGAAACAATCGCCCTAAAAGCAATTGAGCATCTAAAGGAAACACCGGAAGCACAAACTTCAACACTCGACGACGACTGGCTCAACATGTACGCCCGTCACGCTCAGGAAGCCTCCTCAGACCGGATGCAAGATCTGTGGGCCAAGGTTCTCGCGGGCCAATTGCGGACTGCAAACTCCTTCTCACTCCAAACACTTCGATTCATTTCGGAACTGGACGAACCGACCGCCTCCTTGTTTGAGAAGTGGTCAGCAAGAGTAATGAATGGCCAACTGATTCCGTTTCCACCAAGGGAAGGACTTGAGTTTGGTGAACTACTGCGATTGGAGGAGGCGGGGCTTGTCAGCGGCACTGCCGGCAATTTGTCGAACAGAATTGCAGACGAACACCTTGTCACAATCAAAGAGGACAACTTGGCCTTCCTACAGTTTCGGCCGGTTCACTTGGTGCTGTATGCTCGGAAGCCATTCTCCGCCAATATACCGTGTCTCGTTCTGACTAGGGTCGGTCGAGAACTATATCCCATCACCAAAGGCCAGACTGACGTTGAGGTACTGAAATTCTTAGTACAGCAGCTTCCTAAGCATAATGTCCTCAAGTTACTCGCACTAGCTATTCCGGGCCAAGCGCAAAGCATGGAGCTTTGGAAAGAAACGTCGGCGCAACAGTAAGCAGGAAACACGGCCCTGCTTTCCGTCATGTGGACATTCGGGATCAACTGAAGGCGGCGGGACTTACACAGGCAGAGCTCGCAAAGCGGCTGGGCCGTTACCAAATCATATGTCGCGTTGATCGAAGGCGGAGAAGTGAGGATCGGGTTCTTGAATTCCTCGACCTAGCGAAGGCTGGCTGTGACCCGACCTTGGCCATCAGGAAATTATCAAGGATCGATAGCAACTCTTCAGGATGCCCGCAAAGCACTCTCAACCAAAAAGTCTGGTTTATCACCGGCACTTAGCAGGGGTTGCATAGGGAACCAACCGCCGCTAAGGTGCTTGGACGTCAACAAAAAAGCGCCCTTCCGAAGAAGGGCGCTTCTATTTGGGAAGTCGAGGATTCGTCCACCCCGAAGGATAACTGCCAATCTGATCTCGACTTTTCGGAACAGAACATAACCATTGCAGCACACAAAGTCAATGTCATTTTCCGCTGAAGAGATTGCAGCCCTTGCGGTTCATTTGTCGCCGGAACGGCTCGCCGCGTTGAATAACCTCACTGGCTCAACCGACCTCGCCGTTGAATTGCATCAAGAAACGCTCAGGCTTGGAGCCTCCTTGATGTGCGTCACGGCCACCATCGAAATTGCATTACGAAACACCGTTTGCGACAATCTCGCGCGCCATTTTGGAAGCCCTGCATGGCTTGTGGCTCCTCCAGCTCCTTTCACTTGGCGTGATACCGAGGAAAAAAGTGTGTCCCGCGCATTAGATAGTGCCCGCCGTGCTGAATATTCCAAACTATCCCAAGCGGATAAAGCTGCGCTAGATGCCGCTGCATTCCCAAGAGGTCGGCCTGCAAATCTTTCCCATCTTGGTCGCGCCAAGGCCCGACGGCAACAAATGCATGTAACCACCGGTAAGGTAGTTGCTGAGCTTACTTTACACTTTTGGAAGCGCCTTTTTGGGCCTGAATATGAGCATTCTCTTTGGCGGCCTACCTTGAAAGCAACTTTTCCGAATAAGCGAATCTCCAGAGCATCAGTCGCTACGCACCTTGAAAACGTCTATCAATCACGAAACAGACTTGCTCACCACGAACCGGTGCTTCACAAACGCTTCGATGACACACTAGAGGCCGTAGAGTTCATTATCGAAAACCTCAACGCGTCATCGCGGAGCGCCGAAACTCCCTTAGCGAAACTTCTGGCAACCGAGATTGCGGGGGTTAAAGCCAAGTCGAAGGAGCTACATGATCGGCTAGCGGCGTTTCGCTTGCCTGCTACGCCCTAAAGAAAAATCGGCCGGCTCTCAACGCGACTCGCTAGCAATAAATGCTTAAGCGTACTTGGTAGCGGGGGAGCGCTACCTACGTCCCCCCCGACAGTTTTCTGCTGAGTTTATGGTGTCTGTGGCCTAGCTCCGCTCCAAGCAACCTTCTCCCCTTGTGGGAGAATGAGGTTCGATCTACCGCGTTGAGGTAAGCAGGAACGTGCGCTTGCGTCCGTCCCGCGCCTCTTGCAGCCGGTTCCACGCCCTCACGCCGAAGACGCTGCGCGCTGGCGTTGCGCCGCTCTCTGTTTGGCTGCCGTACGCAAAAGTGATCTTTGCACGCGAACGCATTCCTCGAAGGAAATTCCGCGCTCTGTGTACCAGTTGATTTCCATTGCGAAGGCGAGCTGGTGGGCCACGTTCTGCAGCGCCTTCAGCATATCCTGTTTCAGCTTTCTCGCTTCGGCGATTTTCACCGGGGTTATCTCTAGCGTCGTGAGAACCGGCGGTTGGAACGCCTGAGCCTTGGCGATCTTGGTGGACTTTTTGTGCCGCACCAGCTTCCCCTTTGGGACAAACCACGGCGCGTGAACGAACGCATTCCTACGACCGCGAAGGTCGTTGTCGATCACGTTGAGATTGGCAATGACGGCTTCGTACCAGCCATCGGATTTGCCCCTGCGGATGAAAGCAAGCGCCTTCAGCATCTGCACCTTCTGCCGAATATCGGTGCTGCCCATGATCGCGTTGGCTGCATGGCCTTCTTCCAGCGGTGCCAACTGGGTGATCAGCGAATCGATGGCATCTTCCAGCCAAGCCCAATAGATGCTGATGTAGCCCAGCTCTAGGGCGACGCGCTGGAGTGGCTTGCCGTGAGGGTCTCTACTCACTGTTCGTCAGATCGGTCGGTAGTGTCGGCAAGCGCGGGCGGCTTAGTCGTTTGCAACAGTTGAACCGATTTAACTTCGCCATCGATCTCACGAAACGCAAGCTCCATCCAAATCGAATCGCGGCTATCGAGTGCCTCAAAGATCGCTTTTCTCGACGGGTCTGAGAACAGAGTATCTCCGAACTTGATCCGATACTGCTGCTTCTTATCAGGGCTGCTGATGAGCACGCTTAACTCGTGCGGGTCGCTGGTGTTGATGTCGAGGACGCGCATCCTTTGCTTCGCAATGCGCAACTCCGGTTTCTTTCGAGGCGTGGTCCGCAGCAATTCGGCTTCCTGCCGCGTCAGATGGGTATCGTTTATCGAACTTTCCGAAGTCTTGGATGCTGCCTTGAGCAAAGCATCGTTTGTTGCTGCGATGGCCTCCAGCGCACGGCTGCCAATCTCACCTTGCTTCTCCAATACGCTGGTAATCTTCTTCAGAGCTTCTAATTGACCAGACGAGCCGAGACTGAGCGCCTTCAATGCTTCGATATGGTCTTTGCTCTTCAGCTCCTCAATCTTGATCGCTTTCTGCTCTTCAAGCCATGCCGTGAAAGCCCAGTTGCCGCCCACAAGGGCCGCAACAGATACGAGAACGATGGCTGCCTGCTTGCCGTTCAGCTTTCCGATCATTTGCTTTAATAGTCCCGGGAGGATTCTTTCCAATTTAGCCGTGAGATTAGAGCTGCCATCGGTGACGAGCACGCTGATTTGAAGGTCAGCTTTCGTCGCTTCAGACAGCTGCCCGGCATCAGCTAGTCCGGCGGACGCTTGAGCAGCCAATCTGTAGATTTGCTTCTGTAGCTCAAGAAACGCCTCCATGAACGGCGGCGTGATGCTCGATGAGACCTCGGGATGAGGTATGTAGACATGAACCTGCGGCCAGTCGCCTAAGTCCAGCTGTTCGAATTCAGAACTAAAAGGATCGTCAATCTTCTCTAGCTCATCGAGCAGCTGCAATACTGCTTGCGGCGAGCTATCCCGCAACGCCAATAATGTCACCGGCCAACGCTCCCTGCCCGCGTCGGAATCAATCGGGATATGTTATCAGTTCTGACCGGCTCTGTGCGATAGGAAAGTTGGGGGCTTCTACTTTAGGTTAATTCGCGCGTACAGCTCTCCGCTCCAGCTCCCGCCAGAGCCGCTGCCCTTCGCGGTGCCATGTCGCGCCGCCGCTCTCCGGCGGATAGTCTGACGGCTCATCCGGGCTGAGAATAGCGGGCCACTTGTGCGGCTTGAGCTGCAGCTCATCATGCAAGTCGCTATGCAGTCGCCACCATTCGTCGCACACCGGGCAGCGCCTGGTCATCACCTCGCAGACGCAGCCCACTGTCAGATTGATTGTCACCGCGCGCCAGCTTCGCGACAGCCCGAAAGATTTGCTAAAGGCGCGAACGTGAGCGCTCTTCGAGCCGCTGAATCTCGCCTGGTGTAAGCCTGCGTCGGAAGCGGTTTCTTAACTTCTTCAGCGGCGTTAGCGACGGACGATCACGCAGGAGCCCGTCTAGCGGCTTGGCCCTCTTCCACCGGTCCGATCTCCGCCTGCAAAACTCGTAAATGATAGCCAGTAACGTCGCGAGACCTGTTAGCAGACAAAGGAAAAAATACAGGTTGGGATTGTGCCAACTCATGTTCAGCGCCCCAGTATCGATCAAGTATCTCAAAAAATGAGACATCTGACAAACCTGCCGATGCCTTCATCGTTAAGCCAGCCTCCGCGGCATCCCTCCGGTAGGCGATCAGAGGTCCGCGAGCCGTGGGCGAACGCGCCCTCGGCCCCTCTGATCGATGTCGCTATGCCCTCAATAGCGGCGTGAAAGCGGACATCACACGAGGTCGCAGATAGGCCACGAGCGGAAGTCAGCGTTGGCGAAACAATAGAGGCCGTCAAAAGAGGCGGCCTTACTTTTCTAGCTCTTTCAAGATGCGCTCGCGGTGCTCAATGTGCTGCAACTGAGCGGCGAAGAAATTGTTTAAGAGCTTCTGAGCTTCAGTCGTGTCGGCTCCTCGGTGAGCAAGACGCACGATCCGCTGCTCCTGCTCCGCAATGCGGCGCTCTCCTTCGGAGATATGACGCTGGGCCTGTTCCAGATGCCGAAGCTCCATTGCACGGTCCATGGCTACTCCGCTGCATCTTGGACTGTGCGAATTAGTTCAGCGCGTCGGGCCAAGTCATCGTAAGTCTTAGCGACTTTACGCAAACTTTCTCTTGTCTCAGCATACTCGCAATTGTCCGCCTTGGCTCGAAACTCCTCCGCTCTCATCTGCCAGTAGCGAGGCGGGTGCATACGCTCGATACCCATGACGCCATCCCCGGATGGTTGCATGTTTATCAACTTGCGTTGGTTTTTGGAGTTCCATCAAACTAGGCGCTGCTTTTCAAAGTAGGCCACAGAGGTTGGAACAGGCCAGTGCCCGCGTCTAAACGGACGTGAAGCCAGCAAAATCGAGACCGGCAAGTCCGCTAGGGGTCACTATCAGGCATGCCGGACCTGCCCGAGCATGGTCCGTTATGGCCCAAAAGCGGGCTCTCGGATGCGGCCCTAGTCGGGTGTTGTTGGCGAGGTGCCGGGGCGATGCGCGCTCCGAGCCGGGCGGCCCCTTTCAAAGCCGCCCAGCTCTGCGCACCTCCCGTACATCCGAGGAGGCGCAAACTTGTCAGTTTGCTTCTTTCGCGCGCCGGAGCGCGCGAAGCTCGTCAATGATGCGGCCGTAATCGACCTCCGGCACGGTCTTGAGCCACTCGTCTGAGCGCTGCTTTCGTTCGCGCCATTCAGCTTGAGCGGCCGCTAACCGCGCGGCACGGAGCCGAACGCTGAACCGACCGTGCTTCAAGGCGTTCTGGTTGCCGGGCTGGGCGCCTCGTCTCTTGGGCATTCGTTCCCGACCCTTTCTCAGAATCTGCGCCGTCTAACCTTGAACCTACCCACCGATCTAGCGCCCCCCAAGGCGTTGGATTCCGCCATGCCCCCCCCGTCGCCGGTCAATGGATCGTGAGCACGCCCAGCAAAGCCGCCGCCTCGCGCGCTCGCGCTAAGGCCCGCCCTGGTTCATCTTCACTCATCAGCTCGGCGGCATCGCGGAGGAGCGCAACGGCTTGTTCTATCTCCAGGGCAGCTTCACCGAACCGTCTTATGCCGGCGCGCAGCTCAGCCGCGCTCGCCCGGCACTGCCGAGCTGATTCAACCAACGTCATTCAGCACGCCCCGCGATCAAGATCGCGGTCCTCTCCGGCGCCAGAGAACGCTCAGAAGGTGCCGCAACACTCGCCTCCAGATCGGCGATGCGGTTCGCCTGAATCTGCAGAGCGCGGCGCATCAGCTCGAACTGACGCTCGATGTGCTCGCGCTCGGCTTTCTGCACGCGGGCAACTTCCTCGCCGATCATCGCCGCGAAATGCTCCAGGTCGACCGCCATCATGCACCACCATTCCGCCGCCGAGTTTCGTTGATGTATTCCTGAGCCGACTCCGCACGCTCGCGCCGAGCCGGGTCATTGAGCCAACGCCGATGCTCCGCAGCCTGTTGCTCCAGCCGCTCAAGTGTGTCGGCAGCCGTCGCGAGCACTCGCTCGCGGCGAGCTGCCGGATCATCCGCTTCGGTTTTGGCTTGCCCGCCGTTGAAGGAATAATCCGGCATCCCTCCCACCATCACCAAGTCACAGCGTCGGTATAGGCGACGCAAGTCGCGCGACGCTTGGCGAATGCGAGGTCGTGCAACAAGCGGAACGCCGTTGAAGCGGTTTGCCACAGACTGCGAACGGGATCGGCCGTGGTCGGACCGGTGTCGCTCACGATTTCGAGCGGCACGTCAGACATGTGCAACGTGGCGGCATTGGCGGCCTCGATCTCCGGCGCCGGGCCTGTCGACACCAACAAGGCGGCAGCGTCTGCTGCAATGACGCGATCGGCCGGGACCGCCGCGCTGGCCGCCACGTCCAGAGAGGCGGCCAGGACAGGATCGAGGATGCGCAGCTTGGCGAGACGCTTCGGAGCCATGACGAAGGTGACGTTGCCGCTGCCGCCATCTGCGACAGTGGCGGCGAGGTCAATCAAGTCCTGCTTCATCGCCGCGCTGTCAGCACCAGGGACTCCGGTGCCGGCGGTCACGCCGTAGAGCAGCCCGGCAGGTGCGGCGCTCGTGGCAGCACTTGTCGAGAACAGCGCGCTGTCGAGGCCCGCGGCCAGGTCTTCGCGGAGCATCTGTGCGAAGATGCGTTCGGCATCCGACCGCTTCGCCAATTCGCGCGTGAAGGGGATGATCACGCCCATCTTTTTCGCCGGGCCAATCTGGACGGCATCGAAGGCGTAGTTGCTGAGCGCCATGGGCGAATTCTCGGCGACGAAGCCCGGCGCAGTGGCGCCGACCCGCGTCGGATATTTCGTGGTGTCCTCCGGATTGGTCGTAACTGCCGGCGTCGCCAAGGCGATCAACCGCGCGGCGCCCGAATACGGCGCGAGATCGTGGAGGTATGCCCCGAACGACTGCTGAGCCAACTCAGCAGCCCAACCAGAGCCGGCCGTCGATCCAGGTGCCGCCACAGCGCGGGCCACGATCTCCTTTGCAACCGGATCATCGCAAGGAACAAATGGATCGATGTCCTCATGCTCGCGCTGGAGGGCATGGCGCTGCGCGAGCGCGAAACACGCGCGCATGAAGGGTACGCCGGAAGCCTTGGGATAGTCGGCGCGAACAGGGATCGGTCGCGGGCCTTTGGTCATAGGCAATTCTCGTGGTGCATCGTGAGCCTGACCGATAAGACCACGTTTGCACTGATTTGGACGTAGACGCGTCTACGATGAGCGCTTCTTTTTTGCGGATGCCAAATACTCAGAGACGATTTCAGTGATGGCGGTAGCGATCTCTCTTTTGTCTTCGCTTTCGGACGCCAGTAGGCGCTGCGCATCGATAAAGTCATCGATCCATTTGTTCGAGACGGGTACAAGCACCATACTTACCTGCTCGCGAACATTGGCGCGGTAACGCCTCATTCTTTCGCGGCGCTGCTGCTGCTTTCGCACGCGCTGGGCGCGCTTGCGAGCCGATCCAACGTCATCGGTCATGGTGCGGACTGCCTCCACTGTTCGGCGTAACGCGGCCCCCGACAGAACCGCGACGCCGCCGCATGACCGATGACCTGACTTGACACGAAAAACTTCATCCTTCTCTAAACCTCCTTTCTCTCTGCCTTTTGCCTTCCTTTTCTTCGTGTTTTCATTTCTCCAACCAATAGGATCAAAACTGGTCACTACGGTCACAACACCCCAAAAGGCGAATGCACCCAAAGCCTTGTCTCGATGACCGCGATGATGACACTTGGCAACGCATCGAGCTTCGATGGGTCACTGGTCAGTGCCCCGACACCTCACCAGCATCATCATTCTGGTCATTCGTGACCCGATCCGCGTGGTGCTCGCGCATCTCGGTCACGCTCTCCTTGTTGTCCCAGGACGGCGGGATCAGCCCATTGACCTCGCTCACGGGATCGGTCGCGTTGCCGACCTTGCCCTCAAACAGCCGGCTCTGGTAACCGATCTTGTGATAGTCGAGACCTGCATCGTTGAGCGCGACACCACAATAGTACCGGCTCTTGCCGTCGCGCATGTCCTTCCTGTCCATACCGATGCGACCATCGCCGATTGCTTGCAGTGCCTTGCTGATCGCCTCGTTGCTCGGTAGGCGCCGATCTTCGCCTTTCATCTCCACGAACCACGCCGAATGCGCCAGACAAAAGTCGGCAATCTTCACGCGTGCCATCGGGTCGTACTCGATACACTCGTCCAGGAAGCCCGCCACGAGGTTGCTGTCGTTGTGGATCGTCCTGGCGGTCTCGGCGATGCTTTCCGTGCTCGCGATCGAACCGCGCTCCAGCGCCCTCCTGAGCCCGGCAATCGCCCAATTGAGCACGCCCGCCAGCTCAGTGGCGACGATGAACTCGCCGGGCTTGTTGAAGCCGCGCCGGATCGCCTCGGCGGCGGCGCCGATCGGCTTGGCGGTGTCGAACTTGCGCGTCACCTCGATCACGATCATGCGGTCGACGATGGCGCGCGTCGCCTCCTTGAACTGCGGCTGGAAATTGGTCGCCCAGAAGATCGGCGCGCGCACGATCTGCTGCATCATGGGGCCGTTCTTGATGTTGATCTGCACCGGATCGCCGGTCACGACGGCCTTGACCGTTTGCGAGATGTGCCACTTGCCGGTGAACGCCTCGTGCAGCACCCAGGGCGCGCGACGCTGGAACGGCATCAAGCCATGCGTGCTGTCGATGGTGCCGATGCCGGCGCTGATCGGATTGCCGCCGAACAGCCCGCTCGTGACATCGAGCACGCCACTCTTGGCGCGGTTCTCGTTGCCCCAGAACACGCACGCCTTCGACAGCGCGCGCGGCTTGCGATCGATCAGCGCGGCGCCCATCAGCTCCTGCACCACGCCGACCAGGGCGCGTTGGTCGGCTTCCTTCCGATCGCCGAACATGTCGGCAATCATGGTCTCCCACCACGGGCATTCCGCGGCCGGATCATAATCGACCTCGACGCGCCACGTGCAGAAGTGCTCCGGGCGCGCCGGCTCCAGCTCGCCCGTCTTGGGATCGACGAGCCCGGAGCGGGTCGGAATTTTGCCATGCTGATCCCAGGGCAATTCACCCTCGCGCCACAACTCAGGCCGACGCAGAATCCAATTGCGCGTCTCGTTCACCAGCTTGGTCCCGGTCTTGTAGCCGAGCCGCTCGAAAATATGCTCGATCCGCACGTCGAGCCATTTGGTCTCGTTGCGCAGCTCCCAGATGCCCTTGCTGTAGAACCAATTGCCGTCCTTGGTGTTGATCAGCTCCTCGCCCTCGCTGGCGAAATGCGCGATGACGGCCTTACCGACTGCGATATGCAGCTCCTGCGGCTTCGGCGGGGCCGGCGTGGTCTTCGGCATCTTCACGATGTTGTCGGCCGCGCCCGCGGTGCCGGTCGCCTGCTGCTCGGTCTCGACCTTGCCGACGACTTGCACGCCGCCATCGACGATCTTGAGGCGCGGCTCGGCCTTCTTCTTTTCCTCGATCGGGTGTTTCTTGATCCAGTCGTCGCACATCTTGACGAGGTTGCGCTCCTCAATCCGCCAATTCCAGCGCGTGCCGTAAGTGCCGGCGGCGCGCTGGGTATAGGCGAGCACGGTGGCAACAACCTCATTCTTCGGCACGCCGGCATTGAGCAGCGACGCGGTGCATTGGAGCTGGGTCTGATGTACCGAGCTATCGCCGCCACCCATGAACATCATGCCTTCGAGGCGCTGCTGCACATCGATCGGCGGCTTGAGGTTGAAGCGCTTGGCGTATTGCGCAAAGAAGTCGTCGGGGTCCTCGGGCGCGCCGGCCGGCTCGGCGGATTCGCGGACCTTGCGCAGCATGACCGGCGACTGCTCGCTCAGCCACTCCTCCAGGTCTTCGATGTTATAACGGCGCTCGGGATGCAGCTCGATGATCTCGACCTCGGTGAAGGCACCGTCCTTGGTGTTGTGGGTGCCGGGCAGACGCAGCACGCGCGCCACCTCGCACACCGGCAGATCGCCGGCCGACACGTCGGCGAGCTGACGCAACACCGCTTCGATGCGATCCATCTCGTCCTGGGTCTGCAGCGGCTCCTTCAGGAGCCAATAGCAGTGCACGCCGCCGCCCGAAAACACGATGATGCTCGGCTGGTACTTCAGCCGTGCGATGTGCTTCAGGACAAAGCCGCGCGCCTCGACGGGATCGGTCGGGCAGTCGTAAATCTTGCCGAAGTCCTGGTCGGTCCACAGCGCGGGCGTCTCGACGCAATTCTCCTTGTTGCGCTTGGCGCCGGCCTTGATGGTCGACATCGCGACGAACATGCCGCGGCCGGGCTTGTCCCACTTCTGCATGAACGAGGCGACGTGGCCGAAGTTGCGCGTGGCGACGTGACGCTCGCCGCCTTCGCCGCGCTCATTGGTGAACGAGCAGAAGTACGCCGGCTCCGTGGTATGATCGAAGAGCGTCTTGATGAAGTCGACAGCTCCAAGCGGCGGCTGCTTGGCACTACTGCCTTGCGCGCACGTTGGTGCGCTGGTATCAGCGAGAGACATTCAAGCAATTCCTTGAGAAGATGATGGAAGGGCGGCCTGTGGCGGGCCGCTTTTTCTGCGCCTACGCCGCGCGCTCGGTCACGGTCGCGTTCTCATGCGAGCGCCGCGCAATGGCCGCATCGACCCAATCTTCAATCTCCCTGGCGACCCAAGCCACGCGGTTGGCGGCGATCGGGACACGTTTCGGGAACTTGCCCTCAGCTTCGAGACGATCGATCTGTCGCCGACCAAGCAGAACGCCGCGGTCGCGGAGGTCGGTGAACGGCAACAGTTTCGGATTGCGCATGTCAGCTCCTGTTCTGGTCTAGGCGCGTCTGCAATGGACTGCGCGCGTCGATGGAGCTGACGTAAATAAACTGATTTGCCTGCCTATGGACAAGTCGATCGCTGTTCCTGGTTGATAACCAGCGTTTTGGTGGTGGATAGCGCCACGCAATTTTACGCGGACGCGCCGCCATCAACGCGACACTAAACGTCCTTGCGCGACGTGGCACGACATCGCTGGACATCTGAGTGATCTTGTGCGGACCGGAAGTCCGCCCCTATGGAGTGTAGGCATCGTCGCGCGTGCGTCGCTCTCATCAATCGGCCAACGCGCAAAGTGTGGTTGGCTTGGGACTTCCAG
The DNA here is from genome assembly GCF_020194215.1 of Bradyrhizobium sp. BRP20. Taxonomy (NCBI): domain Bacteria; kingdom Pseudomonadati; phylum Pseudomonadota; class Alphaproteobacteria; order Hyphomicrobiales; family Nitrobacteraceae; genus Bradyrhizobium; species Bradyrhizobium sp. BRP20. The sequence continues at coordinate 2,308 of NZ_JADYVY010000003.1, read as the reverse complement.
GTGAACAAACACCGTCACTACGAGCCGTTGACGCCGGAGCGCCCATTGCGGGCGTCGGCCGCGGTTGCGTCTGATGAGGCCAAGAATCCTATAATACCATCGCGTCAGCCCGACGAGGCCGTTCTCCGCTACGTGAGAGAGCTTGCCAAGCGGCTCGCTCGCGAGGATCATGAGGCCGAGATCGCGGCCCGCCAAGCAACCCACCCTGCGACGAGCGAGAACCAATGATCCGCGCTGCAATCTACGCCCGCTTCTCGTCCGACCGTCAGAAGGATCGTTCGATTGACGATCAGATCGCCCTTTGTCGCGATCTCTGCGCGCGCGAGGGCATGGCGGTGATCTCGACCTTTGAGGACCGCGCGATGTCCGGCTCTGCCGCCATCAACCGTCCTGGCTTCCAGGCGCTGATGCAGGCGGCAGAGACCAGATTGGTTGATGTCATTGTTGCCGAGGATATGGATCGCATCTTCCGCGATCAGGCTGACTATCATAACGCCCGCAAGCGGCTCGACTTCCTTGGCATCACCATGCACACCGCGACCGGCAAGATAGGCACGATCGATGGTGCGTTGCGCGCGCTCATGAGCGAGCAGTTTATCGAGAACCTGCGAGTGCATACCCGGCGCGGGCTTGAGGGCGTCTTGCGCGATGGTCGGCACGCTGGCGGACGCGCGTATGGCTACCGAGCGGTCAAGGACAAGCCGGGTGAGTTAGAGATCGTTGAGGAAGAGGCCGAGATCGTTCGCCAAATTTTCGCGGATTACATCGCCGGCAAGACGCCGCGCCAAATCGCGCACGACCTCAACAAGCGTGGGGTGCGCCCTCCTCGCGGCCGGCTGTGGAATGGCTCGACCATCAACGGTCACGTTGCGCGCGGCGGCGGCATGATCCTGAACGATCTGTATGCCGGTTGCATTGTTTGGAACAAGGTCAGAATGGTGAAGGACCCGACGACGGGCAAGCGCCTGTCGCGTCCCAATCCGAAAGAGCAATACAGGATCGTCGAGGCGCCGCACTTGCGCATCATCGACGACGCTACCTTCAAGGCGGCACAGGTCATTAAGGTCGAGCGCCGCCGCGATGCGACGCCAGCAACGGCCCAAAAGGCGCGCGCACCGAAGCGAGTGTTCTCCGGATTGATCAGATGCGGTTCGTGCGGCGGTGGCATGTCCTCGGTCGGCAGCGACCGGAAGGGCTTGCGCTTACAGTGCTCAGCTCACCGCGAAAGCGGATCGTGCAATAACAGCCGACGTATTTATCTCGACGACGTTGAAGCGCTCGCCATCAAGGGATTGCGTCAGCACCTCGCGCATCCCGAGGTGATTGCTGAGTTTGTCGACGCCTATAACGTCGAGCGCAAGCGTCTCAAGAAAGAGGCGACCACCGAACGCGCGCGGCTGGAACGGCGGCTCGGCGAGATCGCGCGCGAGATGAAGCGAATCGTTGACTCGATCGTCATCACGGGCATGCCGCCGGAACAGTTCGTCACCCGGATGCAGGAGCTTGAGACCGAGAAGGCCAAGGTCACGGCTGGCCTGGAAAGTGCGAAGGAAGCCGACAACGTGATCGCCCTGCACCCCAAGGCGCTCGACCGCTATAAGCGTGCCGTGATGGAATTAGCGGATCATTTGAGGCGCGGCGCACCGACCGAGTTTGCGACCATCCGCGAGTTGGTGACGGCAATCGTCGTGCATGCCAGCCCGAGCCGACCGGGCGGGGCCGGAACCAAGGCCAGCGCCGAGGATGACCGGAGTGTGCGGATCGACATCAAGGGACGCCTCGACGCACTGTGCGGCAATCCGGGCCTGTTTCCGAGCATGGCTATGTCGGGGGGATCGTTGGTAGCGGGGGAGGGACTCGAACCCCCGACCCCAGGATTATGATTCCCGTGCTCTAACCAGCTGAGCTACCCCGCCACAGGGATCGCGGCGGCGATTTGAGGCCGATCTCGCGAACGCGCGGCATATAAGGAAGGGGGCGGGGGTAAGTCAAGCAAAGTGGTCCGCCTTTTTCCGCCTTCGCCAAGGCTGCGGCGGGACAATGAATGCGGCCTCTTTTCAATCAGTTCGTCATGGCCGGGCTTGTCCCGCCTGCGCGGCCGAAGCCGCTTCGGCGAGGCGAAGGCCCGGCCATCCACGCCTTTCCTTGCACCTCAAAGAACGTGGATTTCAGGGACAAGCCCGGGCACGACGGAAATTGAGGGCGTAACAAGCCGCTATTTCGGCCTCACATTGGGGTCGCCGCCGGGGCTGCCGGGGGGCGGGATCACCGGGGTGTTGCTGTCGGTGCTGGGCGCGGGGGCGTGCAT
>NZ_JADYVY010000029.1:0-54838 GCF_020194215.1 Bradyrhizobium sp. BRP20 | reverse complement strand
GTCCCGTCCGCCCGCGAATTCCGCTATTGAAGGACGCGGCAATCGTTCCGTCCTCTCCGCGAGCATTCCGCGTTCGTCGATCCGTCTCGCCGGTGCGCAGGTTCAATGCAGCTTTACCTCCCGATCGCCGATCTTCCGGTCAACGTCTTCCTGGTGCTCGCCATGGGCGCGGCGGTCGGCTTCGTCTCCGGCATGTTCGGCATCGGCGGCGGCTTCTTGATGACGCCGCTTTTGATCTTCATCGGCATCACGCCGGCGGTCGCGGTGGCCTCCGTGGCGAGCCACATCGCGGCCTCCTCCTTTTCCGGCGCCCTCTCCTATTGGCGGCGGCGCGCGATCGATCCGGCGCTGGCGAGCGTGTTGTTATGCGGCGGCGTGACCGGCACGACGCTCGGCGTCTGGACCTTCACCCAGCTGCGGGCGCTCGGCCAGCTCGACCTGATGATCGCGCTCTCCTACGTCGTGCTGCTCACCACGGTCGGCAGCCTGATGTTCTCGGAAGGATTGCGCGCCTTGATGCGGACCCGGCGCGGGGCGCTGCCGCCGCGCCGCACCCACAACTGGATCCACGGCCTGCCGCTGAAGATGCGGTTCAAGCGCTCGAAGATCTATCTCTCGGTCATCCCCGTGGTGATCGTCGGCATCGTGATCGGTTTCATCGGCGCCATCATGGGTATAGGCGGCGGCTTCATCCTGGTGCCGATCATGATCTATCTCTTGAGGGTGCCGACCTCGACGGTGATCGGGACCTCGATGGTTCTCACCGTCGTCACCATGCTGTTCGCGACCATGCTGCACGCGGCGACCAATCACCTCGTCGATGCCGTGCTGGCGCTGATCCTGATGGTCGGCGGCGTCACCGGCGCGCAGTTCGGCGCCCGTGCCGGCCAGAAGATCCGCGGCGAGCAGCTGCGGCTGCTGCTGGGCTTGCTCATCCTCTCGGTCGGAATCCGCTTCGCGATCGAGCTGGTGATCCAGCCCTCCGATCTCTTCACCATCCGTGAGCTCGGAGTGAGCCGATGAGGCGCATGCTTCTCGCCATCGTCCTCGTCCTGCTGCTCGGCGGCGCTGCGCGGGCCGAGCGGCTGATTGTGTCGGTCTCGAATCACCGGGTCACGGTGACGCCGAACTATTCCGGCGAGGAGCTGGTGCTGTTCGGATCGGTCGAGAAGGATACGACGACGCCCGCCGACCGTACCGCCTACGATCTCGTCGTCACCGTGATGGGCCCGCGCGCCGACATGGTGACGCGGCGGAAGGAGCGCACCTTCGGCATCTGGATCAACACCGACTACCGCCAGTTCCTGCAGGTGCCGAGCTATCTCGCGCTGTTCGCCAACCGCCCGCTCGACGCCATCACCTCGCCCGAGATCGCGCGGCGGCAGCAGATCGGGCTCAACAACGTGCTGCTGACGCAGCGGGTCAGCGGCGACTTTGCCGACGTGGTGCCCAACGATGCGTTCCGCTCGGCCTTCATTCGCCTGCGCACCCAGCGCGGGCTCTACCGCGAAGACGGAAGCGCGGTCACGTTCCTGACGCCGACGCTGTTCCGCACCGGCATTCCGCTGCCCGCGGAGGTGCCGATCGGCACCTATGAGATCGAGATCAAGCTGTTCGCCAACGGCGCGTTCATCGGCAAGACCGAGACCGCGTTCGAGATCGTCAAGGTCGGCTTCGAGCAGTTCGTCGCCACCACCGCCCGCCAGAACGGCCTGATCTACGGCCTCGCCACCGTGGCGATGGCGCTGATGACGGGGTGGATGGCCTCGATCGTGTTCAGGAAGGACTAGCCCCCCGTCATTGCGAGCGCAGCGAAGCAATCCAGACTGCCTCCGCTGCGGCAGTCTGGATTGCTTCGTCGCAAGAGCTCCTCGCAATGACGATAGTGAACAGCGGGGCCTACACCTACACCACCGCCTTCGCCGGCCGCGTCACCAGATAGATGCCGAGCGCGACCGGAATGATGCCGAGCAGGTCGCGCGCCTCGATGTGCTCACCGAGCACGAGGAACGCGAACAGCATGCCGAGCGGCGGCATCAGGAAATGATAGGCGCTGGCGGCGGTGGCGCCACACGTCTTCAAGAGACGAAACCAGAGCCAAGAAGCGATGATCGAGCCGCCGAGCACGAGAAAGGCGAAGGCGCCGATCAGGCTCGGCGTATAGTCGATCGCGTCGACATCGGCGAAGGTGAGCGCGACCGGTGTCAGCACGATGCCGGCCGCGAGGTTCTGCACGCCATTGCCGATCCACAGGGATCCCTTCGGCGCCAGCAGCTTGAACAGGATGGTGCCGGCCACGATCGAAGCGAGCGAGGCCAGCGTGAAAACGATGCCGTGCAGCGAATCGGTGCCGACCGACAGGCGGTGCCAGACGATTGCGGTCACGCCGATGATGCCGAGCAAGAGGCCGCTCGCCTTGCGCCAGGTCATGCCTTCGCCGAGCAGCAGCGCGGCAAGGCCCGCGGTGAACACCGGATTGGCTGACACGATCAGGCCGCCGAGGCCGGCGGAGACCGATTGCAGGCCGGTGTAGCCGAGGCCGAGATAAAGCGCGTTGTTGGCGATGCCGAGCACGGCGAAGATCGCGACATCGCGCCACGACAAGGACCAGGCTTCGCCGCGGATCAACGTGGCACCCAGGATCAAGATGCCCGCGAGCGAGAAGCGCGCCGCGAGCAGGATCAGCGGCGGGCAATGGGTGACGCCGATCTTGCCGGCGATGAAGGCGTAGCTCCAGAGCAGGCAGAACAGGCCGATCGCGAGCGGCAATGTGTTGAAGCGGCTGCGGGGGGCGGGAAGCGAGGTCGCGAGCGACATGAGGGGCATTCTCGGATGTTCTTTTCTGCCCTCGATCTAGGGAGGCCGCTTGTCATTTGGAAATTAAATGATTAACTCGCGTCCAGTGGATTTCTTAATGGAGGCGGCCGTGCTCGATCTTGAGCTGCTGCGCAGCTTCGTCTCGGTGGTCGAGGCCGGCGGCTTCACCCGCGCCGGCGAGCGCGTCCACCGCACGCAATCGACCGTGAGTCAGCAGATCAAGCGGCTGGAGGAGGATGTCGGTCAGGTGCTGCTGCACCGCGACGGCAAGGACGTGCGCCCGACCGAGGCCGGCGAGCGGCTGCTGTCCTATGCGCGGCGATTGCTCTCGCTGGCCGAGGAGGCGCGCGACGTGCTGCGCCAGCCTGATAGCGATGGCGCGATCCGGCTCGGCATCCCCGAGGACTTTGCCGCGTACCGGCTGGCAAAACTGCTGGGCGCGTTCTCGCGCTCGCATCCGGGATTGCGGCTGGACGTGCGCGCCGACCAGAGCAAGCATCTCGCCCGCGATCTCCAACGCGGCGAGCTCGACCTTGCGCTCTACAAGCGCGAGGCTGGCGCGAAGGACGCGATCGCGGTGTGGCCGGAGCGGGTGCACTGGGTCACCAGCAAGAGCCACCCGGTCGACGTCAACGTGCCGTCGGTGCCGCTGATCGGCTTTCCGCTCGGCTGCATCTACCGCGCCGGCGCCATCCACGCGCTGGAAACGGCCGGCCGCGCTTGGCACACCGCCTACACCTCATCGAGCCTCGCCGGCATTCAGGCCGCGGTCGCCGCCGGCATGGGCCTCAGCATCCTGTCGGAGATGGCGATCCAGACCGACCACCGCGTGCTGACGGCGAAGGACGGCTTTGCGCCGATCAACAAGACCGAGGTTGCACTGATGGCTTCGCCGGATGCGAGCCCGGCGACGCTGCGGCTTGCGGACCGTCTCGCGGAGTTTTGCGATACGGTGCAGAGCAAGGCGGCTTGAGCTCACCAAAGCTCCTACGGCTCTCAATTCGCTGCGGATATCAGCTTGTCGCCGCACGCGCTTGCGTAGAACTTGCCGCCGCATTGGCGCTTGATCGCAGCGCAGCGGGCTGCGGGCGACGCCTTCTGCGGCACCGTGAAGCCGCAGCTGAGGCCGTCGGCGCTGCGACCGGTCGTGCCGGCGGCAAACGCCGCACTGGTGGCGCTGATGCAGACGACGAGCAGGGCCGCAGTGGCGATTTCGATCAGCAGTCTCACGGTCCGCTTCTCCACACTGATGGCTGAATCTTTCGTAATCTAGCACCGAATCTGGGTTTCTCCGTGCTCCTCCGGGTTCCCAATTCGGCCCATTCCTTGCATAAATTTGCGCCAGCGCAGTGCACGGCCACGCGGGCGACAGTTCCGGTGCAAGGGCAGGACGCGTAGAGTTGAGAGTTGTTTCGACCTAGGAAGTAACGGCTTTGCAGGATTCATCGTTCCAGCCCAGTTATCCGGCCCCCGGGCAGCCCATCGACGAACTCGCGCTGGCCGAGATCAAGGGCGCAATCCTGGCGAAGCTGCGCCTTGCCATCGGCAAGGACGCTGGCATGGCGACCAGGCACGATTGGTACCAGGCCGCAGCGCTCGCGCTGCGCGACCGCATCGTGCATCGCTGGCTCACGGCCGAGAAGCACAGCTACGACGCCGGCCGCAAGCGGGTTTACTATCTCTCGCTCGAATTCCTGATCGGCCGGCTCTTCACCGACGCGCTCAACAACATGGGCCTGCTCAAGATCTTCGAGGTCGCGCTCGGCGATCTCGGCGTCTCGCTGCCGGAGCTGCGCAAATGCGAGCCGGATGCGGCGCTCGGCAATGGCGGCCTCGGCCGGCTCGCCGCCTGCTTCATGGAGAGCATGGCCACGCTGTCGATCCCCGCGATTGGCTACGGCATCCGCTACGATTACGGCCTGTTCCGCCAGATCATCAATCAGGGCTGGCAGCAGGAATATCCCGACGAATGGCTGAGCTTCGGCAATCCCTGGGAATTGCAGCGACCCGAGGTGATCTACGACGTCAATTTCGGCGGCGGCGTCGAGCATGTCGACGACAAGGGCCGCGACCGCTCGATCTGGCATCCTGCTGAAACCGTGCAGGCAATCGCCTATGACACGCCAATCGTCGGCTGGCGCGGCCACCACGTCAACGCGCTGCGGCTGTGGTCGGCGCGCTCGCCCGATCCGCTCAAGTTAGATGCCTTCAACAAAGGCGATTACGTCAGCGCCAGCGCCGAGCAGGCGCGCGCGGAGGCGATCTGCAAGTTCCTCTATCCGAACGACGAGAGCCCGGCGGGCCGCGAGCTGCGGCTGCGCCAGGAATATTTCTTCGTCTCCGCCTCGCTCCAGGACCTGGTGAAGCGGCATCTCGCCTCCGACGGCCAGCTGCGCAACCTCGCCGGCAAGGTCGCGGTGCAGCTCAACGACACCCATCCGAGCCTTGCCGTCACCGAGCTGATGCGCATCCTCGTCGACCTCCACAATTTCCGCTGGGACGAGGCCTGGAAGATCACGGTCGCCACCCTCTCCTACACCAACCACACGCTGCTGCCGGAGGCGCTGGAGACCTGGCCGGTCGAGCTGTTCGAGCGGCTGCTGCCGCGGCATCTGGAGATCATCTACCGCATCAACGTGCAGCATCTGGCGCTCGCCGAAGCGCGTTGCCCCGGTGACATCGACTTCCGCGCCTCGGTCTCGCTGATCGACGAGAAGAGCGGCCGCCGCGTGCGCATGGGCCAACTCGCCTTCGTCGGCTCGCACCGCATCAACGGGGTCTCGGCGATGCATTCGGACCTGATGCGCGAGACCGTGTTCCACGACCTCAACCATCTCTATCCCGGACGGATCACCAACAAGACCAACGGCATCACCTTCCGACGCTGGCTGATGCTGGCGAACCCGAAGCTGACCGATTTGTTGCGCGAGAGCTGCGGCGATGCCGTGCTCGACGATCCGACCCAACTCTCGCTGATCGAGGCGCGCGCCAGCGACGTCGAGTTCCAGAAGAAGTTCCGCAGCGTCAAGCACCACAACAAGGCCCAGCTCGCCCGCCTGATCGGCGAACGGCTCGGCATCAGGGTCGACCCGGGCGCATTGTTCGACGTGCAGATCAAGCGCATCCACGAATACAAGCGCCAGCTGCTCAACGTCATCGAAACGGTCGCGCTGTACCAGGCCATCAAGGACGAGCCCAACGGCAATTGGGTGCCGCGGGTGAAGATCTTCGCCGGCAAGGCGGCGGCGAGCTATCGCTACGCCAAGCTGATCATCAAGCTGATCAACGACGTCGCCGAAATCGTCAACAACGATCCCGCGATCGGCGGCAAGCTCAAGGTCGTGTTCCTGCCCGACTACAATGTCAGCCTCGCCGAGGTGATCATTCCCGCCGCCGATCTGTCCGAGCAGATCTCCACCGCGGGCATGGAAGCCTCCGGCACCGGCAACATGAAGCTGGCGCTGAACGGGGCCATCACCATCGGCACGCTCGACGGCGCCAATATCGAGATCCGCGACCATGTCGGCGCGGAGAATATCGCGATCTTCGGCATGGAAGCCGGCGACGTGATGATCCGGCGCAAGCAGGGGCTGGATGCTTCCGACGTGATCCGCCGGTCGCCGAAGCTGCAGCGTGCCATCAACGCGATCGGCGCCGGCGAGTTCTCGCCCGGCGACCCCGGCCGTTTCGAATCCATCGCGCACGCGCTGCGTTACCTCGACCATTACATGGTGAGCGCCGATTTCGATTCCTACTACGAGGCGCAGCGCGCGGTCGATGCGCGCTGGCAGGTGGCGCCGGCCTGGACCCGCGCCTCGATCCTCAATGTCGCGCGCATGGCCTGGTTCTCCTCGGACCGCACCATCCGCGAATATGCCGAGGAGATCTGGAACGTGCCGGTCAATCCGACCACGCCGCTGCTGCCGAACCTGCGCGACGCCGCGGGCTGATTTTCCGCGGCGTGGAAGCGGCCTTACCTGCGAGGTTATTGCTTTAGCAGGATAGCCATCATATCACGGCTTGAGATTTTTCTGGCCGAAGTTGATCGTGCCTGTCGGCGAGTATGTCACCCCGGATGGGCAGCTTCGATTCCTCGTCATCTGTCCCGATGGGGACTGGACGTTGGGTTTTGACGGCTTCCCCTGGCACACGCACGGCAGCATCCTCGCCAGCCTCTCCGGGAAGGACGAGGAAACTGCCATCGACGGCTTCGTCGCCCACCTGACGAGCGGCAAGAGCATCATCGCTGTAAAGCGCATAGGAGGCTCGATCACAGACGTCTGGGTTACAGACGATCCAGCGGATGATGCCTTGAGTTCGCGGCAATATGGCCCCGATGACGAGACGATGGAGTTTCGTCGTTGGGACGGAAGCTCAGTAGAGGTCTAACCCATGCACGCCAAGCTCCCGCATCCCTTCGACGAGGCCACGCGCGTCACCGCCGGTGACTCGAGCTGGCAGGGACACACCAGCGACGATTACTGGGCCTTTGTCGGCCCGTTCGGCGGCGCCACCGCCGCGACCATTTTGCGGGCGCTGATCGAGCATCCGCAAGCCGCCGGCGATCCGCTCGCCCTCACCGTCAATTATTGCGCGCCGATCGCCAAGGGTCCGTTCGATCTCGACGTGCGCCTCGTCAAGGCCAACCGCTCCAGCCAGCACTGGAGCGTCGAGCTCAGTCAGGGCGGCGGCGAGGTCGCAACGCTCGCCACCGCCGTGCTAGCCGAACGCCGTCCGTCCTGGGAGCACAGGGTGGCGCAATATCCGGATGCCAAGCCGTTCGAGGAGACGCTGCCGTTCCCAAAAATCTCGGCATCCTGGGCCAACCAGTACGAATTCCGCTTCGTCGAGGGCGAGATGCGGATCGGCCCGCCGCAAGCCGAGCCCGCCAGCACCTACTCGAAGATCTGGATCAGCGACCGCACGCCGCGCAAGCTCGACATGCTGTCGCTGATGTCGATGTCGGACGCCTTCTTCGGCCGCATCTTCCACGCCCGGCGGGAGCTGGTGCCGTTCGGCACGGTGTCGCTGACGACCTACTTCCACACCGACGCCGAGGAGCTTGCGGCTGAAGACATCACGCGCGTGCTCGCGACGGCGGATTCCAAGATCATGCACAAGAGCTACGCCGACCAGAACGCCGAGCTGTGGTCGCCGAACGGCCGGCTGCTCGCGACCACGACGCAGATCGCGTATTTCAAGGCGTAGCTGCTTCCACAAACTCGTCATTGCGAGCGCAGCGAAGCAATCCAGACTGTCTCCGCGGAGGGAATTCCTGGATTGCTTCGCTGCGCTCGCAATGACGGTGCAGAGATATGGCGCCAACAAAAAAAGGGCGGCCTCTCGGCCGCCCTTTTGCGTCAAGATAGAGCGTTTACTCCGCCGCGAGCTTCACGTCCGGCGCTGCCGCGCGCACCTCGGCGTCCACCTGTGCTTCGAACTTGGCAAAATTCTTCTGGAACATGCCGACCAGCGCGCGGGCGGTCTTGTCGAACTCGTCCTTGTCCTTCCAGGTGTTGACCGGGTTGAGGATCTCGGCCGGCACGCCCGGCAGCGCGGTCGGGACCGCAAAGCCGAAATACTTGTCGGTGCGGAATTCGACGTTGCGAAGCGAGCCGTCGAGCGCGGCGGTGAGCAGCGCGCGCGTCACCTTGATCGGCATGCGCGAGCCGACACCATACTTGCCGCCGGTCCAGCCCGTGTTGACCAGCCAGCAATCGACATTGTGCTGGGCGATGAGGTCGCGCAGCATGTTGCCGTAGACGGATGGATCGAGCGGCAGGAAGGGCGAGCCGAAGCAGGTCGAGAATTCCGGCTGCGGCTCGTTGCCGAGACCGCGCTCGGTGCCGGCGACCTTGGCGGTGTAGCCGGACAGGAAGTGATACATCGCCTGCGCCGGCGAGAGCTTGGCGATCGGCGGCAGCACGCCGAAGGCGTCGGCGGCCAGCATCACCACGTTCTTCGGCTGCGGCGCGCGGCCGGTGCGCGAGGCGTTCGGGATGAAGTCGAGCGGATAGGCCGAACGCGTGTTCTCGGTCTTGGAGCCGTCGTCGAAATCGACGACGCGGGTGTCCTCATCGAGCACGCAGTTCTCGAGCACCGCGCCGAAGCGGGTCGAGGCGGCATAGATCTCCGGTTCGGCTTCCTTCGACAGCTTGATGCACTTGGCGTAGCAGCCGCCTTCGAAATTGAAGACGCCGTTCGGGCCCCAGCCGTGCTCGTCGTCGCCGATCAGCGTGCGGTTGGGATCGGCCGACAGCGTCGTCTTGCCGGTGCCCGACAGGCCGAAGAAGATCGCGGTGTCGCCCTTGGCGCCGACATTCGCCGAGCAGTGCATCGGCATCACACCGCGCTCGGGCAGATAATAATTCAGCGTCGTGAAGACCGACTTCTTCATCTCGCCGGCATAATAAGACCCGCCGATCAGGACGATCTTGCGGGCGAAATCGATCGCGACCACGTTCTCCGAGCGGCAGCCATGGCGTTTAGGATCGGCGCGGAAGCTCGGCATGTCGATGATGGTGAGCTCCGGCACGAAGGTCGGCAGCTCGATCGCCTCGGGGCGGATCAGCAGCGTGCGGATGAACAGCGAGTGCCAGGCAAGCTCGGTGAAGACGCGCGTCTTGATCCGGTAGGCCGGGTCGGCGCCGCCATAGAGGTCCTGCGCGAACAGGCGCTTGCCTTCGGCGTGCTTGAGGAAGTCCTGGTAGAGCGTCTCGAATTGCTCTGCGGTGATCGACTGGTTGCCGGCCCACCACATCTTCTTGTCGGTGGTGGCGTCGCGCACCGTGAACTTGTCCTTCGGGCTGCGCCCGGTGAACTCGCCGGTGTCGGCGCAGAGCGCGCCGTCGGCGGAGAGCACCGCCTCACCCGCTGCCAGCGAGTATTGATAGAGTTGTGGCGCACCCAGATTCCAGTGAACCTGCTTGAGATTCTTTAAGCCGAATTTGTCGGCGCCGAAGGCACCGTTGCGCACGCCCGTCTCTTGCACGAAAAATCCCTCCTAGAACCCGCGACATCAAGCGCGGCCAAGTTTGGCGCCGTCGCGATCACCGTGAATATGGGCCGTTCGGCCTCGGCTGAACGACCTAATAATGATGAACGCCGGCGTTGCCAAGCTGATCCCGCAGGATTTGGTTTATTCAAGGACCGCGCCAAACGCCGCGCATGTCAGCTCTGAAAGGCCGCATCGAGAAAGTGCGGATGATCGCGCAACCAAATGCACATCTGCGCGTTATGTCCGGTTATTGCGACGCACAATCACTGCGTCAACACCCCTATCTTACCTCGCCCTCTCCGATCAACGCGAACGGTCCCCACATCGCGGGATAAGCGTTGCGCGGCGACGAGGCGTCGTCGAGATAGGTTAACATCGCGCGGCGCAAGGCTTCGGCGCGGCCGAGCTTTGGCTCGTTCTTCAGCAGCTCGAACGTCGACGTGGTCAAGCGGGTCGCAGCCTCCGAATCCACGGCCCAATGCGACACCAGGAGCGCGCGAGCACCTGCGTAGAAGAACGAGCGCGCCAATCCCGACAACGCCTCGGCACCGGGCTTGTCGCCCGCGATGGTGTTGCAGGCAGACAGCACAACCCAATCGGCATTGAGCTTGAGCTGGGCCACTTCGCTCGCGGTGAGAAGACCATCGTCGAGCTCCGTCGGCTGGTCGGGGATGGAGAGCGCCAGCGAGGGCTCCCCCAATCCCTTGACGTCGCCGGCGACAAGGCCGTGGGTGGCAAAGTAGATGATGCCGTATTGGGCAAGCGCTGCACGCTTGAGCGTCGTTTCGCTGGCGTCGCGGCCGAGATGGATGTCAGCCTCGGCAGCGCCGACGTCCCTCGCCACCGCGTTCAATTCGTCGGCGGTATCGGGCAGCTGCGGCAGCGCCTGGGCCAGCCGCGCACGATCCACGCCCGCGCCGCGCCAGAAGTCGGCATAGGCGATCGTCGCGATGCTGCGTGCGGCGACCTTGCCGTTCGCGGCACGCCGGTCGGCAGGCCCTTCGGCTGCAGGGTTGAACACGGGATCGCCGAAACCGGTCATCGGCTTGACGCTTTGATCCCTGCGGGCAAAAGCGCGCAGCGATTTCAGGCTGATCACCGACGGCAGGACCGAAACGGCCTGACGCCGCAGCAGCCAGGCAGCACTGCGATAGCCCTCGAGCCGGTCCGGGATCGCAGCCTGTGGCTTCTCCGTGACCAGCAGATGAAACGGCATTGCGGTCAATGCCGCCGACGGCACGACCAGCAGGTTGCGCTTGTCCTTGGTCAGCGCCTCAACCGGGCCGAGCAGCGCGACATAGAGCTCGTTGGCAAGACCGAGGTCGAACAATCCCGATTTGCCGGATGCATCGCGCGCCTTGCCGACATCGAGCCCCCTGCGGAAGGCCGTGACCTTCTGTGCGACCGCGTCCGCTCCGAGCGGAATCTCCTTCCAGTCGACGCTCTCGCGCGTGATCGCGACGACATAGCTCCGCCTGTCGACGACGGAATAGACCACCATCGCCTCGTCGGACGCCAGCAGCGGCTGGATGTCCTTGACGGTCAGCGGCAGCGGGTTGGATAGCGAGGAATAGTCGGGAAACTCGACGGCGAGCGTCTTCTGCAATCCATTGCGCGCGCCCGCGATCGCCGCGATCCGCACGCGGCTGCGCTGCTCGGCCGCGACGTCGCGCTGCGCCGATGGCTTCGACACTGCAGCGATGATCGCCTTGTCGAGCGCTTCGGACTCGGCCGCGAGATCCTGATCCTTGCGCACGAGCTCGGCGAGCCGGTCGCTGCCGGCGGCGAGCCGCACCGCGAGCTTGTTCACGGCAGAAGCGGCAGAGGATTGCGTGCCGCGCTGGATCGCAGCGAGCGCATCGTCGAGCGCCTTCTCGCTCGCCAGCAGCGATTGCTGCCGTGCCGCGAACAGGATCGGCAGCACGACGCGCAGCTGCGCACGATTGGCCGCGAGCGTCTTCTGCGCCAACGGCAAGGCATCCGCCGTCCGCCCCGTCGCCTGCAGAAATTCGGCAAGATTGCTCGTCGAAGTCGCAACATCAGGGTGATCCGGCCCGAGCGCGCGTTCGCGGATCGCCAGCGCGCGACGATACAGCGGCTCGGCATCGGCAAAACGCTGCTGGTGCTGGTAGAGCCCGGCGAGATTATTGAGCGACCGTGCGACGTCGGGGTGTTCAGGCCCCAGCACCTTTTCGCGGATCGCGAGCGAGCGCTTGATCGGCGCTTCGGCACCGGCGTCGCGATTGAGGTCGCGCTCGACCTGTCCGATGTTGTTCAGGACCGTGGCGACCGCGGGATGCTCGGGACCGGCAGCCTTCTGATAGATCGCGAGCGCACGGCGGAACAGTGGCTCGGCATCGGCCGGACGCTGCTGCTTGGCGTAGAGCGTGGCGATATTGTTGAGGGATTGACCGATGTCGGGATGCTCGCGCGGCAGCGCCTTCTCGCGCACGGCAAGTGCACGCTTGAACAGCGGCTCGGCCTCTGCGAAGCGACCCTGCCGCTGATAGAGCGCGGCAAGATTGGTCAGCTCGGCCGCAACCAGGGCGTTGTCGGAGCCGAGCGATTTTTCCATGAGTGCGATCGCGCGCTTGTAGAGCGGCTCAGCCAGATCGTCCCGTCCCTGACCGGCATGGACCTGGCCGAGATTGTTCAACGCGCCCGAGAGATCGCGGCCGTTGTCCTTCTCCAGGCTGGCGACCATCGCCTGCGCCAACGGCAGCGCTTCCGAATATTTTCCGGCACCGATGAGCGCGTTGAGCCGCGCGCTCTCGGCGGCGAGACCTTTCTGCGCAAGGGCTGGCGTGGCGAGCAAGGTGGTGATGGCGAGCGCGAGAGCCGCCGTCCATGCCAAACGTTGACGCGTCATGACCCCTCTCGCTGCGAGCCCGAAAACCATCACGGTCATGGGTCGCGGCGATCGGTAGCCGCGTTCAAGCGGTTGCGCCCTGGTCCACCTTCGTGCGCGCTTCGCCAGCGAGACGGACCAGCATCTTGCGAAGCGCCGTGCCATCCGTCACCGCCTCCGGGAAGTCCAGCCGCAGCGTTGCCTGGCCGACCTGCATGTCGAGGCCTTCAGGATCACAGCCGGTACAGCGCCAGTCGCCCTCGGTGGCGCCGAGCAGCTTCGTGGCATAAAGATTGAGGGCGTCGCGATGGTCGGCGTTCATGTGCTCGACGGCGCCCTCCTCCGCCGCCAGCAGGTCCTCGGCGCCGGTGAGGTCCGTCAGGAATTGCTCCGGCTTGAGGTCGACGATCCGGCCAAAGCCGGCGACCAGATGTGTTCCCGTGGGCCGGATCCGGAAGAAGGAGAAATCCTTAAAAGAAACAAAGCCTTCTGCCGAGGGATGAGCACTCAGATACCGTCGCTGGAGCAGATCCTTGTTGGAATCGGCCTGCTCGGCCCGGCCGGACAGCATGATCCGGGCGCCTTCCAGGGGATCGCCGGCCGCGCGCTCGTCCAGCATCAGCGAGACCCTGGAGTCCGCGAGGACGTTCTTGGTGTGCACGGCGAGGCGCGAGATCAACAGGATCGGCGAGCCGTCGGGATGGCTGGCCAGATTGACCAGGGAACAATAGGGATCGCCGCTGCCGGCCATCAGCGTCGCCAGAGCCCCTTGCCGGGACCGCCTCAGCAGCGATTTGGCGAGCTTTGCGGGGTCGAAATCGGGGGTCGGTTGCATTGGCTTTCTCGGCTCAGGTGGTTGCAAGGAGGGTCTTTTTTCGGGTAAACGGGGGCCCGGTTATGGGTCGAGATGCGGCGAATCTGCCGTGTTTCGTGGAACTTGGTCACACTTCAGCCCAGCTTGCATTGCTCGGTGACAAGGTTCGAACGCCACTTCGGCACCCATGTATGCGGCGCATCACTGATTGCTCGCCGTTTCAAGCCACGACCCAAACGGAAAGCAGAAAGCAGAGAGGCTCATGCCCACAATCGCTTTGGTCGACGACGACCGCAACATTCTCACATCCGTCTCGATCGCGCTGGAAGCCGAAGGCTACCGTATCATGACCTACACCGACGGCGCTTCCGCGCTCGACGGTTTCCGCACCACCCAGCCCGATCTCGCCATCCTCGACATCAAGATGCCGCGCATGGACGGCATGGAGACGCTGCGCCGTCTCAGGCAAAAGTCCGACCTGCCGGTGATCTTCCTCACCTCCAAGGACGAGGAGATCGACGAGCTGTTCGGCCTCAAGATGGGCGCCGACGACTTTATCCGCAAACCGTTCTCGCAGCGTTTGCTGGTCGAGCGCGTCAAGGCGGTGCTGCGGCGCTCGGCGCCGAAGGATCCGACCGTCGCGCCGAAGGAGAACGACGCCAAGGCGCTCGACCGCGGTCTGCTGCGCATGGACCCCGAGCGCCATACCTGCACCTGGAAGAACGAGCCGGTGACGCTCACCGTGACCGAATTCCTCATCCTGCAGGCGCTCGCGACCCGGCCCGGCGTGGTGAAGAGCCGCAACGCGCTGATGGACGCCGCCTATGACGACCAGGTCTATGTCGACGACCGCACCATCGACAGCCACATCAAGCGGCTGCGCAAGAAGTTCAAGGTGGTCGACAACGAGTTCGAGATGATCGAGACGCTCTACGGCGTCGGCTACCGTTTCAAGGAAGCCTGAGGGCGCCTCCTCCACGGCGATCGAGAGCATCTCCGGTTCTCGTTCCATCGGGACGAGGATCGCTCTAGGATGCGGGGACCTTCGCACGGGCCGTCCTAACGCGGGCGTAAGCATTGCTTGACCGAACGCAGCCTGACCCTAACCAGAGCGCCGGGGATATCGCATCCGACGGCGTTCAGGAGCACGTTGCCGACAACAAGCCGCAGGGCTTCCGGCCGCTGAACTGGTTGAAACGCGCCGGGCAGTTCTTCTTCGCGCTGTCCTTCTCGAGCCTGACCCGCCGCATCGTCTCGCTCAACCTCGCCGGCCTCGTCGCGCTTGTGGCGAGCATCCTGTACCTGTCGCAATTCCGTGCCGGCCTGATCGACGCCCGCGCCCAGAGCCTGCTGGTGCAGGCCGAGATCATCGCCGGGGCGATCGCGGCCTCTGCCACGGTGCAGACCAACGCCATCACCATCGATCCCGACCGGCTGCTCGACCTCAAGCCGG
Source organism: Bradyrhizobium sp. BRP20 (assembly GCF_020194215.1). NCBI lineage: Bacteria > Pseudomonadati > Pseudomonadota > Alphaproteobacteria > Hyphomicrobiales > Nitrobacteraceae > Bradyrhizobium > Bradyrhizobium sp. BRP20. The sequence goes on along the minus strand of NZ_JADYVY010000029.1, from coordinate 39,909 downwards.
GCGAGACCTATGGCGGCTCGGACGAGTATTCGCCGCTGGACTTCCCGATCAATCCGGAGCGCGTCGCGCCGGTGCTGCGCACCTTGATCTCGCCGACCAAGACGCGCGCCCGTATCTACGATCCGAACGGCAGCCTGCTGCTCGACAGCCGCAACCTCGAAAACGTTCTGCGCTTTCCGCTGCCTCCGCCGGCCGAGCAACCCGGCATCATCGAGCGTGGCAAGGTCGCGGTGCGCACCTGGCTGAACCGCGGCGACCTGCCGCTCTATCGCGAGCTCGGGCCCGAGAACGGCAACGGCTATGCCGAAGTGGGCGACGCCCTCCAGGGCCAGAAACGCTCGATGGTGCGGGTCAATGCACGCGGCGAGGTGATCGTCTCGGTCGCCGTCCCCGTGCTGCGCTCGCGTGCGATCCACGGCGCCTTGATGCTGTCGACGCAAGGCGACGACATCGACCAGATGGTCACCGCCGAGCGCCTCGCCATCCTGAAGGTCGGCGGCGTCGCCGCCGCCGTCATGATCATGCTGTCACTGCTGCTGGCGAGCACGATCGCAGGTCCGGTGCGCCGGCTCGCCGACAGCGCCGAACGCGTCCGCCGCCGCATCAAGGCCCGCATCGAGATTCCCGATTTCACCCGCCGCCGCGACGAGATCGGCCACCTCTCCGGCGCGCTGCGCGACATGACCAGCGCGCTCTACAGCCGCATCGAGGCGATCGAGATGTTCGCTGCCGACGTTGCCCATGAATTGAAGAACCCGCTGACCTCGCTGCGCTCGGCGGTCGAGACGCTGCCGCTGGCGCGCAACGAGAACAGCCGCGCCCGCCTGCTCGAGGTGATCGAGCACGACGTCAAGCGGCTCGACCGGCTGATCTCCGACATCTCCGACGCCAGCCGCCTCGATGCCGAGCTGCAGCGCCAGGATGCGATCCCGGTCGATTTGCGCCGGCTGCTGACGACGCTGGTGTCCGTCGCCAACGAAACCAAGCTCGGCCACGACGTCGCGGTCGAAACGCGCTTCGAGGGCCGCAGCCCGACCGACACCTTCGCCGTGAGCGGCCACGATTCCCGGCTCGGACAGGTCGTCTCCAACCTGCTCTCCAACGCGCAATCCTTCTCCGAACGCGGCAGCAAGGTGCGCCTCACCTGCCGCCGCGTTCGCTCCGAGATCGAGATCGTGGTCGACGACGACGGCCCCGGCATTCGCGAGGACGCGCTCGAGCGCATCTTCGAGCGCTTCTACACCGACCGCCCGCATCAGGGCTTTGGCCAGAACTCCGGCCTCGGCCTGTCGATCTCCAAGCAGATCGTCGACGCCCATGGCGGACGGATCTGGGCGGAGAACCGCCCTGGCCCGCCGGACGCCGACGGCACTCCGACAATTGCCGGTGCGCGCTTCGTGGTCAGGCTGCCGGCGCTATGAACGAAGGCGGGCCCAGCGTTCACGCCTCTGCCGTCAAGGTCGGGCCTTACGCCGTGCTGATCCGCGGGCCCTCGGGGTCCGGCAAATCGCGGCTTGCCTTCGATCTAATCATGGCGGGGCGCTCAGGCGTTGTGGAAAGGGCCGTTCTGGTCGGTGACGACCGTGTCCATCTGGCGACACTCGGCCACGAAATTGAGGTCCGCCCCGCGCCTCGCTTGGCGGGCTTGATCGAGATCCGGGGCCTCGGAATCCGCCGCTGCGACTTCGTGGAGCATGCGACCGTCGGTCTCGTGGTCGATCTGGCTGCAGCCGACGCGGAGCGCCTGCCGCCGGCTGAAGCCCTGAAAACCAGCATTTTTGGTGTCGAAATACCGCGAATCCCTGTTGCCCGCGACTATTCGCCCCTTCCCCTGGTTGTTGCGGCCTTGACCACTACCAAGAGTTCATCTTCCGTTAACCCATCAGGCGATTGTTTGAAGGGAAATGGTAACCATATGAATCCCACTATCGCGACCGAATAGACCGGCGCAGCTCCCCTCATCCATCCGTCTAGATTCAGGGAGATACGCAACATCCCCTCTTGCGCGGGGGCTCTGGATGGTCAAAGTGGCGCGTTCGTGCGGTGCACCAAAAGCGCCCGCGAGGAGTTTTCCGATGATTGGTCTAGTACTTGTGACCCACGGGCGCCTTGCCGACGAATTCAAGGCAGCGCTTGAGCATGTCATGGGCCCACAAAAGCAAATCGAAGCGATCACGATCGGCGCCGAAGATGATTCCGATCTCTGCCGAAGCGACATCATCGAGGCGGTCAACCGCGTCGATTCCGGCGACGGCGTTGCGATCCTCACCGACATGTTCGGCGGCACGCCGTCGAACCTGGCAATATCCTGCATGAGCCGGCCCAAGGTCGAAGTGCTCGCGGGCATCAACCTGCCCATGCTGGTCAAGCTTGCCAAGGTGCGCGAGGAGCGACCGCTGCCCGACGCGATCGCGATGGCGCAGGAAGCTGGCCGCAAATACGTCACCATCGCCAGCCGGGTGCTCGCCGGCAAATGAGCGAGGAGGCGCCACAAGCCGCGACCGGCGTGCCCGCGGGCGCGATCTCCAAGGATCTCCTGATCATCAACAAGCGCGGCCTGCATGCGCGCGCCTCGGCGAAATTCGTCCAGGCGGTCGAGCGCTTCGATGCGCAGGTGTGGGTGACGCGCGGCGGCGAAACCGTCGGCGGCACCTCGATCATGGGCCTGATGATGCTCGCCGCGGGTCCCGGCACGACGATCACGGTGGCGGCGGCAGGGACCGACGCCGAAGCCGCGCTCGCGGCGATCACGGAGCTCGTTGAAAGCAAGTTCAACGAGGAAGGGGTTTAGGCCCTTCTCTCACCACGCGGCCAGGTGCGCTCCCTCGCCCCGTACTTGCGGGAGAGGTGAAGAAATCACTTCCCCGGCGGCGCGAAGTAGATGTTCCAGCTCATCGACGGGCCGGCCTTGCCGTTGGTGAAGCGGCGCGTTGTCATCACGATGCGCTCGGCGTTGGGCGCAACCTCCGCCACCCATTTCTCGAACGCGGGCAGGCGGCCGTCGGTCGGATCGAACACGCCGATGAAGCCGTACTTCCTGGCGTCGTCGCGCGAGGTCAGTCCGGAATCCCAGGCCTCCAACGGCAGCAGCGCGGACGGATGATCCGGGCTGTAGAACACCAGCGGCTGGATCTGCTCCATCGTGCCGGCAACGACGGCCCAGCGCGAGCCGAAGCGGGTGTGCCAGGCCTGGGTCAATTCGCGCGCGAGCTCCGAGCGCGCGCCATAGATCTGGGCATTGCCGGCATTGGCCGCCATCTCGCGCGCGGCGATCCAGGGCGAAGCGGCGAGCGTCGCGGCGCTGAGCACGAGCCAGATCGCAGCGATGTTGAACAGCGCGGCGCTCTGCACGCGCAGCGTCGGGATCGCGACCAGTGCGAGCGGCACCAGGAAGAACAGCGAGATGCCCCAATCCGTCTTCATGTAGATGCTGAAGGCGAGCGCCCCGAGCGGCGGGCCGACTGCGACGATGGCCTGGACGATCCAGACATTCAGCGCCTGCGAGACATTGACCCCTGCATTGGCGCCACGCGCCCAGGCGCGCGTGACGATGCGCAACGGCGCAGCCAGCAGCAATCTGCCCCATGGCGGCACCAGCGCCATGGCCAGCGCCGCGAGCGCCACCGGCAATGCCAGCAGCGCGAAGTTGTGCAGCACATAGCCCGCGACGAGCTGATGCACCTGGGCCTTGTCCTGAAGGCTGTAGGTGTCGCCGGCATAGGTCAGCGGCACGAAATGCGCATCCGCCAGCCAGACGAGGTGCGGGATCATCGCCGCGACCATCGTGGCAATCGCGACCCACGGCGCGGGCGACGACAGGAAGCGCAACCGGTCGGGATGGATCAGCGCGGCGAGGCCGATCGCGCCGATCATGGTCAGCACCCAATATTTGGTCATCAGCGCCAGCGCGCCGGCAAGCCCGAGCAGGATTCCGGATTGCCAGCTCCGCTTCTCGAAGGCGTTGAGATAAGCGAGCACCAGGAGCGGCAGCGTGACGAGCTGCAGCAGGTCCGGGTTGTACTTGAAGCCCTTGAAATTGAAGATCGGGTAGAGCGCGATCATCACCACGACCAGGAACGCGCGGCGCGCATCCACCACGCGCAAGGCGATCAGCCAGCAGATCACCATGCCGACGCTCACCGTCGTCATCGCCAGCGCATAGGTCGCCCAGTCCGCCGCCGGGAGCGCCTTGAACCAGAGGCCCGCCACCCAGCCCGACAACGGCGGGTGCTTGCCATAGCCCCAGAGGAATTTCTGGCCCCAGCCCCAGGCTTCTGCGACGTCCATATGAACGTCCTGCGCCGCCTTCAGATTGATCAGGATGAAGGTCCAGAGCACCGCATGCAGGATGGCAAATTGGATCACCAGCCACAGGCGCGCCTCGGGGCGGACCGCACAGGCAACCAGGAAGGCCCGGAAGCGGTTGTAACTCAAGCGGGTCTTTGCCCGCGCTCCGGCAGTGGGAAGAGAGGTCGTGGACATGGCCGTGCGTAGCGCGTTTTGGCCCGTCATGGAATCAGCTTGGCGTGAACAAAGGCCCTGAAAATACAGCAATATGGTTGCCGCACGGGGATGTGAGTGGTATCCCGCGCCCATGACGACCGTCCCTATTTCCAACATCCGCAATTTCTCCATCGTCGCCCATATCGACCATGGCAAATCGACGCTGGCCGACCGCTTGATCCAGATGACCGGCGGCCTCTCCGACCGCGAGATGGCGGGCAAGGAACAGGTGCTCGATTCCATGGACATCGAGCGCGAGCGCGGCATCACGATCAAGGCGCAGACGGTGCGCCTCGCCTACCGCGCCAAGGACGGCAAGGACTACATCTTCAACCTGATGGACACGCCCGGCCATGTCGACTTCGCTTACGAGGTCTCGCGGTCGCTGGCGGCCTGCGAGGGTTCCCTGCTCGTGGTCGACGCCAGCCAGGGCGTCGAGGCGCAGACGCTCGCCAACGTCTACCAGGCGCTCGACAACAATCACGAGATCGTCCCGGTCCTGAACAAGGTCGACCTGCCCGCGGCGGAGCCCGAGAAGGTCAAGCAGCAGATCGAGGACGTCATCGGCATCGACGCCTCGGACGCGGTGATGATCTCGGCCAAGACCGGCCTCGGCATTCCTGATGTGCTGGAAGCCATCGTCACCCGCCTGCCGCCGCCGAAGGGCGACCGCGACGCGACCTTGAAGGCGCTCTTGGTCGACAGCTGGTACGACGTCTATCTCGGCGTCGTCGTGCTGGTGCGCATCGTCGATGGCACGATGAAGAAGGGCCAGCGCGTGCGCATGATGGGCACGGGCGCGGCCTATGACGTCGAGCGCGTCGGCTTCTTCACGCCGAAGATGCAGCAGGTCGAGGAGCTCGGTCCCGGCGAGATCGGCTTCATCACCGCCGCGATCAAGGAAGTCGCCGACACCCGCGTCGGCGACACCATCACCGACGACAGGAAGCCGGTCGCCGAGATGCTGCCGGGCTTCAAGCCGGCGATCCCGGTGGTGTTCTGCGGCCTGTTCCCGGTCGACGCCGACGACTTCGAGACGCTGCGCGCCGCGATGGGCAAGCTGCGCCTCAACGACGCCAGCTTCTCCTTCGAGATGGAGACGTCGGCTGCGCTCGGCTTCGGCTTCCGCTGCGGCTTCCTCGGGCTGCTGCACCTCGAGATCATCCAGGAGCGGCTGTCGCGCGAATTCGATCTCAACCTGATCGCGACCGCGCCGAGCGTCATCTACAAGATGAAGCTCACCGACGGCCAGGAGATCGAGATCCACAATCCCGTCGACATGCCCGACGTGGTCAAGATCGCCGAGATCGACGAGCCCTGGATCGAGGCGACGATCCTCACGCCCGACGAATATCTTGGCAGCGTCTTGAAGCTGTGCCAGGACCGCCGCGGCGCGCAGAAGGAGCTCACTTACGTCGGCTCCCGCGCCATGGTGAAGTACGACCTGCCGCTCAACGAGGTCGTGTTCGACTTCTACGACCGCCTCAAATCGGTCTCCAAGGGCTACGCCTCGTTCGACTATCACCTCACCGACTACAAGCCGGCCGATCTCGTCAAGATGCAGATCCTGGTCAATGCCGAGCCGGTCGATGCGCTCTCGATGCTGGTCCACCGCACCCGCGCGGAGGGGCGCGGCCGTGCCATGGTCGAGAAGATGAAGGAGCTGATCCCGCCGCATATGTTCCAGATCCCGATCCAGGCGGCGATCGGCGGCAAGGTGATCGCGCGCGAGACGGTGCGCGCGCTGCGCAAGGACGTCACCGCGAAATGCTACGGCGGCGACATCACGCGTAAACGAAAACTTCTGGAGAAGCAGAAGGAGGGCAAGAAGAAGATGCGGCAGTTCGGCAAGGTCGACATCCCGCAGGAAGCTTTTATTGCCGCGCTGAAGGTCGACAGCTGAGGCGAGGCTCAGGACGGGCCAGCCGGGTCGCCGGGGCCGGCAAACAGGCGCTCTCCCGACGGCAAACAAAAAAGTGCGAAAACAACCCCATGCACAGTAGCCGCCCCCTTGGCGGCATTGTGCTTTTTCGATTTTACGAAGTCGGTTTGACCCGTCGGGCAAAACAGGGGTATGGTGGCATCATCGAACGCTTGCCTCTCAGCCGTGTATCTATTCCTCGCCCCTCTTCGCGATCCTGATGCCCTCGATGATCCGGTCGCTCGGGTGCAACACGACGCGATCACCTGCAGCTAGTCCGGAGAGAACTTCGGCCACGCGGTTATTCCGGTGGCCGATGCGGACCGGGACAGTTCTTGCACGGCCGTTCTCGTCGGCGAAAACCGCCCATTGGTCGCCTTTTCGGAACAAAGCGCTCACCGGCACGGTCAGCGACTCGGTCGCGCTCCATGTCGTCACGTGAACGATAACACGATAGTCGTGCCCGAGCGTGCCCCACTTCTCGGGCGGGTCGGTGAAATCGATGGTCACGCGGACCCGCTGCTCCTCGGTGCCGAGTGCGGAGACTTTCAGGAAACCGGCCGGGTCGACCCGGACCACCTTTCCCGCGATGGGCTGACCGCCCCAGCCATCGATCCGGACCGGCGCGCCGACCTTGATCTGGACCGCGTCAGTCGAGAGCAGGTCGGCCACGACCTCGAGATCGAACGGGTCGCCGATATCAACCAGCGGCGTCCCGGGCAGAACCGTCGTCTCGCTGTCCTGGATGATCTTCAATACCCGTCCGCTTGTCGGCGCCAGCACACGGATGCAGCAGGTCGGCTCCGCGGGAGGGATAGCGCTTGCCGGGTCCATCAGCCGGGCCGCCAGGCTGGTCCGCACTGCGCGGCGCATCTCGACCTGGGCCTTGGCACCTCTCAGGGCGGCCTCGTTGGTGGCGACCTCGAATTTCGCCTTGTCGTAGGCCTGGGCCGAGGTGGATTGCGTCCGCAACAGCGTCTGCACCCGCTGGAACTCGGTCCGCGAAAAATCCAGCGCGGCTTCGATCCGCTGCACTTCAGCTTCCTGCTGCTGGATCGCGGCGTCTGCGGCCAGGACCTCCGCCTGCAGCTGATCGCGCGATCGCGCATCGATGAAGCCGGGCAGCGTCGGTTGCATCAGGGCGACGGTCTGGTTAGCGACGACGTCGTCGCCGACATGGAGCGAAGGCCCCTGCTCGCCGAGCGGATGCGAGATTCTCAAGACCTTGCCCGCGATCGGCGCCGACACCGTGTAGACGTGGCGCACGCGGGTCTTGCCGTCGTCGTCCGCCGTGACCTCGATCGGCCCCTTCGCGACGGTCGCGAGATCGACCAGAACCGGTCGGGGCCAGGCGAACCAAGCGAGCCCTGCGAGGATCGCAGCAGCGAGCGCGGCGCCGATGATGCGTTTGGTCCAGTTGGCGGGCATGGCTAATCTCGCGTCTTGAGGACCGCAACAAGGTCCAATCTGTCGATGCGTTCTCGGATCACGGCGGCGGAAACGATGGCGGCCAGCACCACGACGGACGTGGCGATCACGTAAGTCGAGTGCTCGACGACGAGGCGGACGCGCATCAACTCGCCGGCAAGGTTCGTTTTCATTACCCAGGCGAGGCCGTAGCCCATCAGCCAACCGGGCGGTTGGGCGATCAGGGTGAGGATGGCGAGCTCAAGCAGCAGGATGCGCAGCACCTCGCCGCGCGTGAAGCCGAGCACGCGCAGGCTGGCCAGTTCGCGCGCCCGTTCGGACAGCGAAATGCGCGCATTGTTGTAGACGACGCCGAACGCGATCACGCCGGCAAGGCCCGTGTAGATACTCGCCATCGTGGTGACGAGCAGCGCGACGGTCTTGCGGAAGTTCGCCAGCGAAACGCGCTGCAGCGCCACGCCGCCGACCGTCGGTATGGACTTCACCGCCGTGTAGAAGTCCTCCGTCCGGTTCTCGTCGAGGCTGAGATTGACGCTAGTGACGACGGGCGCCTCGCGCATCAGCTTGTGCAACGCCTCGATCTCCATCATGCCCCTAATCCCGAAGTAGTCCTCGACGGTCGCGACGACCGGCACCGTCACGGATCGCCTGGCGCCCTCCAACAGATCGACCTCGACGCTATCGCCTGGTCCGACGCCGAGGATATGCGCGAGCATGCCGGAGATGGCGAGGCCCGTCTCCGGCAGGATGACCGGCCGAAGCTCGACGTCGATGATGCGCCTGAGGTGGGCAGCAGCCGGTCGGCCGCTGATGACGATGCGCCGTTCGACGTTGCCGTGGCGGATCCGGACCGGCACCTCGCGGAACGGCTCGGCGGCGAGAACGCCCGGAAGCCGGCTCACCTGCTCCACGACATTTGCGATCCGCTTCTCGGCAAAGCCGATGGTTGCGTCCTGCCGGTCGGCGAGGAAGTAGGTCACATCGGTCAGATGCTCCATGCTGTCCCGCGTGAACAGCGAGACGACTAGGATCGCGGTGGCCAGCGCCATGCCGAGCGCCGTGAAGAAGGCCCGTACCGGATGCCGGGCGATGTTGCGGATCATCATCAGCGTCGGCTGCGACACGATCCGGTCGAGCTGGATGCGCGCCGAAAGCAGCCGGCGATAGACCGGCGGGGCCGGCGCCTGCATGGCGACGGCCGGGGGCAGCTTCACCACCTCGCGCAACGCACGGAATGCGCCGATCGCCGCAGCCGCCGCGCTAAGCGCACCTGCCGTGAGATAAACGTCCGGTGCCTTCGCGAACACCAGGAACGGAAAGTGGAAGAAGTCGCCGAACAGCGCGGTGACGTGCAAACCGAGCCAGGTGCCCACGATGCCGCCCAACACGATGCCGACCACGACGATGAAGGCAACGAACTTGAAATAGTGCAGCACGATGCTGCCGTCTGAATAACCCAGCGCCTTCAGCAGGCCGATCTGCTCGCGCTCGAGCGCGACCAGCCGGGTCAAGGTGAGATTGACGAGGAAGGCCGCGACCAGCAGGAAGATCGGCGGCAACGTGCGGCTCATGTTGTTGAGCATGTCGAGTTCATGATCGAGCCAGGCGTGCGAGGTCTGGTCCTTGCGGCCATGCGCCGCCTGCCCGCCATAAGGATCGAGCAGGGCGTCCAGTCGCCGGACCACATCGCGCTCGGAGGCGCCGGGCTGCAGCTTGACCGCGACCGCCGAGAAGGCGCCGTCGAGATCGTAGGCAGCGCTAAGCACCTTCTCCGACATCCAGACGATGGCATAGCGGCGATCGTCCGGCATCAGGTCGCCCGGTCCGACCGTGTAAACGAACTCGGGCGACAGCGCGATGCCGACGATGACGAGCTCGCGCTTCCTGCCGTTGAGGATGGCGGAGAACCGCGCCCCCTCGACGAAACCGTGCGCCCGAGCGAACGGCTCGTTGACGACGACCTCTTCAGTCCGTCCCGGCGCCGGGAACCGCCCGGAGCGCATGTAGAGCCGGTTGAGATGCTGCTCACCCGTGTCGGCCAGCGAAACGAACTGCGCGCTGGCCGGCGCGGAGAAACCGGGAATGTCGAGTAGCGCCGGCTTGGCGATACGGGTGTCGATGGCGGCGACTCCTGGGATCTCGCCGATCCTGTCGGTGAGCGCCTTCGGTGCCCGCTTCGCCTGCGCGAACACATCGGCAAAGCCGTAACGCTCGTAATAAGCGATCCGGGTCTCCTCCAGCGATCGGTGCGAGCCCACCGCGAGCACCAGCGTCGCAACCCCGCCGCCGACGACCAGCGCGACCGCGAGCACCTGCGCCCAGAGCCGTCTGACGTCACGAAGCAGCTTGATGTCTAGCACCTTCATGTCGTCACCAGGTGAGCTCGGCGGCCTCCCGCCGGGCCTCGTTGGTCCGGATGCGGGAGATGCGACCGTCGGCGAAGAACAGCACTCGGTCGGCGACCTCCTGGATGCTGGCGTTGTGGGTGATGATGACTGTAGTGGTCCCGAGCTGCCGGTTGACGCCAAGCAGCGCCTCGATGACGCGGATGCCGGTCTTCGAATCCAACGCCCCGGTCGGCTCGTCGCAGAGCAGCACCGCCGGCCGCTTCGCGATCGCGCGGGCGATGGCGACGCGCTGCTGCTCGCCGCCGGAGAGCTGGGCGGGAAAGTGATGCATCCTCGCTTCGAGTCCGACCAGCGCGAGGGCGTCGGCCGGCCGCATCGGATTCTTGGCGACTTCGGTGACCAGCGCGACGTTTTCGTAGGCCGTGAGGCTGGGCACCAGATTGTAGAACTGGAAGACGAAGCCGACGTGATCGCGGCGGTACTTCGTGAGTTCGCGGTCCTCCAGGTCCGTTAGGTCCAGATCGCGGAAGAACAGCCGGCCGCTGGTCGGACGGTCGAGGCCGCCCATGATGTTGAGCAACGTCGTCTTGCCGCTGCCGGAGGGGCCGAGCAGCACGACCACTTCCTTCTCGGGAATGTCGAGGTCGACCTCGTTGAGGGCATGCACCATCACCTCGCCGGAGACATAGATCTTAGTCAGCGCCTTTGCGGTGAAGACGGGAACGCTCATTGACGTCCTTTAAAGCTAGCGCCGTTTGCAGGCATCTCCTCGCGAAGGTCAGCCGTGACGATAGCCGCCAGAAGAGCTATGACCGGATCGCCGGTTGAGATGGGGAATGAAGGCCGGCACCTGCGCGGCATACCGGGCATAGGCCTCGCCGAACTCGCTCCGGGCCTCACGCTCCTCGTCCCTGGCGAGCTTCACGTACATGACGGTCAACACCGGAAACATCGCCAAGGTCAGAATCGTCGGCCATTGCAACAGGAAGCCGAACATCACCAGCACGAAGCCGACATATTGCGGATGCCGGACGTAGCTGTAAGGACCGGTGGTGGCGAGGCTCCGGGTCTGCTGCGCCTCGTACAGCGTCCTCCAGGCGAGGGAGATCAGGATGAACCCGGCGCCGATGAAGATGAAGCTGACGACATGGAACGGCCCCGTGTGGGGATTGGTCTTCCAGCCGAACATCATCTCGAGCAGATGACCGGCGTCGTGCGAGAACCAGTCGACGTTCGGGTAGCGCGACTGCAGCCAACCCGACAGGAAATAGATGGTGAGCGGAAAACCGTACATCTCCGCGAACAGCGCCACCAGGAACGCGCTGAAGGCGCCGAAGGAGCGCCAGTCGCGCGAGGTCTGCGGCTTGAAGAAGCTGTAGGAAAACAGGATGAACACCGCCGAGTTGACGGTGACGAGGCTCCAGAGGCCGTAAGCAGGCGGAATGTCGTGCATCACGCGCTCCTCGAATCGTTTGGCCGGCCGCCACCGTGACGGTGACCATGGTCGCCATGCATGAAGAAATGCATCAGCGGACAGGCAAGGAGCGGCAGCCAGACCAGGAGCCCCAGCACGTGAGCCCTGTGCTCGCTGAACAGCAGCACGCCGGCGATGGCCAGGAATCCGATCAGGACCAGGCCAGCCTTGGCTCTCATGGACATGCCCGCGGCATGCCGCTGTCGATAAGCGGAATGATCCTGCACCGGCATGGGCGCGCTCCTCTTGATCCCCGCAGCATAGGAGCACCGCCGCCATCGCTTTTGACGCAGATCAAAGGCTCGCGGGAGCTGAGCGCGCGAGACAATTAGCAACCGATCGTACCTTGAGATTCGTCAAGACCGACGTTGCGCCGATGCGTATCGTGGACCTTCGCAACCTGGAGGACCGAACATGATCACCAAGACGCTTCTCGCCACAATCGGCATTGTTTCCCTGCTGGCCGTACCCGCCACGGCTCAATCCACCGACAAGGAAAAGAACGGCCATCACTACAGCGGCGGACCCAAGACAGAAGTTCCGCACCACATGGGCAAGAAAGAAAAGACCGGCACCTCTGCCAACGCTCAATCAGGCGGTCATCACTACACGGGCGGCCCCGGCACGTCGTCGCCTCATCACATGGGCAACAAGAAATAGTTCGATCTTAGCGGCACGCGAAGGCAAGAAGAAGATGCGGCAATTCGGCAAGGTCGACATGCCGCAGGAAGCTTCATGGCCGCGCTGAAGCATGGCACCTGCATCGCAGCGTGTGCGATGCAGGCATCCACGTTCGCTGCTAATCGATCACGATTTCCTCTTTGCCTCGACGTATCGCGCAAAATTGTCGAGGATCGCCTGCCAGCCGCCCTGCTGCTGTTCGACCGAGTGCGTGGTTTCGGCGTCGAAGACGACACGGACGACAACACTCTTCGGGCCGGGCACGAACTCGACCTCGGCCTTTCGATCGCCGAACGCGTATTCGATCCGCTTGTGCTCGACGATCTTGGTGTAGGTGCCGGCGAAGTCGAAGCCCATGCTGCCGTCCTTGGCCTCCATCCGCGACGAGAAGGCGCCGCCGTCCCGCAGGTCGACCGTCGCACTGGTCGTATGCCAGTCGTCGGACGCGGCATTCCACTTCACGATGTCGGCTGGCGTCGTATAGGCGCGCCAGACCTGATCGATCGGGGCGGCTACGCTGGTTTCGACGGTGATCCTCATGGGCATTGCTCCAGTTGCGACTTTGACGCTCGAATTGACGGAATCTCGCCAGCGTGCCGGGTCCATTTCCTGCACGTCCGGGACGTGTCGACCCGAGGACGATCGAGACCGGCCCATGCCGACATGGTTCGGCGTCAATGTGCCAAAAAAGTTGGAGAAGTTGTGGTGTGGGCAAGCGAAGTGTGCCTGCGCGCACGCCTCGTCCTTCGAGACGACGCTGACGCGTCTCCTCAGGATGAGGCTCATTGGGCGTCGGTGCCTGTTGAAACTGCTGCCGCGGACTCCGCCCTCATCCCTGTGAGGAGACTGCTCAAGCGGGCGTCTCGAAGGATGGCCGCAGGGAAAAACTCTCTAATGCGATAGCCCTGCCCGCCAGCTTCGCTCTTCGGGCTGCGGCGGACAAGTCGCACTACCATCCTGCGCTGCTCGTCAGATCGGCCTCGTCTTCCCTCGGATGGCCATCGACCGCTTCAGGGCCTGCTGGGCATCGGCATAGCGGCCTTGATACTTGTAGAGACCGGCGAGGTTTTCCAGAACGCCGGCGAGATCCGGATGGTCAGGGCCGAGGGTTTTCTCGAAAGTGGCCGCCGACCGCTTGAACAGCCGCTCGGCCTCCGCGTTACGGCCCTGGCGCCCATAGAGCGCAGCCAGATTGTTCTGTGCCTGGGCGATGTCGGGATGATCCGGGCCGAACGCCTTCTCGGTCACCGCCATCGACCGCTTCAGCAGCCGCTCGGCATCGGCATAGCGATTGCGATTGATATAGGCGTCGGCCAAATTGTTCATCAGCACCGTGGCTTCGGGGTCGTCGGGACCGAGCGCCTTCTGCAGCACGGCGAGGCCTCGCTTGAACAGCGGTATAGCCTCATCGTATCGGCCCTGATGGCTGTAGACAGCGCCCAGATTGCTCAACGCCATCACGATCGATGGATCACCGCTTTTCTCGTGAATGGCGATCGACCGCTTGAGCACCGGCTCCGCTTCGGCGTAACGCTCTTCCGCACGGTAGAGATCGCCGAGATTGTTCAGCACCATCGCGACTTCGGCATGATTCGGACCGAGTGTCTTCTCGTCAATGGCCAGCGCGCGCTTGTACAGCGGTTCGGCAACGGCGTATTGGCCGAGATTGTAATGGATCGTGCCGAGGTCGTTCAGCGGCATCGCGACGTGCGCATCATCGGGGCCGAACTCCTTCTCGCGAAGGGCCAGCGACTTCTGGGCCAGAGGCAGCGCTTCCATGTACTTCCCGGCCCGATAGAGCTGCTTCATCTGCCGGGCCAGCGTGCCCGCCTCGTCCTCTTCGGCATGGGACGGCACGCCGAACGACAGGCTCAAGGCGAGCGCCGTGACTGCAACACAGATCGATGCTTTCAGAGCCTTCATCGCGCCTTCCCTCGTCGCTGACATCAGGGACCTACGCGCCGTTGGTGCTCCCGGAAGCCGGACAGGTTCAATGCAACCGCGGCTTTCCGACGCGACCGACCGCGCCAGCGCGGCTGGATGCCATCGGCAGGCGTCAGCAATTCGTCATTGCCCGAGCTGCTGCAGCACAGCAGACCATAACGCGAGCGGCTCCCTGAAGGCTCCGGGTTCGTTCGGCTTCTGGCGAACGGCCGTGTGCACCATGACGAGCTTGGAGGCGGGATCGACCAGGATGAGCTGACCGCGAATGCCGATGAGGGCAAATCGGCGCTGCTCGCCGGGGAGGAGCCACACCTGATAGCCGTAGCCGAAATAGCGCGTGGCCACGCGCGGAGCGAGATGACCCTCCTCTGGCCTGACGGTCGTGGCATCCAGCAGCCACTGCCGGGGGATCAGCTGCCGGCCTTCCCAGGCGCCGTCATGGGCGAGCAACCGGGCCAGGCGCGCATAATCGCGCAAGGTTGCGTTGAAGCAGCAATAGGCGATCTCCTGCCCGGTGCCGTCGATCACCCAGGAGGCGTCCGCCTCGGTGCCGATGGGGTCCCAGATCCGGTCGCGGAGATAGTCAGCGACCGGCGTGCCCGTGGCGGCGCGCAGGACCAAGCCGAGTATCTCCGTTTCAACGCTGGCATAGTGGAATTTGGTGCCTGGCGGCGCGGTCCGCGTGTTGAACTGCGCGACGATGGCGGCGGGATCTTTCGGCGGGCCGGCGAACAAGGCCCGCCCAAGCCGGGCGATGTCGTCGTTCCCGTCATAGACTTCCGAGAATTCGACGCCTGACGACATGTTCAACAAGGCGCGGATGGACGTGTTGCCATATTCAGTACCGGCAAGGCCGCCGACATAGGTCGCGACAAGGTCGTCGATCGACTTGATCCGTCCCTCCGAGACCGCGATCCCGACCAGCATGGCCACCAGCGTCTTCGCCATGGACTGCGAGACAAAGCGGTGATGGTCGGTCCGCGCATATTGGTAGTGCTCGTACAGGATGGTGTCGTCCCTGGCGATCAGGAGGCCCGTCGCCGGGTTGCGCTTGAGGTAGTCCGCAATGCCGAGCTTTTCGGTGCCAAGACTGTAGGTGACCTGTGGCTCCGGCGCGCGCTTGAATTGCCAGGGCGCCGTCGCGCGAGCGACCCGGCGCGAGGGATAGATCTCGCCGAAATGGCTGTAGCTGCCGACGAGCTTGTCGAGCGGGGGAGCGGCTCCGCGCGTGCCGACCGGATAGCCCTCAGCCGCACCGTAGAGCTCGGCATCGGGACCGCTATCCGAAAAGACCGGTCCCGGCGCGGCGGGCACGCTTCGGACGTCCTGCGCGCACGCCAGGGGCGACCAGATCGCGGAAGCAAAAATGACGGGCAGGAAAAGCCGGCGGCACCCACGCGGCCTAAACGACGCTCCCCAGTTCATTGCACTTGCCTCCCCGCACGTTGGTGGGTGTGCGCTTCACGAGAACAACGTCGCAGGCTGGTGACGCGCGGCATGCTATCATTGCGGGCGGGCCGTGTCAGCCTGCGGTGGCAACCCGCCTTGCTCTCGCCCCGCGGATCAGTCACCATCCCTGCCGCGCACCATCAACAAGAGCAAAAGCGCCAAGGAAACGCATGAGCAAGCCGTCACGTTTCGACTATGGCTGGGTCGTTGTCGCCGCGGGCGCGCTGATGACCTGCATCGGGTTCGGCACGATGCTGTCGCTGGCGGTGTTCCTGCAGCCGATCTCGGAGGCGATGGGCTGGTCGCGCGCCGGGGTGTCGGCTGCCGCGACGCTGGATTTCCTCTTTATGGGATTCGCCGCATTCCTATGGGGCACGCTGTCGGACCGGTTCGGCACCCGCATCGTGGTGCTCTCGGGAAGCGTTCTGCTGGGACTAGGTCTCGTCACAGCGAGCCAGGCAGCAAGCCTGTGGCAATTCCAGCTTTGCTTCGGCGTGCTGATCGGGATCGCCGTGGGCAGCTTCTACGCACCGATGATGGCGCTCGCGAGCGCCTGGATCGAAAAGAACCGCAGCCTCGCCGTGGCGCTGGTCTCGGCCGGCATGGGCGTGTCGCCGGTGACGGTCGCGCCGGCCGCGAGCTGGCTGATCACGGCCTATGATTGGCGCACCGCGATGCTGACGATCGGCATCGCTTCGTGGGCGCTGTTGATCCCCGCCTGCTTCCTGGTACGTCCGGCGCCGCCAGCCGCTGGCTCCGCAACGACGGACGCGGCGCCAGAGGTCGAGATGGGCGCGGCGCAGGCGCTGCGCACGCCGCAATTCATCGCGCTCGCAGCGGCGCATTTCGCCTGCTGCGCGGCGCATTCCGGCCCGATCTTCCACATGGTGTCCTATGCGATGGTCTGCGGCATCGCTCCGCTCACGGCAGTGACGGTCTATAGCGTCGCCGGCGTCTCAGGCCTCGGCGGACGCCTGCTGCTGGGCGCGCTGGCCGATCGCATCGGGGCGAAACCGGTCCTTGTCGGCGGGCTGTTCGTGCAGGCGATGTGCATCGCGACCTATCTGGCCGTGGCGCAGCTCGGCGAGTTCTACGCGCTCTCGGTCGTGTTCGGCCTCGCCTATGGCGGGGTGATGCCGCTCTATGCGGTGCTGGTCCGCGAGTTCTTCGGCGCGCGCATCATGGGCACGGTGTTCGGCGCCGTGTCGGCCTTCGCCAGCCTCGGCATGGCGCTCGGGCCCTGGGCCGGCGGGATCGTGTTTGACACGTTCCAGCAATACACCTGGCTGCACGCCGGCTCCTTCGCGATCGGGCTTGCAGCAGTCGCGGTGGCGTTGAGCTTCCCGACGCGGCGCAGGCCATCGCTCGATCTTAGCCGCGCGACGGCGTGACACCGGATAGTGGCGAATACCGGATCTGACTTTGCATAAATGTAAGTTTGATGGATTTCGCCTCCCTCGGTCATCCTACTTCCTGCCTTCTGGCACCGATTATCTTCGTGTACCATTGCCCTTGTGATCAGATCGTTCTGGCATCGCGAGAGGCCAAATGAGGCGGCGGACGTTTCTGAGCTTCTTGGGAATGACGGCGATATCGGCGCGCGAAGCCTTGGCCCAAAAGCGCGTTCCGGTCGTGGGATTCGTCGGATTTGCCACGCCGGAAATCGACAATGCGGTGCTCGTTCCGTTCCGGAAGGCGCTGGCCGAGCTGGGTTACGTGGAGGGCCGCACCATCGTCATCGAGGCCCACTCGACGGCCGGCGATGTGTCGCGGGGCCTTGCATTGATCGACGACCTCGTGGCCAGACAGGTGGACGTGCTGCTTTCGCCCGGCCCGGCCGCAGCACGCGCGATGATCAGGAAAACCAATATTCCCGTCGTCGCCGTGGCGCTGCCTGCGGTGCAAAGCGACCCTGAATTGTTTCAGAGCCTCGCGCGGCCGGGCGGCAGCCTCACCGGCTTCGCCGCGTTCGGCGAGGAGATGTCGGCCAAGCGCATCGAGATGATCCGGGAGATCCTGCCCTCGCTGAAGCGGATCGGCGTCTTGAACAATGCGACGGACCCGACCTTCAGCGCCTGGGGCGCGCAAACCATCGAGGAAGCACGACGCGCCGGGCTGGAGCCGGTGCGCCTCGGACTGACGAGCGCATCGCCGGCGGCGGTTGCCGAGCAATTCAATGTGCTCGCGGCCGCCGGCGGCAACGCCGTGATTGTCATTCGCGACTACATGACCGCCGCGATGCAGGACGCAATTTGCCGTATCGGCATCGACATGAAGATCGCCGTCATCGGCCAGCAGAAGGAGTTCGCCCATGCCGGCGCTCTGATCAGCTATGGTGCCGACATCGGCGACCTGTTTCGTCGCGCCGCGGGCTATGTTGATCTGATCCTGAAGGGACAAAAGCCGGCAAATATGCCAATCCAGCTGCCAACCAAATTCGAACTGGCCGTCAATCTCAAGACCGCGCGGGCGCTCGGCGTGACGATCCCGCCCACCATCCTCGTGCTGACGGACGACGCGATCGAGTGACGGGTCGTTGAAAATCCGCCGATTGCCGCGCCGTGAGCGGGTTCATTCAGTCATTCGCGAAGCTTCGGGGAGCAATTCATGAAATGCAGCATCAGGCCCGCGCTCAACGATGACGCCGCGGCCATCAGCGCGGTCATCTTGCGTACGCTGCACACCATGGCAATCGCCGCGGAGAGCCCGACGCGTGGTGGTAGTTCGAGCTCTTGCGGAACCCATCGCCGACGGACGGGCGCGAGTATCTCGCCGTTCTTGCCAGTTCTGATTAGTAAGCACGAAGCCTGATGGTCCGGTCTCGATCTACCGATACGAGCTGAATTGCGCCAGTTGTGTTCGATGCGCGATTTGTAGCCGCAACGAAAGTCGAGTCGCGCTTCGAAAAGTGGAAATTAGTTTTGCGACATAATCGTAATGACTCCGACGCAAAAAAAGAAAATAGGGTGCAATCAACAAGAATATAATGGGAGGAGCAGATGGATACTGCGGGTCGCCTGCGCGCGATGGCATTATTGTGCCGTCAGACAGCCGCGCGTCATCCGGATCGAGGTTGGAAACTACTCGCGGAAGCTGAATATTGGGAGCACTTGGCCAATGATGCGCCGCTCGAGCATGTCGACCATTGCTCGGTTCGCTCACCGCTTCACCGTGAGCACGCTATGATACAATCGGCCACGGCCGACGCGAGGTGAGAGCGAAACAGAATAATTTGTTAGCTTCTGTGTGCCTAACCTGAAGAGTGCCGCCCACCGCCGATGCGGCACATTGGAATGGGAATGCCGGCCCCGGCTGTTACCCCATCCTGCGGCTGGGGCCGTTTTGAACTTTCGCAGCATCGTTCAAACCCGATCCACAACCATGCTCAGAAGCATCGCTATAGCGCTCTTCGGAAAAGGCATCTTGTCTCGGCTCGATCGAGCGCTCTCCCATGGTCGCAATACTGAGGCTGCGCCCAGCCTTGTGCGGGACATCGGCCGAGGCTTCGGGCTGTAGGGCGCCGTCCACGCGCCTCGTCGATCAGGCAGCGCCTGCCCTACCGGCGACTATTTCTTCAACAATATTCCTTTCGCTCGCGCCATTCGCCTGACTGATCCGGCGTGGCGGCCCAGTTCGGCGGCAATCTTCGATACCCCAATGCCCTGCCGGGCCAGCGTGACCAGCCGTCGAACCTCCTGCTCGGCCCATTGCTTCGGCTTCGGTGTCTTCATGGTGCGACCCCACGACCGCACGACTTAACGACGGCAGCTGACGGTCCGCACTTGGGAAATTTACGGGTGGCGCGCCCGGGCCATTATCCGTCCGAACCTCCAAACGGAAATTGACCGACGCCGCGCTGTCATGCGCCCCGGCCTTTGGCCTCGTTGTTGAGGCAGATCAAGGCTGCTGGCGCCGGGCAAGGCGGGAGAGGCCGATGGGCGAAGCGGTACGTTCTTAGATATCGTGGAGGCGAGCGGTCACGCCACCAGCGCGGCGTCCTCGTTGCGGTCGATGCCGCGCTGTGCGGCCAGCAGGCTGACGATCTCCGCATTCGGCCGGGCCTTGCTGAACAGGAAGCCCTGGCCCTCATGGCAGCCTTCGGCGCGGAGGCAGCTGAGCTCGGCTTCGGTCTCGACGCCTTCGGCGGTGATGGTGACGCCAAGGCCCTTGCCGAGGCTGACGATCGAGCGGATGATCGCCTGGGCCTCGCGGTTGGCCGCGAGATCGCGCACGAAGGACTGGTCGATCTTGATCTTGTCGAACGGGAAGCTGCGCAGGTAGCTGAGGCTGGAATAGCCGGTGCCGAAATCGTCCATGGAGATGCGCACGCCGAGCGCGCGCAGCGCATGCAACGTCGCCAGCACCTGCGCGCTCTTCTCCAGCAGCAGCGTCTCGGTGATCTCGAGCTCGAGCCGGCGCGGCGCCAGGCCGGAATGCTTCAGCGCGTCCGTGACCATCGAGAGCAGATTGCCGCTGCGAAACTGGAGCGGCGACAAATTGACGGCGACGCGGACGTCGTCCGGCCAGGCCGCGGCATCGAGACAGGCCCGGCGCAGCATCAGCCCGCCGAGCGGATTGATCAGGCCGGTGTCTTCGGCGACCGGAATGAACTCGGCCGGCGACACCATGCCGCGCTCGGCATGTGGCCAGCGCACCAGCGCCTCGAAACCGGTGATGCGGCCGCTCGATAGGTCGATCAGCGGCTGATAGTACGGCCGCAACACGTCGTTCTGGATCGCGTCGCGCAGCTCGACCTCGATCTTGCGGCGGCTCTGCGCCTTCGCATCGAGCGCGGCCTCGAAGAAGGCGAAGCTGCCGCGCGCGTCCAGCTTGGCGCGCGACAGCGCCATGTCGGCGCTCTTGAGCAGCTTTTCGGAATCCTCGCCGTCGCCGGGCGCCATCGCAATGCCGATCGAGGCGCCGATCACCACGGAATGACCGTCGAGCAGATAGGGATCGGCGATGGCCGCAAGGAGGCGTTTTGCGAGACCCACCGCATCTTCCGGCCGAGCCAATCCGCTCTGCAGAACCGCGAACTCGTCGGAGTTAAGGCGGGCCAGCCCATCCTCGTCACGCAAGGTGGAGCGTAGTCGCTTGGCGACGCCGCGCAGCAGCTTGTCGCCGACCGCGTGCCCCAGGGTGTCGTTGACCGCCTTGAAATTGTCGAGCCCTAGTATCAGCAGCGCGACCTTCTCGGAGCCGCGGCGCGTGTGCAGCAGCATCTCGTCCATCTGCTGCCGCAGCAGGTTGCGATTGGGCAGACCGGTCAGCCCGTCATGCTGGGCCATGAAGGCCAGCCGCGCCTCCGCGCGCTTGCGCTCGGTGATGTCCATCAGCGCGAGCAGCACCGCGGGCCGCTCGGCATAAGTCAATTCGCGGGAATAGATCGCAAGGTCGATCAGCGCGCCGTCGGCCTTGACGTGCTTCCAGGTGCGGCCGGCCTGATCCTCGCCGGTCCCATCGACGGTCCAGGGCGGCACGCTTTCGAATGCCTGCAAGGAGCGGATCTTCAATCGCTCGAACTCGGCGCGGCTGTAGCCATAATGCGCGACCGCGGCATCGTTGACGCTGAGGATGCGCTCGTCGTCCAGCGCGCAGACGATCATGGGCACGGGATTGCCGTCGAACAGCAGGCGGAACGAGGCCTCGCGCTGCTTGAGCTCGGTGATATCGACGCGCAGGCCGACGACGCCGCCGTCATCGGTCAAGCGCTCGTCGATCAGGATGACGCGGCCGTCCGACAGCTTCTGCTCGTGGCGCGCGCCGGGCTTGTAGAGTTTTTGCAGGCGCTCTGCGATCCAGGCTTCTTCATTGCCGATGGCCTCGGGATAGTCGCCGCGGGCGACGCCGATGCGCAGCGTGTCCTCGAGCCGCGCGCCCTCCTCGAACAGATCGGCGGTCTTGCTGTAGATCTCGGCGTATTTCCTGTTCCAGAGGACGTAGCGGCCTTCGGCGTCGAGAAACACGATGCCCTGCGGCAGGATGTCGATGGCCTGGCGCAGGCGCTCATGCGACTTGCGCGCCTCCGCGATCGCGGCTTCCGCCTCGGCACGGCTGCGCAGGATTTCGTCGTGTTCGGAAAGGGCACGGTGCGCGCGCGCGAAGCGCGGCTTGCGCGCCTTTTGGCCGGCGCGGGCAAGCATGCTTTGCTTTCGCTTTCTTGTTCTTCGAGACCCCAAACTCAACTTCACTCGTCCCAGTCGCGTCCAGCGGCCGCAAGTTTTGAGGCAAGTGTCTGAAAAAAAAGTAATCTTAGCCAGCCGCGGTCCGCGCGCGGCGCGCTTACTGCCTGTTTGCGCGGCGTGGCGGGCGGCGGCAGGCGCCATCAGACTGAGTGCGGCGCCGCAATCAATGAGCGATCTGGCGCAAAATTGCGCGCGCGCCTGAATCGGTTCCGAAATTGCGCGCGATTGCATGCGAACCGCAAAATTTTCTGCGCGCTGCGCACGAATTTTGGTCAATGCAGGATACGGTTATTACACCCTTAAGAAACGGCGGGTCGAGACGCGATTCGGGGCGCGCTGCGATGAGCCGGCGGCGGGCTCGTCGCCTCGTTCTTAACCCTGGTGCAGCATTGGGTTATAAGAGCGTCAGCATGAGTCGCCGCGGCATCACCCTCCTCCTGCTCTTGTTCGTCTGCCTGGGCGCCGGTGGCGCGCTGGCCCAGGACCGTGGCAGCATCAACCCGAAGCCGCTGCCGCCGCTCGCCAATCCCAACGACCCCGATCTCGCCGCCAAGGAATTGTTCGCGCGCAAGCTGCTGCCATCGAAGGGGCCGGCCCACGTCATCGGCTCCTACACCAGGGGCTGCATCGGCGGCGCCGCGCAGATGCCGGTCAACGGCGACAATTGGCAGGTGATGCGGCTGTCGCGCAATCGCAGCTACGGTCATCCCGACATGATCGCGCTGATCAGGCGGCTCGCCGCGAAGGCGCACAAGGACGCAGGCTGGCCCGGCATCCTGGTCGGCGACATCGCCCAGCCGCGCGGCGGGCCGGCGCTGTCAGGCCATGCCAGCCACCAGATCGGTCTCGACGCCGACATCTGGCTGACGCCGATGCCGGACCGCCGGCTCTCGCGCGAGGAGCGCGAGGAGATGTCGGCGGTGATGATGGTGCGCCAGGACCGGCTCGACATCGACCCCAAGGTGTTCACGCCAGGCCACGTGCTGGTGCTGCGCGCTGCGGCGCGAGAACCCGCCGTGCAGCGCATCTTCGTCAATGCCGCGATCAAGAAGGCGCTGTGCCGCGAGGCCAAGGGCGACCGCGCCTGGCTGTCGAAGATCCGCCCCTGGTGGGGCCACGACTACCACTTCCACATCCGCATGCACTGCCCGGCCGGGGCCGGCGAATGCGAGGGCCAGCCGTCACAGGCCGAGGACGAAGGCTGCAAGCCCGCCGATCTCGCCTATTGGTTCTCCGATGCGGTGCTGCACCCCAAGCCGCCGCCCGAGCCGCCCAAGCCGAAGCCGCCGATGACGCTCGCGCAGATGCCGGCAACCTGCAAGGCGGTGCTGCATGCAGGGGATGCGAAGCCGTAAGGGCTCGCCCGCGGACGTCGTCCCGGGGCGCGCAGCGAGCCCGGGACCCATAACCACAGGGAGTGATACTTGCGCGAAGCAGGTCACTCCGAGTCTTCGCCCAACGCAATCCTGTGGTTATGGATCCCGGGCTCGCGCTACGCGCGCCCCGGGATGACGAACTCGCCGGCCCGATAGAAGCTGGCCGACAAACGGCCGGCTTTGACCTGCGGCCACGGCCTGCTATGTTTGCACTGCGATATCCCCGCCGGCCGTAAGCCGTCGCCAGGGACCGTGGAACAGCGCGTCCGCCCGTCGCATCTGACCAGCCAACGCCAGATTTCGCGCGTGCAACCTTGCGCGCGCGAGCCCGCACGGAGCGCATCCATGTTTCGTCTGTCAGGACTTTTCACCGCCTTCGTCATTCTCGCCGGCACGGCCGTCGCGCCCGCCGCGGCCGAGGACAAGACCATCACCGTGTTCGCCGCCGCCTCGATGAAGAACGCGCTGGACGAGATCGACGCCGCCTACACCGCCAGGACCGGGGTCAAGTTCAGCGTCAGCTATGCCGCTAGCTCGGTGCTGGCCAAGCAGATCGAGCAGGGCGCGCCGGCCGACGTGTTCGTCTCGGCCGACACCGACTGGATGGACTACGCGATCGCCAAGAAGACCATCAACGAGCCTTCCAGAGTGAATCTGCTCGGCAACAGCATCGTGCTGATCGCGCCGAAGGATTCCAAGATCGACAGCGTGACGATCGCGCCAGGTTTCGATCTCGCCAAGCTCGCCGGCGACGGCAGGATCGCGACCGGTGACGTCAGGTCGGTACCGGCAGGCAAATACGCCAAGGCAGCGCTGGAAAAGCTCGGGGCCTGGCAGGCGGCAGAGCCGAAATTCGCCATGGCCGAGAGCGTGCGCGCGGCGCTGACACTGGTCGCCCGCGGCGAGGCCGTGCTCGGCATTGTCTATTCGACCGACGCCAAGATCGAGCCGGGCGTGAAGATCGTCGGCACCTTCCCGGCGGATTCGCATCCTGCGATCATCTATCCGGTCGCGGCGACCAGCATCGCCAAGCCGGAGGCGAACGGCTATCTCGCCTTCCTGCGCACGGCGGCGGCCAAGGCCATCTTGGAAAAATACGGCTTCAAGTTCCTGATCAGCCCCACAACCTGATTGTTACGACCTGATTCCTGCAAACCTGATTTTGCAACCTGTTTCTGCGACCTGATATGACGGCTTGATGTTCGACATCTCTCCCGCCGAATGGACGGCGATCCTGCTTTCGCTCAGGGTCGCCGTCATTGCCACGCTGGTCGCGACGCCGTTCGGCATTGCGCTGGCGTGGCTGCTCGCGCGGCGTGATTTCTGGGGCAAGTCGGTGCTCGACGCACTCGTGCACCTGCCCCTGGTGCTACCGCCCGTCGTCACCGGTTATCTGCTGCTGCTCAGCTTCGGTCGCAAAGGCCTCATTGGCAGCTTTCTCGCCGACCATCTCGGCATCGTCTTCGCGTTCCGCTGGACCGGTGCTGCGCTCGCCTGCGGCGTGATGGCGTTTCCGCTGCTGGTGCGGCCGATGCGACTGTCGATCGAGGCGATCGACCGCCGGCTTGAGCAGGCTGCGGAGACCCTCGGCGCAGCGCCGTGGAAAGTGTTCTTCACGGTGACGCTGCCGCTGGCGCTGCCGGGCGTGCTCGCCGGCATGGTGCTGGGCTTTGCCAAGGCGATCGGCGAGTTCGGCGCCACCATCACCTTCGTCTCCAACATTCCAGGAGAGACCCAGACGATTTCGTCCGCGATCTATTCGCTGATCCAGACGCCGGACGGCGATGCCGCTGCGGGAAGGCTCGTGATCGTCTCGATCGTGCTTGCGATCGGTGCGCTGATCGCGGCCGAATGGTTCGCCCGCCGCGCCACGCAGCGGCTGCACGGGAATTGACCATGCTGCGCGTCGACGTCGAAAAACAGCTCGGTGAATTCTCGCTGTCCGCTTCCTTCAGCAGCGAGGGGCGCGTCATCGGGCTGTTCGGCGCCTCGGGCGCCGGCAAGAGCTCGCTGGTCAACATGATCGCCGGCCTGCTGCGGCCTGATCGCGGCACCATCGCGATCGACGGCGAGATCGTCGACGACACCGCGGCCGGCATTCACGTGCCCACTTACCGCCGCCGCATCGGCTACGTGTTCCAGGATGCGCGGCTATTTCCGCATCTGAGCGTGGCGCAGAACCTCGACTACGGACGGCGAATGAACGGGCTTGCGCCCGATCCGGCGCAGCACAAGCGCATCATCGACCTGCTCGACATCGGCGCGCTCAGGGATCGCCGTCCCGGGAAGCTGTCCGGCGGCGAGCGCCAGCGCGTCGCGCTCGGCCGCGCGCTGCTGTCGAAGCCGCGCCTCCTGCTGCTCGACGAGCCACTCGGCGCGCTCGACGAGGGCCGCAAGCTCGAGATCCTGCCCTACCTGGTGCGACTGCGCGACGAGGCCAATGTGCCGATGGTCTATGTCAGCCACGACGTCGCCGAGCTGCGCCAGCTCGCGACGCAGATCGTGATGCTGAAGCAGGGACGGGTGACGTCGTTCGGCGGGGTGAAGGTGCTGACGTGATCGGGCCAACCCCCGCTACCAGCCGCGGTCGACGTTTCGCACTTCGCCGGTCCGGGCATCCACATCGACCTCGATCCAGCGGCCGGCGCGGTCGCGGCCCTCAATCTGCCATTCGTCGCCGAGGAAGTTCGTGTGCGACACCGTCGCAACGCCAAGATCAGTCGCGACGTCAAGCGCAACCTGCATCGAGATCTGATCGCCGGTGTCGTAGGCCATAGCCGGCGCCGCTGCGCCCAGCACGAGGACAGTCGCGATCGGAAGGGCGAACTTTCGCATTGGCGTACTCCTGTCAGTCCAAAGTTCTATACAGCTTAGAACGAGAGGCAATGCGGAGCGTTCCGGATCCGGATGTCACGAAGCCGCGCAAAACTTCGGCGGTTGCGGCGATTTGGTGGCAGTTCCTCTTCGCAAGTCAAACTCCAGCGACCGAAGTCCAGACATCGGCGAGCTTCTTTCTCACCGCCTGCGCGCGGGTCAGCGGCGGCGGCGTTTCGTCTTCTTCCGGCAGACGCAGGCCGACGACGTTGACGCGGCCGCCGGAGATTGATCGTGCGACCAGCACGATCTCGTCCAGCGGCAGCTCGGCGCCCTCTTTCGGCGCGTGGTCGAGATGGACGTCGAAATAATCTGCCAGGGTCAGCTTGCCGTCATCCTCGCCGACCTTCACACCGTAGATCGCAGCGAGCTCGGCGAGCGTGTGCTCGCCGGAGACCATGAAGTCGCCGAGCAGATGCGGATCGGGCGCGGTGCTCGGCTGCATGTCGACGAAGAAACGGTCGAGCGCTTCGGCCTTTTCCGGCGGCGCCAGCAGATAGATGTAGTCGCCCGGTGCGATCGGATCGGCCTCCGTCGGCGTCAGGATGTGCTCGTTGCGGATCACCAGTGTCGGCTTGGACCAGGACGGGATCAGGCCGCGACGGAAATACAGGCTCTTGGGCCGCACCGGATAGCCGACCAGCTGCTGCTCGAGCTGGCCGGGCAGATCGAGCTCGACGCGGCGGGGGCCGCGGTCGGCGCGGGGCAGCGCCACGTGCAGCTTGCGCGCGGCCGGCGCCAGGGTCCAGCCTTGCAGCAGAAGCGAGATGATGACGACGACAAAGGCCACGTCGAAATAGAGATAGGCCTTGGGCAGCCCAACCAGCATCGGGATCGAGGCCAGGAAGATCGCGACCGCACCGCGGAGTCCCGTCCAGGCGATGAAGATCTTCTCACGCCAGTTGAAGCGGAACGGCGACAGGCACACGAACACCGCGAGCGGGCGCGCCACCAGCATCAAGACCAGCGCGACGGCGACCGCCGGCAGCACGCTGGAACCCAACCGGCTCGGCGAAACCAGAAGGCCGAGCAGCACGAACATCACGATCTGCGCCAGCCAGGTCGCGGCGTCGAGGAACGTCACCACCGAATTATGCGCGCGGGTCGGCCGGTTGCCGATGATGATGCCGGCGAGATAAACGGCGAGGAAGCCGGAGGCGTGCATGATCTGCGAGCCGCCGAAGATCACGAGCGCGGCCGTGGTCACGAAGGGCGCATGCAGGCCCTGCGGTAGGGCGACCTTGTTGAGCGCGATGACGACGAGGCGGCCGCCGATGACGCCGACGACGGCGCCCAGCACCGCCTCCTGGATGAACTCCATCAGCACATGGCCGGGCGAGCTGGTACCGACCGAGATGTATTCCACCAGCATCAAGGTGAGGAAGATCGCGAAGGGATCGTTGGTGCCGGATTCCGCCTCCAGCGTCGCGCCGACGCGCGGGCGTAGACGCAGGCCCTGGGTGTGCACCAGGAGGAACACGGCCGCAGCGTCGGTCGAGGCCACCACCGCCCCGACCAGCAGCGACTCCGACCAGTTGAGGTCGAGCGCATATTTGGCGAACGGCGCCGTGACCAGCGCGGTCAGCAGCACGCCTGCGGTCGCGAGCACCACGGACGGCGCAAGCACGGTGCGGATGCTGGCAAAGCGCGTGCGCAGGCCGCCGTCGAACAGGATCAAAGCGAGCGCGACGGAGCCGACCAGATAGGTGGTGCGGACGTCGTCGAACTGGAGCTGACCTGGGCCGGAATCGCCGGCGAGCATGCCGATGATGAGGAAGACGAGCAGCAAGGGCGCGCCGAAGCGCAGCGCAAGCAGGCTGGAGAGGATGCCGGCCATGACGAGGACGGCGCCGAGCAATATGGCGAGACTGACGGAGTCGAGGGAAGCCATCCACCTTCCGGGTAAGAAATCGCTGGAATTTCATCCTTATCGTCGGTGGACTCGCGCGCCAACCCATTTTCGCTCTTCGCGGCAATCTGCCCGCATTTTACGGCCTTAACGCGCTTCACTTCACGGTGTATCGATGGCCCGGCCGCGTCCTTTGTGGGATTGTCCGGCGCCCTCGAATCAATTCCTCCCCGCTTGCCGACGAGACCCGATGGACATGGACCTCAAAGACTTCATGGAGCTCGTGCAGACCACCGCACGCAGCGTCGGGGCAGAATTCTCCTCACCCTGGTTCTACCTGCAATTCGGCCTCATCCTGGCCGCCGCCGGCATCGCCTATGCCGCGGAGGCCGCTATTCGCAGCCGTGTCGACCTGACCTCGCTGGCGATGCGCTGGCCGCTGCCGCTCCGGCATTTCGTCCGGGTCATGGTCGCCAGCGCCTCGACGGCGGTGTTCACGCTGCTCGTGATCGTCTCGCGCGTGGTGATGTATCACGCGACCTGGCCGAGCCGTTCCTATCTCCTGATGGTCGCAGCCAAGCTTGGTTTCGCATGGCTCGTGATCCGGCTCGTGACCTCGGTGCTGCGCAACGCCTTCATCGTCAAGCTGGTGTCGATCACGGCATGGTTCATCGCCGCGCTCTCCATCGTCGGCCAGCTCGATGCGACGGTCGACCTATTGGATTCCTTTGCGATCGTGCTCGGCGGCCTCAGGCTGACCCCGCTCCTGGCGCTCAAGGCCGGCGCACTGCTGCTGATCGCACTCTGGCTCACCAACATCGCCAGCAATTTCGCCGAGAGCCGGATCAATTCGACCACCGACCTGACGCCATCGGTGCAGGTGCTGCTGGTCAAGATCATCCGCATCGGGCTGCTCACGGTCGCCATCGTGATCGCGCTCGGCGCGGTCGGAATCGACCTGTCGGCGCTCGCGGTGTTCTCCGGCGCGGTCGGCGTCGGCATCGGTATCGGCCTGCAGAAGATCGTCGCCAATTTCATCTCTGGCATCATCCTGCTCGCCGACAAATCGGTGAAGCCCGGCGATCTCGTCACCATCGGCGACAACACCGGCCGCATCAGCGCGATGAAGACGCGCTATATTTCCGTCGCTGCCGGCGACGGGCGCGAATTCCTGGTCCCGAACGAGGATCTGGTGACGCAGAAGGTCGTTAACTGGACCTATACCGACAAGAACACGCTGGTGAAGATCGCCTTCGGCACCAATTACGACGCCGACCCGAAGCTGGTTTGTACGCTCGCCGCCGAGACCGCCGCCGCTCATCCGCGCGCGCAGAAGGGCAAGCCCCCGACCTGTCTCCTGAGCGAGTTCGCGGAAGCCGGGATGAAGTTCTCGCTGACCTTCTGGATCGCCGACCCCGACGGCATGGACAAGGTCAAGAGCGACGTGATGCTGGAGCTGTGGGACGCCTTCAAGCGTGAGGGCATCCGAGTTCCCTATCCCGTCCGCGAAATCCGCATCCGCGGCGGCGCCCTGCCGGTGGAAACCGCCGTGGAAGTGCCGAATTAGGTCACTTTCACCCCCCAAGCAGGCCCTTCGGCTTGCATGAAGCCTGCCAATCATTAGATTGGGGCCTGAAATCAAGCCTTTCCACCGACATCGAGATCAGCCCGAGAAGACCTGACACGCATGAGCTACGTCGACGCCACCGAGACCTCCCTGCGCAAGACCGGACAGATCAAGCTGCACGGGCCTGCCGCCTTTGCCGGCATGCGCAAGGCGGGCGCGCTGGTGGCCAGGTGCCTGGACGAGCTCACCGACATCGTCGGGCCGGGCGTGCCGACCTCCAGAATCGACGAATTCGTCCGCGACTTCGCCTTCAGCCATGGTGCCTATCCGGCGACGCTGATGTATCGCGGCTACCGCTACTCGACCTGCACCTCGCTCAACCATGTTGTCTGCCACGGTATGCCCGGCGACCGTCCGCTGAAGGAGGGTGACATCGTCAACATCGACGTCACCTTCATCGTCGACGGCTGGTATGGCGATTCCAGCCGGATGTATGCGATCGGCCCAATCGCCCGCAAGGCCGAGCGGCTGATCGAGGTGACCTATGAAGCCATGATGCGCGGCATCGCCGCGGTGAAGCCCGGCGCCACCACCGGCGACATCGGCCACGCCATCCAGAGCTTCGTCGAGCCGCAGGGCATGAGCGTGGTGCGCGATTTCTGCGGCCATGGCCTCGGCCGCATGTTCCACGACGAGCCGAACATCATCCATATCGGCCGGCCCGGCGAGGGCGTGCAGCTCAAGCCCGGCATGTTCTTCACCATCGAGCCGATGATCAATCTCGGCAAGCCGCACGTGAAGATCCTGTCCGACGGCTGGACCGCGGTCACCCGCGACCGCTCGCTGTCGGCGCAGTTCGAGCACTCGGTCGGCGTGACGGCGACCGGCGTCGAGATCTTCACGCTATCGGCGCGGCACGGCGAGAAGCAGATCGGGTGAGCCCGGTGCGTCGGCTATTGCTATCGGCGGCCCCCTTTGGCGGGTGGCGATTCTGCCTTTGCGCACCAACGCGTCGAGGACGCGCTTACTGACCTAGGCCCGAGTCCGGGTCTCGGTTGATCGTCCCAGATCTTGCCTTCGCCAGAAGGCCCCCCACAACAGCGCTGAGACGCACGCGACGGGCAACAGGCGGCCGACGTCGAGGTGAAAGCACGTGCATGATGGGAAAAGCATGACCACAATCACGTCGGTTTCGCTGACTGCGCAGGGAGTCGCACCTTTCCATGATCCGCCTCCGGTGTTCTAATGCAGGCGTCTTGACTGGGCATGGAGATATGGTCATGGCGGGTTCTGTCGAGCGGTGGCGGACGACATGAAGATCTACCTGCCGGACAACGAGCAGGCGCGGCAGCAAGCCCTCGAAACCTATCGCATTCTCGATACGCCGCCGGAGATCGCCTATGATGAACTGGCGGACTTGGCGGCGCAGATCTGCGGCTGCAGCGCCGGGCTGCTGACCTTCCTCGACGACAAGCGACAATGGCTCAAGGCCAAGTGCGGCCTGCCGCCTGACCTTACGCACGTGCCCAAGGAGATTTCGATCTGCCAGGCGACGATCTGCCATGACGATCTCATGTATGTGCCTGACCTCACGAAGGATCCGAGGTTCAGCGATTCGCCGTTGGTCGCCGGCGAGTTCGGGCTGCGCTTCTATTGCGGCATGCCGCTGATCAGCGAGGAGGGATACGCGCTCGGAACGCTGTGCGTCATCGATTTCGAGCCGCGCGAGCTCAGCTTCGAGCAGCAAGAAGCAGTGCGGCGGATCTCGCGTCAGGCCGTGGCTCAGCTCGAGCTCAGACGTAGACTCCGCGAGCGCGACGAGATGCTGGCCGAGCTCGACAAGGCGCGCGCAATGGCGGAGGCGGAGCGGAGCAAATCAGATGCGCTCCTGCTCAACATCCTTCCCCCTGCGATCGCCGAGGAGCTCAAGGCCAACGCGAAGGTGCGGCCGCGCTTCTACCAGTCGGTCAGCATCCTCTTCGTCGATTTCGCCGACTTCACCCGGCACGTCGAGGCGATCGAGCCGGCGCAGGTCGTGCACCAGCTCGACGAGTACTACAGCACGTTCGACGAGATCATTGCGCGCCATCGGCTCGAAAAGATAAAGACCATCGGCGATGCCTATCTCTGTGCCGGCGGCCTGCCCGAGATCAACCGGACGCACGCTGTCGATGCCGCGCTGGCGGCGCTCGAGATTCAGGACCTGCTCGCCAAGGCGAACCGTCAGCGCGAACGGCTGAGGCTGCCGCTCTGGATGGCGCGAATCGGCATCAACACCGGCCCGGTCATCGCTGGCGTCGTCGGAACGCGCAAGTTCAGCTACGATATCTGGGGCAACGCGGTGAACGTCGCCGCGCGTCTGCAGGCGGCCGCCGATCCCGGACGGATCAACATTGCCGAGGCGACCTGGAACGTGGTCAAAGCGCGCTTCACCTGCGAACCGCGCGGCAGCATCGAGGTGAAGGGCAAGGGGCCCACCCCGATGTACTTCCTCGATCGTATCAGGCCGGACCTGGCTGCCGATCCCGCAGGCGTCGTGCCCAACGATAGCTTCTGGCGTCACCAGGGCCCATGATCGCCAGCTGAGACGAAGGGCGGGAAAAACGGTCGGCTGATCATCATCCGCTTCATGCCGGAAGCGCACCTATGCAAGGCGCGCGCAATTGACGGTTGCAAAAACCACCATCCCCGGCAATGCTGGCGGCCGATGCCCGCCAAGCCGGACCACGACAAGAGCAGACCTGACGACACGCCGCATTATCTCGGCCATCGCGAGCGGCTGCGCGAGCGCTTCTATAGCGCGGGCGCGGATGCGCTCAGCGATTACGAGCTGCTCGAGATGGCGCTGTTTGCCGCGCTGCCGCGGCGCGACACCAAGCCGCTGGCGAAGACGCTGATCAAGACCTTCGGCTCGTTCGCCGAGGTCGTGCATGCGCCAGTGGCGCGCTTGCGCGAGGTCGAGGGGGTCGGCGAGTCCGCGATCAACCAGCTCAAGCTGATCGCCGCGGCCGCGCATCGCGTTGCCAAGGGCGAGGTCAACAGCCGCAACGCGCTGTCATCCTGGAACGAGGTGATCGCCTATTGCCGCACAAGCATGGCGTTTGCCGACAAGGAGCAATTCCGCCTGCTGTTCCTGGACAAGCGCAACCAGCTGATCGCCGACGAGGTGCAGCAGACCGGCACGGTCGACCACACCCCGGTCTACCCGCGCGAGGTGATCAAGCGCGCGCTCGAGCTGTCCGCGACCGCGCTGATCCTGGTGCACAACCACCCCAGCGGCGATCCCTCGCCCTCGCAGGCCGACATCCAGATGACCAGGGCGATCATCGACATCGCAAAACCGCTCGGGATTGCCGTGCACGACCACATCATCGTCGGCAAGAACGGGCATGCGAGCCTGCGCGGAATGCGGTTGATCTAGGCCAATCAGAACGCCTGGTTCTTGGCGGCTTTCAAGTGGTTTTCCACGGCTGTGATGCCGGCGAATGCCTTCAGCGTCAGAGCGGTCGGTTGCGGCTTCCATTCCGCAACCAGTTTCTCGGCCTTCTCGAGCTCAGGCTTCGATAACATCGAAGCCATCTCGTTGACATTCTTGGCCGGCGCCACCTTCGAGAGCTTGAAATAGGCATACGACAGGGACAGGTCCCTCGGCGTGCCCTTTCCTGCGGAATATGCGCGGGACAGGCTGAAGAGGGCGCTGGGGAGACCCTGGTCGCCCGCCATCTTCCACCATTTCAGCGCTTCTTCCGAATTCCCTTGTCGGTCATACATGAGAGCGACGTCGTGCTGGGCACGCGCGTAACCGGCCTTGGCGGACACAAGCTTGTACTTCAATGCCTGATCCGGATCCGTTGCGACGACGCCCACGCCTTGCCCGTCATAATAGCAGCCGAGCTTATAGGCTCCGAGCGGATCGTTGGCCGCGGCCGATTTTTGAAACCACTCGAATGCCTGGCTGCGATCCTGCTGTGTGCCGATGCCGTTATTGTGCATCATGCCGACATGATATTGCGCCTCCGCATCTCCGCGATTGGCCAACGCGACCATCGCATTGAAGGTGCGGCTGTCATTCGCGCTGGCGGGCGTCGCGACAAGCAGAAGGCACGAAAAGGCCAGGGCAACGAATTTCATGTCAAAGCCCGATCGAGTTTGAACGATTCCTTGTCTTGGTCTCTCCAGATGCGAGAAAAGTTCGAGCCGGCAATATTCCGGGGTCAAGGCGATTTTTGGCCCATCCGAGTTCGTCCCGTCAGGGCACGACCAAACGCCGCGCGGCCTTAGCGGTCTCGGCCGACGCCCTACTGCCGCAGCATGATCAGGGGATCGGCGGTGTCGGGGACGCGGCGCCACTGCGCGTTGTCGTCGGCCTCGAATTGCCAGGCTTCGCCCGATTTCGACATCAGGATGATCTGGCCGCGCTCGAGGCGCCATTGCGTCGGGTTGAACTGCGCGATCGTGGCGTCGCATCTCGGCTTGAGGAAAACTTGGAAATTGTCCGCATCAGCCTCGGTGTTGGTCAGCGTCAGCCCGCACACCGGCTGGCCGTTGCGGCGCACCATCGACCAATCGCCGATCATCTGGTCCATCGACTTCGCCATCGAGCGCGCGGCGGCGAGATCCTGCAGGATGTAGACGCCCTCGCCCTGGCGCAAGCCCTCGAAGATGCCGGCCTCGACCTCGGTGAAGTCGATCACGGCTTCGCCGGTCGCATCCTGCAGGCGCACGATGTCGAGGCCCCTCACGCTCCAGGCCACGATGTCCTTGGTGAAGGGCAGCGCGGTCTTGCAGGACGGCTCCAGCTCCAGCTTGAAACCCTGGCCTGCGGCGTCAGCCTTCAGCGTGACGACGCAGGTCTTGCTGCGCTCGGTGGTCGAGAGCTCCCACTGTCCTGGCATCTGCTTCTTCAGGCTCGCCGCATCCTGCGCATGCGCGATGCCGATCGCGGCCAAGGAGGCCGCGACGGCGCCGATCGCGGCCAGGCAGGCCGCGACGACATATGCGAGAAGGCGACGAGCGATCATCAGCGTCCCTTGACCGGCGTTTCCGCAACCGGCGTCAGCGGCGCCTTGCCGGCGAACCAGGCCTTGAGATTGTCGACCACGAGCTGGTCCATGGCGTTGCGCGTCACCACCGAGGCCGAGCCGATATGCGGCAGCAGCACGACGTTCTGCATGGTCTTGAGCTCGTCGGGCACGTTCGGCTCGGCCGCGAACACGTCGAGCCCGGCGGCGAGAATGGTGCCGGATTTCAGCGCCTGGATCAGCGCCGGCTCGTCGATCACCGAGCCGCGGGCGACGTTGACCAGCACGCCGCGCGGGCCGAGCGCCTTGAGCACCTCTTCATTGATCATCTTGTTGGTGCTGGCACCGCCGGGCACGATCACAACAAGCGTGTCGACCGCTTTCGCCATCTCGATCAGGTCAGGATAGTGCTTGTACGAGACGTCCTTGGAGGGATTGCGGGAGTGGTAGACCACCGGCACCAGCGAGGCATCTAACCGGCGCGCGATGGCCTGGCCGATCCGGCCCATGCCGACGATGCCGACCTTGCGGTCGCGCAGCGAGCCGACGCTGAGCGGATAGTTCTGGGTCTGCCAGAGCCCGGAGCGGACATAGCGGTCGGCCTTGATGAACTCGCGCAAGGTGGAGATCAGAAGGCCCATCGCGACGTCGGCGACCTCCTCGGTCAAGACGTCGGGCGTGTTGGTCACGATAATGCCGTGCTCGGCCGCATATTTGGCATCGATGTGGTCGTAGCCGACGCCGAAGCTCGCCACCATCTCCAGCTTCGGCAGCTGCGACAGCGAGTCCTTGTCCGCACGCACGGTGTGGTAGGTCACCGCGACGCCGCGGATCTTGTCGCGGACCGCCGGCGTCAGCCGCTCGAGATCGCCGCGCGTCTCTGCCTTGTGCACGACGAAATGATCGGAAAACCCGTTCTCGAGGATCGGCCGCACCGGCCCATAGATCAGAAGGTCGATTTTTTCGGACGAAATCGAACCGGCAGCCATCAGTTTTCCTTTCCAAGCGCGCTCTCATGCCAGCGCCGTAAAACGAGGTGGGAAACTAGCGCCAGCACCCCATAGATGACAATCCCGGCCAGCGACAACAGAAGCAGCGCGGCAAACATGCGGGGTATGTTCAAGCGATAGCCTGACTCGGCGATCCTGTAGGCGAGCCCGGAGCCGGCGCCGGCCGTTCCGGCCGCGATCTCGGCCACGACCGCGCCGATCAGCGACAGGCCGCCGGCGATGCGCAGGCCGCCGAGGATGTAGGGCAGCGCCGCCGGCAGCTTGAGGAAGCGCAGGGTTTGCGGTTTCGATGCGCCATAGAGCTGGAACAGGCCGGCGAGGTTGCGGTCCACCGAGTTCAGCCCGAGCGTGGTGTTCGACAGCACCGGGAAGAAGGCGACGATGAAGGCGCAGACGACCACCGCGGTCTGCTGCTCCAGATAGATCAGCAAGAGCGGCGCGATCGCGATGACAGGCGTCACCTGCAGCACGATTGCATAGGGGAACAGCGAATATTCCACCCATTTCGACTGGTTGAACAGCAGCGCCAGTGCGATGCCGCCGATGCTGGCGGCGACAAAACCTTCGAGCGTGGTGACAAGCGTGGTCGCCAGCGATTGTGACAGCACCGCCCAGTCCTTGATCAGTGTCAGCACGATGACGGAGGGCGCCGGCAGCACGTAAGGCGGGATCTCCCTGATGCGGACCACGAGTTCCCAGGCAAAGAGGCCGGCTGCGAAGACGATGACGGGCAGCACGAAGCGCATCGCGCGTTGCGCGCCGGACGATTTTGCGGGCAC
Source organism: Bradyrhizobium sp. BRP20 (assembly GCF_020194215.1). Lineage (NCBI taxonomy): Bacteria > Pseudomonadati > Pseudomonadota > Alphaproteobacteria > Hyphomicrobiales > Nitrobacteraceae > Bradyrhizobium > Bradyrhizobium sp. BRP20. The sequence continues at coordinate 3,500 of NZ_JADYVY010000029.1, read as the reverse complement.
GGGAGCTTGAGCGTTCATAGCGTCGACTGCCCCGAATAGGACGGCGCCAGCGCGGCCGACACGCGTCGGCAATAATCGGAATAGGCCGTCGAGGTGCGAAACTCCTCGCCCCGCGGCTCGACCGTCTCGATGCGGATGTCGGCCTGGATGCTGCCGGGGCGCGCCGTCATGACGACGACGCGCTGCGACAGATAGACGGATTCGAACACCGAATGGGTGACGAAGATGACGGTCTTGCGTAAGCCTCGCCACAGCGCCAGCAGATCGTTGTTGAGGCGGAAGCGCGTGATCTCGTCGAGCGCGGCGAACGGCTCGTCCATCAGGAGGATATCGGGATCGGTGACAAGCGCACGCGCCAGCGACACCCGCATCTTCATGCCGCCGGAGAGCTCGCGCGGAAAGGCATCGGCGAAATCAGCAAGGCCGACGCTGGCCAGCGCCGCGTCGGCACGCGCGCGCCCCTCCGCCTTCGGCACGCCGCCGAGCTTCAGCGGCAGGCGCACGTTCTCGCGGACATTGGCCCAGGGCATCAGGGTCGGCTCCTGAAACACGAAGCCGATGCCGTGACCTGGCTGTGGCACGCCCTCGTGCCGTGCCACCCGCACCGTGCCCGACGACGGCGCGCTGAGCTCGGCGATCAGCCGCAACACTGTCGACTTGCCACAGCCGGAGGGGCCCAGCAGCGAGATGAACTCGCCCTTGCAGACGGCAAGGTCGAACGGGCCGAGCGCCATCACGCCGTTGTCGTAAGTTTTCGTCACGCCACGCAGGCTGACGGCGAGATGCGTCAGGCTGGCCTCGACGGCGGGCGCGGTTCTGCTCTCTGTCATCACGCGCTGAACATGGCGGGGCACGTCACCTCCCCCCAGCGGGGAGAGGTCGGCGCGCAGCGCCGGGTGAGGGGCCTCAGGTCCAACGAGGGAGCGTTACCCCTCACCCGCACCGCATCTGGCGATGCGATGCGACCTCTCCCTTCGGGAGAGGTGGGCGCCAGCCTCACCGGCGTGCCTGATCTCAACATTTACGGCTTGTTCGGGCGCAGCTCGACGCCGACGCCCTTGTTGACGAAGCGCAGCGTGTAGGATTTGCGGTAGTCGAGATCCGCCTTCACGACCCCAGCCTTGACCATCTTGTTGAAGAAGGAGGCATAGCGCTCGTCGCTCATTGCGCCGATGCCGTTTTTCAAGCTGTCGCCGGAATCGACGATGCCGTGCTCCTTCATCTTGACGACGGAATAGGCCAGGAGATCGTCGGTCATCTCCGGGTTGAGCTGCTTGATCAGGGCGTTGCCGGCGGAATTGTCGCGGTAGAGGTAATTGTACCAGCCGATCATGGAGGCATCGACGAAGCGCTGCACGAGGTCAGGCTTCTTCTCGACGATCTCGCGGCGGGTTTCGATCAGCGTCGAATAGGTGTTGAAGCCGTAATCAGCGAGCAGCAGCACATTGGGCTTGAAGCCGGCGGCCTTCTCCACCGCAAACGGCTCGGAGGTGACGTAACCCTGCATCGCGCTCTTCGGGTTGGCGATGAAGGGCTGCGGATTGAAATTATAGGGGCGGACGTTCTTGTCGCTGAAGCCGTATTCGGATTTCAGCCACTGGAAGTAGCTGGTCATGCCTTCCTTGGAGACGAACAGCGTCAGCGGCTTGAGGTCCTCGATCTTGGCGACCTTGGCGTCCGGCTGCGTCAGCATCACCTGCGGATCCTTCTGGAAAATCGCGGCGATGGTGATGACGGGAACGTTGTTGGCGACGGCATCGAACGACATCAGCGTGTTCGCGGCCATGAAGAAATCGATCTTGCCGGCGATCAGCAGCATCCGGTTGTTCTCGTTCGGGCCGCCAGGGACGATGGTGACGTCGAGGCCGTATTTCTTGTAGGTGCCGTCGGCGACCGCCTGGAAGAAGCCGCCATGCTCGGCCTCGGCGACCCAGTTGGTGCCGAAGGTGACCTTGTCGAGCGTTTGGGCGCGCGCCGGCGCAAAGGAGGCAAGAGCGGCCAACAAGCCCGCAACTAACGCTCGCCGCAGATGAAAGGGGGTCATATTGGCACTCCGTCGATCGTGGCTGGCCCAATCGCGACTGGTCCGGGTGAAGGCAACGCGATAGAACCGCATGACATCAGGGGATGCGAGCCGCCCGGGCCCGCATCCCCTCATACCGCAAATTACGTGACAAATTCGGGCAAGGAAACCTCGATGACGCCCTCCCGCGACTGGATCGACATCGACTGGGCTGATGCGAGCCCGGACGAGGCGTCGCGCTGGATCGCGGTGCTGCCGCTGGCGGCAACCGAGCAGCACGGCCCGCATCTGCCGCTGACGACGGACGTGCTGATCGCGGACGCCTATCTGGCACGTGTGCGCCAGCTGTTACCCACCAGCATTCCGGCGAGCTTCCTCCCGGTCGAACGGGTCGGGATCTCCACCGAACATATCGACTATCCCGGCACGCAGACGCTGCCGACTGAAATCGCGCTGAGGAAATGGGCAGCGATCGGCGCGGACGTTGCACGCCACGGCGTGAGGAAGCTCGTCATCGTCACCAGCCATGGCGGCAACAGCGCGGCGATGATGCTGGTCGCGCAGGATCTGCGTGCGCATCACAAGCTGTTCGTGGTGACGACGTCGTGGTCGCGGCTCTCAGGCGCCGACAAATTGTTCCCGGCCGATGAAGTGCGGCACGGCATTCACGGTGGCGCGGTCGAGACCTCGATCATGCTGGCGCGCTATCCGGATCAGGTGCGCAAGGATGCGATCGCCGATTTTCCCGCGAGCAGCATCGCGATCGAGCAGCAATATCGCTGGCTGTCGACGCAGCGGCCGGCGCCGTTCGCCTGGCAGGCGCAGGATCTCAACACCAGCGGTGCTGTCGGCAACGCGACGCTGGCGCAGCCAGAGAAGGGCGAGCAGTTGCTCGATCAGGGCGCGACGGCGTTCTGCGAGCTGCTGGGTGAGGTCGATAACTTCGACGTGAACAGGCTTGCCAAGGGTCCCCTCGGCTAGGGGGCATCTTCCTGGATTCATTCAGGAAAGATCTATTCTTCGCGAGCGCATTTGCAGTCTTCGAACCGGACGCGAGCAGCCTCCGTCCAACTGGGCACGCGGGCCACAACGGACCGCCTCAACCCCGGATGGAGTTTCACATGTCGATCAAGACCAAGATTGCCGCCGCAGCTCTCGCTGCTCTCACTGTTGCCGGCAGCATCGCATCCACCACCACCTCGGCCGAAGCCAAGCAGCCCGGCTGGGTCTGGGGAGTCGGTGCCGGCATCGCCACCGCCGCCGTCGTCGGCTCCGCGATCGCCGCCAGCAACGATCCCTATTACCACGGCTACCACCGCTGCGGCTGGGTCGCCCAGTACAACGCCTTCGGCCAGTACGTCGGCCGCGTTCGCACCTGCTACTGATCTGACTATCTGAGGCCGATCTCCACGTGGATCCCGCGTCCGACACGGGCGCCTCATCCACCCCGTGTCGGACGCGGGATCCACGTGGAGAT
>NZ_JADYVY010000028.1:0-56557 GCF_020194215.1 Bradyrhizobium sp. BRP20 | reverse complement strand
TCGCCATGAAGCTTGCCCAGCGGCGCATCCCGCACGCCCATATCCTCGCATGGTCGTCTTGGCGTAGGGCCCATCAGGCCAACGCGCGCAAAGCCCATCTCAGGAAAAAATTGCAACTGTAATGCTAGGCTTCGCCGTCGGCGCGAAGAACTTGATACCGCGTTGACCGCGACAGGCCAACGTTTGGATGCCGCAACGCGCGCGCTCTCCGCTGGAGAAGCGCGCCAGGCGGAGACAAATCGCGGCATCGATGTGGCGCGCGGACAAGTTCTGGCTGCCAACAGCGCTTTTGGCGAACAGTGGTCGTCGTTGGACGATCTCTGCACGAAGGCTGGGATCGAGGGGAACATACCTCCCGTTCTCGATGACCAGGCTGCGTTGAAACTGGCGGCCCTCATCTCAGTCGCGATCGCAGAACGATCAGCCATTGCGTCTCCGCTCGCAAGCTCCCGGCGTCTTCGGACAGAGATCGACAGTTTGCAGCGGGAGCATGACGCGCTCGGTGAGGTGATCGAGACGACCGCGCGCTCCATCGACCAAAGACGTCTGATTTCCACGCTGCGCAATTGAAGGCAACTGAGTACACGGTCCAGGCGGCGGGCCTTGCTGAGCGCCTCATTTCAATTAGCCGTGAAATCACGCCGTTTCTTGCTGCCGCTGGTCTGGCCGTCGACTACCTCGATGTCGATCCCGCGGGTGTTGGCGTCACGCTGTCGAGAGTTGCGACGGAGTATGCCGCCCTGCGCGAGCAGGTTGGCCAGCTTGAAATGACGCTCCAGCGCTTGGCGCCCGAGCGTGCGGCGGCGGACGCCTCGCTTCGGCACGCGCAGGCCCACGTAACGGCGGCGGCGCTTCTTCTCGATCAGCGTCGCCTGGCCGAGGGAGAGAAGGCGCGTGCCAGAGCGGAACTCCTCGATGGCGAGGCGACAGCAAGTCACCGGGCTCGGATCGCCGAGGCTTGCCAGACCACTCGTGAAGCTCTTGCTCGCGCGCGCGAGACAAAATCCACTACAGATGCAGCGTTCCAGGCGGCCGGCGCTCGTTGCGACGAGGCCGCCGCCGGATTGGAGACTGCCAAAGGCCGTAACGCTTTAGCCGAAAAGGCATTCAACGCGGCCTGCATGGATATTGCTCGCCCGCCAGATCAGGTTGCGGCGCTGATCGCAACCGACCCAGCATTGAGCGGAGCGTTACGGGTCCGAATTCGAGAGATCGATCGAGGCGTGAACGATGCGGGCACCGCAGTGCTGACGCGTCAGAATGACTTACACCGGGCGTTAGAAGGGTTCGACGAGACCACCGATGTCGAGGAGTTGGCCGCAGTCGTCGCGGCGTTGGGAACCGAAATCGGAGACTTGCAACAACGGACAGGTGCACTTGCCGCTACGCTCGCGCGAGACGACGAGGCGCGCGGCGCCGCTGCAAATCTATCCGCGCAAATCGAAACTGCGAAAGCGGAACTCGTAATCTGGCAAGCAGTCGACGATGCCCATCGGCTCGGCTAGCGGTGATCGTTTCCGTCGCTTTGTGCAGGGCATCACGCTCGACCACATGGTGCAATTGGCGAATGATCATCTCCATGCATTGACACCCCGCTACAGGCTCGCGCGGGGGGCTGCGTCCGATCTCACGCTGCATATTATTGATCGCGACATGGGCGACGAGGTCCGCGGCACCCGAAGCCTGTCAGGCGGTGAACGTTTCCTCGTCTCCCTTGCGCTGGCGTTGGCGCTGTCAGGTCTTGAGGGTCGATCGTCCTTTGTCGACACGCTGTTTATCGATGAAGGCTTTGGCTCGCTCGATGCGGAGACCCTCGACTTAGCAGTAGATGCGCTGGAGACCTTACAGGGTAGAGGTCAGAAGGTTGGCGTCATCACGCACGTCGCTGCCATGATCGAGCGGATTGCCGTGCAGGTGCGCGTGGAAAAGCGCGGTGCAGGTCGATCCGAGATTAGAGTTTCTGGTGGCAAGGGAGCCGCGTGGCCTGCGACGAGTAGCGCACAATAATATCAGGCGAAGCGGCCTCGGAGTGTTCAGGCCGGAAGAGGGGATACATGGAGAAATATCATATCAAGCTGACTGAGAGCGAGGCCGCGACACTCGCGAAGATCGATCTCAGGGAATCTCATTGCAATCATGATGAGGGCCACGCAGCTTATAAAGCCAATGCGCAGCCGATCCTTACCTTGCTCCAATCTCTGAGCGACAGGTCCGCAGTTCCCCAAGAAAGGCTGAATTACTGGAATGACCCCCGATACCATCACGGGAGGATCAAAGCGTCGCGCAAGGGTCTATTCGAGAGAAATGGTTGCAGAGGTACGGACATTTACACGCATCCACATTTTATCCGTTATCTTCGATATTTTCTGTTTGGTGCCGATCTTCCCGACGACGTCATTGCAGCATTTGAGGAAAAAGTCGGTAACCCACAGTGGGTTTCCTCTAGTGATGTCATTCCGATCGGAAAGTTTGCTCGGGATCTCACCCGCCAATATCGTCTGGACAAGACGGATGCACCAGAAGAGTTCTTCAAACTTTGCCTCGACATGGGGCTTAGCTTGACGACAGCCGAGAGCGTCATGCGGGCGGTCAAACAAATTCGATAGAACATGGACAAACTGACGCTGAACTACGTCTGGGGGCAGGAGCGGATACCGGTCGTACTGCGGCGGACGGGAAGAGGGCAGCGCTTGCGCGTTCGACTTCCCTTCGCGGAAACGAATTGCCAGTGGCTTCAGAATGGTAGACGAACGTCGCCTATTTGGATTGCCGGCAAGAAATACTGGGAACTGCCGAAAGCTTGGTTCAACGATTTCGTCGAACGCTCGTTGGCCGAATATGGCAAAGTCTACGTTATTCAGCCCTACCGTGAGCAAGAGAAATGCTCTCCTGCGTGCCAGAATGCGACTGGGCATGAGTGCCAGTGCTCCTGCATGGGCCTCTATCACGGCGCCGGAAATGACGGCAGTTGGTTCGAGGTATCCGATACTTTCGCTGCGCGTTGGGGCGAGCAGGAGCTCGCCTGTCGACTAATGACGGCGAGATAGGATGTCTGCTGGGGGAGGATGCATTTTGACCAAAGGCTCGGCCGATCGGCTGGCGGCAGCGCCATTGTCGTGCTTGTTGGGTTTAGCGAAGCGTAAAGGGGAGCCATAAACGTGCTCTATGCCTGGGTCGGCGACCAGAAGCGCGCCCCCGTCGCGAAGGGTGAACGGACCACGTGTCGCGACTGCGGCGGCTTGCTCACCGCCGTCATGCCCGTCGAGAACACGTCCCACTGGCGGCACAAGGCGGGTGATTGCGATCCCTGGAGCGAGCCGGAGGGAGCCTGGCACCTCGGCTGGAAAGAACTCTTCGATATGTCCTGCCGCGAGATCGCTCTACGCGACCCGACGACAGGAGAGCTGCACCGCGCAGACGTCCTCGTCGGCAGCGGCACCCCGCGCGCGACCGTCCTTGAGCTGCAGCACTCCTCGATCAGCGAGGACGAGCGAAACGCGCGGGAGGCCTTCTATCGGCGCGGAAACCGGATGTTCTGGCTGGTCCACATTCACAGCGAAAGCTCGTTCCTTGGGACGTATTTCAACATGTCGCTCGATTTCGGATCACGGGTCGTAAATCTCGACGGCAAGGAATTCGCGATCATGCGCTGGGTGGGCCCGAACAAGCAGTTCATCGAGAAGTGGAAGCGTGCGGTAGCCCACGTCTCTTCAATGCAGGGCCTTACATCTTCTACCTTGCAGGCCCCGGCGTAGCGTCTCGTCTTGGAGGCCCCTTGAAGCGCGGCGAATTCGCTCTCTGCGCCCTGACCCGCGATGAGTTTCTGCGAGCTGTCCGCTGGGAGGATACTGCTCCTTCTTGACGGCGTGCTCGTATTGAGCGGCGCCACGCCAGATCACTTTGCATGGCTGCCGGTATTCCTGATTAAACACAATGCGAGCGCTCGGGACAAAGCTCGCTGATAGTAGAAGGTGATGTTTTCCAATGAAGATATTTTGGTCATGGCAGAGTGATCGCGATCCGAAGTTGCATCACTACTTTGTGCGCGATGCGCTGAAGGACGCCTGCAAGCTCATCGCCATCGATCCCGACTATGAGGAGGCGGAGCGTCCCGAGGTCGATCACGATACCAAGAATGTCGCTGGAACGCCGGACATCACGAAGACCATCCTGGAGAAGATCGCCGGCGCGAACGTCTTTGTCGCGGACATGACCCCGGTGGGCATGACGGCCCCTGTAGCACTTCAGCCCAACATAGCTGCCGAAAAGCGTTCCGAGCCCAAATACCTCCAGAACCCGAACGTCATGTCCGAACTCGGCTACGCCGAGCATGCGCTCTCACAGGGCCGCATTATTCTCGTAGCGAACGGCGCGCACTATCCCGGTCCCGTGGCGCTTCCCTTTGATTGGCGTCACCGAAGCGGCGCGAAGGTCTACACCCTCAAGGATGGAGCCACGAAGGAGGAGATCAAGGCCGAGCAGAAGCGCTTCGCGGAGGTGCTGAAGAGCTGCATCATGCCCATCCTGGCTGAGCAGGCTCCGGTAAAGGCACCACCACCCCCAATTTCCTGGCAACCGTCGAGCAGTAGCGATCCGACCATTTGGCCGGCGGCTGAGAAGAAGCTCGAATTTCGCAACAATGCAATGGAGGAGCAGCGCCGGAATGTCCGACTGGGAAAAGGGACGCGGATCTTCGCACGCATCGCGCCTAGCGAATGGTCAGCGCCGGCCCGGGTCGAGCTTGAACAGCGCATCTCCGACGTGGGACTGAACATTCGGGGGCGGGACGGTGATTGGGGCCTCAATGGCGATGGCGCGCTGTCAGTCTGGGGGCGGATCGCGGGGAACGCTGACGACACGGACGTCACGAATGCGACGCAATGGTTCCAGTCGAACGGCGAGCTTTGGGGGGTCAACAGCAACTGCTTCGCTGAAAACAGCGGCGGCCTGTGTTTCGCGTCCGCGCTGCCGTTCACACCGCTGGATGAGTTTCTTCGTAAGGGCATTGCCGCCATCAGAGCCATGGGCGGTAAAGGCCGGATCGGGATCAAGCTGGGTGCTGGCGATCTGACCGACACTGTCTTGCCTGGCCAATACCAATCGCAACGCTTCCCGGCTGTCAGCGGGCGTGCGGATGTGGGCGAAGAACTTGAGTCCTGGACGCCGAACGAACGGCGGGCGCTCCTGTTCCGATTCTGGAACACTTTGATGGACGCCTACGGTCGGCCGCCTGCGCGCTCCATTACAGAGTTCGAGCAAGCAGCCGCGATTGCGCCGCTATCGAAATAGGCGTTGGAATGACCCAGCAGAACGAAGAGGCAAAACCAAACGTGCTCGATCCGCGCCAACTGGTGCGTATCGAAGCGGTGCATCGTGGCTTCCTGTATCAGCACCTCTATCTGGCGAACTGCTTGCTGCGCGCCGGATCGGCCGGCGTCGACAAAATCGTCGTCGAAGGAGACGAGGACGTAGAACTGCATCGGGCGGCCGACTGCTTCTATGTGCAGGTGAAGACGCGCCAGGGACTCCTGGAAGCTGGCGACATCAAGGGCTCCTCCCGGGCGCGTCGGGCATGGAGACGCTTGGCCGTTGAACATCAAGCTCGGTCAGGACGCGCTGAGTGTCGATGTCGTGATCGACAATGCCCATCGCCTGACGCCGGCGGACCTGAAACCGATTGTCGACCAGGCGCAGAACGTCCGCTTTCTTCTGCTGTGCCAGCCGGGCATCGTGACACAGGAGATCGCGGCACTCCTCGGCGTCGAGCATGAAACGCTGGGTGGTTGGGACGAGGACACCATTGCGGCGGTGGTCGCCGAGGTCGGCTGCGTGGCCGACTACGCGGATTGCGAGCGTCTGTCGCGTCTCACCGGCGGGCTGCCCTACTATGTATTGAATGCGGGGACATGCTTGCCGAGGTTGAGGAGCGCCTTCCAAAAAGCGACCAGCACCATCGCATCTTTCGCTACAACCGAGCACTGGCGATGTTCAAGCTCGGGGCCTACGACCTCACGCTCCAGGAAACGGAACGGCTCGGTGAAGAGTATTATGACCTCCTTGGCCTATCGCCAGAGCAGGTCATTGGCAGAAACCCGCCAGCCATCCGCCCGCTGCTGCCCAAGGGGCGGCGCCGCCTCATTACACGCCTTCGCCGGTCCGGCCCGCCGCCGCAGAGAAAGGTTGTTATTCCTCCGGCAATGCAGAAGCTTCTTGCGGCGCGCAACGGGCCAGCGGCGCCACCCCAGCAGCGTCGAACCAAGGTCGGCCGAAACGAGCGGTGCCCGTGCCAGTCAGGCCGGAAATACAAGCATTGTCACGGCCGATGATCGACAACGGCACCCGCCCATCGTCAACTATTGGCATCCCTCGCAACGTCCGGGACGCGTCGCCGCCCTGCTATTCGTTGCGCAGCCGATCTCCCTCATACTTGGCGCACCGCTCTCCGGTTGGATTATGGATGTCTTCTCGCAGGCTGAGGAAATGCACGGCTGGCAATGGATGTTCATCATCGAGGCTCTTCCGGCTGCAATCCTCGACTTCGTCATTCTGTCCTTTCTCAGCAATGGAATCGACGATGCGAAGTGGCTTTCCGAAAGTGAAAAGCAACCGCTGGCGGCTTGAGTGGCGAGGTACTAGCAACTTTCAGCCGGTGGACCTTCTCGCAGACCGACCCAGCCATATTTTCTGATGGCGCCGCCGCACGATCTTCGATGGTCGGTTACGCAGCTCGGGAAATCCAGCGCTCCTCTTGGGTTCGTTCTCCGTCACGGGATCCGCAATCGCAATAAAATCCCCAGACTAAATCCCAGACTAAATGGAAATTCTAGTCCGGGGTTGCTCCAGGCCAATCTCGAAACCTGTGTTATTTTAAGGAGTTAGCTGGCGCGCCCGGAACGATTCGAACGTCCGACCCTCAGATTCGTAGTCTGATGCTCTATCCAGCTGAGCTACGGGCGCGTGTTTCGCAAACAGCGCGGGCGGGGCCCGCAAGCAGCCCCCGGCGGAGCCGGAGGGGGTGCGAAAGAGCGCTCTGACTAACCGCTCTTGTCCCGATTGGCAAGGTCCGGCTCGCCGGTATTTTGGGGCATTTCCGCACTTCTCTTCGTCATTCCGGGGCGCGACGAAGTCGCGAGCCCGGAATCCATAACCACCAGCCGGGGTTATGGATTCCGGGCCCGACCCTTCGGGTCGTCCCGGAATGACGGAAGGAATGGCGATGGCCCAGCTCGTTTCAGTCGGCCGCTGGCCTAGCCTTAAGCCCTCTGGCGCTCGTTGCGGATGGAGAGCAGTTCCACGGGACGGTCGGGGATGACGATGCGGAAAGTGGCGCCGATGGTGCCCTCGACCAGGTGGATCTCGCCGCCATGGGCGCGGACCAGCTCGGCGGCGATGGCGAGGCCAAGGCCGCTGCCGCCGGGGCGGCCCGAGGTCTGGAAGGCCTCGAACAGGCGCTCCCGGGTCTTCGGGGGGACGCCGGGGCCGGTGTCGGAGACCTCGAGAATGGCGACGGCGCCTTCGCGCTTCCCGGTGATCCGGATCTGCTGCACACGCCCCTCACCCGCCGCATGGCTTTCGAGCGCCTGGGCGGCGTTGCGGACGAGGTTGAGCAAGACGCGGAACAGCTGGTCGGGATCGGCGTCGACCGCGAGCCCGCGCTCGATCGCGGCGACCCAGGCGATCGAGGCGTCGTTGGCGAGCCCCGCGGTCTCCCGCACCTCCATCACAACAGGCTCGATCAGGATCATGCGGCGGTCGGGTGCGGCCTCCTGGGCGCGGCCGTAGGACAATGTCGACTGGCAGAAGGCGATGGCGCGCTCGAGCGAGCGCACGAGCTTGGGCGCAAAGCGCTGCACGCGCGGATCCGGCACGCTGGCGAGCTGATCCGACAGCAGCTGGGCCGAGGCGAGCAGATTGCGCAGATCGTGGTTGATCTTGGAGACCGCGAGGCCGAGGGCAGCGAGCCGGCTCTTCTGATTCAGCATCGACATCAGGTCGCGCTGCATGTCGGACAATTCGCGCTCGGCGACCCCGATCTCGTCGCTGCGCTGGCTCGGCACGATGATGCCGGCCGAGCTCTCGGGATTCTCGTGGAAGCCGACCAGGCTCGCGGTCAGCCGCCGCATCGGGCGCACGAACAGATAATGGAGCGCGAGATAGACGAGGCCCGCGGTCAGCACCGCGATGATCAACGCGACCACGACGAGGTTGCGGGAGAAGCGGTACATCTGCTTCCGCAGCGGCAGCTCGTCGGTGACGATCTCGATGAACTGGGCATTGCCGACCCCGGGGCCGACGATGCGGATGGCCTGGTTGCCGGTCTCCAGCATCATCCGGAACGAGCCGGTGATGGCCTCCCAGGCCGTCATGTCGCGCAGGTCGATGTCGTGCTCGATGGCGGCCGGAATGTTGTCGCTGGCGAGCAGCCGGCGCTGCTGGCCCATCTTGATGGCAACAGCACGGGCGTTGATGCTCTTCAGGATCTGCCGCGACAGCGAATCGGGGACCATGCCGAGCGGCGCCGCATCCAGCACCAGCGCCGCGGTGTTGGCCGCCGCGACGCGATCATTCAGCCGGTTGACCCAGAAATTCGCGATGGCTGGCACGTAGAGCAGCACCGCGGCGATCATCACCAAGGGAATGGTGAGCAGCAGCAGCTTGCCGGACAACCCGAGCCCGCGCGAGCCGCGGGGCCGCGTCGCCGGCTGGTCTGGCTGATCCAGATCCTGGATCGGCTGGCGATCTGTGGCTGGCACGAAACTCGCCCCTGTTGGCCTTGGCTGATGGAGGATGCGACCCGACCGATGTCCGGTCAAATTACGGATCGCTAATCTGCCGAGGTGTGATGTAAGCGCTGATAGCGCGAGTCGCCACCTCAAGGGTTAAAAACGCCGCGCAAACAGCGATATTCACCACAATCGCGCGCTTGTGCGGCGTTGACGAAGACAAGGCGCTCCCTTATAAGCCGCGCGAATTGTCCGCGATGACCCGGTGCGACACCGGGAGCGGCTCTCTTGGGGCCGAAAAAGGGCCCGTTTTGGGCCGCATCTTCCGGACTTTACCATCAATTCTACAGGCAAATTGCCCGGTCAGCGGAGAAAAACCCGTGAAGCGGACTTATCAACCCAGCAAACTGGTGCGCAAGCGCCGTCACGGCTTCCGCGCCCGTCTCGCCACTGCCGGCGGCCGCAAGGTTCTCGCCGCCCGCCGCGCCCGCGGCCGCAAGCGTCTGAGCGCCTGAGCCGGACCCCCTTTTTGGGATTTCATCATGGATCGGCTGAGGCAGCGGGCGGATTTCCTCGCCGTTGCCAATGGCGCGCGGGTGAATAGTCCCGCGTTCGTCCTGCAAAGCCGCCGCCGCGATGATTCCGGCCCTGTCAGGATCGGCTTCACCGTCACCAAGAAGAACGGCAACGCCCCCGAGCGCAATCGCATCCGGCGCCGGTTGCGCGAACTGGTGAAGCGGCTCGATCCGACATCGATGCAGCCCCACCATGATTATGTCCTGGTCGGACGAAAGGACGCGCTCTCGCGCGACTTCGCCACCATGCTCGACGATCTGCGCATAGCGTTCACGAAGCCCGCGCGGCATACGGCCAAAGCGCGCGGCCACAGGCCGGGTCACGCCGCAGCGACCAGCCGCAAACCGGATTGATGACGAGACAATCGAGATGACCGACAATCGCAATACCATCCTCGCCGTCATTCTGTCCGGCCTGGTGCTGATCGCCTGGCAGTACTTCTACAATGTGCCGCAGATGGAGAAGCAGCGCGCCCAGCAGCAGGCGCAGTCCGAGCTCCAGAAGGGCAGCACGCCGCAGCCGGGCGCGTCCCCGACACCGGGCAGCGCGCCGCAGCCCGGCGCGGCCCAGCCGTCGACGCCGGCCGCGAGCCCGCCCCAAGCGGTCGTTTCGCGCGAGACTGCCATTGCAGCGAGCCCGCGCGTCAAGATCGAGACGCCGCGGATCGCCGGCAGCATCTCGCTGAAGGGCGGCCGCATCGACGACATCGCGCTGGTGCAATATCGCGAGACGGTCGATCCGAAATCGCCGCCGATCGTCCTCTATTCGCCGTCGGGCACGGCGGAGCCCTATTACGCCGAGTTCGGCTGGGTTGCAGCGACGGGCGTGACGGCAAAGATGCCGGATGCCCAGACCGTCTGGCAGCAGGAGGGCAGCGGCAGCCTGACGCCGTCGACGCCCGTGGTGCTGAAATGGGACAATGGCGACGGCCTGACTTTCCGCCGCACCATCGCCGTCGACGACCATTATCTCTTCACCATCAAGGACGAGGTGAGCAATGTCGGCAACGCGCCCGTCACGCTCTATCCGTTCGCGCTGATCTCGCGCCACGGCGCGCCGCATGTCTCCGGCTACTATATCCTGCATGAGGGCCTGATCGGCTATCTCGGCGAACACAGGCTGCAGGAATATGCCTACAGCAAGATCGACGAAGCCAAGCAGGTGAACTTCAAGGCCACCAATGGCTGGCTCGGCATCACCGACAAATACTGGGCCTCCGCGCTGCTGCCGGATACCAACGCCCAGCTCCAGGCGCGCTTCTCGTCCAACCCGGTCGGCAAGGTCCATACCTACCAGACCGACTATCTGCTCGACCCCGTCACAGTCGCGATCGGCGGCACCGCGACGGCCAACGCGCGGCTGTTCGCAGGCGCCAAGGAAGCCGGCGTGGTCGGCATCAACTTCCCGCTCGCGGGCCTCGGCGGCTACAACAAGGCGCTCGGCCTCAACCAGTTCGACCTGCTGATCGACTGGGGCTGGTTCTATTTCCTCACCAAGCCGATGTTCCTCGGCCTCGACTTCTTCTTCCGCTTCTTCGGCAATTTCGGCGTCTCGATCTTGCTCGTCACGGTGATCGTGAAGCTGTTGTTCTTCCCGCTGGCGAACAAGTCCTACGCCTCGATGGCGAAGATGAAGTCGATCCAGCCGCAGCTGCTGGCACTGAAGGAGCGCTATCCCGACGACAAGGTGAAGCAGCAGCAGGAGATGATGGAGATCTACCGCAAGGAGAAGATCAATCCGGTCGCCGGCTGTCTGCCCGTGCTGATCCAGATTCCGGTGTTCTTCGCGCTCTACAAGGTGCTGTTCGTCACCATCGAGATGCGGCACGCGCCGTTCTTCGGCTGGATCAAGGACCTCTCCGCGCCTGACCCGACCAACCTCTTCAACCTGTTCGGGCTGCTCCCGTTCGATCCGACCACGATTCCGGTGTTCGGCTATTACCTCGCGCTCGGCATCTGGCCGATCATCATGGGCATCACGATGTGGATCCAGATGAAGCTGAATCCGACGCCGCCGGATCCGACCCAGCAGATCATCTTCAATTGGATGCCGCTGATCTTCACCTTCATGCTGGCGGGATTCCCGGCGGGCCTCGTGATCTACTGGGCCTGGAACAACCTGCTCTCGGTGGTCCAGCAGGGCTACATCATGCGCCGCAACGGCGTGAAGGTGGAATTACTCGACAATCTCAAGGCGACGTTCGCGAGGAAGGCGACGTAGTCCTTCGATAATGTCAGGCAAACTGCCTCCACAGCGTATGCCCGGGCTCGTCCCGGGCATCCACGTTTAGGAGGGTGCCTCACAGTCAGACGTGGATGGCCGGGACATTTGGTTGGGAGGGACGCGCTTCGCGCTTTTGCCCGGCCATGACGAGAGGATAGACCGCTCGCATGAACGAGAAGACCGACGAGCGACTGATCGAGGCCGGGCGAAAACTGTTCGCTCGTGACTGGCAGTTCATCTGGGCCTCGCCTTCGATCGAAACGCTGCCGCCGATGGCGGGGCTGGAGATCGCCTTTGCCGGGCGCTCCAATGTCGGCAAGTCGAGCCTGATCAACGCGCTCACGGGGCGCAACGCGCTGGCGCGCACCTCGCATACGCCGGGCCGCACCCAGGAGCTGATCTTCTTCGAGGTCCCCGGCAAGAACGACCTGCGCCTCGTCGACATGCCCGGCTACGGCTATGCCAAGGCGCCGAAGAGCCAGGTCGCGTCCTGGACCGAGCTGATCCACAAATTCCTGCTGGGACGCGCCAGTCTCGCGCGCGTCTACGTGCTGATCGATGCGCGGCACGGGATCAAGGATGTCGATCTCGAGGTGCTGAAGACGCTCGACCGCTCCGCCGTCAGCTACCAGATCGTGCTGACCAAGGCCGACCAGGTGAAAGTCGCCGAGCTGCAAGCACGCATCGCCGAGACCGAGGCCGTGCTCGCCAAGCATCCGGCCGCGTTCCCGACCGTGCTCGCGACCTCGTCGCGCAGCGCGACCGGCATGGCCGAGCTTCGCGCCGCGATGGCGAAGCTCCTGGAAGAGCGGGCCTCGTGATGGCAGCGCACCGCCTGCTGATCGGGCTTGCCGGCTTGATGGGCGCCGCCGGCGTCGCGCTGGCCGCCGCGTCCGCCCATGGTGCCGACGCGAGCCGTCTTGCCTCCGCCAGCGCCATGCTGCTGTTTCATGCAAGTGCCATACTTGCGACCATCGCCTTGCTCACGCGCGGCCTTCTGCACGGCGGAATTGGAATCGTGGCGACGTTCGGATTCGCGA
The DNA here is from genome assembly GCF_020194215.1 of Bradyrhizobium sp. BRP20. Lineage (NCBI taxonomy): Bacteria > Pseudomonadati > Pseudomonadota > Alphaproteobacteria > Hyphomicrobiales > Nitrobacteraceae > Bradyrhizobium > Bradyrhizobium sp. BRP20. Next base: position 43,995 of record NZ_JADYVY010000028.1, on the reverse strand, counting down.
TCGGTGCCGCGCTGTTCGCAGGCGACCTCACCTTGCGGCAGTATGCCGGGCACGCGCTGTTTCCGATGGCGGCGCCGACGGGCGGGATGGTGATGATTGCGAGCTGGCTGGCGGTAAGCGTGGCGGCGGTGGTGGCGAAGCGCTGAATCCGTAGCCCGGATGGAGCGAAGCGCAATCCGGGGCCGGTGTCTGCGGCGACGAATCCCGGATTACGCTGCGCTCCATCCGGGCTACATAGCTGCCACACCTTTGCGCTGTCCCCGCCAATCGGATAGAACGCGCACCATTCGACCCGCCAGCGAGACCGCGACATGACCGACATCTCTCCGCTCGACCAGGCCCGCATCCTGTCCGAAGCGCTGCCGCACATGCAGCAATATGACGAGGAAACCATCGTCATCAAATATGGCGGCCATGCCATGGGCGACGAGGAGACCGCGAAGAACTTTGCCCGCGACATCGTGCTCTTGGAGCAGACCGCGATCAATCCGGTGGTGGTGCATGGCGGCGGGCCGCAGATCGCGACCATGCTCAAGCGTCTTGGGATCGTCTCGGAATTCGCCGCGGGCCTGCGCATCACCGATGCCGCGACCATCGAGATCGTCGAGATGGTGCTCGCCGGCTCCGTCAACAAGCAGATCGTCGGCTACATCAACGAGGCCGGCGGCAAGGCGGTGGGCCTGTCGGGCAAGGACGGCAACATGGTGAAGGCGACCAAGACGACGCGCACCATTGTCGATCCCGACTCGAACATCGAGAAGGCGATCGATCTCGGCTTCGTCGGCGACCCCGAGAAGGTCGACCTCACTTTGCTCAACCAGCTGATCGGCTACGAGCTGATCCCGGTGCTGGCGCCGCTCGCAACCTCGAAAGAGGGCCAGACGCTGAACATCAACGCCGACACCTTTGCAGGGGCCGTCGCCGGCGCGCTGAAAGCCAAGCGCCTGCTGCTGCTCACCGACGTGCCCGGCGTGCTCGACAAGTCGAAGAAGCTGATCCCGCAATTGTCGGTGAAGGACGCGCGAAAACTGATCGCCGACGGCACCATCTCCGGCGGCATGATCCCGAAGGTCGAGACCTGCATCTACGCGCTGGAGCAGGGCGTCGAGGGCGTCGTCATCATCGACGGCAAGATGCAGCACGCGGTGCTGCTCGAGCTCTTCACCAACCAGGGCACGGGCACGCTGATCCACAAGTGATGCGGGAACGCGAGCAGCGGAAGAAGGTCGTCATGCCCGGGCTTGTCCCGGGCATCCACGACCTTTCTTCTCGCGGCAAAGACGTGGATGGCCGGGTCAAGCCCGGCCATGACGATTTGAGAGAGCGTCATCCACGCCGCTCCCCCCTCACCCGCTTCCTGATGACGCTGCCTGCCGCAACTGTCTCCTTCTTCTTCTCCTCGGCGCCGGCGATCGCCGACCTCAAGATCTGCAACCGCATGTCCTATGTGGTCGAGGCCGCGATCGGCATCGACGACAAGGCGGCCACCGCGACGCGCGGCTGGTTCAGGATCGATCCCGCCGCCTGCCGCGTGGTGGTGCAGGGCACGCTGACCGCCGACCGCATCCTGCTCAACGCGCGCGCGCTCGGCCTCTACGGCGCGTCCCCGATCCCGCAAAGCGGCAACGACATGCTGTGCGTCGCGCAGGACAATTTCGTCATCGCGGCGGCCAGGCAGTGCCGCAGCGGCCAGACGCAGGTTCCCTTCACACAGGTGACGCCGACGCAAAGCCCGGACGGCAACCTCGTCGCTTATCTCGCCGAGGATTCCGAATATGACGACGAGCAGGCGCGCCTCGCCGGCATCCAGCGGCTCCTGGTGATCGCAGGCTACGACGCCGCGCCGATCGATGGCGTCGACGGGCCGAAGACGCAGAGCGCGCTGGCCGCATTCCTGAAGAGCCGGGGCTTGTCGTCCGACATCGTGGGCTCGCAGAACTTCTTCAAGACCATGGTCGATGCCGTGCAGACGCCGTCCGCGACCGGCCTCACCTGGTGCAACGACACGCCGCACAAGGTGATGGCGGCGATCGCGACCGACGACGGCAAGGCGGTGACCAGCCGCGGCTGGTATCGCATCGATCCCAAGACCTGCCTGCACCCCGATGTATCAGGCCAGCCGAAGCAGATCTTCAGCTTCGCGGAAGCGGTCGACGCCGACAACCGAATCGTCAAGCTGAAGGACAAGCCGCTGAATTGGGGCGGCGACAGGCAGCTCTGCACACGCGAGACCAAGTTCGAGACCAGCGAGCAGACCGATTGCGGCGCGCGCGGCTTTGCGCCAACGGGCTTCGGCGCGGTAGACATGTCGAGCGGCGGCAAGACGCTGCGCTTTGCCGTGCCGTGAGCGAGAGACTTGCGATGAAATCCCCCCGCAGCTTCAACCATGTCGACACCTGGGTGTTCGACCTCGACAACACGCTCTATCCGCATCACGTCAATCTGTGGCAGCAGGTCGATGCGCGGATCGGGGAGTTCGTCTGCAACTGGCTGAATGTCGGCCCGGAGGAAGCGCGGGCGATCCAGAAAGACTATTATCGCCGCTTCGGCACCACGATGCGCGGCATGATGACCCTGCACGGCGTCTCCGCCGACGACTACCTCGCCTATGTCCACAAGATCGACCACTCTCCGCTGGAGCCGAATCCGGCGCTTGGCGCGGCCATCGCAAAGCTGCCGGGCCGCAAGCTGATCCTCACCAACGGCTCGGTCGACCATGTCGATGCCGTGCTGGCGCGGCTCGGCTTCGCCGGCCATTTCGACGGCGTGTTCGACATCATCGCCGCCGAGTTCGAACCGAAGCCGGCGGAGCAGACCTACCGCAAGTTCCTCGGCCAGCATGCGGTCGATCCGACCCGCGCCGCCATGTTCGAGGACCTCGCCCGCAACCTCACCGTCCCCTACCGGCTCGGCATGACCACCGTGTTGGTGGTGCCCGACGGCACCAAGGAGGTGGTGCGCGAGGACTGGGAGCTGGAAGGCCGCGACGCCGCCCATGTCGACCACGTCACGGATGATCTGGCGGGGTTTTTGGCAAAGTTGTCGGGGTGATTTCGTAGCCTGGATGGAGCGCAGCGTAATCCGTGGCTGGCGTAGCTGCGGAGAGACTGTCCCGGATTGCGCTTCGCTCCATCCGGGCTACGGGTCTTCCCGGGTGGTGATCCAGAACGCAGCCTTGACTCCGCTCCGCCAAATCCCGAAAAAGCGCTCCAATTCTCGCGAAACCACGCGCTTCCCAGAGGAAATCACGATGTCCCTTGCAGCCCTCGAATCCACCATCAACAGCGCCTTCGAGGCGCGTGAAGGCATCTCGACCACGACCAAGGGCGAGGTGCGCGAGGCCGTCGACCAGTCGCTGGAGATCCTTGACAAGGGCGAGGCGCGCGTTGCCGAGCGCGGCAGCGACGGCAAGTGGAAGGTCAATCAATGGCTGAAGAAGGCCGTGCTGCTGTCGTTCCGCCTCAACGACATGGACGTCATTGGCGGCGGCCCCGGCAAGGCAAGCTGGTGGGACAAGGTGCCCTCGAAGTTCGAAGGCTGGGGCCCGAACCGCTTCCGCGATGCCGGTTTTCGCGCGGTGCCCGGCGCGATCGTCCGCCGCTCGGCCTTCATCGCCAAGAACGTCGTCTTAATGCCGTCCTTCGTCAATCTCGGCGCCTATGTCGATGAGAGCACGATGGTCGACACCTGGGCCACCGTCGGCTCCTGCGCACAGATCGGCAAGCGCGTGCACATCTCGGGCGGCGCCGGCATCGGCGGCGTGCTCGAGCCGCTGCAGGCCGAGCCGGTCATCATCGAGGACGATTGCTTCATCGGCGCGCGCTCGGAAGTCGCCGAAGGTGTGATCGTGCGCAAGGGCGCGGTGCTGGCGATGGGCGTGTTCCTGGGAGCCTCGACCAAGATCGTCGACCGCGAGACCGGCGAGGTCTTCATGGGCGAGGTGCCGGAATATTCCGTCGTGGTGCCCGGCGCGCTGCCCGGCAAGCCGATGAAGAACGGCCAGATCGGCCCGAGCACCGCTTGCGCCGTGATCGTCAAGCGCGTCGACGAGCGCACGCGGTCGAAGACCAGCATCAACGAGCTGCTGCGGGATTGATGCAAGGCGAGTAGCGAATGGCCAGTGGCGAATAGGGCGCCAATCCTACTTGCCATTCACCATTCGCTGCCAGGATCGAACCCACCCTCCCTCCATCGCGACCAATTTCCGGGCGGCCATTCCGCCCGGAGCCACTCGCATGGACTGGATCTGGTACCTATTCCGCTTCGACGGCCGCATCAATCGCGCCCTGCTGTGGCAGGCGCTGCTGATCGTTGCCCTGCTGGCAGGCTTGCTGGAGGTGATCGGTCAGATCATTCATCTGCCCAATGCCGACGGATCGTTGAAGCTCTCGCTCAAGCTCGATTTCGGCCTTGGCGATCTGTTCAAGCTGGCCGATCCCCGGGAACACCCTTCACTCGCGTCTACCGACCGCGCGCCCCTGATCCTAAGGGCATTCGGCATGTCGCTGTTCCTGTGGGTCTATCTGGCAACGGCGATCAAGCGGCTGCACGACCGTGACAGGAGCGGCTGGTGGCTCGTTCCGTTTTTCCTCGTGCCCGGCCTGTTCAACCAGTTCTCGGACCTGCTCCCCGACACCAGCGTGATGCTTCTTTTCAACCTCGCCGCTTCGATGCTGTGGCTGTGGGGTCTCGTCGAGATGCTCTGCGTGCCCGGCACTGTCGGCGATAACCGGTTCGGGCCTGATCCGCTGGCCGGGATCGCGTATGAGTCCACGCCCGCCTCGCCGCCTGCGAAGAGCTGGGACCAGGGCCGCGAGATCGAAATTGTTCCGCCCAGCGCTAGCCCACCCGGCGGCATGCATGTTAAGCGGGGCGCATGACCGATGCCCTCTCGATCGCCCGCGACCTCATCCGTTGCCCCTCAGTCACTCCGGCCGATGCCGGCGCGCTCGGGGTGCTCGAAAAAATCCTGGGCGCTGCCGGTTTCACCTGTCACCGCGTGACCTTCAGCGAGGAAGGCACCGCCGACGTCGACAATCTCTACGCTCGGATCGGCACCGACGGTCCGCACATCACCTTCGCAGGCCACACCGATGTGGTGCCGCCCGGCGACGAGAGCGCCTGGAGCGTCGGCGCGTTCTCCGGAGAGGTGAAGGACGGCGTGCTGCATGGCCGCGGCGCGGTCGACATGAAAGGCGGCATCGCCTGCTCGGTCGCCGCGGTGCTGGAGCATCTCGCCGCCAACGGCGGCAAGCCGCGCAGCGACGGAAAGGGCTCGATCTCGTTCCTGATCACCGGCGACGAGGAAGACGTCTCGATCAACGGCACCATCAAGCTGCTGAAATGGGTCGCCGAGCGCGGCGAGAAATTCGACCATTGCGTGCTCGGCGAGCCTTCCAACGTCGAGACGCTCGGCGACACCATCAAGATCGGCCGGCGCGGCTCGCAATCCGGCACGCTCGTCGTCGACGGCGTGCAGGGCCACGTCGCCTATCCGCACCGCGCCTCCAATCCGGTGCCTGATATCTCGCGGCTGATCGTCGCGATCTCCGACGAGCCGCTCGACCATGGCAGCGCGCAATTCCAGGCGTCCAATCTCGAATTCGTCTCGGTCGACGTCGGCAACAAGGCCTTCAACGTCATCCCCGGCGAGGCCCGCGCAAGATTCAACATCCGCTACAACGACAACCACACCCAGGCGAGCTTGCGTGAATTGGTGGAGACGCGTCTCGCCAAAGCCTGCGGCAACCGCATCAAGGCCCGCATCGTGTGGGAGCCCTCCAACTCGAACGTGTTCGTGACCAAGCCGGGTCCGTTCACCGATCTCGCGGTCTCCGCGATCAAGGAGGTGACGGGACGCAAGCCCGAGCTCTCGACGTCAGGCGGCACGTCGGATGCGCGGTTTATTTCAAGCTATTGCCCCGTGATCGAGTTCGGCCTGGTCGGGCAGACCATGCACCAGGTCGACGAGCGCGTGCCGGTGGCGGATCTGGAGAGGCTGACGAAGGTGTATCGCGGGATTTTGGCGCGGTATTTTGCTTGAGGCAGTGTTGCCTCCACAAACACGACCGTCATCGCCCGGCTTGACCGGGCGATCCAGTATTCCAGAGACGGCAGTGATTGAGCCGAGGCCGCGGCGTACTGGATGCCCGGTCAAGCCGGGGCATGACACCGAGGTTTGGCGAGAGCATGCCCACTCTCTGCGCCGCTCGCCTAATAATCCACCTTCATCAAATACAGCCCCTCAGGCGGGGCGACGATGCCGCAGGCGGTGCGGTTGCGGGCTTTGAGTGCGGCGGAGAGATCGTCGGCGGTCCAGCGGCCCTCGCCGACCCAGACCAGGGATCCCACCATCGAGCGCACCTGGCTGTGCAGGAACGAGCGCGCCGAGGTGATGACGTTGATCTCGCGGCCATCGCGGATCACGTCCAGCTGGTCGAGCGTCTTCTCCGGCGATTTGGCTTGGCACTCGGTGTCGCGAAAGGTGGTGAAATCGTGCTTGCCGAGCAGGCGCTGCGCCGCCGCGTGCATTGCGTCGGCATCGAGCTTGCGCGGCACGCGCCAGGCGTGGCCGACATCGAGCGCGAGATTGGCGCGAGTGTTGACGATGCGATAGCGGTAGTGGCGCTTGACCGCCGAGAAGCGCGCCTCGAAATCGTCGGGCACGATCTCGGCCTCGAGCACCGCGATCGGATGCGGGCGCAGATGCGCGTTGAGCCCGTCGCGAAAACGGCCCGGCGGAAACTGCTTGTCGACGTCGACATGCGCGACCTGGCCGCGCGCATGCACGCCGGCATCGGTGCGGCCGGCACCGTGCACGCGCAGATCCGCCCCGGTCATCGCCTTCACGGCCGCCTCGAGCGCGCCCTGCACCGACGGCAGCGTGTCCTGCACCTGCCAGCCGAAGAACGGCGCGCCGTCATATTCGATGGTGAGCTTGTAGCGGGGCATCGTGTCCAGTTTCGTCGTCATTGCCCGCCTTGTGCGCTGTTGCGCACTGGGGCGGGCAACCCAGTACTCCGCAGCTTATCCGATTGACCGAGAAGCCTCGGCGTACTGGATACCCCGCCTTCGCGGGGTATGACAGTGTCAGGTGAATTTGGATCCCGCCTTTAACGGCACGCCGCGCAGGAAGTCCGCGGCCTGCATGCGGGCCTTGCCCTCGCGCTGCAGCTCGATGATGCGGATGGCACCGTCGCCGCAGGCGACGGTAAGCTGATCGTCGAGCACGTCGCCAGGCGCGCCGGAGCCTTTCGCCAATTCGCAGCGCAGGATTTTGACGCGGGCATCGTCAAGCTCGCTCCAGGCGCCGGGGAACGGCGAGAGGCCATGGACGTGGCGCAGCACTGCGCGCGCCGGCTTTGTCCAGTCGATCCGCGCCTCCGCCTTCTCGATCTTGGCGGCATAGGTGGCGCCGTCCTCGCTCTGCGCCTTGAGCTGGAGCCCGCCGCGTTCGAGCGCGGCCATCGCGCGCACCATCAGGTCGGCGCCAAGGCGGGACAGACGATCGTGCAGGTCGAGCGCGGTCATGTTGTCGGTGATCGTGATGCGCTCGGCCATGGCGACGTCGCCGGTATCTAAGCCGACATCCATCTTCATCACCATCACGCCGCTCTCGGCATCATCAGCCATGATGGCGCGGTTGATCGGCGCGGCGCCGCGCCAGCGCGGCAACAGCGAGGCGTGCAGATTGTAGCAGCCGAGTTTTGGCGCATCGAGGATCGCCTGCGGCAGGATCATGCCGTAGGCGACGACAACGGCCGCGTCGACATCGAACGCGCGGAACTCCGCCAGCGCCTGCTCGGACTTCAGCGTCTTCGGCGTCAGCACGGGAATGCCGAGCTTTCGCGCGGCCTCCTCGACCGGCGTCGGCTGCAATTGCAGGCCGCGCCGGCCGCCCGGCTTGGGCGCGCGGGTGTAGACCGCCGCGATCTCGTGGCCATGCGCGACCAGCTCGAGCAGCGTCGGCACGGAGAAATCGGGCGTGCCCATGAAGATGAGGCGGAGGGGCATGTGACGAGACAATCCTTGAAACGAGCAAGGTACTCGTCATGGCCGGGCTTGTCCCGGCCATCCACGTTCGTCCTGCTCGCGGCGGCAAAGAACGTGGATGCCCGGGACAAGCCCGGGCATGACGGCGGAGGAATTATCACTCCGCCGCGCGCTTGGCGGCTTTCTCGAACTTCTTCATGACGCGGTCGCGCTTGAGCTTCGACAGATAGTCGACGAACAGCACGCCGTTGAGATGGTCGATCTCGTGCTGGATGCAGGTGGCGTAGAGGCCTTCGGCATCCTCCTCGTGCACCTTACCGTCGAGATCGGTGAAGCGCACGCGCACTTTCGCGGGACGCTCGACCTCCTCGTAATATTCGGGAATCGAGAGGCAGCCCTCCTCGTAGACCGACAGTTCCTCGGACGAGGCGATGATCTCTGGATTGATGAAGACGCGCGGCAGCGGCTTAGTCTCGCCGTTCTCGTCGCGCTTGGCGAGGTCCATGGTGATCAGGCGCAGCGGCTGCGCGACCTGGATTGCCGCCAGCCCGATGCCGGGCGCGTCGTACATGGTCTCGAACATGTCGTCGGCAAGCTTGCGGATCTCCGCCGTGACCTTCTCGATCGGCTTGGAGACCAGGCGCAGCTGCTTGTCGGGCAGGATGATGATTTCTCTGAGGGCCATGGCCGCGATTTAAGCCGCGCGCCGGATGCGGTCAATGCGGCCCGGAACCCGTTAACCCCTCGCTAACCATAAAACTTCACCTTTCATTAACCATGAAATTAGGGCCCGGTTAACCCAGAATGTTCCCTCTTCGTTCGCGAGAGCGCAGCGAATCGGCTACAAGGCGGCATGAACGAGATCATTGTCATGCTGGGCGACTGGCCGGTGCGCATCGTCGATGCGCTGATCGGCTTCGGTGCGCTCGTCCTCATCCTGCTGGTTGTGATTGCGGTTGTGATCGCGCGCTCGGGGCGGCGTGGCGCGGAACTCGCCATGGCGAACGCAATCCGTGCCGACGAGCTCGAGGAGCGGCTCGCCCAGGTGCTGCACGCCCAGAGCGAGGCCTCGGGGCGGGTCGACGCCATGACCCAGGCGCTCGCCGGCCGCCAGGCCGAGATGGCGCGCGCCGTCAACGAGCGACTTGATTCGGTGACGCATCGGGTCGGCCAGTCCATGGAACATTCGACCCGCAACACCATGGAGAGCCTGCGCGCGCTGCATGAACGGCTCGGCATCATCGACAACGCGCACAAGAACCTCACCGACCTCACCACGCAGGTGACCACCCTGCGCGACGTGCTCGCCAACAAGCAGTCGCGCGGCGCCTTCGGCCAGGCGCGGATGGAGGCGATCGTCCAGGACGGTCTGCCCAAAGGCTCCTACGAGTTCCAGTTCACGCTCTCGACCGGAAAACGACCGGTCGTGTTCCTGCCCGACCAGCGCCCGCTCTGCATCGACGCGAAGTTTCCGCTGGAGGCGATGACGGCGCTGCACGACGCCCGCACCGACGAGGAGCGGCGCGTTGCCACGCAGCGGCTGCGCGGCGACGTGATGAAGCATGTCAGCGACATCGCGGAAAAATACCTCGTCACCGGCGAGACCCAGGAGATGGCGCTGATGTTCGTGCCGTCGGAATCGGTCTATGCCGAGATCCATGACGGATTCGACGACGTGATCCAGAAAGCCTATCGCGCCCGCGTCGTGCTGGTATCGCCGTCGCTGTTGATGCTCGCGATCCAGGTGATGCAGCAGATCATGAAGGACGCGCGCATGCGCGATGCCGCCGACCAGATCCGCACCGAGGTGATCAAGCTCGGCGACGATTTGGGGCGCCTGCGCGACCGCGTGCTCAAGCTGCAAAAGCATTTTGCCGACGTGAACGAGGACGTCCGCCAGGTGCTGATCTCCGCCGACAAGATCGAAAAGCGCGCAGGCCGCATCGAGGAGCTCGATTTCAGCAAGAGCGATGCGCCGGAGACACCGCGGCTGGTGGCGACGGGAGCGGCAGAGCTGTTTCCGCGCAAGCTCCAGGCGGGGGAGTGAGACTAGGGCACACTGTCGTGCCCCGCGAACGCGGGGCACCCAGTACGCCGTGACGATCGTTGTTAAGCCGACGTGCCGGTGTTTACTGGATCGCTCGCCTTCGCGGACGATGACGGCGGAATGGAAGGCGAAGATGGATCCACGCCAGTACGACGTGTACATTCTCGCCAGCCGAATTGGCGGCACGCTCTATATCGGCGTGACGAACGATCTCATCCGCCGGGTGGCGCAGCACAGGTTGAAGGTCATCGAAAGCTTCACGGAAAAGTACGACGTCGCCCGACTTGTCTACTTCGAGCAGTTCGACGATCCCGAGAATGCGATCAAGCGGGAGAAGCGGTTGAAGAAGTGGAATAGGGCCTGGAAGGTCCGCTTGATCGAGCAGCATAACCCAAACTGGGATGACCTCTATCCTGGGATAGCCGGACCATCATGATGGCGTCATGCTCAATGTCATGCCCCGCGAAGGCGGGGCATCCAGTATTCCGCAGCCCGTGTGGTTGAACCGAGACGCCGCGGAGTACTGGATCGTCCGCCTTCGCGGACGATGACACCGAGCGTGTTGGAAGCTCTCCCGTCTCACCAGCTACCGCGAGAGTCTTTTCCCCCAGAATCTGCTAACACGCCCCCCATGACCGCACCCGACGCGACCTCCCCTGCCGCGGCTTCTGCCGCCTCGTCCTCCTGGCGCGACAGCCTTGCCGTTTACCTGCAGCCGCGGGTGCTGATCGTGCTGTTTCTCGGCTTCTCCTCGGGGCTACCGCTGGCGCTGTCGGGATCGACGCTGCTGGTGTGGATGGCCGAGGCCGGGGTTGATCTTGGAACGATCGGGCTGTTTGCGCTGGTTGGAACGCCCTACACGCTCAAATTCCTGTGGGCGCCGCTGGTCGATGCGCTGCATGTGCCGTTCTTCACGCATGCCTTCGGACGCCGCCGCGGGTGGCTGGTGTTTTCGCAGCTGCTGCTGATCGGCGCGATTCTGCTGTTGGCGCTGACCGATCCGGCACGTTCGCCGCTGCTGGTCGCGCTTGGTGCGCTGCTGGTCGCGACGATGTCCTCGACGCAGGACATCGTGGTCGATGCTTTCCGCGTCGAGAGCCTGCCCGAAAGCGAGCAGGCCGCCGGCATGGCCGCCTATGTCGCCGCCTATCGCATCGGCATGTTGGTATCGACCGCAGGCGCCCTGTTCATCGTCACCGGCTTCGAGGCGATCGTCCCTCGTGGCGCTGCCTGGATGTGGGGCTATGTGGTGATGGCGGCTCTGGTGCTGATCGGCACGGTGACTGCGCTCGCCGCTACCGAGCCCGCACAATCCGCGCGCGCCGAGGCCGCCACGCAGGACGAGGGCGCGCTCACGCGGGTGTTCCATGCGGCGCTGGGCGCGTTCTCGGAATTCCTGCGACGCAAGGAAGCATGGGTCGTGCTCGCCTTCGTCGTGCTGTTCAAGTTCACCGACGCGTTCTCCGGCAACATGACCGTGCCGTTCGTCATCGATATCGGCTTCACGCGGAACGACTATGCCGTGATCGTCAAGGGCGTCGGCATCATCGCGACCCTGGCCGGCGGCTTTGCCGGCGGCTTCGTGGCCCGACGCTATTCGCTCGCGACCAGCCTGTGGATCGGCGGCATCGTGCAGGCGATGTCCAATTTGTCGTTCTCGTGGCTTGCGATTGTCGGCGTCAACGAATGGGCGCTGACGCTGGCGATCACCTCCGACAATTTCTGCAACGCCATCGGCACCGTGATCTTCGTCGCCTATCTCTCGGCGCTGTGCCAGAACCCGCTGCACACGGCGACCCAATATGCACTGCTGACGGCGCTCGCCGCCGTAGGACGGACCTATTTGTCGTCGGGCGCAGGCTATCTGGCGAAAGCGACGGGCTGGCCGATGTTCTTCGCGATCTCCGTCCTCGTCGCCATCCCGAGCCTGATGTTGCTGGCGTACTTGCAGAAGCGCGGGCATTTCGAGGCACTGGGGCCGGTGCGGGTGTAGGCACCCCTGTCATGCCCCGCGAAGGCGGGGCATCCAGTACTCCGAGACAGTCGTGATCGACCGAGAAGCTGCGGCGTACTGGATCGCCCGCCTTCGCGGGCGATGACACCGGAATCGGGGAGACGACTCCACCCCTACTGCTTCTTGATCAGGCTCCACTTCGTGATCACGGCCTCGCTCATCTGGCCGGGATCGCTGGCGCAGGCGACCTCGTCCACCTTCACGGAGATCTCCTTGCCGACGAAGGATTTCAGCTGGGCGGCCTGCGCCTCGCTGGAGGTGACGAGCTGGAACGTCTCGGGGCCGGTTTCGAGATTGCAGAGCCCGTTCGGCGGCGGCAGGCGGCGCGGTTCCGACGTGATCTGGTAGGTCGCGACGCGCTTGCCGTTCTTGACGTCGCGCACCTTCATCGCGTTGAGCTCGCCGGAGAGCACATCGCCAGTGTTGATCGGCTTGCCGGGCTTGGACGGCGGCAGCGCCGCGTCGCCCTGCTGCGCGGAGATGGCCGGGGTCACCAGCATCAGCATCGTCGCGACCAAAGCCCATCGCGTGGCGAAAAGTTTCGTCATGTCGTCCGTTCCGTAAAGTCTGGATGGAGATTCCTGTTTTGACGCGTTTTCTTCACGCGAACCGGTATCCACTTCGCTCGAAAACGCTCTAGAACAGGGTGCGCTGCCGCATCGCAGCCGATAGCGTACCTTCATCGAGATAATCAAGCTCGCCGCCGACGGGAACCCCGTGGGCGAGCCGCGTCACCTTCACATTGGCGTCCTGAAGCAGGTCGGTGATGTAATGCGCCGTGGTCTGGCCGTCCACCGTCGCATTCAGCGCTAGGATGATTTCATGCACTTGCGAATCATGCGCGCGCGCCACCAGCGCGTCGATGGTGAGGTCCTGCGGGCCGACGCCGTCGAGCGGCGACAATGTCGCGCCCAGCACGTGATAGCGCCCCTGGGTGGCATTGGCGCGCTCCAGCGCCCAGAGGTCGGCGACATCGGCGACGACGACGATGATGGCAGGATCGCGCTTCGGATCGGTGCAGACGGTGCAGGGGTTTTGCGTGTCGATGTTGCCGCAGGTCTTGCAGACCTGGACCTTGTCCAGCGCCACCTGCAAGGCGCTCGACAACGGCATCATCAGCGCTTCGCGCTTCTTGATCAGATGCAGCGCCGCGCGCCGCGCCGAGCGCGGACCGAGGCCCGGCAGCCGCGCGAGCAGCTGGACCAGCCGCTCGATCTCGGGACCTGCAACAGCGCCCATCTTATTGGCCGAACAGCCCCGGCGGCAGGCCGAGCCCGCCGGTGAGGGCCTGCATCTTCTCCTGCATGGCGGTCTCGGCCTTGCGGCGCGCATCAGCGAGGGCGGTGACGAGCAGGTCTTCCAGCACCTCGCGCTCCTCGGCCTTCATCAGCGAAGGATCGATCTTGATGCTCTTGACGTCCATCTTCGCGGTCATGCGCACGGCGACGAGACCGCCGCCGGAGATGCCTTCGACCTCGACGTTGGCGAGCTGGTCCTGCATCTCCTGCATCTTGGATTGCAGCTGCGCCGCCTGTTTCATCATGCCGAGAAAATCAGCCATGGGTGCGTGTCCTTGGAAAGAATGGTTCAGAGATCGTCGCCGTCGGAACCGTCGGGCGGATCGTCGCTGCCATAGTCGGCGTTAATATCGGTTTCCGGCGTCTCGGGAGCAAGCCTGCGGACCTCGACGACCTTGGCGCCGGGGAAGCGCGACAGCACCTCCTGCACGCGCGGATCGGCTTCCGCGGTACGGGCATGCTCCTGCTTGGCCGCTTGGTTCACCGAACGCAAAGTCGGTTGGCCCTGCTCGTTGGAGACGATCACGGTCCAGCGACGGCCGGTCCACAGCTCGAACTTCTTCGCAAGTTCCGAGATCATGGTCTTGGAAGCGTTGGGCTCGAGCGCGACTTCCAGCCGCCCCTCCTCGAAACGGACGAGGCGCATGTCGCCTTCGAGCGCGCTCTTGGTCATGATGTCGCGCTTCTGCCCTGCGAGCGCAACCAGCTGGGTGAAGCTCGCGATGCGCAGCTGGGGCGCCGCCCCTTGCGTATCCGGCGCGGGGGCCGCCATCTGCGGCCGGGCGCCACCGCCAAACGCTGGAGCCGAGGCTGTCGGCATGCGCACGGGCGCAGCTGACATCGGCGCTGCGGAGGCAACCGGCGCGGCCGGCGCGCCGCTGCGCGCGCTACTTCCGCCGTTCACGACCGGCGAGCCGCCGCCGTTCTGCTCGAGCATTCTGATCGCTTCGTCGGGCGTCGGCAGGTCGGCGACATAGGCGATGCGCACCAGAACCATTTCGGCCGCGGCTGCGGGACGCGTTGCGGCCTGCACCTCGGCGATGCCCTTAAGCAGCATCTGCCACATCCGCGACAGCACGCGCATCGAGATCTTGGAGGCGAACTCCTTGGCGCGCACCCGCTCGGTCTCTCCATAGGCGACGTTGTCGGCGGTCGCCGGGATGACCTTCACACGGGTGACGAAATTGACGAACTCGGCGAGGTCCGAGAGCACGACGATGGGATCGGCGCCGACATCGTATTGGTCGCGGAACTCCTTGAAGGCGGACGCGATGTCGCCGCGCGCCAGCGACTCGAACAGGTCGATGACCCGGGTGCGGTCGGCAAGGCCCAGCATCTGCCTGACGGCATCGGCCTTCACCTGCCCCGCCGCATGCGCGATCGCCTGGTCGAGCAGCGACAGCGAATCGCGCACCGAGCCCTCCGCGGCGCGCGCAACGATGCCGAGCGCTTCCGGCTCGATCTCGACGTTTTCCTTCGCCGCAATGCTGGCGAGGTGCTTCATCAGCACGTCGGCCTCGACGCGGCGCAGGTCGAAGCGCTGGCAACGCGACAGCACGGTGACCGGAACCTTGCGGATCTCCGTCGTCGCGAACACGAACTTGGCGTGCTCCGGCGGCTCCTCCAGCGTCTTCAGGAAGGCGTTGAACGCCGCCGTCGACAGCATGTGGACTTCGTCGATGATGTAGACCTTGTAGCGGGCGCTGGCGGGGGCATAACGCACGCTGTCATTGATCTGGCGGACATCGTCGACGCCGGTATGCGAGGCGGCGTCCATCTCCAGCACGTCCATGTGCCGGCTTTCCATGATCGCCTGGCAATGAACTCCCAACGTCGGCATGTGGATGGTCGGCCCCTTCACCGATCCATCCGGCATCTCGTAGTTGAGTGCGCGGGCGAGAATGCGCGCGGTGGTGGTCTTACCGACCCCGCGGACGCCGGTGAGAATCCAGGCCTGCGGAATGCGGCCGGTCTCGAACGCATTGGAGACGGTACGGACCACGGCCTCCTGGCCGATCAGGTCGTCGAACGAGGATGGGCGGTATTTGCGCGCCAGCACCCGGTAGGGCGCATTGCCGGCCTGGCCGGCGCTGTCGGGATCGGGAGGGGCGCCAGCGTCGGTCATCGGTCGATCCGCAATGAAATGTCTCTTGGCCGGCTTTTGCGGAAAGGAGCGCGCTGGCGGCTGGTGCCGCCGGCGCTGGTTCGCTCGAAAAACAGGTAGGAGACTGACGAGCGACCCGATCCGGACCTCGTTAGGGCTGCTTCCTTCCGGACCTGACCCGGTTGGCGAGTGGCTCGTCCACCGCCAATCTCCCGGTCCCTATTTGGGGCCAAAGGGAGCGGAAAGCAAGCGGGGTCTGGGGCTGTTCCGACGGCGCTTGAGGACTTCCGGCGCCGAATTCGCCCTCATTCGGCCTGTCCCACCGGGTCCGGCGCATAAGGACCACGGCGCATACGGATGTTGTCTGGGGGCGTGGTCTCTGCGACGGTAAGAATCAATCCAGAGAGCCTTCATGCCCGAACCCGCCTGGTCGCTGCACTCCCGCTTGAAAGAGGACACCATCGATATCGGCGATCTGCCGCTGTCGAAGGTGCTGGTCATCAAGGACGCGCATTATCCCTGGCTGCTGCTGGTGCCGCGGCGCGCCGATACGGTCGAGATCATCGATCTCGACGAGGTGCAGCAGGCGCAGTTGATGACCGAGATCTCCCGCGTCTCGCGCGCGCTGAAGGAGATCACCAAATGCGACAAGCTCAACATCGCCGCGCTCGGCAACCTCGTGCCGCAGCTGCACGTCCACATCATCGCGCGCCGCACCAGTGACGCGGCCTGGCCGCGGCCGGTGTGGGGCGTGATGCCGCCGCTGGCACACGACGCCGCGGAGGTTCAGAATTTCATCAGCGCGCTTCGCCGCAAGATCTGGTTGGGTTGAAAGAACAATAATGTCAGCATTCAACGCGTTTCCGCTGGGGCAGCCGGCCTTCGTCACCAACGTCCTCGACCGCGCCGCGCATCTGCGCCGCGACGACGAAAAGCTGTTCGCGCTGGAGCAGAAGCCATCCTCGCGCGCCTACGTGGTCTATCGCGAC
The DNA here is from genome assembly GCF_020194215.1 of Bradyrhizobium sp. BRP20. Lineage (NCBI taxonomy): Bacteria > Pseudomonadati > Pseudomonadota > Alphaproteobacteria > Hyphomicrobiales > Nitrobacteraceae > Bradyrhizobium > Bradyrhizobium sp. BRP20. The sequence continues at coordinate 27,551 of NZ_JADYVY010000028.1, read as the reverse complement.
TCGCTGCTGGTAAAGCGCGAGGGCGACAAGGTGCGCGCGCTGCTCGGAATCGACGAAGCGCTGAAATGCGGCGCCAATCCCGGCACGGTGTTCCTCGGGCTTCGCGACGGTGCGGCCGTGTTCGGCATGGGCCTGTCGCAGGCCGCCGCCGAGAAGCTGGTCGGCCGCGAGGATTATACCGTGACCGAGCTGCGCGGCATGGCGATGCAGGGCGCGATCCCGCCCGAGGAGCTCTCGGCCGTCGCGATGGCGAAGTCGATGGTGGGATGGCATCAGCGCCACGGCTATTGCGCCAATTGCGGCGTACGCACCAGCATGAAGGAAGGCGGCTGGAAGCGCGACTGCCCGAGTTGCAAGGCCGAGCATTTTCCGCGCACCGATCCGGTCGTGATCATGCTGGTGGCGTCCGGCGACAAGTGCCTGCTCGGCCGGCAGAAGCAGTTTCCGGCAGGGATGTATTCCTGCCTCGCCGGCTTCGTCGAGGCTGCCGAGACCATCGAGGACGCGGTGCGCCGCGAGATCTTTGAGGAGTCCGGGATCCGCTGCACCGACGTGCAATATTACATGACCCAGCCCTGGCCCTATCCGTCGTCGCTGATGATCGGCTGCAGCGCGCAGGCGCTGAACGAGGACATCGTCGTCGATCGGATGGAGCTGGAAGACGCGCGCTGGTTCACGCGCGAGGAGGCGGCGAAGATGCTGACGCGGACGCATCCCGACGGGCTTGCCGGCCCGCATCCGTTCGCGATCGCCCATCATCTGCTCGGCCGCTGGGTGCACGACAAGAGCAGCGCCTGAGCCGAGCCGACGATGGCCGGGATCGCGCCGCGCATCCTCTGCATCGGCATGCCGGTGCGCGACCTCATCCTGCGCGTCGAGGCCCTGCCCGAACGCGGCGGCAAGGCGAACGCCGGCCATCTCGCCGAGATTTGCGGCGGCAATGCGCTCAACGCTGCCATCGCGATGGCGCGACTTGGCGGCCGCGTCGCGTTCGCAGGTCCCATGGGCGATGCGCAGGAGACGTCGAGCGCCTTCATCCTCGCGCAGATGGCGCAGGAGGGCGTCGATAACACTCACATCGTGCGCATGCCGGGCCTGAGCACGCCGGTCTCGGCGATCATGATCGAGCCCTCCGGCGAGCGGACGCTCACCATCTATCGCGATCCCGCGCTGTGGACCGTGAGGCTACCCGAGGCCGACGCCTTGCTGGCCGATTGTCAGGCGGTGCTCGTCGAAAGCCGCTGCGCGGCGTTCGCGACCTCGCTTTGCGCCGAGGCACGCCGGCGCGGCATTCCCGTCATCGTCGGCGTCGACCGCGCGATGGCGCTGCAGGACGGCCTGCTCACGGCCGCCTCGCATCTGCTGTTCGCCAGCGCCCAGCTGCAGGAGACGGCCGGCATCGCTGACGACGGTGCGGCCTTGAAGCGCCTGGCGGAGCTGACGCCCGCCTTCCTCGCGGCCACCCGCGGCCCGCGCGGCACGATCTGGCTGAACCAGGCGGGCGCGCTGGAGGAAACACCAGCCTTCCCGGTCCAGGCGGTCGATACGCTCGGCGCTGGCGACGTCTTCCATGGCGCGTTCGCGCTCGGCCTCGCTGAGGGTAAGGGGTTGCGGGAAGCGATGCGATTCGCCACGGCCGCCGCAGCGTTGAAATGCACCCGCCATGGCGGCGGCCTGGCCGCCCCACAACGCGTTGAAGTTGAAAGGTTTTTGCGCGATCGTCCGTAGAGCGATTCCATGGAAGTGCCGAGATTATGGGCTTGCTGTGGAAAGATTTTCTCTATATCAGGGAAATCTGCCCCTGAAATGAAACAAAGTTCTTCAAATGACTGATGTCGCCGTCCAAATTCCCGAGACCAGCCGCCGCCTCGACGCCATCGACCGCAAGATCCTGATGGTGCTCCAGGAAGACGCCTCCCTTTCCGTCGCCGAGATCGGCGACCGGGTCGGCCTGTCCTCGACCCCCTGCTGGAAGCGCATCCAGCGCCTGGAGGCCGACGGCGTGATCATCAAGCGCGTCGCGCTCGTCGACCAGAACAAGATCGGGCTCGGCATCTCCGTGTTCGTGTCGGTCGAGAGCTCCGATCATTCGGATGCCTGGCTGAAACGGTTCGCCGAGGCCGTCAGCGCCATGCCGGAGGTGATGGAGTTCTATCGCATGGCTGGCGACGTCGATTACATGCTGCGCGTCGTGGTCGCCGACATGCAGGCCTATGACGTGTTCTACAAGAAGCTGATCAGCGCCGTGCCGCTGAAGAACGTCACCTCGCGCTTCGCGATGGAAAAGATCAAGTCGGTGACGGCGCTGCCGATCCCGGCGGTGGTGGCGGCTTAATTTGCGCCACGCGGAAAGTGTCATCGCCCGATTTAATCGGGCGATCCAGTATTCCAGACGCCGGTGATAGAATCGAGAAGCCGCGGGGTACTGGATGCCCCGGTCAAGCCGGGGCATGACAGCGGAGCGAGAGGGACGGATCGCGCCTCTCTCAGGTGCTCCTCAAATCTTCTGATTGTACTCGCCGACTTCGGGATGCGTGCGCAGCACGCTGTTCACCATCTCGAACATGTCGTGCATGCGCTGCTCCGAGACCGGGCTTTCGACCACGACGACGAGCTCGGGCTTGTTGGACGAGGCGCGCACCAGGCCCCAGCTGCCGTCCTCGACCGTGACGCGCACGCCGTTGACGGTGACGAGATCGCGGATGGCCTGCCCCCCGATCTTCGTACCCTTTGCTTGCAGGCCTTCGAAGTGCTTCACCACCTTGTCGATGACGCCGTATTTGGTCTCGTCGGCGCAATGCGGCGACATGGTCGGCGACGACCAGGTCTTCGGCAGCGCGTTCTTCAGATCGGCCATCGACTTGCCGGGCGCGCGGTCGAGCATGTCGCAGATCGCGAGCGCCGAGACCAGGCCGTCGTCATAGCCGCGGCCATAGGGCTTGTTGAAGAAGAAGTGGCCGGACTTCTCGAAGCCCGCGAGCGCGCCGGTCTCGTTGGTGCGGCGCTTCATATAGGAATGACCGGTCTTCCAATAGGCGGTCTTCGCGCCCTGCTTCTGCAGCACGGGATCGGTGATGAACAGGCCGGTGGACTTCACGTCGACGATGAACTGCGCGTCCTTGTGAATCGCCGACATGTCGCGCGCCAGCATCACGCCGACCTTGTCGGCAAAGATCTCCTCACCGGTGTTGTCGACCACGCCGCAGCGGTCGCCGTCACCGTCGAAACCGAGGCCGACATCGGCCTTGTGCTGCAGCACTGCGTCGCGGATCGCGTGCAGCATCTCCATGTCTTCCGGATTCGGGTTGTATTTCGGGAAGGTGTGGTCGAGCTCGGTGTCGAGCGGGATCACCTCGCAGCCGATCGCTTCCAACACCTGCGGCGCGAATGCACCGGCGGTGCCGTTGCCACAGGCCGCGACCACCTTGAGCTTGCGCTTGAGCTTCGGACGAGAGGTGAGGTCGGCGATGTAGCGCGCCGGATAATTCTCGTGGAATTGGTAGGAGCCGCCGGCCTTATTCTTGAACTCGGCGTTGAGAACGATCTCCTTCAGCCGCGTCATCTCGTCAGGGCCGAAGGTCAGCGGGCGGTTGGCGCCCATCTTCACGCCGGTCCAGCCATTGTCGTTGTGGGAGGCCGTAACCATCGCAACGGCGGGCACGTCGAGATCGAACTGCGCGAAATAGGCCATCGGCGTCACCGCAAGACCGATATCGTGCACCTTGCAGCCCGCCGCCATCAGGCCGGAGATCAGCGCGTATTTGATCGAGGCCGAGTAGCCGCGGAAATCGTGGCCGGTGACGATCTCCTGTTTGACGCCGAGCTCGGCGATCAGCGCGCCGAGCCCCATGCCGAGCGCCTGCACACCCATCAGGTTGATTTCCTTCTGGAACAACCAGCGCGCGTCGTATTCGCGAAAGCCCGTCGGCTTCACCATCGGCTCGGATTCGAAGGCGTAGGTGTTGGGCAACAATACGGATTTCGGCTTCGGGAACATTGAGTCGGTCTCGTGAAAGGGGGCGGGAGTTGCTGCAGGCTTAGCGAATGCCAAACCGCAGCGAAAGGCGGGAATGAAGGCTTATGGCCGATAATTGCGGCAGTTTGGTAACGAAGAAACGTTACCGGGAGGGCGGCCGGAGCAAGGATATCATCTACTTGAAATTGGCGACTGCGCGGTCGCGCGGGCAGCGCCTCTACTGCTCCAGCACCATCTGCCCGTTGGCGTACTCAAAACGCTTCAGGCGGGACAGAAAGGAGAGGCCAAGCAGGTTCTCCGACAGCGCCTCGTCTGGCAGGACCATGGCATCGACGTCGCGCACGATGAGACCGCCGACGTCGAGCATGGCGATTCGGGTGCGCGCGGCCTTGATGGTGCCGTTGGCGGTGGAAACGGTGGCGTTGTACTCGCCACGCGAGGGACGGAGACCAAAGCGGGCGGCCGAGGTCTCGTTCAGCGCCACGACGGAGGCGCCGGTATCGATCATGAAGCCGATGCGCTGGCCGTCGATCCGGCCCTCGGTCTGGAAATGACCGCGGCCGTCACGTCCAATGGCCAGGCTGCGGCCGCTGGCCGGCGCTGTGGCCGCGACTGCGACCGTCGTGCGCGGCACTGACGTGGCGGAAGCCGAGCTCATCTTGTCCGCCATCTGCGCCATGAAGGTGCCGAGGCCGATCATAACGGCCGCGATGATCATAATGTTACGCATCACACCACTTCCGAGCCGAAAGCTCGATTTCATCACGCGACGAGGCCGGCGGCGAGCGCAGGCACGCCGGGGCTCCTGTCATTTTGACGAAAAGGATGAGCGGAGGGTTAATGCCGGTTGCGAGTTCTCACGTCCCGCGCGGCTTCGCCCGCCTTGTCGGCACGGCGCTCGCGGGATCGTCGGGCCAGGGGTGACGCGGGTAGCGGCCGCGCAGGTCGGAGCGGACGGCGGCGTAGCTGCCGCGCCAGAAGCCGGGCAGATCGCGCGTCACCTGCACCGGCCGCTGGGCCGGCGAGAGCAATTCCAGCACCAGCGGCACTTTGCCGGCGGCAATCGAGGGATGGGTGTTGAGGCCGAACAGTTCCTGCAGCCGGACCGCGATCGTCGGCCCCTGCTCGGCCTCGTAGTCGATCGCGAGCACGCTCCCCGTAGGCGCCTCGAAATGGGTCGGCGCCTCGCGATCGAGCCGCGCGCGCATCTCCCAAGGCAGGAGCGCCATCAGGGCATCGGAGAGATCGCCCGCGGAGATGTCCTTGAGCGCGATCTTGTCGTAGAGCGCCGGCACCAGCCAATCATTGCGCCGCGCGATCAGACCGTCGTCCGACAAATCGGGCCAGCTGTCGCCCTCGGCCTTGCGCAGGAACATCACGCGGTCGCGCCATTGCTTGGCGGCTTTCGACCAGGGCAGCCGGTCGAGGCCGGCCGCAATCAGTCCGTCGGCAAAGATGCGCGCGGTCTCCTCCGAGGGCGATACTGAAAGCGTTGCCTCAGACAGAGTGATCGCGTGCAGCACGCGCTTGCGCCGCGCCCGCAGCGCCATCGCGCCGCGATCAAAGGAGATCTCGTCGGCGGTCTCGATATGCTCGGCGAAATGTTGCTCGATCTCGTCCTCGGTGATTTGTGCAGCGAGCAGGATGCGTCCGCTCGCCGCCGTCCCGGTCATCTCACCGATCGCGATGTAGGGCGCACGGGCGAGCGAGGAGGTCTGCTCGACAGAGGCGCCGCGACCGTTGGCCAGCACGAAGCTGCCATTGCCGCGATTGCGCGCGACGCGGTCCGGGAACGCATAGGCGAGCATCAGGCCGGTCGACAGATCCTCCTGCTGCGCCACCTTCTCCGACGCCGCGACCTGCGAAGCCCAGCGGTGCGCGAGATCGCGCGCGCTTGCCGCGCGTGGTGAGCGGTCGCGGCGGAACTGGTCGCGGCGGTGCTCGAGATCGACGCTGTCGCCGCCAAGGCCGCGCTCGGTGATGATGGCCGCGATCTCGGCGGCGGCCTGGCCCTCGCCGGCGCGATGCGAATCCACGATCATGCGCGCCAGCCGAGGCGGCAGCGCCAGCGCACGCAAACTCTTGCCTTCGGCGGTGATGCGGCCGTCGCCGTCGAGCGCGTTGAGCTCGCTCAGCAGGCTCTTGGCTTCCTTCCAGGCCGGCTGCGGCGGCGGATCGAGGAACGATAGAGCCGCGGGATCGCTGACGCCCCATTGCGCCAGATCGAGCACCAGCGAGGACAGGTCGGCGCTGAGGATTTCCGGCTGGGTGTACGGCGCGAGCGATGCGGTCTGCGGCTCGTCCCAGAGCCGGTAGCAGACGCCGGGCTCGGTGCGGCCGGCACGGCCGCGGCGCTGGTCCACCGCCGCGCGCGAGGCGCGCACGGTCTCGAGCCGGGTCAGGCCGATATCGGGCTCATAGCGCGGCACGCGGGCAAGACCGCTATCGACGACGATGCGCACGCCCTCGATGGTGAGCGAGGTCTCCGCGATCGAGGTCGCCAGCACCACCTTGCGCGTGCCTCTGGGAGCCGGCGCGATGGCGCGGTCCTGCACGGCAGCATCGAGCGCGCCGAACAGCGGCACGATCTCGACGGAGGCGTCCTGCACGCGCTCGGAGAGGAAATTCTGCGTGCGGCGGATCTCGGCGGCACCCGGCAGGAAGGCCAGCACCGAGCCGCTATCGGCGCGCAGCGCAGATGCGATCGCATCCGCCATCTGCCGTTCGATCGGTGCATCCGCCTTGCGGCCGAGATAGCGTGTCTCGACCGGAAACGCACGGCCCTCGCTCTCGACGACGGGGGCATCGCCGAGCAGCCTTGCCACCCGCGCACCGTCGAGCGTCGCCGACATCACCAGGATACGCAAATCCTCGCGCAAGCCGGTTTGCGCATCACGCGCCAGCGCGAGGCCCATGTCGGCGTCGAGCGAGCGCTCATGAAATTCGTCGAACAGGATCGCGGCAACGCCTGTTAGTTCGGGATCGTCGAGGATCTGGCGGGTGAAGATGCCCTCGGTCACCACCTCGATGCGTGTGGCGCGCGAGATCTTCGAGCCGAAGCGGACGCGATAGCCGACGGTTTCGCCGGCGCGCTCGCCGAGCGATTTGGCCATGCGGTCGGCGCTGGCGCGTGCAGCGATGCGGCGCGGCTCCAGCACGATGATCTTCTTGTCCTTGGCCCAGGGCGCATCGAGCAAGGCCAGCGGCACGCGCGTGGTCTTGCCGGCGCCGGGAGGGGCCACCAGCACTGCGGCGTTGCTGGCCTCCAGCGTACGCGACAAATCGTCGAGCACGGCATCGATCGGGAGGGGCGTGTCGAAGCTGCGGGGCAAGATCCATCCACTCGTCATGCCCGGGCTTGTCCGGGGCATCCACGTCCTCGACCAGAAAACAGACGTGGATGGCCGGGACAAGCCCGGCCATGACGAATTTATGTGGAGCTGGGAACGATCAGCCCTGCACTGGCGGACGACCGACGCTCTCGTAGACGAAGCCGGCGGCTTCCATGTCTTCGGGGCGGTAGATGTTGCGGAGGTCGACGACGACCGGCTGCGCCATGGTCGCCTTCAACCGGTCGAGATCGAGCGCGCGGAACTGGACCCATTCGGTGACGATGACGAGAGCGTCGGCGCCTTGCGCGCAGGCATAGGCGTCCTCGCAATAGGTGATATCGGGCAATTCGCCCTTGGCCTGCTCCATGCCGACGGGATCGAACGCCTTCACCTTCGCGCCCATGTCGATCAGGCCTGTTACCAGCGGGATCGACGGCGCATCGCGCATGTCGTCGGTGTCGGGCTTGAAGGTGAGGCCGAGCACCGCAACGGTCTTGCCGCGCAGATTGCCGCCGAGCGCCTGGCTCACCTTGCGCGCCATCGCGCGCTTGCGGTTCTCGTTGACCGCCAGCACCGATTCGACGATGCGCAAGGAGACGTCGTAGTCCTGCGCGATCTTGATCAGAGCCTTCGTGTCCTTCGGGAAGCACGAGCCGCCGAAGCCGGGACCGGCATGCAGGAATTTCGTGCCGATGCGGTTGTCGAGCCCGATGCCGCGCGCGACCTCCTGAACGTTGGCGCCGGCCTTCTCGGACAGATCGGCGATCTCGTTGATGAAGGTGATCTTGGTCGCGAGGAACGCGTTGGCGGCGTATTTGATCATCTCGGCGGTGCGGCGCGCGGTGAACATCAGCGGCGCCTGGTTCAGCGACAGCGGACGGTAGATGTCGCCCATCACCTTGCGGCCGCGCTCGTCGGAGGTGCCGACCACGATGCGATCCGGGAATTTGAAATCGCGGATCGCCGCACCCTCGCGCAGGAACTCAGGGTTCGAGGCGACAACCACGTCGGCCTTGGGATTGGCCTCGCGGATGATGCGCTCGACCTCGTCGCCGGTGCCGACCGGCACGGTCGATTTCGTCACCACCACGGTGAAGCCGGAAAGCGACTGCGCGATCTCTTTCGCGGCGGCGTAGACGTAAGACAGGTCGGCGTGTCCGTCGCCGCGGCGCGAGGGCGTGCCGACCGCGATGAACACGGCATCGGCATCGGCGACCGGCTGCTTCAGGTCGGTGGTGAAGTCGAGCCGCTTGGCTTTCACGTTGTTCGCGACCAGCTCGTCGAGGCCAGGCTCGTAGATCGGGATCTCGCCGCGATGGAGTGCCGCGATCTTCCTCTCGTCCTTGTCGACGCAGGTGACGTCGTGGCCGAAATCCGCAAAGCAGGCGCCGGACACCAATCCCACATAGCCCGTGCCGATCATCGCAATTCGCATGAAAAATCCTGTTCCAGCTTGGTTAACGGACGTCCAACTCAGCCCAATCCGGGGCGGTTTAGCATTTTCCCGAGGCCATGGAACAGTCCGCATGCAAAAACCGGCCCGCGATTTGAACCGGTAAAGAAGTCGGAAACTACTGGGCTCCAAACTGCCCCAGGCCCGCACAGGCACGGGCGGAACGCGCTCGAAAAGGGACACCATGGCACGATCAGGCACAATCGCGGCGGCCAGCCCCTCCACGGCCGCTTCGGGCGCGCGTATCGACTGGGTCGACTACGCCAAGGGCATCTGCATCGTCATGGTGGTGATGATGCATTCGGTGCTGGGGGTGGAGCTTGCCGCCGGGCAGACCGGGTTCATGCACGCGCTCGTAGCCTTCGCAAAGCCGTTCCGGATGCCGGATTTCTTTCTGATTTCGGGCTTGTTCCTGTCTCTGGTGATCGATCGGGACTGGCGAACCTATCTCGACCGCAAGGTGGTGCATTTCGCCTATTTTTATGTCGTCTGGGTGACAATCCAATTTGGCTTCAAGGCCCCGGCCTTTGCGGCCGAGACCAGCTGGCAGCATGTTGGCCTGCTGTATCTCGAATCTTTCATCGAGCCGTTCGGCACGCTGTGGTTCATCTATCTGTTGCCGGTCTTCTTCGTCGTCACGAAACTGACACGCAAGGTCCCATCGCTCGCGGTCTGGCTCGTCGCCGCCGCGCTGGAGACCGCGCACATCACGACCGGCTGGACCGCCATCGACGAGTTTTGCGCACGCTTCGTCTATTTCTATTCGGGCTATTTGTTCGCGCCCTACGTGTTCGCCCTGTCGGATCAGGCGCGGAAGCATCCGGCGCTGGCGCTTGCAGCGCTCGCTGCCTGGGCGCTGATCAATGCCGGCCTCGTCGCAGCGGGCGCCAGCGAGTGGGCGATCGTCTCGCTCGCGCTCGGCTTCGCCGGCGCCTGCGCCATCATCGCGGCGGGCACGCTGCTCGCGCGGGCGCACTGGCTCAACTTCCTCCGCTTCTGCGGCGAGCATTCGATCGTGATCTATCTCGCCTTCTTCCTGCCGATGGCGGCGACGCGAACGCTGCTGCTGCGCACCGGCGTCATCCCTGATATCGGCACGGTGTCGCTGCTCGTCACTATCGCCGGCGTGCTTGGATCGCTTGTGATCTGGCAGGCCGCGTTGCGACTTAATGCGCGCTTCCTGTTCGAGCGGCCGGAGGCATTCTGGATCGCGCCGAAGAAGCCTGGCGTGCGATTGCAGGCGGCCGAGTAGCGCTCCCTCCCCGAGGCCGTCCCCATAGTGCGCAATTGCGCACGGGGCGGGGATCCATAACCCCAGGAAGCGGTTATGGCGGGAGATGGCAACCCCGAGTCTTCGCAAAACTACATCCTGTGGCTATGGGTCCCGGATCTGCGCGCGCTTAGGGCGCGCTTGTCCGGGACGACGAGGGTGTGGGAATCGCGCCAAAAATCCGCTGCCCAAGGCTGTCAAAGCCCGCAAAAATTCATACATTGCGGCCCATGCCCAAAACCTCGCCGAAGACATCTCCGAAGACCAGCGCCAAAGCCGACACCACAGCCGCGCCCAAGGCGGCCACTGACACCAAGCCTGTTGCCAAAGCTGCGACAGCTGCTGCCAAACCGGTCGCGGCAAAGGCGGCCGGAAAGGGCGACCACGTCTTCCTGGTCGATGGTTCCTCCTACATCTTCCGCGCCTATCACGCGCTGCCGCCGCTGAACCGCAAATCCGACGGGCTCCAGGTCAACGCCGTGCTCGGCTTCTGCAACATGCTGTGGAAGCTGCTCCGCGAGATGCCCGAGGACAATCGGCCGACGCATCTGGCCATCATCTTCGATAAGTCGGAGATCACCTTCCGCAACAAGATCTATCCGGACTACAAGGCGCACCGGCCGCCGGCCCCCGACGATCTCATTCCGCAATTCGCGCTGATCCGCGAAGCCGTGCGCGCCTTCGACCTGCCCTGCCTGGAACAGATCGGCTTCGAGGCCGACGATCTCATCGCGACCTATGTGCGCCAAGCCTGCGAGCGCGGCGCCAGCGCCACCATCGTGTCGTCCGATAAGGACCTGATGCAGCTCGTCACCGATTGCGTCACGATGTACGACACCATGAAGGACCGCCGCATCGGCATATCAGAGGTGATCGAGAAGTTCGGCGTGCCGCCGAACAAGGTGGTCGAGGTGCAGGCGCTCGCGGGCGATTCCACCGACAACGTGCCGGGCGTACCCGGCATCGGCATCAAGACCGCGGCGCAGCTGATCACCGAATATGGCGATCTCGACCAATTGCTGTTCCGCGCCGGCGAGATCAAGCAGCCCAAGCGGCGCGAGGCGCTGCTCGAGAATGCGGAGAAGGCGCGCATCTCGCGGCAACTCGTGCTGCTCGACGACAAGGTCGAGTTGGAGGTGCCGCTGGACGACCTCGCCGTCCACGAGCCCGACGCGCGCAAGCTGATCGCCTTCCTCAAGGCGATGGAATTCACGACGCTGACGCGGCGCGTCGCCGAATATGCGCAGATCGATCCTGCCAATGTCGATGCCGATCCCGGCTACGCCAGCGGCGCCAGCGTGTTCACGACGCTGCCGCCTTCGGACGTCGTGCCCACACCAGGCACGGGAACTCCGGCGCCAGCCCGGCCGAACCAGCCCAACAAATCGGCAGGCAAGGAGGACAAGGCTGCGAGCCCGAAGGGTGCGCCGATCTCGCTCGCCGTCGCGCGCGAAGAGGCGCTGCGCAAGCTTCCTGTCGATCGCGGCAAATACCAGACCATCAAGACGCTGAAGGAGCTCGACGCCTTCATTGCGCGCATCCATGACGCCGGCCATGTCGCGATCGAGACGAGAGCGAGCTCGATCGATCCGATGCAGGCCGATCTCTGCGGCATCGCGCTGGCGCTGGCGCCGAACGAGGCCTGCTACGTGCCGCTGGCGCACAAGCAATCCGGCGGCGGCGCCGGCCTGTTCGATGCCGGCCTCGCGCCGGACCAGGTCAAGCATGACGACGCGCTGCAAGCGCTGCGGCCGGTGCTGGAATCGACGGGCATCCTCAAGATCGGCTTCGACGTCAAGTTCACGGCCGTGATGCTGGCGCAGCACGGCATCACCCTGCGCAACATCGACGATGCGCTGCTGATCTCCTACGTGCTCGATGCCGGCCGCGGCTCGCATGCGCTGGAATCGTTGTCGGAGCGCTGGTTCGGCCATGCCATGCTGAAGGACAGCGAGCTGCTCGGCAGCGGCAAGGGCAAGATCACCTTCGACCAGGTGCCGATCGACAAGGCCGCACCGCTGTCAGCCGAAGGCGTCGACATCGCGTTGCGGGTGTGGCGCGTGCTGAAGCCGCGCCTGGTTTCCGAGCACATGAGTGCGGTCTACGAGACGCTGGAGCGGCCGCTGGTCTCCGTGCTTGCGCGTATGGAGCGGCGCGGGATCTCGATCGATCGCCAGGTGCTGTCGCGTCTGTCCGGCGACTTCGCCCAGACCGCAGCGCGCGTCGAGGCCGAGATCCAGGAGATCGCGGGCGAGCCGGTCAATGTCGGCAGCCCCAAGCAGATCGGCGACATCCTGTTCGGTAAGATGGGATTGCCTGGCGGCACCAAGACCAAGACCGGCGCGTGGTCGACCACCGCACAGGTGCTCGACGAGCTCGCCGAGCAGGGCCACGACTTCCCGAAGAAGATTCTGGAGTGGCGCCAGGTCTCCAAGCTGAAATCGACCTACACCGACGCGCTGCCGACCTACGTCAACCCGCAGACCCACCGCGTGCACACCACCTACGCGCTGGCTGCGACCACGACGGGGCGCTTGTCGTCGAACGAGCCGAACCTGCAGAACATTCCGGTGCGTACCGAGGACGGCCGCAAGATCCGCCGCGCCTTCATCGCCACGCCCGGGCACAAGCTGGTCTCGGCCGATTATTCACAGATCGAGCTGCGGCTGCTGGCCGAGATCGCCGACATTCCCGTGCTGAAGCAGGCGTTCCGCGATGGGCTCGACATTCACGCCATGACCGCGTCGGAAATGTTCGGTGTGCCGATCAAGGGCATGCCGAGCGAGATCCGCCGCCGCGCGAAAGCGATCAATTTCGGCATCATCTACGGCATCTCCGCCTTCGGCCTCGCCAACCAGCTCGGCATCGCGCGCGAGGAAGCCTCCGCCTACATCAAGAAGTATTTCGAGCGGTTCCCCGGCATCCGCGCCTATATGGACGAGACGCGCGATTTCTGCCGCAACCACGGCTACGTCACCACGCTGTTCGGCCGCAAGTGCCACTACCCCGACATCAAGGCTTCGAATGCCTCAGTGCGCGCCTTCAACGAGCGCGCCGCGATCAACGCGCGGCTTCAGGGCACCGCCGCCGACATCATCCGCCGCGCCATGACCCGCGTGGAGGATGCGCTGGCCGCGAGGAAGCTGTCGGCGCAGATGCTGCTCCAGGTGCACGACGAATTGATCTTCGAGGTGCCGGACGACGAGGTCGAGGCAACGCTCCCCGTCGTGCAGAAGGTGATGCAGGATGCGCCGTTCCCGGCCGTGCTGCTCTCGGTGCCGCTGCATGTCGACGCCCGCGCCGCGAACAATTGGGACGAGGCGCACTAGCGCACTTCGTTAGTTCTCCCCGCTTGCGGGGAGAGGTCGGATCGCTCCTGCGATCCGGGGGGGGTACAGGTTCATCGACGACCGCCGGTTGGAGAAAGCCCCTCACCCCAACCCTCTCAGGGCGAGCGAAGCTCGTCCCGGCCCCGTAAGAACCGGGGCGAGGGAGCACACCGGCGCAAGACCTCGATTGTCCTCCGAGCAATTGCGCGATGGCCGCGCGATCCCGCGCATACTAGAACCGTGCCATCTCCCGCACCGGTTCAACCATGCCCCACACCTCCGCCTTGCTCGGCTTCGCCCTCGTCAGCCTCGGCCTCGTGCTCACGCCGGGACCGAACATGATCTACCTGATCTCGCGCTCGATCACGCAAGGCGGCGCGGCCGGCATCGTCTCACTCGGCGGCGTGGCGCTCGGCTTCGTGTTCTACATGCTGTGCGCGGCGTTCGGTATCACGGCGCTGTTGCTCGCCATTCCTTTCGCCTATGACGCGCTGCGCTTTGCCGGCGCCGGCTATTTGCTGTGGCTCGCCTGGCAGGCGGTGAAGCCGGGCGGACGCTCGCCGTTCCAGGTGAGGAAGCTCGCGGTCGACAGCCCGCGCAAATTGTTCGTGATGGGCTTCATCACCAACCTGCTCAACCCGAAGATCGCGATGCTGTATCTGGCGCTGCTGCCGCAGTTCATCGATCCCACAGCGGGCAGCGTGCTGACGCAGTCGGTGGTGCTGGGCGCGATCCAGATCGCGATCAGCGTCAGCGTCAACGCGATGATCGCGGCTCGCGGCCGGATCGATCGCGCTGTTCCTGGCGAGCCGGCCGAGCTGGATGCTGGTGCAACGCTGGCTGATGGGCACCGTGCTGGCGGGACTCGCGGTGCGGATGGCGGTGGAAGCGAAGAGGGTGTGAGGATGGTCTTCACCTCTCCCCGCCTGCGGGGAGAGGTCGAATTCGATCGCAGATCGAATTCGGGTGAGGGGGTACAGGTCTCTCGACCATCTCGCATGAGGAAAGAGGCCCCTCACCCCAACCCTCTCCCCGTAAGAACGGGGAGAGGGAGAAGAGAGCTTAATCCAGCTTCGCCTCCATCCCCCGCTTCACGGCCGGGCGCGCCATCAGGGCCTCGTACCAGCGCTTGACGTTGGGGAAGTCGGCCAGATCAACCTTGTGGCGAGGATGGCGCCAGGCCCAGCCCAGGATGGCAAAATCGGCAACCGACAGCTCGCCGGCGACGAAGTCGCGCCCCTCCAGGCGGCGGTCGAGCACGCCGTAGAGCCGGCGGGTCTCGGCCATGAAGCGCTTTAGGCCGTAGGCCCGGTCCTGCTCGTTCTCGAGTGCGATGAAATGGTGTACCTGGCCGGGCATCGGGCCGAAGCCGCCCATCTGCCACATCAGCCATTCGTAGACCGGAATGCGCTGGATAAGCGATTTCGGCAGGAATTTGCCGGTCTTTTCGCCGAGATAGAGCAGGATCGCGCCGGATTCGAAGATGCTGACGGGCTTGCCCTCAGGCCCCTCGGGGTCGACGATCGCGGGGATCTTGTTGTTGGGCGAGAGGTTGAGGAACTCGGGCGCCATCTGCTCGCCCTTGGTGATGTTCACCGGGATCACCTTATAGGGCAGCCCCATCTCCTCCAGCGCGACCGAGATCTTGCGGCCGTTCGGCGTGTTCCAGGTATAGAGCTCGATGGTCATTCCGTGTCCTTCCCCAAGAGGCTTGCCCGAAGGCTTGCCCCCTCACCTACTCCAGAAGGTTGCGCCCTCACAACCTTTGGGCCGGGATGGCCGATCCCTGTTGACGGGAGACGCCCCCTCTGGAATGTCGCGTCGGTCGCGGATAAATTCCGCCCCCACCAAAAACGCTGTTTGAGGGACCGCCGTGTCGAAATCCGCCTCCCGCGCCCGCCTGTTCGAGATCATCCGCCGGCGCTCATTCGGCCGCGGTGAGGTGACGCTCGCGTCGGGCCGCAAGAGCGATTTCTACTTCAACCTCAAGCCGACCATGCTCGACCCCGAGGGCGCAACGCTGCTCGCCGAGCTGACTTACGAGGCGCTCAAGGACGACCAGCTCGATTTCATCGGCGGTCTCGAGATGGGCGCGGTGCCGCTCGCCGGCGCGCTGGCGCAGATCTCCTGGATCAAGGGGCATCCGATCGCGGCCTTCTTCGTGCGCAAGAAGCCGAAGGAGCACGGCGCGAAGCTCGCGATCGAGGGCCTGCCCAAGGGCGAGACGCTGGCGGGCAAGCGCGTCGTGATCGTCGAGGACGTCACCACCACGGGCGGCTCGGCGATGAAGGCGGTGGAATCGGTGCGCGAGGCCGGGGCCAATGTCGTGCTGGTGCTGACCATGGTCGATCGCGAGGAAGGCGCCACCGACACGTTCGGTGCGGCTGGCCTGCCGTTCCGCTCGCTGTACAAGGCGTCGGAATTCTTGAAGGGGTGAAGTGGCGGAAATTTCTCCGCCGTCATGCCTCAATGTGTCCCGGTGGCAACCACCCGTCCAAAGCTGCGCCCGGCCTTAAAGAGGCCACCGCCTCGTCTTGAAACCGCCTACGCTCAACTGCTCATTTACCATCCCGCTTTATGGTGAATCGTGTGCTGAGATCGCTCGGTCCCAGCCGATTCAGTAGCGTCGGGTGGAGTAAGCATTGCGTACAGTCATGTCCCATGCGCGCCAGCGGCGTCGCGCTTCGCTTGTGGCCGCCATGCTGGCAGCGCCGCTGCTGGCGGCGCCGACCTCGGTTGCGGCCGAAGGCCTGTTCGATTTCCTCTTCGGCGGAATGCAGCAGCGGCCGCAGCGCGAGGTGCCGCCGGCGAACTCCCACGTCGATCCCTTCAGCAGCCAGCAGAATGGCGCCACGCCGCAATATGTGCCGCCGACCCGCTCGGCCGCGGCCGGTGGCTCGGGACCGGCCTTCTGCGTACGCAGTTGCGACGGGAAATACTTTCCGCTGATGCGCGGTCTCGTCTCACCCGCGCAGATGTGTCAGGCGTTCTGTCCTGCCAGCGCGACCAAGGTCTATTTCGGCTCGTCGATCGACGGTGCCTATTCACAGACCGGCGAGCGCTATGCCGACAGCGAGAACGCGTTCGCCTACCGCAAGGCGCTGCGCGCCGACTGCACCTGCAACGGCCGTGAACCCGTCGGTCTTGCCCCGGTCGACCTTGCGCTGGATTCCTCCCTGAAGGCCGGCGACGTGATCGCCACCAGCGACGGCCTCGTCGCCTATACCGGCGTCCGCGTCGGCAACGACCAGGCTGCGGATTTCACCCCGGTTGCCTCCTATCCCGGCCTCACCGCGCAGGTTCGAGCGCGGCTCGGCGAGATGAAGGTGGCGCCGGTGCGCGCCGAGACGGTGTCGGCAGATGCGCCAGCGTCAAACGAGATCGTGCGCGAGCCGCTGCCGGACGTGACAGTGCCGAAGACCGCCGCGAAGCCGGCGAAGCGGGCGGGGTTGGAGTAAGCCTCACCTGTAACCACACCGTCATTGCGAGCGAAGCGAAGCAATGACGGAATTTGCGGCACTACCTCCCGATGATCACGCCGATCACATTCGGCGCCGCCAGATATTTCTCCTCGATCGCGGCGCGCGCGGAGGCGCGGTTCTCCGGCGTCAGGAGGCCGCGCTTCTCGGCCAGGATCATCCAGCAGAAGCCCCACCAATCGGTCAGCATGCCCTGATCGCCGACGAGGTCATAGCCCTGCTCCGCCGCGAAGATGCGCGCATGCGCTTCGTCCAGCGTGTCGAGAAACAGATGATCCTCGGACGAGAACAGATCGTCGCTGACATCGTCGATGGTGTAGCCCCAGATCGACTGGCACACCGCGTTGAACTCGCGGTCGAACTGGTCGTCATCGACCCTCTGGCGCCGCGCGGCCTGATGCAGCCGTGACAGCGAGCGCGCGAAATCGGCGATCCGGGTGAGGGCAAACTGGTCGAAGGCAATGGTGGACATGTAGTCCTCGCAAAGTCGGACAGACGCTAGATATTGTATCGGCGAGGCGCCGAATCACAATGATATATCAAAGACTTGCTAAAATGTTCTTAATTTGTTCTGGGCGCGCGTGGAATCGAAAGGGGCCGCCCGAGGCGACCCCTTTGCCGGTTGCAATCTTGTTCGGGATGAAATCCAGCCCCGGCAAGCGCGGACGTTAATACCGACAGCGGGCTTTGCGCGATTCCGGAAAAATACCGGTCGTAGTGCTGTCCTAATGCGCCGGCGCCTCAATGGCAGCGCGAGGCCGCAATGGCGTGGACGCGGCGGTCGCCGAGGAGATGGGCGACAAAGCCATTCGCCGGAAAGATCTTTGCGAAGGCTGGATCGCGGACGCTGAGGCCCCCCGCGTAAGCACCGAATGCCGGCATCACCGCCCGCATCCCGTCGCTGGCGAAGCAGCGGCGCTCCATCGAGCGGCCACGCGCCGAGACACGCGCCTTCGGATGCAGATGACCGGCGATCTCGCCGTGGGCGCCGGTGGGCTCGTGGCGGAAGGTGATCGGGCCGATCGCGACTTCGTCCGCGATGGTGCCGCCGAGATCGCGCGGCAGCATGGGGTCGTGATTGCCGGAAATCCAGATCCAGTCGCGGCCGGTCTGGAGTGCGGCCAAGGCGTCGCGGTCCTCGGCGGACAGGCGCTCATGCGCGCTGCGGTCGTGAAAACTGTCGCCGAGCGCGATGACCACTCGCGGATCATGGCGGGAGATGACAGCAGCGAGCCGGCCGAGCGTCGCAATGGTATCGTAAGGCGGCAGCAGGACGCCGCGCGTGGCGAAGCTCGAGCCTTTCTCGAGATGCAGGTCGGAGACGACGAGCAGGCGCTGCTCGTCCCAGAACAGCGCGCCGGAGAGATCGGCCGCAAAGGTCACATCGCTGATCGTGACTCTGGAAACGCGCATGTCCTCGACATCTCCCGAAATCAGCGCGCCTGCCGTCACGTCTTACCCGCTTCTATCCATCGCCTCTTTGACGAGCTCGTCGGCGGCTTCCGCCAAAAGCTCGTCTGCAGCTTCGCCATAAACTGACTCGCGGCCGATTTCCAGCATCACGGGCACGGCGAGCGGGGAGACGCGGTCGAGTTCCCGGTGCGTGATGCGGCCGTGGATGCGCATCAGCATGTCGCCGAGCCGGCGCAAATCGAGCAGGCCGGTGGCGGCATCGGCGCGCGCAGCGCGGAGCAGGACGTGATCGGCCTGGTGCTTGCGCAACACGTCGTAGACGAGATCGGTCGAGAACAGCACCTGACGGCGGCTCTTCTCCTCCCCGGTGTGGCGGCGCGCGATCAGGCCGGAGATGATGGCGCAGTTGCGGAAGGTTCGCTTCATCAGCGCGGATTCGGCGAGCCAGGCTTCGAGATCATCGCCGAGCATGTCAGGATCGAACAGCGCGTTGAGGTCGATCCGCCCATCGCGGATCATGAAGGAGAGATCACCGAGCCCCCAGATCGCCACGGCATATTCATTGGCGACGAAGCCGAGCGGACGCGCGCGAGCGCGCTCCAGCCGGCGCGTCAGCAGCATGCCCAAGG
Organism: Bradyrhizobium sp. BRP20; assembly: GCF_020194215.1. Lineage (NCBI taxonomy): Bacteria > Pseudomonadati > Pseudomonadota > Alphaproteobacteria > Hyphomicrobiales > Nitrobacteraceae > Bradyrhizobium > Bradyrhizobium sp. BRP20. The sequence goes on along the minus strand of NZ_JADYVY010000028.1, from coordinate 8,670 downwards.
TCTGATGCGCGAGACGGCCCTCGAAGGGGTAGCAAACGAGATAATGCTTGTTAGCCCGCGGAAAGCTCTCGACCAGCAGCTCGCGGACCGCCGGCACTCTGCTGACATCCTTCTGCAGCGACAGCCAGTCGCGCACCTGCTCCGGCAAGCCGCCCCAGGCGCGGCCATCATCGAGCAGGCGGCGCACGCGCTCGGCGAGATAGGTCGAAAGCGGAAACTTGCCGCCCATGTAGGACGGCACCTTCGGGTCCTTGTCATGTGCGCGCGAGACATAGACCTGGTCCTCGACCAGGGTCTCGTAGCGCACCACTTCGCCCGAGAACACGAATGTGTCGCCGGGGGAGAGGCCCTCGATGAAGGCTTCCTCGATCTCGCCGAGCAGTCGGCCGCCGCGTGCGATCACGCCTGTGGATCCTGCACCGCTGCCGCGCGAACGCACCAGCCGCACCTTCAGCATGTCGTCCTCGACGATGGTGCCGACATTCATGCGGTAGCTCTGCCGCACCTTGGGATTGGCGACGCGCCAGCGTCCCTCCTTGTCCTGCTTGATGCGAGCAAAGCGCTCATAGGTCTTCAGCGCATAGCCGCCGGAGGCGACGAAATCGACGACGTCGTCGAAATCCTGCCGCGACAGGCTTGCGTAGGGCGCGGCGGTGCGAACCTCGCCATAGAGCTCGTCGCTGAAGAACGGCTCGCCACAGGCACAGCCCAGAACATGCTGAGCCAGCACGTCGAGCGCGCCAGTGCGCAAGGGCGGCGTATCCTGCGCATTCTCGGCGATGGCGTCGATGGCGACGCGGCACTCCAGCACTTCAAAACGGTTGGCGGGCACCAGCACCGCGCGGGAGGCCTCGTCGAGGCGGTGATTGGCGCGGCCGATGCGCTGCATCAGACGCGAGGAGCCTTTTGGCGCGCCGATATTGACGACGAGATCGACGTCACCCCAGTCGACGCCGAGGTCGAGCGAGGAGGTGCAGACCACGCCGCGCAGCCGGCCCGCCGACATGGCGTCTTCGACCTTGCGGCGCTGGGCGACGTCGAGCGAGCCGTGATGCAGCGCGATGGCAAGGCCATCGTCGTTCATGCTCCAGAGATTCTGGAACAGCATCTCGGCCTGGCTGCGGGTGTTGACGAAGACCAGCGTGGTCTTGTTGGCCTTGATCAGCTCGTAGATTTCAGGGAGCGCGTGACGCGCGCTGTGGCCGGCCCAGGGCAGCCGCTCGCGCGTATCGAGCATCTCGACCACGGGCGGCGCGGCGCCGCCGGCGACGACGATGTCGGCTGCCCGCTCCTTGCCGTCGGGCTGCGGCACCAGGAAGCGCGCGAGCTGCTCTGGCTCGGCTACGGTCGCGGACAAGCCGATCGCGCCCATCTGCGGCGCGAGGCGCCACAATCGCGCCAGCCCGAGGGAGAGCAGATCGCCCCGCTTGGACGTGACCAGCGCGTGCAGCTCGTCGAGCACGATGCGCTTGAGAGAGGAAAACAGGAACGGTGCGTCGTCGGAGGAGAGCAGCAGCGCGAGCTGCTCGGGCGTCGTCAGCAACACGTCGGGCGGATAGCGCCGCTGCCGCTGACGGCGCGACACCGGCGTATCGCCGGTGCGGGTCTCGACCTTGATGGGCAAGTCCATCTCGGCGATCGGACGCTCAAGGTTGCGCGCGATGTCGACGGCGAGCGCCTTGAGCGGCGAGATGTAGAGGGTGTGCAGGCCGCCGCTGCGCTGCACGCTGCGGCCGGTGGAGACGAGGTTCTTCTTCGCACCCGCGTCGCGTGTCAGCGGCTGCGTCGACAGCTCGACCAGCGTCGGCAGAAATCCGGCCAGCGTCTTGCCGGCGCCGGTCGGCGCAATCAGGAGAGCGGACCGGTCCTCGCGCGCCTTCTCCAGCAGCGCCAATTGATGCGCGCGCGGCGACCAGCCGCGGGCTGCGAACCAGGCCCGAAAGCGATCCGCCAGCAGGGCGGCCGGCTCGGTCGATGTTTCGAGGATACGGGGCGGCACGGCATGACAGGTAAGCCGTAGGGATGGCTTCGTCGAGGGGGGCTATGGCCTGCGACAGGGCGATCGCACACGCGCTGTCCATTTGAGGCACGATAGACTCGACATCGTCATGGCCGGGCTTGTCCCGGCCATCCACGTCTTACCCGCGGCACGAAGAACGTGGATGCCCGGGACAAGCCCGGGCATGACGACCGCTTGTGAGGTCCAAATTTCGGTCCTCTCCTCGCCTGCGCGACGAGGGCCAGCGCTCTCACGCCCCGGCCGGGACCTGATCGAGAAATCCGGTCACGCTTCTGATCCGGCCGTCCTTCAGCACGGCGAAATCGGTGCCCTTGATCGGGCTGTCGGCGCCGTCAGGGCCAAGTCCCCACGAGAAGCGGATGTGATCGCCGTAGCCGTTGGGCTCGCCGATCAGCTTGAATGTGAAATCGGGAAAGCGCTGCTGCACACCTGCGATCAGCGCCTCGATGCCGTCCTGGCCGTCGCCCTTCATCACGGGGTCGACGTAGCTCGCATCCGTCGTCCAGCTTTCGCTCAGCAGCTCGCGGCGGCGGCCGGCGGTGCGCTCGTTCCAGAGCTCGATGTAGCGGCGGGCGATGGTGACGGGGTCGGTCATGGTTCTCTCCTTCGATGGCGCCGTGTTGTCCGGCTGACCGTGACTATCGAAGGTTCACGCGCGTTGATCGATTACCTCGGAGGTCATCAACGCGCGTGAGGTGTTCGCAAAATTTACTTCGCCGCCGTCACCATGATCTCGACGGTGTATTGCGGGGCGGCCAGCTTGGCTTCGACGGTGGCGCGCGCAGGCGTATTGCCGGGCGAGACCCAGGCGTCCCACACAGCGTTCATCTCTGCGAAGGTCTTCATGTCGGTGATGTAGATCGTGGCCGAGAGCAGCTTCGACTTGTCGGTGCCGGCCTTGGCGAGGTGACCGTCGATGGTCGCCAGGATGTCCTGGGTCTGCTTCGTCACGCTTTCGCCGGCCGCCTTGTTGGCGACGACACCGGCGAGATAGACGGTGTTGCCGTGCACGACGACCTGGCTCATGCGCGGGCCGGTTTCAAAACGCTGAATGCTCATCTGGATCTCCTGGCTGGAATGGCGGCCCTGTCTAGCCCAGCGGTTTGCACTGTGCCACCCCTTGGCACGCGTGCGTTGCCTGCCACGCATGCGTTGCCCGGCACGCATGCGTTGGCCAGCAACGCATGCGCCGTTCACGGAAACCGGCTGAAGAACGTCCAGATCGTTTCGGCGCCGTCGATGTCGCCGTTCTGCGATCCGAGCAGGTTCCTGGCGACCTTCGGGAATCGGGCATCCGGAGCGAAGCCTGGCATGCGGTGGCCGCCGTGGTTGATGCGATAAAGCACGACGTCGTGCCCAGCCGGACAGCGCGAGCTGATCCGCGTCACCGTGGACTGGTCCGCCGGCGCCGCGTCGGGCATGTCGGTGATCCCGGCGTCGTCGGTCTCGCAGCCATTGAGCCTGCGCCAAAACGCCAGCGTCTCGTCCGTCGACCAGAATCCCTCTGCGGCAAAATAGCTCGATCCGCGCCCGCCCTCATAAGGGACCAGCGGATCGGCGGTCCCGTTCATGAGCAGCATCGGCAGCGGCCGCGACGGATGACAGGTGACGGCGGCTTCATCGTTGAGGTTCATGATCACACTCGCAGCCGCCGCAAACAGATCGGCCCGCGCGCAGGCCATGGTCATCGCCATGGCACCGCCATTGGAGACGCCGGCGATGTAGACGCGCTTCGCATCGGCCGTGCCGTCGGCCACCAGCTTCTCGACCAGCCTTGCGATGAAGGCGACGTCATCGGTGCCGACCGGTGGTCCGCGCAGGGCCGGCCCCGCCTTGGTGCGCGCGTCCGCCCATGCGTTGTTGAGCCCGTCCGGAAACACCACGGCGAGGCCCTCGCGCTTGGCGACCTGCGGCCAGGCCGTCCGTGTGACCATGTCGGCGCCGCGCTGGGTCTTGCCATGCAGCACGATTACGAGCGGTGCGGGCCGCTTGGCTGGCAGTTGCGCGGTGTAGGAGCGCTTCACCCCGTTGACATCGACCGTATCGGCGGACGCAGCCGAAGCTGCCGTCAAAGCAGCGATCAGCGTGGCGATGCGCATCCGCCGCCGCATGGTCTAGCCCACTGCCTTGGCGGCGGCACGGCCCGCATTGCGGCCCGAGAACAGGCAGCCGCCCAGAAAGGTGCCTTCCAGCGAGCGATAGCCATGCACGCCGCCGCCACCGAAGCCGGCGGCCTCGCCGACGGCGTAAAGGCCGGGAATGACGCGGCCCTCCTCCCCGAACACGCGGGAGTCGAGATCGGTCTCGAAGCCGCCCAGCGTCTTGCGGGTGAGGATGTTGAGCTTCACCGCGATCAGCGGTCCATGCGCGGGATCGAGGATTCGGTGCGGGGAAGCGGTGCGGATCAACTTGTCGCCGATATAGCGGCGCGCATTGTGGATGTTCATGACCTGCGCATCCTTGACGTAGGGATTGGCGATCTCGCGGTCACGCGCCTCGATCTGCATCCTGATGTGCTCGAGCTTGAGGAGATCGCTGCCGGCGAGCTTGTTCATGGCCGCAACGAGCTCATCGAGCTTGTCGCGGACAATGAAGTCGACACCATGGCTCTTGAACGCCTCCACCGGCGCCGGCGCGCCCTTGTTGGTGGCGCGGCGAAGCGTCATGCGCCAGCTCTTGCCGGTCAGGTCCGGGTTCTGCTCCGAGCCCGACAGCGCAAACTCTTTCTTGATGATGCTCTGGGTCAGGATGAACCAGGAATAGTCGTAGCCGGTCGACATGATGTATTTGAGCTGACCGAGCGTGTCCGAGCCCGGGAATAGCGGCGCCGGCAGCCGCGTGCCTGTGGCGTCGAACCACATCGAGGAAGGACCCGGCAGGATGCGGATGCCGTGGCGCGGCCAGATCGGGTTCCAGTTCTGGATGCCCTCGACGTAGTGCCACATGCGGTCGCGATTGATCAGCCGTGCGCCGGTCTTTTCCGTGATGCCTATCATGCGCCCGTCGACATGCTCGGGCACGCCGGAGATCATGAACTTCGGGGGCTCACCGAGCCGCTCCGGCCAGTTCTGCCGCACCAGCTCGTGGTTGCCGCCGATGCCGCCGGAGGCGACGATCACGGCCTGCGCCTTCAACGCGAAGTCACCGACCACGTTGCGCGAGGAGCTCTTGCCGCGCTCTGCATCATCAGGCGCAAGAACGACGCCGCTGACGCCATCCACCGTGCCATTGGTGACCGAGAGCGCATCGACGCGATGGCGGAATCGGAAGATCAATCGGCCGGTCTTCATCGCCTCGCGCGCGCGGCGCTCGAACGGCTCGACGATGCCCGGGCCGGTGCCCCAGGTGACGTGGAAGCGCGGCACCGAATTGCCGTGGCCCATCGCATCATATCCGCCGCGCTCGGCCCAGCCGACCACGGGAAAGAAGCGATGGCCCATCGCGCGCAGCCAGCCGCGCTTCTCGCCGGCCGCGAAGGCCACATAGGCTTCGGCCCATTGGCGCGGCCAGAAATCCTCGTCGCGGTCGAAGCCGGCGGTGCCGAGCCAGTCCTGCATGGCAAGCTCGTAGGAGTCCTTGATGCCGAGCCGGCGCTGCTCCGGCGAATCGACCAGGAACAATCCGCCGAACGACCAGAACGCCTGGCCCCCCAGCGACTGCTCGCCTTCCTGGTCGACAACCATCACGCGCTTGCCCGCATCGGCAATCTCGGTGGCGGCAACGAGGCCCGACAGTCCCGCGCCGACGACGATGACATCCGTTTCTTGAACCATGCGCTTCCCCCTCCAAGTTCTTCTCCTCCTCAAGGGTTCCCCCCTGTAGTTGCCCGGATTGAAGCCAGCGGTTGCAACTGAGATCAAGGGTATGGCGCGCAAGACCTCGTTAACTTGTTCCACTTTGGGATGGAGACCGCCGGGTGCAGCGCGGACGCAACACTGGATTTAATTTGTTTTGAGCCAGCAGGCCTGCCTAGACAAAGCCTCGGTTACGACCGACGCTAGCCGTGCATCATCACCTGACACACAGATTCGAATTCGACTGGGGCGGGGGAAAATGAATTTTCTGACGGGGTTGCTTGCGGCGGTTCTCTTGATCGCAGGCATGGGGGCTTCTCACGCGGTGGTTCGGATCGCGGATGACCGCGGCGGCCGGATCGGAACCTACGTCGACAAGTACCAGGACCTCAGGCAATCGGGCGAGACGGTCATCATCGATGGCCTCTGCGCCTCGGCCTGTACCATCGTTCTCGGTGCTATCCCGCACGACCGGATCTGCGTGACCTCGCATGCGACGCTGGGCTTCCATGCCGCGTGGGATTTCGGCGCCAACGGCCGCGCCATCACCAATCCCGAAGCGACCCAGATGCTCTATGCGATGTATCCCTCGCAGATCAGGCGCTGGATCGGCCAGCGGGGCGGCCTCACCCCGCGGATGCTCTTCCTGAGGGGCAAGCAGCTCCAGGCCATGTACAAGCCGTGCTACCTGGACGCGCAGGCCTCGACGACCAGGCCGTCGCGCCGGTCGCTCCCGCAAGCGGAGCCGCTCGAATCCGCCCGGGGCCAGCTCCTCCACTGACATCCACAGGCTGGCGGCGTCCTCTGGCGCCGCCGCGGCGTCTTGCCAGCTGGCGGAGCCTTGCCTGCTGGCGGCGCCTTGCCCGCAGCCGGCGCAAAGCCTATCTGAAAGCCAGGGAACCGGGGCCTTCGTCCCGATCGTTGTCATGGCTCAACCGCTGCACCCGGCACATCGGCTATCGGACAATTCGCCCACTGCCGGGCGGATGCCATCCGTGCTGCTGTGGGCGGGCGCTGCAATCGGCGGTCTCGCCGTGATCGGCGCGCTGGCGCTCTGGTTCCACTATGGCAGCCAGGTGTTCTTCGAAATGATCAGGACCGGCTTTGCCGCCTGCTTCTGACCTGCGACAGGAAGTTTTCCGCCCATGAGCTCCGCCACCCGTCCGCTGGTGATCGCGACCGCCTTCGCCGCAAGCCTCGTCGTCGGGCTCCTGATCATGTTCTGGGCCATGGGCGGGGTCGGCAAGGTGGCACAGCCGGCCGCGATCGGCGGCCCGTTCCAGCTGACCGACCAGAACGGCAAGGCCGTCACCGACAAGAGCCTGAAGGGCAAGCCGACCCTGATCTTCTTCGGCTACACCCATTGCCCCGACGTCTGCCCGACCTCGCTGTTCGAGATCTCGGAAGTGCTGCGCGCGCTGGGCAAGGACGCCGACAAGGTCAATGCCATCTTCATTTCGGTCGATCCCGAGCGCGACACGCCGGCGACGATGAAGGATTACCTGTCGAGCTTCGATCCGCACCTCCAGGGCCTGTCCGGCGACCCCGCCGAGACCGCCAAGGTGATCTCCTCCTACCGGGTCTATGCCAAGAAGGTCCCGACCAAGGACGGCGATTACACGATGGACCACACCGCGCTGATCTACCTGATGGACCGCGAGGGCAGGTTCGTCTCGCCGTTCAATTTGAAGCGGACGCCGGAAGAGGCAGCGGTTGATTTGAAGCGGTATCTCTGAGCTTCACGCTGCCCACAATCGGCGCTCGCGTTCCCGGCGGGATGGTCTATAAGGCCCTCCGATCCCGACGAAATTCATTCCTTCGGCCGATGGCTCCATCGCAACAGGCGAAATCGCTCAAATCTGTCCGTGGCTTGCTGGCAGGGCTGGCTGCTGGCCTTTGCCTGCTCGGCGGCCTCACCGAGGCGAACGCGCAAGCCCCCGTCCAGCGGGCGCCGACGGCACCTCAGACCACCCCTCAGGCGGCGCCCCAGGCCGCCCCGCAGGCGGTGCCCGGGTTCTGGGACCCGCGCCGGCGCCCCGAACGGCCGGACCTGTCCCGCCTGACCGTGATCCGCTTCCTGACCGAGACCGACTATCCGCCGTTCAACTACACCGGTGCGGACGGCAATCCGGCCGGCTTCAACGTCGATTTCGCCCGCGCCCTGTGCGAGGAGATCAAGGTCACCTGCACGGTGCAGATGCGGCGTTTCGAGACGCTGGTCGATGCGCTCACCTCCAACCGGGGCGATGCCATCATCGCCTCCATGGCGGTGAGCCCGCAGCTGCGCGCCCGCGTCGACTTCACCGATCCCTATTACCGCGTGCCGGCGCGCTTCGTCTCGCGCAAGGATGCGGTGATGCCGGAGATCCGCCCCGAATATCTCGAGGGCAAGAAGGTCGGCGCCATCGCCGGCTCGGCGCACGAGGCGTATCTCAAGGCGATGTTCACCGACGCCGAGCTGCACGCCTACCCCAATGACGATGCGATGCGCGCAGCTCTGCGCAGAGGCGAGGTCGACTTCATCTTCGGCGACGCCATCTCGCTGGCGTTCTGGATCAACGGCACGGATTCGGCCGATTGCTGCGCCTTCTCCGGCGGCCCATTCGTCGAGAGCCGTTTCTTCGGCGAAGGCATCGGCATCGCCGTGCGCAAGGGCAACGACGTGCTGCGCCAGGCCCTGAACTGGGCGATGTTCCGGATCTGGGAAAAAGGCCGCTACACCGATCTCTGGCTACGGTATTTCTCGGTCAGTCCGTTCTGACCTTTCGCCTCTCCGCCTGCAGCGGGAGTGCGGACGATCGCAGAGATCATCACGCGCGCGTCATACCCATTCACCACGCCTGAAATTCCCGGTCC
>NZ_JADYVY010000027.1:0-59903 GCF_020194215.1 Bradyrhizobium sp. BRP20 | reverse complement strand
CCTATGGCCTCCTGATCGACCAGATCGGCGAGGTGCTGCGCCTGCCCGAGGACGGTAAGGAAGAAAACCCCGTCAACCTCGACCCCCGCATGGCCAAGCTCGCCGGCGGCGTCCACCGCCTCGACGGCCAGCTCATGGTCGTCCTCGACGTCGACCGCGTCCTCGAGCTCGAAACCAAGACGCAAATGGCCGCCTGAGCCAACGAAACATCGAAGCCGGAGAACAGAAATGAAGACGTGTTTGGTGGTCGATGATTCCAGCGTGGTGCGCAAGATCGCGCGCCGGATCCTGGAAGGTCTGGAGTTCGAGGTCACCGAGGCCGAGGACGGCTCGAAGGCGCTCGAGATCTGCCAGCGGCAGCTGCCCGACGCGGTGCTGCTCGACTGGAACATGCCGGTCATGGACGGCTTCGAGTTCATGGGCCACATGCGCCGCTTGCCCGGCGGCGACCAGCCGAAAGTGGTGTTCTGCACCACCGAGAACAACGTGGCTCACATCGCTCAGGCGCTCAGCGGCGGTGCCAACGAGTACATCATGAAGCCCTTCGACAAAGACATCATCGCCGACAAGTTCGCTGAAGTTGGTTTGATCCCGGTCGGACAAGTCATGGTCTGAGTGTGTCCGGCCTAAAGTATTTGGGCCGGAGTTTTCCAGTACAGCTTTCGAGAGGCCATCCGTGACCCCGACCGAGTATGAGTATCTGCGTAAGTTCCTGAAGGATAATTCCGGTCTCGACCTGTCCGCAGACAAGCAATATCTGATCGAAAGCCGCCTGCTGCCGCTCGCCCGCAAGGCCGGGCTGTCCGGCATCGCCGAGCTCGTGCAGAAGCTGCAAGGCGGCTCGCGCCAGCTGATCACCGACGTGGTCGAGGCCATGACCACCAACGAGACTTTCTTCTTCCGCGACAAGGTCCCGTTCGATCATTTCCGCGACCACATCATGCCGGAGGTCATCAAGGCGCGTGCGGCCAAGCGCAGCGTGCGCATCTGGTGTGCCGCGGGCTCGACCGGGCAGGAGCCCTATTCGCTGGCGATGTGCCTGAAGGAGATGGGCGCAGCCCTCACCGGCTGGCGCGTCGAGATCATCGCGACCGACCTGTCGCAAGAGGTGCTGGAGAAGGCCAAGGCCGGCGTCTACAGCCAGTTCGAGGTGCAGCGCGGCCTGCCGATCCAGATGCTGGTGAAATATTTCAGGCAGACCGGCGAGACCTGGCAGATCAATCCCGAGTTGCGGGCGATGATCCAGCACCGCCAGCTCAACCTGCTGCACGATTTCGCCCAGCTCGGCACCTTCGACGTCATCTTCTGCCGCAACGTGCTGATCTATTTCGATCAGGACACCAAGATCAATATCTTCAACCGCCTGGCGCGCCAGATCGAGCCCGACGGCTTCCTGGTGCTCGGCGCCGCCGAGACCGTGGTTGGACTGACCGACACGTTCCGGCCGATTCCGGAGCGGCGCGGCCTCTACAAGCCGAATGATCCGCGCGCGGCCGCGGCCAAGCCGGTTCTCGCCGGTGCGGCGCCGCGCATGGCGGCGATGGCGGGACGATAATCATGGCCGAGGATGGCAAGGGCGCGGAGCGTGTGACCTTCAGCCGTGGCTATGATGTCTGCATCATGGCCATCGACGGCACCTGGCGGCGCGACTGCAAGCTCAACGCGATCTCCGACACCGACGCGGTTCTCACGGTGGAGGGCTCGATCCAGGGCTTGAACCTGAAGGAGTTCTTCCTGCTGCTGTCGTCCACGGGTCTCGCCTATCGTCGCTGCGAGCTGGTCCGTGTCAACGGCGCCGAAATGGACATCCAGTTCCTGCGCGGCAAGAACCGGAAGAAGCGCGGTGCGGCCGGTGGCCACGACGCCGCGGCCTGATCTCGCCGCCGCCGTCGCTGCGCTTTCCCGCACTTTGCTTCACATTTGCTGAACGTTTCCGAGTCAATTGCTCGCGGCAGCTTTACGCGGCTTCAGCGCGAGCCGTGTATCCATTGACGCTCTCAATCTCAGGATACGGCAATGCCCAGAAGTTCTCTTTCCCCGATCTCGTCAAACCTGCCCGACGGCGCCGAGCGGCGTGCACTTCAGCTCCTGGTGGTCGATGACGACGCCACGCAGCGCCGCCTGATCACGGTCGCGGCCAAGCAGGCGGGCCACGAGGTCACTGTGGCGCCATCGGTGGCGGACGCGATCGAGAAGCTGCGCGCGGCGCGCTTCGACTGCGTGACGCTCGATCTCGTGCTGGAGGATGGCGACGGCGTCGACGTGCTGCGCGAGATGGCGAGCGCGAAGTTTGCAGGCTCCGTGATCGTCATCAGCGGCATGGACGGCAAGCGCCGCAGTGCCGCCCGCAGCTTCGCCCGTTCGGTCGGCATCGAGCTCCAGAGCCTGCCGAAGCCGCTGGATCTCGCGGCGCTGCGCATCAGCCTCGCCAATCTCGGCAAGACCGCGATGGGCCTGCCGGCGATTCACACCTGGGGTGGTGTCGCCACCGACGCGATCGTGGAACGGCACCGCGCCTGAGCTTGCGGAGCCGCCATACGGTCAGACGCGGCTTCCGGCCGCGTTGCCGGATTCCGATAGACATTGCAGGGCGTGGCCGAGGCCCGCCCGGCAGACATTGAGGGCCGCGCTCGCGCTGGCGTAGCGGGGCGTGACGTCGTCGAGCAAGACGACATCTGCGGAACCTTCCGGATCGCTGCCGTGTTCTTGATCCATGGCTGCGGCGATCCGGCGCATGCTGGTCTCGATCTGTGCGATCAGTAAACGAAGGTCCGCCGCAATCAGCTCACGGCTCTCGACTTCGGACGTTGCGACAGGAGGCGGCGTGTCGGCCAAATTTAGCATGGATATTCTCCGTCCAATGCAATTAGGCGCCATGCCGCTACTTGTGCGTTAAGTCCATGTCCCGTACAAATACGGGTGGGCCGAATCCGCGCCGAGCGCCATAACGAATGGCGCGGACGCGAGTCCTTCATGCCAACCGGATGTGGCACATGGCCGAACAAAGCTCTCGCGGTGAAATCTTCGTGGTCGATGACGACCCTGCCGTTCGCGACACCTTGTCGATGGTGTTGAAGGCGGCGGGCTATGAAGTGATCTGTTTTGCGGACGGTGCAGCGCTGCTCTCCGTCGCGCGAAGCCGCACGCCGGCTGCAATCCTGCTCGACGTGAATATTCCCGGGAAGTCGGGTCTCGACATCCTGAAGGAGCTGCACGGCGAGGATTATCCTGCGCCGATCTTCATGATCTCCGGGCAGGGCGACATCGCGATGGCGGTGGGCGCGATCAAGAGCGGCGCGCTCGACTTCATCGAGAAGCCGTTCCGCGGCAGCGAGATCGTCGGCCGTCTCGACGAGGCGATCGGTGCCTATGCACGCAGGCAGGCGGAGAACGCGTCGCCGAAATTCGGCTCGCTGCATTTCCCCGGCCGCGAGCCGCTGACGCGCAGGGAGCGCGAGGTGTTGGAGCAGTTCGCCTCCGGCGCCTCCAACAAGGAGGCTGGCCGCACGCTCGGCATCAGTCCGCGCACCATCGAGGACCACCGTGCCAACATCATGAAGAAGCTCGGCGCGCGCAATGCCGCCGACCTGATCCGCATCGTGATGACCGCAGCCCAGCGCGCGTCGTAACATGGTCTCGTGCCACGGCTCAGCAGCGCATCATGCAATGATGCGTTGCTGAGCCGGGTCCATCTCTCCTTACCGACGGTTTCGTAGCCCGGATGGAGCGCAAGCGTAATCCGGGATTTCGCGCGCCGCACGATTGTTCCCGGATTGCGCTGCGCTCCATCCGGGCTACGGGCCTTCACCCGCTCAACGCCTTGCGGATGATCCGCGCCAGATCCGATTTGCGATAGGGCTTGGCCAGCAACACCACGCCGGAATCCAGCCGGCCGTGATGGATGATCGCGTTCTCGGTATAGCCTGACGTGTAGACCACCTTGAGATCCGGGCGCGTCTTCATCAGCTCGTCCGCGAGCTGCCGTCCGTTCATCTTGCCGGGCATGATGACGTCGGTGAACAGAAGGTCGAACGGCTTGCCGGCTGCGACGATCGCGAGCGCCTCCGCGGCGTTCGCGGCCTGCAAGGTTACGTAACCCAGCGAATGCAGCTGCGCCAGCACGTAGTCGCGCACCAGCCGGTCGTCCTCGACCACCAGGATCGTCTCGTGTCCGCCCTCGATCGTCGCCGGTGTCACGCCCTCGCCGACCGCCGTCGGCGTCTTGCCGGGCGGCAGATACATCTTGATCGTGGTGCCGTGGCCCTCCTCGCTGTAGATCTTGATGTGACCTGCGGACTGCTTGATGAAGCCGTAGACCATCGAAAGCCCGAGTCCGGTGCCCTTGCCGGGCCCCTTCGAGGTGAAGAAGGGATCGAACACCCGGGGCAGCATGTTCGCAGGGATTCCGGTGCCGGTGTCGCTCACGGCGATCAGCACGTAGTGCCCCGGCGGCACGTCGTTGGCGCTGGCATAGACCTCGTCGAGATAGGCGGCGCCGGTCTCCACGATCAGCTTGCCGCCGCCGGGCATGGCGTCGCGCGCATTGAGCGCGAGGTTGAGGATCGCGGTGGTGAGCTGGTTGGGATCGACGATGGCAACGCAATTCTCGTCCTCGAACACCGATTCGATCTGGATCTGCTCGCCGAGCGTCGGACGCAATAACTTTGCGGTGTCGACGATCAGCGAGTTGATGTCGATCTCGCGCGGCTGGAGCGGCTGCTTGCGCGCGAAGGCGAGCAGGTGCTGGGTCAGGTCGGCGCCGCGCGCGGCGGCCTCGTCGATCATCTTGGTGATCGCCGCGAGCTGCGGCTCCTTGGCGACCGCCTCCGCGAGAATTTCGATCGTCCCGGTGATGACGGTGAGAATGTTGTTGAAGTCATGCGCCACGCCGCCGGTCAGCTGGCCGACGGCCTCCATCTTCTCGGCATGGCGGATGCGCTCATCGGCGGCGATCTTGTCGGTGAGGTCGCGGTAGAAGACGTTGAACAGCAGGCCCTCGCGCCGCTTCAGCGCGGTGACGCTCAACTCGGCCTTGAATTCCTTGCCGTCGCGCCGGCAGCACATCAGCTCGCGGCGGCGGTTCAGCGTCCGGCCACCCTCGTCTTCGAGGAAGCGTTTCAGGCCGGCTCGGACCCGGCCACGTTCGCTCTCGGCGACAATGAGGTCGATCGTGCTCTTGCCGAGCACCTCGTCGCGGCGCCAGCCGAACAGCTGTTCCGCCTGCGAGTTCCAGTTCAGGATGCTTCCGGTCTCGTCGGTCTGGACGAAGGCGTCGAGCGAGGTCTCGACGATGTTGCGGGCGAGCCGCTCGCTCTCGAGCAGCGATTCCTGCGCGAGCCGCGCTTCCGTCATGTCGCGCCCGACGAAGAAGAAGCGCTTGGCGCGCTCGGACCAACTGCCGAGCCAGGACAGCCAGACCTCGTGCCCGTTCTTGTGGTAGCAGCGGGTGTCGGCCAGCCTGACGCGCTCGCCGTGTCGCATCGCCCGCATCTCGGCACGGGACTGCTCCAGGTGATCGGGATGGATGAAGTCGGCGCCGCTGCGGCCGATCATCTCGTCCGGCCGATAGCCGAGAATGGTCTCGCTGCTCGGGCTGATCTGCGCGACATGACCCCGCGCGTCCATGACCATGATCAGATCCTGCGACGTCTCGAAGATCTGACGCCGCTCCTCGAGTTGGTGCTGCAGCGCCCGCTCGGCGCGCCGCGCCTCGGTCAGGCTGCGCGCGCTTCCGGACGCGCCGATGATCTCGCCCGACGGTCCCTTGATCGGCGACAGGCCGAGCGAAATCTCGACCGGCGTGCCGTCCTTGCGCAGGCGGACCGTCTCGAAGCGTTCGATCGGCTCGCCCCGCGCGATCCGCCGCAGATAGTCCTTGCCCTGTTCGCGGCGGTCGGACGGGACGATGATCGAGGTGGGCTTGCCGATCGCCTCCTCCGCCGTATAGCCGTAAAGGCGTTCGGCGGCCGGATTCCAGCCGGTGATGATGGCATCGAGCGTCTGCATGACGATCGCATCGTCGGACGATTCCACCGCGGCACTGAACAGGTTCTCGCGCGCCGCGTGATGGCTCCGCGCGGCCTCGGTGCGGCGATGCTCCTCGATCTCGCGTTCGAGCGCGGCCGTTTTCGCGCGCATCTCCTCCACCATCCGCGCAAAGGCCCGGGCCAGCACGCCGGTCTCGCCGCTAGCATCGACGGGGATCTCCGCGGGACGTCCGCTGCCGATGGCCTGCACCGCCTCCGTCAGACGCCCGATCGGGCGGGTCAACGAGCGCGCCAGCAGCACCGCGAGCGCAGCCGCGGCGAGAACAGCCAGCACGCCGACGAGCAGGGACGTTTTTTGAATGGCGGCCGGCACGCGGCCGAACACGGACGGGGGAACAGTCGCGACGATGGCGACCCATTCCTTGCCCGCAAGCGATAACGGCACGAATGCCGCGCCGCTCGTCCGGCCCGCCTCGTCGGTTGTGACCCGCGTGGCCACGTCCGACGTGCCGGCCAGTTCTGACAAGAACGGAAGGTCTTTGCGCCAATCGGTCGGATGGCCCCGCGATGACCCGAACTCCCGCGTCCGGTCGGGATGGACGAGATAGTCGCCGCGCGCATTCACGACGTAGATATCTCCGCCCGAGGTTGTCGCCGCGCGGACCCGCTCGAGTGCCGGGCGCATGTCGATATTGGCCACGATGATGCCGAACGGCTTGTCGTCGGCCGTGAACAGCGGCATCGCCACGCGCAAAGTCGGTGCGTGAGGCGCCGTCGTTCCCCCCTGACGGGTCGCGAGCTCGATGGGAGACACATAGATCTCGCCGGGCCCGAGCCGTATGGTTTCCTGGAAGTAGGCGCGGCCACTCTTGCGCTCCAATTCGCTGTCCGGAGCGATCCGGGCTGCTCCGTTGGGACCCGAACGATCGACGTGGACCAGCTCGCGCTGGTCGTCGTCGACGCCGATGATCCTGAACTGCCCGTAGATGGGCTTGGCGTCGATCTCGGCCGCGAGCCGCGCCGCGATACGCTCGCGCCAGGTCTGCTGCGAGACGCCGTCCGCCGGATCGATCCCGCCGCCGGCATGAGCCCGGATCAGGCCGTTGATTGCCGCTGCGGCGCGATAGCCGACCAGATCGCCGCGTACGCCGGCAACGTAGGATTCAAGGTTGGTTGCAAGCAGGCGGGATTGGGCTTCGACCCGCTCCAGCACCCGCGGAATGACGGCCTGTGTGGTGTTGCGATAGCCCAACCATCCGACTGCGGCCACGGTGACAGCAACCAGCAGGATCATCGCGAGGGCCAGCCGCGTGGCCAGCGTCGTTACTGCTCGCATGGGGAGTTTCGCCGGACCTGCCGCAGCGCTGCGCCATTTTTGGCTTGCAGCAGAGGCGTTCTTGTCATCGGCGGCCGGAGCGGACATCGGACCCCTCTGGCGCGTCGGCCTTCAGGCAATCTGCGACCACGGCAAGCAGTGCATCGGGCCGGAACGGCTTTTGCAGGCTGGCCACGGCGCCGAGCTTGGTCGCCATCTTCAGGAAGTCCGGCTCCGCATAGGCATCCGGCGTGATCGAACGGCCGGAGATGACGACGATCGGAACGGCTGGGGCCAGCATCCGAATGTGACGCATCGTCTCCAGTCCGTCCATACCGGGCATGAAGATGTCGAGAAACAGCAGGTCGAACCGGCTGGCCTCGAACAGCGCCAGCCCCTTGCGGCCATCCTCGGCGACCGTCACGTGATGACCAGCCCGTTCCAGCAGCAGCCGGATGGTGAACTGGACGGCCGGATCGTCATCCACGATCAGGATGTTGGCCACGCCTAAAATCCTCCGGCCGCATTGGGCGTTCCAGCGGCCCCAAATCAAAGCAACAAATGCAAAATTGTTGCGCGGATTCTGGCCGCGCTGCAAGCACCTCGCGTTTGCCGCGAATGCCTTCCTGGCGTGGCGACAGACGAGGCGCTGTGGCCGGTACGCACGCTTGCGTGCATATGCGATCCGGTCCGAATGCAATAAGTCGTTTCAAAGACAGGAGATATTCTTCTCGCCGTAGTTGTACGGAACCCGATCTTCACCGCGAATTAAAGAGGGCGAACTACTATCTCCGCGAGTTCCATCTCGGTACCTCGCGTATTTCAATTTCGGCATTCCTTTACCCGACGAAGCCGGTTCTCCCAAACCGGCCACCAGCTCGAGATCTCTCATGTTCAAATCGATCGCGAACACCGGAATTCGCACCCGGCTGCTCGGCGGCTTCGCGTTGATCTGCGGCCTGCTCGCAGCGACCGTCATCTACACCGTCGCCGCCGTCTCGGACATTTCGTCGCGGATCAGGACAGTCGTGGATCAACGCGCGCCGGTCGCGATCGCGAGCACGGAGCTCGTCGGCAATCTCTATTCCACGCTTTCGACGCTGCGCGGCTATCTGCTGACTGGCGATGCGCAGGGCAAGCGCGACCGGGCCGCGGTCTGGGCCGAGCTGGATCGCACGGCCGCTGCAGTCGACCGCATGGCGGAGGGCTTTTCCAGCCCCCAGAACAAGACCAATTGGAGCGAGGCCAGAACGTTGATGGCGGAATTCCGCAAGGCCCAGGACAAGGCCGAAGCGGCCGCCTTCACGCCTTCGGCCTATCCGGCGAGCGAATTGCTGGCGAAGGAAGCCGCGCCGCTGATCTCGGCCATGTTCGCCGAGATCACCGGCATGATCGACGAGGAAGAGGCGCTGGAGGCGACGCCGCCGCGCAAGCGCCTGCTCAAGACGTTTGCCGATGTGCGTGGCAATCTTGCCGCCGCGGGATCTCAATTGCGCCTGTACGTTGCCTCGGGCGAGGCGGCCGATCGTGACAAGTTCGAAAAGCCGCTGGCGACCTTCAGGGCCGCGCTTGCGTCGGTCGGTACCCAGACCGATCTGCTCACCGCACGGCAGGCGACCGCTTATCGGGCCATCGTCAAGGCGAACGAGGCGTTCATACCGCTGCCGCAGAAGATCTTCGCCATCCGCCAGACGCCGCAATGGAATATGCCGGTCTTCATCCTGTCGACCGAGGCCGCGCCGCGCGCCGCCCGGATCCTCGACCTGCTCGACGGTCGCAAGGATACCGATGGCAAGCGCTCGGGCGGTCTCAAGAGTGATCAACAATCGAAGCTCGCCGACGACGCCCGCAGTGTGGCCGACGCAGTCGAGAGATTGCTCCTGCTCCAATGGATCCTGCTCGCCGCAGCGCTTGCGCTCGGGGCAACGATTGCGATCCTGGTTGCACGCTCCATAACCCGTCCGATCATCGAGTTGGTGGGCGATTCCGCGCGCCTGTCCGGCGGCGACACCAGCGTCGAATTCAGGACGGCCGAGCGCGGCGACGAGATCGGCGTGGTGTCGCAGGCGGTAGCCAAATTCCGCGACAATGTGATTGCCCAGCAACGGGCGGCGGCGTCCCTAGCGCGCGAGGCGGAGGCACGCGAAGCGGCCAACCGCAACATGGAGGGGGCGGTCGAGGAATTTCGCGCGACCTCGCGCGACCTGCTCGCGCTGGTCGGCGAGAATGCGGGCACCATGCGGCAGACCGCAGAGAGCCTCAGCGGCATCGCCAATCATGCGACGAGCCAGGCCGCGTCCGCAGCGACCACCTCCGAACAGACCGCGGGCAACGTCCAGACCGTCGCCGCGGCGGCCGAGCAGCTCGCTGGCTCCATCGTCGAGATCGGCCGCCAGATTGAGCTGTCCAACATGACCGTGCGCTCCGCGGGCGAGGTGACCGCGCGTTCGGAGAGTGAGATCGAAGGGCTCGCGCACGCCGCACAGAGCATCAGCTCGGTGGTCGACCTGATCCAGGCGATCGCGGCCCAGACCAATCTCCTGGCACTCAACGCCACCATCGAGGCCGCGCGCGCCGGCGAGGCCGGTCGCGGTTTTGCCGTGGTGGCGTCCGAGGTCAAGGCGCTGGCCGAGCAGACCCGCAAAGCGACGCAGGAGATCGCGCAGCACATTGTCGCGATTCAGAACGCGACCGGCAGCGCGGTCGCCTCCGTCAAGGAGGTCGCGACCGCCATGCGCCGGATCGACGAAGTGACCGCGGCGATCGCAAGCGCCGTGGAAGAGCAGGGGGCCGCCACGCGCGAGATCTCGCAGAACGTTCAGATGGCGGCGTCGGGGACACAGACGTTGGCGACCAGCATCGGCACCGTCTCCGGCGCCATCGCGGAAACCAATCGCTCGGCCGACGAGGTGATGGGTGCCGCGAACCACGTCGCGGGGGCGGCCGAACGCCTCGCCGCCGAGGTCCAGGCCTTCTTCGTCAGGCTGCGCACCGGTCCGACGGACCGCGGCAAGAGTGGCGATGCCGATTACCACGGGCCGGAACGGCGCAGCGGCCGCAACGCGGCCTAAAACGGAATGGCTCGGCTAAATCGATCGTCGCGGGAGCGGCGTGGGCCGCCTTCGGCGCCCGGGTGAGGGCAGATGTAGCCGGCGCAGCCGGTCGATCTACCCGCTGCGGCTGCACGCCAGCGCCCAAAGCTCCCCTTGCCCTCCTCGGCATACCTGCAGTCTTCACAGGCCTCTTGACCGAGATCATCATCCGGCTCTTTGTCGAGCCCTGATCTTCCGCGTGATCGAGCGGAATACCATCCAGAAATGGGGCCTCATCGTGAAGAAGAAAATGCCCGACCAGCTCCGCAGCGCGCGTTGGTTCGCGCCCGACGATCTGCGCTCGTTCGGCCATCGCTCCCGCGCCATGCAGATGGGTTACGCGCCGGAGGAGTGGAAGGACCGCCCGATCATTGCGATCCTCAACACCTGGTCTGACGCGCAGCCCTGTCACATGCACTTCAAGTCGCGCGTCGAGGACGTGAAGCGCGGCATCCTGATGGCGGGGGGCCTGCCGCTGGAGCTGCCGGCGCTGTCGCTGTCGGAATCGCTGCTCAAGCCCACCACCATGCTCTATCGCAACCTGCTGGCGATGGACGCCGAGGAGCTGCTCCGCAGCCATCCCGTCGACGGCGTGGTGCTGATGGGCGGCTGCGACAAGACCACGCCGGCGCTGCTCCTGGGAGCAACCTCGATGAACATTCCGGCGATCTATCTGCCGGCAGGCCCGATGCTGCGCGGCAATTGGAAGGGCAAGACGCTGGGTTCCGGCTCCGACGGCTGGAAATATTGGGACGAGCGCCGCGCCGGAAAGATCTCGGACAAGGACTGGCTCGACATCGAGGCCGGCATCGCCCGCAGCTACGGCACCTGCATGACCATGGGCACCGCCTCGACCATGACCGCCATTGCGGAAGCGATCGGCATGACGCTGCCCGGCGCTTCCTCGATTCCCGCTGCCGATGCCAACCATATCCGCATGGCCAGCGAATGCGGCCGCCGCATCGTCGAGATGGTGTGGGAGGATCTGACGCCGAAGGTGATCCAGACCCGCAAGGCGTTCGAGAATGCCATTGCGGTCGCGATGGCGATGGGCTGCTCCACCAACGCCATCATCCATCTGATCGCGCAGGCCCGCCGCGCCGGTCAGGACATCGGCCTCGACGATTTCGAGACGGCGAGCCGCAAGGTGCCCGTCATCGCCAACGTCCGCCCGAGCGGCGATGCGTACCTGATGGAGGACTTCTTCTACGCCGGCGGCCTGCCGGCGTTGATGTGCCAGATCAAGCCGCATCTGCATCTCGATTGCGTCACGGTCACAGGCAAGACGCTGGCTGAGAACATCGAGGGGGCCGAGGTCTACAATGCCGACGTGATCCGCGGCATCGACAATCCCATCTACAAGGAGGGCGCGCTCGCCGTGCTCAAGGGCAATCTCGCGCCCGACGGCTGCGTCATAAAACCCTCCGCCTGCGCGCCGCGCTTCCTCAAGCACACCGGCCCCGCGCTGGTGTTCGACGATTATCCCTCCATGAAGAAGGCGGTCGACGATCCCGATCTCGACGTCACCGAGGATCACATCCTGATCCTGCGCAATGCGGGTCCGCAGGGCGGACCGGGCATGCCGGAATGGGGCATGCTGCCGATCCCGACCAAGCTCGTGAAGCAGGGCGTGCGCGACATGGTGCGCATCTCGGATGCGCGCATGAGCGGCACCAGCTACGGCGCCTGCATCCTGCACGTCTCGCCGGAATCCTATATCGGTGGCCCGCTGGCGCTGGTGCAGAACGGCGACCGCATCACGCTCGATGTCGCTGCGCGCACCATCAATCTCGATGTGAGCGAGGTCGAGCTCGCAAAACGCCGCGCCGCCTGGAAGCAGCCCGCGCGGCGCTTCGAGCGCGGCTATGGCTGGATGTTCACCAAGCACATCAAGCAGGCCAATGACGGCTGCGACTTCGACTTCCTGGAGACCGATTTCGGCGCGCCGATCGGCGAGCCGTCCATCTACTAGCACCTGTCATTCCGGGACATCGCGAAGCGATGGCCGGAATCCATAACCACGATAGGGAGTATGGATTCCGGGCTCGCGCCAAGTGGCGCGCCCCGGAATGACGAACGAGAGAGAGAGCACGACATGACCAAACTTTCCGAAGCCACCCGCACAAAACTCAAATCCGTCTCCACCGCCACCGTCGCGACCGCCTTGTTCAAGCGCGGCCTGCGCATCCAGATGATCCAGGACGTCCGCCCCTTGAGCCCGGACCAGCCGACCATGGTCGGCGAGGCCTTCACGCTGCGCTACATGCCGGCGCGCGAGGATCTCAACACTATCGACGTTTTCAGGGACCGCTCCCATCCGCAGCGCAAAGCGGTCGAGGATTGCCCACCGGGCGCGGTGCTGGTGATGGACAGCCGCAAGGATGCGCGCGCGGCTTCGGCCGGCGCGATCCTGGTGACGCGGCTGATGAAGCGCGGCGTCGCCGGCGTCGTCACCGACGGCGGCTTTCGCGACTCCGCCGAGATCGCAAGGCTCGGCTTTCCCGCCTTCCACCACCGTCCCTCGGCGCCGACCAATTTGACGCTGCATCAGGCGATCGAGATCAACGTGCCGATCGGCTGCGGCGATGCGCCGGTGTTTCCCGGCGACGTCATCCTTGGCGACGCCGACGGCGTCATCGTGATCCCCGCGCATTTGGCAGACGAGATCGCCAACGAAACCTTCGAGATGACCGCGTTCGAGGATTTCGTCACCGAGGAAGTCGGCAAGGGCCGCGGCATCTTCGGTCTCTATCCCGCCACCGATCCGCAGACGCTCACCGATTTCGCGGAATGGCGCAAGAAGAACGGGCGGTAGCGCTCTCGTAGCCTGGATGGAGCGGAGCGTAATCCGGGAACAGTGTTGATCTCTGCGCGAATCCCGGATTGCTGTCCGCTCCATCCGGGCTACGACGTCACGCCTCCGCCATCCCCGCTGCCCACAGCGCGAACGCGTACACGATCGCGACTTCGTCGAGCCGGTCGAAGCGGCCCGAGGCGCCGCCGTGGCCGGCGCCCATGTTGGTGCGGAGCAGGACCGGGCCGCCCCCACGCATGGTTGCGCGCAGGCGCGCGATCCATTTGGCGGGCTCCCAGTAAGTGACCCGGGGATCAGTAAGCCCGCCCATCGCCAGGATCGCCGGATACTCCTTTGCCGCGACGTTGTCGTAAGGCGAGTACGACAGGATGGTGCGGAAATCCTTCTCGCTCTCGATCGGGTTGCCCCATTCCGGCCATTCCGGCGGCGTCAGCGGCAGCGTGTCGTCGAGCATGGTGTTGAGCACGTCGACGAACGGCACCTCTGCGACGATGCCGGCGAACAATTCGCCGGCGCGGTTGGCGACCGCGCCCATCAGCATGCCGCCGGCCGAGCCGCCATGGCCGACGATGCGCTTGGCGCTGGTGTATTTTGTATCGATCAGCGCGCGGGCGCTGGCGGCGAAATCGTCGAACGAGTTCGTCTTCTTCTCGCGCTTGCCGTCGAGGTACCAGCCCCAGCCCTTGTCGGCGCCGCCGCGGATATGGGCGATGGCATAGACGAAGCCGCGGTCGACCAGCGACAGGCGGTTGGCGCTGAACGAGGCCGGCATGGCCATGCCGTAGGAGCCGTAGCCGTAGAGTAACAGCGGCGCTGCGCCGTCGAGCTTCAGTCCGCGGCGATAGAGGATCGAGACCGGCACCTCGGTGCCGTCATACGATTTCGCCATGATGCGCGTCGTGACGTAGTCGGCCGGGTCGTGACCGGACGGAATCTCCTGCCGCTTGCGCAAGACGCGCGTGCGCTTGACCATGTCGTAGTCATAAATTTCCGACGGCGTCGTCATCGACGAATAGGAAAAGCGCAGTGTCGTCGTTGCGAATTCGTAGGAGCCCATCGTGTCGAGCGAGTAGGCAGCCTCGTCGAAAGCGATGGCATGTTCCTCGCTCGTCGAAAGATCGCGGATCACGACCGAGGGCAGCGCATTGGCGCGCTCCAGCCGCACCAGATGGCCGGCATAGAGATCGAGGTCGATGATGTAGATGCCGGGCCGATACGGAATTAGATCGCGCCAGTTCTTGCGCTCGGGCTGGCTAAGCGGCGTGGTGACGATCTTGAAGTCGATGGCATCGTCGGCATTGGTGAGGATGAAAAGTTCGTCGCCGCGGTCGGCGAGCGAATATTGCACGCCCTCCTCGCGCGTAGCGACCAGGCGCGGCGGCGCCTCGGGATTGGCGAGATCGATCAGCCGCTGCTCACTGGTCTCGTGATCGCCGCCGGCGATGACGCAGAAGCGGCCGCTGGTGCTTTCATGCAGGTGGGTGAACCAGCCGGCATCCTGCTCCTCATAGACCAGCGTGTCGTCTGCCTGCTTGGTGCCGAGCTTGTGCCGCCACACCTGCATCGGGCGGTGATTGTCGTCGAGCTTCACATAGAAGAAGCTCTTGCAGTCCGCAGCCCAGACCACGCCGCCGTCGGTCTCCTCGACGAGATCGTCGAGGTCCTTTCCCGTCGCCCAGTCGCGGACGCGAATGGAGAAATACTCGGAGCCTTTGGTGTCGGCGCTCCAGGCCTGCAGCTTGTGATCGTAGGAGTGGCGGCTGCCGCCGAACTTGAAATATTGGTGGTCCTTGGCGAGCGCGTCGCCATCGAGCACGATCTGGCCGTCGCCGCCGTCGCGCGGCATGCGGCCGAACAGCTCGTGCTGCCCGCCCTCGCGAAACCTGCGGAAATAGGCGAACGGCCCATCCGGTGACGGCACGCTGGAATCGTCCTCCTTGATCCGCCCGCGCATCTCGCGCACCAGCGTCTTCTGCAGGCCCGAGGTGTGGCCGAGCAGGCTCTCGGTGTAGGCGTTCTCCTCGTCGAGATATTTGCGGATGTCAGGATCGAGCACGGCGGGATCGCGCAGCACCTCCTGCCAGTTCGCGTCCTTCAGCCAGGCATAATCGTCAGTCACGGTAATGCCGTGCCGCGTGAAGGAATGCAGCCGGCGCGGGGCGACGGGGGGCTTCGAAGGCGTCTTGGCTTGGGTCACTCGGTCCTCATCAACTACGTGTCGCGGCGTCGCCTTCTTAACCTCTCCCCGCCTGCGGGGAGAGGTCGGAATTTGCGAGAGCAAATTCCGGGTGAGGGGGTACAGGCCCCTCGACAGATCTCGCCTGCGGAGACGGGCCCCTCACCCCGACCCTCTCAGGGCGAGCGCAGCTCGTCCCGACCCCGTAAGAACGGGGAGAGGGAGAAGGCGCGTTCCCTTATATCGTTCCGATTCCGCGGATTGCCAGCACGACCGCCCATGCTGCCGGGTTGTTGATCGGCCCCTTGTGTGCTTTGAGGGGCAATATCCCGCCGCCGGTCCAGCCCGATGCTGTTCAATTCCTATGCGTTCATCCTGCTGTTCCTGCCGGTCGTGCTCGCCGGCTATTTCCGGCTCGGCCGGCGCAGCAATCTGGCTCCGGTGGTCTGGCTGGCGCTGGCTTCGATCACCTTCTACGCAATCGGCAGCTGGCAGTTCGTCGCCCTTCTGCTGCTCTCGATCGCCTTCAACTACGGCGTCGGCCATCTTCTCATCGTGGCGGAGCTCACGCACCCGCAACGAAAGGCCGCACTCGCGCTCGGCGTCGTCGGCGATCTCCTCATGCTCGGCATCTTCAAATATGCCGGCTTCGTCGCGGAGAACGTCAACGCGCTGCTCGGCACGGATGTCGCGCTCCACATCCTGCTGCCGGTCGGCATCTCCTTCTACACCTTCACCCAGATCGCGTTTCTGGTCGACGCTTATCGCGGCCAGGTCGCGGCCTATGCGCTGCCGCATTACGCGCTGTTCGTGACGTACTTCCCGCATCTGATCGCGGGGCCCATCCTCCATCACAAGGACATGATCCCGCAATTCGAGCACGAGGAGACCAAGCGCCCGGACGGGCATCTCATGTTGTGCGGAATCATCATCTTCGCGATCGGCCTGTTCAAGAAGACCTGCCTTGCCGACGGCATCCAGCCGCTGGTCGCGCTCGCCTTCGAGGCGCGCTCGCCGAGCTTCGACCAGGCCTGGCTCGGCGCACTCGCCTACACCTTCCAGCTCTATTTCGACTTCTCCGGCTATTCCGACATGGCGATCGGCATCTCGCTGATGTTCGGCATCTTCCTGCCCGTCAATTTCAACTCGCCCTACAAGGCCACCAGCATCGTCGAGTTCTGGCGGCGCTGGCACATGACGCTGTCGCAATTCCTGCGCGACTATCTCTACATCCCGCTCGGCGGCAACCGCAGAGGCCGCGTGCTGCGCTACGTCAATCTGATGATCACGATGCTGTTCGGCGGGCTCTGGCACGGCGCGGCCTGGACTTTTGTCATTTGGGGCGCGCTGCATGGCGCCTATCTCTGCGTCAATCATGCCTTCAATGCCTTGGTGCCGAACGGTCCGCCGCTGATTGCACGCCCAGCTCGCATCGCCGGCGCCGTGCTGACCTTCCTCGCTGTCGTCATCGCCTGGGTGTTCTTCCGTGCCGAGAGCGTCGCCTGGGCATTGCGGGTGCTCCACGCCATGGCTGCCCCTTCGAACCTCGTGCTCGGCCGCGAGGAGATCGCGGCCCTGGTGCAAGTCGCGATCTATGCGGCGCTGGTGTGGCTGGCGCCGAACACACAAGCGCTGATGGAATACGACCACGGCAACCGCGAGGTCGGCGAGGCCTTGCGGGCAGGGCGCACGCGGCCGTTGGTGCTCTATGCGGCCTCGCTGCTGCTCGCCTTCGGCTTCCTGGGCATCCAGAGCCACAGCGAATTCATCTATTTCCGGTTCTGATGCAGGGCGCATTCACCAATCTCGGGCGTCTTCTGCTGGCGAGCGCGGCCTGCGTACTGAGCGCCGCGGCGCTCACCTTCATCGTCGATCCCCTGCAGCTGTTCCGCCCCTCGCGCCTTGTCCCGGCCTTCTACTCGGAGGACACGCGCGTGCAGAATGCCGGGCTGATCAGCAGCCAGCCGTTCGACACCGCCTTCATGGGCACCTCGCTTGCGATCCATTTCCGCCAGAGCGACATCGATCGCGCGCTTCGTGTCCGCTCGCTCAAGCTAGCGATGACCGGCTCCAACTCGCGTCAGCAGGCCTTCGTGCTGGAGCAGGCGATCGACCGCGGCGCAAGGCGCGTGATCTGGGAAATGGACGATTTCATCTTCATCGATGCCGCGGACATCGAGACCGACCCTTATTTGTCCGTCGATCTTTATCGCCGAACCGCCAAGGGCATCGCCTCCTATCTGTTCAGCGCGGCGATGGCGAAGGAATCGGTGTTCGCGCTGCTGCGGTCCGTCCCGCTGCTGCGGGAGCCGCTGACCCGGGCGTCGCCTTATCTGCCGGTCAAGTTTGCGTTGTCAGACGTCGACGACATCTACGCCCTGCCGCGGGATTTCGACGTCGCGCGCGACTACAACGCAAAGAAGACGCTCGCCGCCTTTGCCTACATTACCAGCCCCGTACGCAGCCGCTTCCTCGGCGAAGGCTACAGCTACGAAGCCATGGTCCGGCATTTCGAGCAGGACGCCGTCGGCCTGATCGCGCGCCACCCCGACGTGACCTTCGACATCTACCTCCCGCCCTATTCGATCCTGCAATTCGTCGCGATGCGCGATGCCTCGCCCGAAACGCTGAAGGTCGTCACCGATCTCACGGCGCACATTGCGCAGCGATTGACGCAACTGCCCAACGTCCGCCTGCACGATTTCCGCGCGCTCAAGGCGGTGACACACGATCTTAACAATTACAGCGACGTTATCCACCATTCGCCGGCCGTGGACGCGATGGTGCTGAGATGGCTGGCAAGCGGGGAGCACCGCGTCGACCCGAAAGCGCCGCTCGCGCCGCTGAATGAGCTGAAGGCACAGGTGGAGGCGTATCGGGTGGAGCGCTGATCTTCCCCTCTCCCCTTGCGGGAGAGGGTGGCTCGCCGCGCAGCGGCGAGACGGGTGAGGGGTTCTCTCCGCGAGTCCTGGCAGTCGGGAAACGCGGATAGAACCCCTCATCCGGCGCTTCGCGCCACCTTCTCCCACAAGGGGAGAAGGAAGAGGCGCGCGCGACTTACACCGCCACTTCTTCCCCGAGATACGCGACCGCCGCCTCCAGCCCGCCCTTGCCGTGCGGGATCTTCAGCGCGTTCAGCCCGACCTCAATCACCCCGAGCGTGCCGAGCAGCATCGGCGCATTGACATGGCCCATATGGGCGATGCGGAAGGCTTGGCCGGAGAGATCGCCGATGCCGGTGCCGAGCACGACGCCGCACTTGTCCTTGCAATAGCGTTGCAGCACCGCCGGATCGTGGCCGTTGCTCATCGTCACCGTGGTCACGGTGTTGGAGCGCTCGCTGGCTTCGGCCACGTTGAATCCGAGCACCTGGCCTTCCGACCAGACCGAGACCGCGCGGCGGGCGGCTTCGCCGAGCAGGCTGTGGCGGCGGAAGGCGTTCTCCAGGCCTTCCTCGTGCAGCATGTCGATCGCTTTGCGCAACGCGAACAGCAGATGCACCGGCGCGGTGCCGGCATATTTGCGATAATTCTCGGTGCCCTCGCGCTCGCTCCAGCTCCAATAGGGCGTCGACATGTTGGCCTTCTTGTGCACCTCGAGCGCGCGCGCATTGGCGGCGACGAAGCCGAGGCCGGGCGGCGTCATCAGGCCCTTCTGCGAGCCGGACATCGCAACGTCGATGCCCCATTTGTCCATCTCGAACGGCATGCAGCCGAGCGAGGCGACGGTATCGACCATGTAGAGCGCGGGATGGCCGCTCGCCTTGATCGCCTTGCCGATCGCCTCGATGTCGTTCTGCACGCCGGAGGCCGTGTCGACCTGGACCACGACGACGGCCTTGATGCTGTGCTCCTTGTCGCGGCGCAGGCGTTCCTCGACCTCGTGCGGCCGCACCGCGCGGCGCCAATCGCCCTTGAGCACCTCGACCTCGGCGCCCATCAGCGCCGCCGCGTTGCCCCACCCGATCGCGAACCGACCGCTCTCCAGCACCAGCACCTTGTCACCGCGCGACAGCACGTTGCTCAGCGCCGCTTCCCAGGCGCCGTGACCGTTGGCGATGTAGATGTAGGACTTGCCCTTGGTCGCGAACAGCTTGGAGATGTCGCTGAGCAGGCTCTCGGTGAGATCCAGCATCTCCTGGGAGTAGATGTCGATCGCCGGACGGTGCATCGCCCGCAGCACCTCGTCGGGCATCGTGGTGGGCCCGGGGATGGCCAGAAACTCCCGGCCCGCGCGAACGGTCATTGCTGTCGGTCCTTATTGCCTGAGAACAGGATGGTGGGTCGCTGAATCATGCTTTTACGTGCCGGCGCGTCCCGAGAAAAGCGCGCAAAATGCAGGGCTGGGTTATCGCTTCGTCTCCCGGCAACCGGCCGCTTCGGCCTCCTCGACCGAGCAGAACCAGCGGGTGCCCTTGCTGATCTTCATCCTGATCTGCGTGTACCAGCGGCTGGTCGGCTGGTGAAAGATGCACTCCCCGGAGCTGTTGACGTTGCCCTTGATGGTGCAGTCCGGCGACGGCGCGACCGGCCCCGAGGCCGAAGCGAGCAGCACCGCGTGCGCGCCGTCAGGCGGCTTGGTCGCGCCGAGGATCGCGGTCTTCTTGTTGCGGACGCGCCAGTCCCACGGCGCGATGAAGGCGCCCTGCCACATCCCTGCCTTGGCCTCCCGCGCGGCCTTTTCATCGGCTTCATAGTCGCGGGACATGTGGGCGTAGGCCAGCGCCCAGCCGTTGCGCACCAGCCATTTCTGGATGTCCTCGCCGCCGACCTCGCAGCGCGCCACCGTGCGGCCGCGCCGGTCGACCGATCTCGGGCGGCAGACCCAAGTCTTGCCCTCGGCGTATCTGGCGAGCTCATCGCGGGCCGCGACGCCGCAAGTCCAGCGCTCGGACTTGGTGTTGAGGCAGAGCTGGTCGATTGCAGGCGCGTCGATGCCGCCGAGCCGGATCCGCGTGGTGCCGATCACCACCGCATCGCCAGCGCGGACCTTTGCCGTGCCGGTGATCTCGGCGGCATCCGCCAGCGAAGGGATGGCGAACAAAGACAGCGCAATCAGGACCTTTCGCAACATGCCCGTCCAGTTGTGATGAAAATCTCGATAGACGGCGCAATTGTGGTCGGCTTTTGGCCGCGCGGCCAGCGCATGCCGAACAGATAGGCTTTCAACTTCCTGTCATTTTGCGACGGTCTCGTAGGGTGGGTTAGCCGAAGGCGTAACCCACCACTGTTCGTATCCGCGGAGGTTAGATGGTGGATTACGCTTCGCTAATCCACCCTACGAGACCCCTCACCCTCGCGCCATCGCCCGCTTCGCCACCGCCAGCCCCATCAGCACGAACGCCGAGGTCACCTCCGGGCCACCGACCAGGATCCGCGTCGGCGTCTTCATCTTGTTCCATTCATAGGCGCGGAACGGGCCGCGGCGGCCGCCTTCACCGAGCCCGGCGACGATCACGTTCAGCGCCGGTGCGAAGGCGCGCGGGTCGGCGCCGAGATGGCCGAGCGCGATCAGCGCCAGCGCGGCGTCGAACACGTTCATCTCGGCCGCCATCAGCTCGCCCTTGACGTAGGACAGCACGCGATGGCGGATGAAATCGAAATCGCCGGCGGGATCGATCGCGGCCTGCGCCGCCAGCGGCAGCGCCAGGAAGGCGGCATAGCAGCGGCCGAAATAGGCGCTGTAGAGCTCCGGCAGATAATAGATGTGCGAGCGCGGATTGGCGAAGGCGCCGCTGGCGGCCAGCCGCTTCTGAAAGCCGATGATCCGGTGCAATGTTGCAAGCCGCGACGGCGTCTCCAGCACCTTCCAGCGCTCAAGGTTGCGGAAGCTTACCTCGAGAATGTCGAGATTGAGCGTCGGATCGAGATCGTTGCCGTAAGGGCGCTCGCCCTTGAGATTGTCGATCCAGGTCGCAACCCCGCCCTCATAGTCGATATTGTCGTTGAGCGGCACGGTCACGCGCGGTTCGTTGACGCCGGCGCGCACCTGATAGCCCGCATAGAAGTCCAGGAGCGGCTGGTCGATGATCGCGTCGGTACAGCCGGCCTGCGTCGCCGCGGAGATCGAGCAGGCCGTGGTGTCGCAATCCGGCACGTAGATGCCGAAACCGAGGTCCTGCTTGATCTGCGCGAAGTAACGGGAGAAGCGCGGATGCGGCGCCGGCGCCAGTGCGGTGACGACGTTGAAGCGCGCGCCGTCGATGCCCTCGACCTCCTCGCGACTGATGTTGACGCAGAAATCGACCAAGTCGGCGATCGCGCGCTCCGCCGCGACCTTGTCGGCCGGGGAGGCAAGCCCGGTCTCGACGAAGCTGAGCAGGGCCTCGATGAAGAACGCGTCGTAATAGGCCGAGCGGTGGCGGATCTGCACCGGCTCCCACA
This sequence comes from Bradyrhizobium sp. BRP20, assembly GCF_020194215.1. Lineage (NCBI taxonomy): Bacteria > Pseudomonadati > Pseudomonadota > Alphaproteobacteria > Hyphomicrobiales > Nitrobacteraceae > Bradyrhizobium > Bradyrhizobium sp. BRP20. Next base: position 38,135 of record NZ_JADYVY010000027.1, on the reverse strand, counting down.
TCGGCTCGGCAATGCCTTTCCAGGGCGGATTGACCACGGCGCGCGCGGGCGAGCGCGCGATGAAGACGCGGGCGAGGTTGAACAGCAGCGAGGAATTCTTGTAGCCGCGCGCGTTGAGGCCCGTGAGCGCCATGATCAGCTCGCGGCCGCGGACATCAGGATCGCCGATCAGGTTGAAGGCGGCGTAGGTCGGCAGGAAGCCGTTGCGGCGGTACGAGCCGAGCAGATGCTGCGCGCAATCGCGGATCACGCCGTCGATCTGCGCGCTCTGGGGCATGGCGGCGGTGAACGGCACCGGCGGCGGCTTGGGGTGGTCGAGCGCGATGCTGTCGACGAGATCGGCGATCGGCTGCCCGACCGCCGCCCAGTCGGGCTCGGCCTCGTCGCGGGCCCGGGTGAGTGCCGCGCGCAGCCGCGTCAGCATCCCCTCGTCGCGCAGCTCGGGCAGGCCGGCGCGGCGGAGCAGGATCCGCAGCGCGGGATTGCCGAGGGCGGTCCTGTAGAATTTGGCGAGATGCGGATCGCCGCTGGCCGTATCCGACAATACGGGATCGCAGACGTCGTAAAGCGAGGGGCCGTCCTTCCGCGCCGTCAGCGCCCGGCAGGCGGCGCCGGCAAAATAATGAAAGCTCATGAAATACCTGGTCGCGGGGGCCTTGGTCGGGGACATCAGGCACGCTGCCATCTGCGCGCCACCCCCCTGCAAGTCGTTGAAAAAGCTACCCGGATTCGCGGGAAAAACAAATGTGATGGAAGTCACGGAAAAGCCGGCACGAAGGCTGCATGATCGCTCTCCGGAAGGCTACGGGGAAGCCGTAAATGCGGCAATTTGGATCGGAGAATTATCAAGTATATTCAGACGCTTAGTTCAAATTTTGAGCAATCTATTGCCCCAGGGCCTATATCCGGTTAAGGGTTTGTTTGGTGCGGCGCCGCAAATTGCGCGCAATTCGGGGTCACATCCCCGGCCAATCCCTCAAACCTAAAGCCGCTATCGCGCTACTCAAACAGTGTGCGCGCGCTTGGTAGGTCTTTGGCACAGGAAACGAAGCGAGATGAATCTAAAGCAGCTCGACCTTTCCAGACGTACGATCGCCCTCGCCGCGGCCCTCATCGGCACGGTGTCGCTGGTGATCGGCGCCCATGCTGCTCTCAACATGCGTGCGATCGATGCCGCCAAGGCGGTCTCGACCGATCAGATCGCCGGTTCGATCGGCCAGAGCTCGCGCCTGGCGCTCGTCATCGGCAATGGACATTACCCCGACGCCAGCGCGCCGCTGACGCAGTCGATCAACGACGCCCGTGCGCTGTCCTCGTCCCTGCGCAAGAACGGCTTCGACGTCGACATGGTGGAAGATGCGACCCGCGACGACATGGTCCGCGCCGTGAGCCGCCTGAAGTCGCGGATCACCCGCGACAGCGTCGTCATGCTGTTCTTCGGCGGCTACGGCGTGCAGGCCGGCCGCGAGAGCTACATGCTGCCGGTCGATGCCGTGATCTGGAAGGAAAAGGACGTCCGCCGCCAAGGCGTGTCGATCGAGGGCGTGCTCGAGATGATGAAGGAGCAGGGCGCCAAGGCGAAGCTCGTCGTGGTCGACGCCTCCCGCCGCAATCCCTACGAGCGCCGCTTCCGCTCCTACAGCCACGGTCTCGCGCCGATCAGCGCGTCCGACAATGCGCTCATCCTCACCTCCGCCTCGCCCGGCAAGGTCGTCGACGACGGCAAGGGCGAGCACAGCGTGCTGGTCAGCGAGTTCCTCAACAACCTCAGCAAGCCCGGCAGCGCCGAGAGCGTCTTCAACAAGACCCGCCTCGCCATCTCCCGCGCCAGCGAAGGCGACCAGGTCCCGACCGTATCGTCGTCGCTGCTCGAAGACGTCCGTTTCGGCGAAGCCGGCGGTTAGTTCGCGGCTCTTGTAGGGTGGATTAGCCAAAGGCGTAATCCACCGCTTCTCTCGCGTCAGCTTGGAAAGCAAAGAGGTGGGTTACGCCTTCGGCTAACCCACCCTACGACGTTGCTCCTACTTCGCCGCTTCCGCGCTCGCCATCACGGGACGCACCGGATCGCCTTCGCGCAGCAAGGCACCGGCGCGGGCGACGACGACGTCACCCTCGCTAAGGCCGTCGCGGACCTCGATATTGCCGCCGGACATCAAGCCGACCTCGACACGCTTGGTCTCGACGCGGTTGCGGCGGATCACCTGCACCACGGTGCCGGCGGACGAATATTGCACGGCGGTCAGCGGCACCGCCACGTTGCAGCTCTGCCCGGTCTTGATCAGCGCGCGCCCGCTCCCATTCAGCAGCAGCCGCTTCTGCGAGGAGATGCCGATATAGACCATGCCCTGCTGGATGTTCGGCTCGACGGTCGGTCCGATGCGGCGCACCTTGCCGCTGATGTCGCCGCCACCTGGGATCCGCACGGTGGCCTGCTGATTGACCGCGAGCTTGCGCACATCGGTGGTGGCCACGAGGCCGACGAGGTCGTACTCGCTGCGCGCCACGATCGTGAACAGCGCCTCGCCCTTGGCCGAGGCGAAGTTGCCGATCTGCGCGGTCGAGGTCGCGATCACCCCCGCCACGGGCGCGGTGACCTGAAGCGTGCCGCCTTCGGGCAGCGCCAGCCGGGCCAGCACCTGGCCGGCGGTGGTGGTGTCGCCGGCTTCCGCCAGCACGTCCGTGACCTTCAGGCCGGGCCGCTCGGGCCGCACCGAGGTTTCCTCACGCGCGATGATCGTGCCGGTGGCTTCGACGACGTCGGAGAAGCAGGATTTCGCGACCTTCAGCACCGTGACCGCCGGCCCCTTCGGCGCGTCGTCATCGGCGGCACCGGCCGGATGGGGGCTGAGGACGAGCAGGCCGGCGACGGCTGCGGGGCACAGGTTTCGAACAACGGCGCGGGGCAAATGACGCATCGGAAATTCCAATTGGGTAAATTCCACTTGGGCTATGCCTCCAATCGATAGCAGATGGCCGCCGCCTGCACTACGGCCGCGTCGTCCCGAAACAGGACGCCGTGCCGCCGCCGGCAGTCGCGGCAAGCGAGTCTTTGACAAGCAAGTCTTTGATGAGTCGCGGGATTGGAGAACAGGTTCGCTCCGAAGAGCTCGCGCCGCGCGCGGCGGGCGTCAGCGGCGCCGCTCACCCACCGGCTTGCCGCTGGCCCGCTCGATCAGATGCAGCCGCGTGCAGGCCGGACACGACACCGACACGTGCGTGCGATCGCTCGGCTCGTCGGTAAGCCGATGCTGCACGTTCAGGCCCGTCTGGGGGCATTTGAAGACAATCTGCCGGTCCATGACCGAGATATGACGCCAAGCCGGGCCTCGCGAAATTACGGATGTTTACGTAGGTCGGCGATGGCTCCTCACGGCAGTTTCAGGAACTCGACCCAGTTCGGTTTCTTGCCGGTGGGGTAGGATTTCAGCTTGGTCAGCGCGCCGCTGCCCTGGTCGATGGCATGAACCGTCATGCTGTCGGAGAGCTCGCCGACCGCGGCGAGATAGCGGCCGCTGGGATCGACCTGAAAGCCGCGCGGTTGCTTCTCGGTCGGCACGCTGCCGATCGTGGTCAGCTTGCCGCTCGAGCCATCGACCCTGTAGGCGGTGAGCGTGCTGGTGGTGCGCTCGGAAGCGTAGAGGAAGCGGCCGTCCGGCGTGATGTGGATGTCGGCCGCCCAAGGTTTCTTATTAGGCTCTTTTCCCGAAAACCCTTCCGGCAGCGCGGTGGTGCGCTGGATCTCGTCCCACGCGCCGCTCCTGGCTTCATAAGTGAAGGCCGCGACGTCGCCGTTCAGCTCGTGGAGGAGATAGACGAACTTGCCGCCGGGATGAAACACGAAGTGCCGCGGCCCCGATTTCTCCGGCACCTTGCGCCCCGGCGGGTCGTTCGGCGTCAGCGTGCCGGTCGTGGCATCGAATGCGAAGGCCAGCACCTGATCGGAGCCGAGATTGGTCGCAAATGCGAAGCGGTTGTCGGGCGAAGGCAGGAAGGCGTGCGCGTTCAGCCCGGTCGGGATCACCTGCTTGGGCTCGCCGGCAACCCCGTTGCCAAGCAGCGGATTCAGCGCGACCTTGTTGCCGCCATAGGAGGCGCTGAACAGGTACTTGCCGCTGCGGTCGATGGCGATATGGGCCATGCTCTCCGCGAGCGGTCCGTTGCCGAGATGGTTGAGCTCGCCCGTCCTGGGATCGATTGCAAAGCTCACCGCGAGAGTGGGCTGCGAGCGGATGCCGGCGATCAGCGTACGGTGATCGGGCGTGATCGCGAGCGGTGTCGAAGAGCCCGGCTTTTCGACGCCCTTGAAGGCGGCCGTCTGCACGAGCGTCATCTCGCCGCTCTCGCTCATCTTGAACACGCTGATGTCGTTGCTGTCGGCGTTGCCGACATAGGCGAAGGTTTCGGCCATACCGGCACGGACTCCAGAAATGAGGGTAAGCGAAGCGAACAGGGCGGCGGCGATCGCAGCGCGTGGCGCGCGCGATGCGATGCGTCGGATCGGTCTCGACATCGGTCTCGACATGGGCTCCTCCTGAAAGCTGGCTCGCGGTATTATCGTTTTTGCCGCGAGCATAGCGGGCGGAGCGACGCCGCACCAAAATCCAATGGGGATCGATCGATGCCGAAATCGCATCGGTCGCGGGATGCCGGGTCAGCGCGCCGCTGCGGTTCGGGAGGGCAGACGCAACCCGGACGGCTGGTCCGGCGGCCCGAGCATAGTCCACACGGTGATCGCGACCAGGGCGGAGGTCATGAGGGTCCAGAGGATGAGTCGTTTTCGCATCAGGCCAATCCATCGGTGCAAGCCGCGAGGCCAAGGGCCGCGTCAGCGATCCTGCACTGCAAAGAGCGGCGGTTCTATGAGGCCGTTCACAGGGCGAAAACGGCCGATGCTGTCGCGAACCAATGCGCTGCGAACGCATTGAACCGACATGTCCCGCGCAAACGATCTCGAAGGCAAGCCCGACATGGGCAGCAAGCATGGCGGTCAAGCCGGCCAGCCCAAGCTTCCGCCGCGCCCGCACGAGGGCGAGCGCGATGCGGACGTCGTGGCAAAGCGCCACACCGGCCAAACCGATCGGGCGGCGCCGCCGACCAAACCAAAATAGTTCCTTGCCGCCGCCCTCGCGGCAGGCCCCGCGCCGGGAACGGCGGCATCGCTCTGCCGTTAGCTCGGGGCGTGAGAGAGGGAAAAGGGAGGCTGGCTCGTGTTTTGGATCTGTTGGAACACCGCCTGGTCGCTGATCATCAGCGGCATCATGGTCGCCACCATCGTCAGCCACCCCGACGCCGAATTCGCCGAAGTGCGGGCGGCCCGACAATCGATGTGAGCTTCTCTTACCTTGCCGAGCCCGTTCCGGATCACGTCATGCTGTCGGGCATGAAGCAGCGGATCTTGGGGCGGCCGTTGACGTAATAGGGCCAGACCATGGTGCGCCCGTCGTCGAGCGCCGTGCCGTCGGCGTCGGCACAACACGGGTGAGGCCCGACTGTCGAAGCGCCGCTCGCGGACGCTTTGACCGCACTCGGCGCCGCCAAGTCTCAACCAGCGGTTGGCGGGCCTTGGAACGCTCTGGGCTTTGATGCGTTCAAGCTGATTGCGTAGGCGCCCGCCTGCGGCACGTCGGGGCTAAGTATGTCGAATGTCGAGGAATTTCCGCTCTCTGCCCGCAAGCTGACCGAATTCGAGGCCCTGGTGGCGGCGGCTCCTGCAGCGCTCGAGGCCATTCCGGGCGCGGTCTATGTCTGCGATAGTGAAGGCTGGATCGTGACCTACAACGGCGAAGCCGCGGAATTGTGGGGCAGAACTCCGGAGCTTGGTTCCGTCGAAAAGTTCTGCGGGTCGCATCGTCTCTACAGGATGGACGGCACCCTGCTTCCGCATTCCGAGTGCCCCATCGCCACGGCGGTCCGGCTCGGCCTCCCCGCGCGTAACACGGAGGTCATGATCGAACGGCCGGACGGCTCGCGGATCACTGCACTCGTGAACATCCGTCCCCTGCGCGATCATGCCGGCCGCATCCAGGGCGCAATCAATTGCTTTCAGGACGTTTCAGATCGCAAGAAGATCGAGGAAGAGGTTCGTGCAAAGTCCAAGGATCTCGAGGACTTCTTCGAGAACAGTGCGGTCGGGCTCCATATCGTGGGTGGCGACGGCATCATTCGCAGGGCCAATCAGGCCGAGCTCGATCTGCTGGGCTACAGCGCCGAAGAGTATATCGGTCACCATGTGGCCGAATTTCACGCGGACGCCCCCGTCATCGGCGACATTCTCCACCGACTGTCCTGCGGCGAAAGGCTGGACCGTTATCCTGCCCGCCTGCGCGCGAAGGACGGCTCGATCAAGCACGTACTGATCACCTCCAACAGTCGTGTCGAGGACGGCAAGTTCGTCAGCACGCGCTGCTTTACAGCTGACGTCACCGGGCTGCGCGTGGCCGAGCTGGCGCGCGAGGCGAGCGAGACTCGCCTCGCTGCAACCTACCAAGCGGCCAAGGTCGGCATCGCCGAGGCCGATGAACATGGGCGGCTGCTCCGGGTCAACGATTATCTGAGCGAGATCACCGGGAGATCCCGTGAGGAGCTGCTGGGGATGAGCTTTTCCGACTATACTCATCCCGACGATTGCGCCGCGGATCTTGCCCTCTATGAGCAACAGGTCCGTGGCGAGATTCCAAGCTACACCTGCCGCAAGCGCGCCCTGCGCCCCGACGGCAGCGTGCGTTATCTCGAGATCTTCAGCTCTTCGGTCACGGACAGCGCGGGACGCTTCCGCTACGGCGTTCGCGTCAGTCACGACGTCACGGAAGCCAAGCGATTGCAGGATCGGATTCGCGAGAGCGAGCAGCATATGCGCGATCTGCTCGAGGCGCTGCCCGCCGCACTCTACACCACCGACGCAAACGGCCGCATCACCTTCTACAACAAGACCGCCGTCGAGATGGCCGGGCGCACGCCGCTGCCCGGCGACGAATGGTGCGTGACCTGGAAGCTCTATTGGCCCGACGGCACGCCTCTGCCGCACGACCAATGTCCGATGGCGATCGCGCTCCGGGAGGGGCGGCCCGTGCGTGGAGTGGAGGCTGTTGCGGAGCGACCGGACGGCACGCGCGTGCCGTTCATTCCCTATCCGACGCCGCTATTCGATTCGGGGGGCAGGCTGATCGGTGCAGTCAACATGCTGGTCGACATCACCGAACGCAAGCGCGCGGAAATGGCGCAAACCCTCCTGATTGATGAGCTCAATCATCGCGTCAAGAATACCCTGGCGATGGTGCAATCGCTCGCCGGCCAGACCGCGCGCCATACCAGCAGTCTGGACGACTTCAATCGAACCTTCGAGGGCCGGTTGCTGGCGCTCTCTCGTGCGCATGATCTCTTGACCGAGCGCAAGTGGCAGGACGCTCCGCTCCAGCGGCTCGTCGAGGACATCACGGCGGCTGTTGCGGAGGATGGCCGGATCAGGATGGAAGGTCCACCCGTCGCGCTCAATGCGCGCTCGGCGCTCAGCTTTACGATGGTTCTCAACGAGCTCCTGACCAACGCGACGAAGTACGGAGCCTTGTCGGCGCCGGATGGGACGCTCTTGATGCGATGGAGCCTGCGGAATGCCGGGCACGGCACCATTCTCGATTATGAATGGGTGGAATCCGGCGGCCCGAAAGTCACGCCGCCCATGCGCCGCGGCTTCGGCACGCGGCTGATGGAGCGCTGTGTCGAGGCGGACCTCGGCGGCGAGTTCGATCTCGCCTTCGAGCCGGGCGGCGTGCGCTGTCGCATGTCGATGCCGGTCACGGGCACTGTCGGATCGAATTGATTCGCGCGATCCATGGCTGTTCTCTGGATGACAGCATATCGAGCTCGCTTGCGAGCGCGATGGCTTCTTTCACGTCCGGCGTGACGAGCCCTTCACGGAGCCTGCCGACAACAGGCACAAGCAGGTCCACCGCCTGCTCAAGCTTGTCGGAATCTCGCCAGAGGCGGGCTAGGCTGACGGCTGTCCGCAGCTCCCACGAGCGGGCATTCTGTCCGCGCGCGACTTCCAGCGACTGCACGAACAATTCCTCGGAGTCGGCCGCTGGTCCGGCATGGGCCCGGATGAACTCCCCTTGCAGGCGGTAGATCTCCGCCAGATAGAAGTGATCGCCCGTCCTCTTCGCGACCGTCAAGGCACCATCGAGCGCGCGCAAGGCCGCTTCCGACAGACCGGCCCTCGCATAGCCTTGCGCGAGGAGGCATCTGAACCAGCAACTGGCGAGCCAGGAATTCTGCGCCTCGTAACCCTCGACGCCCGTGCGCATTTCGCTCAGACCTGCATCCATGTCCCCGAGCTCAGTCAGCGCCCATCCATGCAGAATGGTGGCCTGTTGCTTCCAATGCAGAAAGCCGTGTTGCGATGAAATGGTCATCGCGCGGCTGGCATAATCTCTGGTGCCCGTGACGTCGCGCAGATGCTGACAAAGGTATGCGCCAAACACTTGCGCGAATGCCAGCGTAAAAGGATGGCGCATTTGCTCGGCATCGGAAATCGCCTGCTCGCTGTGCTGCCGCGCGGTGTCAGGCTGCCCCAGGAACCATAGCAGGTATCCGAGGTACGACATCGACATGACGCCTGGATTGAGGAGCCTTTCCGCCGAACCGCGATGCAGAGCCGGATCATCGAGTTGGATGGAGCGACGAAGATGATGTTGCGCCGCCAGAAACCGCCCGCGGTAAAGCATGGTCGCCGCGATCGACCTGTGGGCCTCCACGAGGTACAGGGTCTGCTTCGACAGCAACTCGCTCGGGCGTTCCCGTTTGGCGAATTTCAGGAGTGCGGCACTCAGACCATGCGCCTTGGTCAGGTCAGCCCGAATGAAGTGGTGCATCCAAAGCCCTCTTATCGCCGCTAGCACCTTGTCTTCATCATGGAGCTGCCGTCCGAGCTCGAGGCCTCGGGCAAAATTGTCTTCCACCTCCTGTGTGCCGTAACCTTTGGCAGCGATCAGCGCGTTACCCAGCGCAATGCGAAGCTCCAGCTCCATTTCATCGCGGTCGGGCATCTCGGGACTGCCGAGGACGACCGCTAGGCCACGGCGCAGGTGGCCGATCGCTTCCAAATAGGCTCCCAACCTTGCGGCGTGCCTGCCGGCCTTGATCCAGGAAGCTGCAGCCGGCTGGCTTTGATCGGATTCGGTCAGATGATAGGCGAGCAGCTCCGGCTCGCGCTCGGTCTTTTCCGGATAGTTCTGAGCCAGCACCGACGCGATCCGCGCGTGGAGCCGTCTCCTCTCGCTGCGCAACAGGCTCGCATGCGCTGCATCCTGGATCATCACGTGCTTGAACGAGTAGAGCGCATCCGGCGGATGGCCCAGCCGGACGATCAGCCCTGCCTCCTCCAGGCGATCGAGCGCCGCCTCGATCTGGTCGGCTGGTACGGAGGCGACAGCGTTCAGCATCTCGTAGGAGAACTGCCGGCCGATGGTGGCTCCGATCTGTGCGACCCTCTTGAACGGGCCCAGCCGATCCAGACGCGCCATCAGCGAATCCATCAGCGTCGCCGGGATTGCCAGCGGTCGCCACGAACCGGAGAGCACATAGTTTCCGCGTTCCTCGGTCAGAAGGTCGCTTTCGAGAACGGCTTTGGTCAGCTCCTCGACGAACAGCGGCACGCCGTCGGTCTTGACGATGATGTCCTCGACGACTTCCTTCGGCATTTTGCGGCTGCCGGCAACCCGCTCGACCAAGGTCGTCCGCTGCTGCCGGCTCAGCCTGTTCAGCACCAGCGTCGTGATGTGAGAGTGAGCGCTCCAGCTCGGCTTGAATTCGGAACGGCAGGTGATGACGACGAGAATGGGCGTATACTGGACCCGCTCCACCAGCAGATCGATGACCTCCCGGGATGTCGGATCGATCCAATGGGCGTCCTCGAAGGCGATCACCAGCGGCTGATCGTGCGCGAGGCCCAGGAGATGATTGATGAGGGCGGAGACGATGGCGTCCTTTTGCTGCTGCGGCGACAGATCGAGCGGAGGATAGCGGTCCCCGGTCGGGATCGACAGCAGCGCCGCAAAGAGCGGCGTCATCTGCTCGATGTCGCCATGCGCGGCCGCAACGGTCCGCTCGAGACTCGACAGAGACGAGGCCGAAGCATCGTCGCGGTCGAGGCCCAGGGCAAATTTGAGCTGCTCGATGAAGGGATGGAACGCCGTCGAGCTGTAGTAGGGCGAACACTGGAACGAGACATGCCCGTGCCGATCCCCCGCAATCCGCACGAAGATTTCCTGGACGATGCGCGACTTGCCAATGCCCGGCTCCCCGAACAGCACCACGACTTGGCCGTCGCCCGCCTTGGCCTGCTCCCAGCGGCCGAGCAGAACCGTGATCTCGTCGTCGCGATTGACGAGTGGCGTCAGCCGGGAGCCGATGGCTGCGGCAAAGCGGGTCTCCACGCGCGACGGCCGTACCACATGCCACGCCTGTGTTCTTCCGGCTATGCCCTTGAGTGCATGGACCCCGAGATTGCGATAGTCGAACTTTCCCTTCAACAGCGACTGCGTCGACGACGAGATGACCACCCCGTTCGGCGGCGCCAGGCCCTGCAATCGCGCCGCCAGATTGACGGTCTCGCCGACCGCGGAATCGCGCTCCTCGGTCCCCTGGCCGACCAAGTCGCCCACGACCACCAGTCCCGTCGCGATGCCGATCCGGACGGCGGGCGCTTGGTTGAGCGCACTCAGCGGCTCGATCGCAGGCGCGGTCGACAATGTCCGCACGATCTCGAGACCAGCCCGCACCGCTCGCTCGGCATCGTCCTCATGCGCCTTCGGGTAGCCGAAATAGACCAGGATGCCGTCGCCGACGAAGCGGGCGGCAAATCCTTCATAGTGTTTGACCACACCCACGCAGGTTTCGCGAAAGCTCGCGATCATGTCACGCACGTCCTCGGGATCGAACTGTGCGGAGAGCGCGGTGGAATCGACCATGTCGCAGAACATCGTGGTGAGCTGGCGACGTTCCGCAACGATTGCCGTAGCGGGCAATGTGTGGCCCGCGGCTGGCGCGGCCATTCCGGAAAGGGACGCCGTTGCACGCTGAAGCCGCTTGCGGTCTCCGAGCGGCAGTCCAATCTGTGCCAGATCCGGTTCGGTCAGGTGGGGCAGGATGTCGAGATCGATGCGATGGCGGACGAAGAAGTCCGTGTATCGGCTGAGCCCAACGCTTTCAAGCCAGTGTCTCAGACGCTCCGTCCCCGTCCTCGACCCATCATTCGGCATGCGGAAATCCCTGGTTCAAATTGCGCTGAGCGGCTCCAAAATGCCTGTGGTTTGCGCTTGGATTGGGACTCAATGCGACTCTTCGTTGCGGCGGCCAATGGAGGCAAACCATCGGTATTTTGAGCGTTTCTTGCCCGGGTCTCGAAAATGAGGCGGATCGGCGGCTCACCATTTCGACGAGCCAGGTGCGCAGAATTCAATGAATTGATAGCTGTCGGTCGCTGATTGTCAAATCGCCGCACGACCTCGAACCAAACACTCAGCGGCGCCGCTTTCCTGGCAGCGGACATCCGGGCCAGACGTGGCGTCGCCGGCTAGGCCGCGACCGCCTGCGCCGCCAGCAGCTGCTTCAGCTTCGTCGCCGGTACCGCCGGGCTGAACAGCCAGCCCTGCATCTGGCTGCAGCCGAGCTGGCGCAGCACCTCGCGCTGGGTTTCAGTCTCGACACCTTCGGCGGTGGTCGCCATATGGCGCGCGGCGGCCATGTGCACCACGGCCTGCACGAGGGCGAGGAGTCCTCGGACTGACCGATGTCGCTGATGAAGCTGCGGTCGATCTTGATCTTGTCGAACGGGAAGCGGTGCAGATAGCTGAGCGACGAATAGCCGGTGCCGAAATCGTCGAGCGCGATGCGCACGCCGAGCTCGCGCAGCTGCTGCAGGATCGCCAGCGCCTCCTCGTCGTCGCGGATCAGCACCGTCTCGGTGATCTCGAGCTCGAGCCGGCCCGGCGCGAGCCCGGACTCCGCGAGGGCGGCGGCGACCTTGAGCGCCAGCGTGCGCGAGCGGAACTGGACCGGCGACACGTTGACCGCGATGTGAATCCGTCCCGGCCACGAGGCAGCCTCGACGCAGGCCTGCTTCAGCACCCATTCGCCGATCTCGCCGATCAGGCCGGTGTCTTCGGCGACCGGGATGAACTCCGCCGGCGAAACCATGCCGCGCTCGGGATGGCGCCAGCGCAGCAAGGCCTCGCAGCCGGTGACGACATTGGCGGTGAGGTCGACCAGCGGCTGGTAGTGCACCTCGAACTCGCCGCGTGCGAGCGCCTGGCGCAGATCGAGCTCGAGCTGGCGGCGCTGCCGCGCCTTGGCGTCGTATTCGGGCACGAACAGGCGGAAGGTGCGGCGGCCTTCCGACTTCGCCGCATACATCGCCAGATCGGCGCGCTTGAGCAGATCGTCGAGATTGTCGCCGTGATCGGGCGCGACGGCGATGCCGATGCTGGCATCGGTCGGAACCTCGTGCCCCCTGCAATCCACCGGTGCGCGCAACGCCTTGAGGATGGTTTCCGCCAGTGCCGTCAGCTCGGCCGGATCGGAGGTGCCGGCCTTGACGATGGCGAATTCGTCGCCGCCCAGCCGCGCGACCATGTCGTTGCCGCTGACGCAGGCGCGCAGGCGGTTCGCCACCTGGCGCAGCAGTTCGTCGCCGACCTCATGTCCGAGCGAATCGTTGACGCCCTTGAACTCGTCGACGTCGATATAGAGGATCGCGAACGGCTTGCCCTGAGCGAGCTCGGCGACGCGGCGTTCCAGATGCCCGCGCAGCAGCACGCGGTTGGGCAGATCGGTGAGGGCGTCGTAATGCGCCAGATGGGCGATGCGCTCGTCGGCGCGGATGCGCTCGGTGACGTCGTCATGGGTGGCGAGCCAGCCGCCGGCAGCGGCCGGCTGGTTCTTGATCTCGATCAGGCGGCCGTCGGCGGTTTCGACGATCGCGCTCTTGGTGCGGCCGACATTGCTCAGGATGTCGTCGCAATAGGCCTCGACGTCGCCCTCGAACGAGCCGGTGTCCCGGCGGTGCCGGATCACATCGCGGAAGTGGACGCCGGGCTTCACCACGGCGACAGAGAGCCCGTACATCTCGATGTAGCGGCGGTTGCAGACGATCAGCCGCTCGTCCTGATCGAACATCAACAGGCCCTGCGTCATCGTGTTCATCGCGGTGTCGAGCCGCTGCTTCTCGAGCGACAGGCGGTGCGTCACCTGGCGGAAGATCAGAAACAGCGTGAGCACCAACAGGCCGATCGACAGCGCGGCAATGGTGACGAAGAATTTCGTCTGTGTGCGCCAGGTCGCCAGCGTCGCATCGAGCGACTTGGTCGCGACCACGACCAGCGGCTCGCCGGTGAGCAGGCGCGAGGCGACGATGCGGTCCTTGCCGTCGATCGGGCTTGCGAGCTGGGTGGTGACGAAGGTGCGCTCGAACACCGCCATTTGCTCCGGCGTGCCGGTGCGGAAGTTCTGCCCGATCATCGCTTCGACGTGTGGAATGCGGGCGAGCAGCTGGCCGTTCTGGTGGTGCATCGCGATCGAGGAATCCTCGCCGAGCCCGGTCGAGGCGAAGAAGGATTCGAGCTGCTCGGGCGTGATCGCGCGCGAGACCAGCCCGAGGAATTCGCCGTGCGGGCCGGAGATGCGCCGCGCGAACACGATCGCCGGTCCGTTGCCGAACCGGCCGGGCACGACCTCCACCTCCTCCTGTGCGGCCGGATCGTCCTTGAGACGGTTGAAATAGCCGCGATCGGCGATCGAGATATCGGCGACCGGCCATTGCCGCGACGAGTTGATCAGCACGCCCCTGGAATCGAACACATTGGCGCCGGCGACGTCGGACCAGCCGCTGGCTTTCGCGCGCAGCACCTCATGCACGGCGAGCGTGCCCATCTCGCTGCGGAAGATTTCGGCGGACTGGATGCCGTGGCTCTCGAGCTCGGCGATGATGCTCTTCTGCAGCACCGCAAAGTCCTCGAACTGCCGGTCGAAATGCCGGGCGAGCATGCGGACGGCGTTTTCAAGGCTGTCGCGACCGCTCTCGATGGCATTCTGCCGGAAACGGTCGACCGTGAGCGCGGTGCCGATGGCGGTCGCAAGCATCAGCACGAAGCCGCCGGCGATCAGCCACGTCAGCGGCGCTCCGCGCCAACGGCGGAGCAACGCGCGCGTTCGCGCGGTCCATCGGATCGATGCGCCCATCCAGCCCTCCCGTGGGATGCAAGATGCAGCAAAACCGACAAGACCCCGTTACCATTGACGGTTAGGAAAATATGAATCGGAATGGAATCAGAGGGTTGGTTCCATCGTACAGGAGACCGCGGCGAGACCGCAGGACCTTCAGCGCCTGATTTTCCACTTCAAGGCTTCCGCGTTGCCCTTGGCGAACATCTTCGGCACATCGAATTTGCCGGTCTCGAGATCATAGCGGCATTTCCAATCCGCAAGGCCCTTCACCGCGACGTTCTTCGGATGCTTGTCCGTCTCGCCCGACAGCGAGATCAGGAGATAGCGGTTGTTGGTCCAGTCGACGCCGAGCCAGCGATACGCATCTTCGGTGCCCTTCACCAGATTCGCCGTGATGTGATAGTCGAGCTTCATGCTCTTGGTGTCGGGCCGGCTGCGGAAGTAGGCCCAGGCCAGATCGCCGAGCGACGTCTTGGTCGCGCTCACGAAGGCGCCGTTCTCCAAATGATAGAGAAAGAGGTCCTGCTCGCGCGAGCCCGTCTTCTGGATCCGCACCAGCCATCGCGAGTCGGCCGTGAAACGGAAGCCGGCCGGATAACCCTGCTCGGGCTTCAGCTCGCGCATCTCCCCGCCGCGTCGCGCCCAGACCTGCCACTTGATGTCGAAATCCTCGCCCTCCTTCATATACTGCTCGAGCCTGGTGGCGCCGTCGGGCGAGGTGAAGGCGAGATCGGCATCGTCGGAAAGCGTGAAGCCGGGCGGCGGGCCGGAGGCGGCCAAAGCGGGTGCAGCGGCCAGCGTCAGAGCAACCGCTAGGGATCCCGCGGCACGGGAGAATACGGTCACGGGAGGAATTCCCTTGAAGAATGCCGCCAGGCGGCCTTGATACTTGGACACCCGCGTGGTCGCGCCGGTTCATCCCGCGCGCCTGGACGGAAGCATAATCCTATCGACAGTCTTGCTGCGGCAGCCAAATCGGCGCACCTTGCCGGCCTCGGCTGATTTGCCACCCAAGGTCCTTTTCAAATGATCACCGCCTCCAAGGCCTTCATTGCCTTCTGTCTGCTCGCGCTGGTCGGCACCGCGCTGGTGATCGGCCCGACCGAGCTGCGCCGCCTGCTGCCTGATGGGACGAAGGTCACCGTCGCCGCCAAGCCGGAGGCCAAGGTCGAACCCCAGGTCGGAGCTAAGGTCGAGCCCAAGCTTGAAGCCAAGGTCGAGCCCAAGGTGGAGTTCAAGCCTGAGTCCAAGCCTGAATCCAAGCCAGAGCTGAAGCCGGAACAGCCGAAGCTCGTCGACAGCGCGCCGCCTGCACCCGAGCCGAAGGCGGGCGCGCTGGCCGAGACCCAGAAGCAGGTGGCCGCGCTCGGTGACCTCGTGCCGGTCAAGCCGCCGGCGCCGGCTGCAGATGCCGGCCCCCGTTTCGACGTCGCCCGCATCGACGATCACGGCGAGGCGGCGGTGATTGCCGGCCGCGCCACGCCGGGTGCGCGGGTCGAGCTGATGCGCGACGGCAAGCCGCTCGACAGCGTGGTCGCCGACGCCTCGGGCCAATTCGTGATGACCCCGCCGCAGCTGCCGGCCGGCTCATATGACCTGACGCTCCGCGCCAGGGCGCCGGACGGCACGGTCACCGAATCCGGCCGGACCATGCCGGTCACAATCGCCGCGGCGGCGCCGCCGCCCGTGCGCATGCCGCCGGTTGCGAAGCAGGAGGCCAAGCCGGCCGAGAAGCCCGACGACAAATCGGATGTCGTCGCCGCGCTGCCGTCGGCCTCGCCGCGGCTGGCGTCGGTGCCTGAGAAGCAAGCGGCCCGGCCGAAACTGATCGGCGCGCCGAAACCCAAGGCCTTCGCGCAGGCGCCGAGGGCCACCGTGGTTGCATCGGCCTCGCCGGCGGAGGCGCTCACCGCCGCGCCGGCCGAGGCCGGCGGCAGCCGGATCATCGCCCGCGGCGATAGCCTGTGGGCGCTCAGCCGGCTCGCTTACGGCGACGGTTCCCGCTACGCCGTGATCTTCAACGCCAACCGCGACAAGATCCAAAACCCCAATCTGATCTATCCCGGCCAGACCTTCGTGATGCCGCAAAAGGCGGAGTGACACGGCACAGCCGGCGCGTTGCGACGCATTGTCCTGTGTCTCTCTGGAACATTCGGTTCCCTCGCGCGTCTTCGTGATGCGACGCATTGCGCACTTGGCGCGGGAGGGAGGGCCAAGACGTGGCCGAACAAGACGTGGCCAAACCAGTCGTCAGGTCAAAAATCCTGTCGGGGCGCATGGGACTGGCGCTGGCTGGCGCGGTCCTGGTGGTTGCAACAGTGCTGCTGCCTGACAGAGCCGAGGCGCAGTTCGGCTTGCGCGGCGGTCCGGTCGGGGTTGCGCGCTTCGCCGTCGGCCACGTGATCGGCCTGTCGCGCCTGCGCCATTCCCGCATGGCGGTGCGCGGCGGCCGCTACCGGTCAGCTGCGCTGAGGTCGCAGGACCCGCGCGGGGCCGACCGCAGCCAGCTGTCGAACCCTTACGTGATGCGTGCGGCCCTCACGGCGCAGGCTGCGCTGGCGGGCTGGCAAGGCGGCCGCCGCCCGCAGGGCTGGTGGCGTCATCCCGATGGCAGCTATGGCTGGGTCGGCCCGGTGTTCTGGCCGTTCGCCCATGACGATCTCACCAATGCGATCGTCTTCGGCGACACCACCAGCCTCTCGCTCTACGGCTACGGCGATATCTATGCCGCGCTGTTCACGCCCTATGCCGCCACCGAGCTTGCCGCCTACACCGTGCCGCAAGGCCGTCGCGCGCGAAAGGTCCCGACCGCGGAGACGCTGTGCGAGGCCAGCGACACCGGCGGCCTGCCGGTCGAGCGCATCGCGAGCGCCGTTGCACCGAACGAAGCTCAGCGCACCGCGCTCGACGAGCTCTCATCCGCCTGGAATGCCGCGCGCGACACCATCCGCACCGCCTGCCCGGCGCAAACCCCTGCGAATGCGGCGGAGCGCCTCGGCCTGATGCGCGAGCGTGTCGAGGCCATGATCAAGGCCATCGACACCATGGAAGCGCCGTTGTCGAAATTCGTCGGCCTGCTCAATGACGACCAGAAAGCCCGGCTCAACGCCTTAGCCAATGAGCGTCGCGCCGCGCTGGCGTCCTACCAGTCCAAAAACGCTGACAAGAACGCGGGCAAGGACGCATCCAAGGACGCACAGGCGGCCAAGGCCTGCCAGGCGGACTACGATCCTATTTCCGACGAGAACGCGCAGCGCCAATACGAGCAACTGCTCCAGCAGCAATGGCCCGCCGCCGAAATCGCGGCCACGCTCCACCTCGACGAGGTCGCCCGCGCCCGCTTCGAGGTGCTGCAGGACACCACGCTCCGCACCATGCAGACGCTCAGCGCCTGTCCGACAGAACCCGCTGCAACGGCGCAGGCCCGCCTCGCCGCCGTGAGGGCGCGGCTGCAGACCATGCTGCAAGCCGTCGGCGCCATCGCCGACGCGCTCGACGATTTCCAGGCCGATCTCAGCGACGAGCAAAAGGCCGGATTCGAGGCGATCGGGCCAAAGCGAGGGGCGTGAGGGGACGCCAGCTTGGAATGCCATCATATCTCCCTATGATATGCAGATAGGGATGCACATCACGGAGGGTGCTGGTGCTGGTTTCCAAATGGGGCAACAGCCTCGCAGTGCGCCTGCCCAAAGCGCTAGTTGATGAACTCGGCCTCAAGGAGGGCGACGAAATCGATATCGTGGCCACTCGCAAAGGCGCGATCGAAATCGAGACCAAGGCGGAGCAGCGTCGGCGTGCGATCGAGAACATGGAGGCGCGCAATTGGGCGGCCTTGCCCGCCGGCTACAAATTCGATCGGGACGAGGCGAACGAGCGGTGATCGCGTTCTTTGACAGCGGTGATTCTGGGACCTTCAGCGCGGCCGCAGCATCGGCGGGCTCACCATCGTCAATCCGTTCCTCGGCATGGCTCCGTGAACGCTCGCATCATCGCAAAGTCCGGATCCTTGCGCGGCTTCCATGATCACCCGCACGCCCAGTCGAACTTCATGTCCTTGAAGTCGAGCTGCGCGTTGCCGCCGCCGAAATTGTAGCCGCCGAAATATTCCTCGAACTCGATATAGAACGGGCTCATCTCCGGCACGGCCTGGCAGGGCCGCATGGTGCCGCCGAGGTGGTTGTGGGCGTGATCCTTGGCCCAGTCGTGCAGGCGGAAATTGTCGCGGCCCGGCTTGCCGCCGACATAGTAGTAATATGGCTGATAGCCGGTCGGCGGATTTTCGCGCACGTGCTCATCCTGCGGGCCCTTGCCGGCGTTGGGATCATCAGCGCGCGGCGACAGCGCGATCGCGCGCGTCTCGCTGAGATCGGCACGCGGCGGGGCTGCAAACATCTTCTTGGCGTAGCTAGGTGCGGCCTCGAAGAAGGCGCTGGCACCGCCGACATCGAGCCAGCGCGGCCGCTCCACCGTTGCCAGCGCAAGCGGCGCCGGCGGCGCGGCGAACGCGCCGTCATATTCGGCCTTCGTCAAGAGCAGCGCGGCATAGGCGTAGTCGAGAATGTCGGTCATGCGCGACAGGCGCGGATGCGACGGCCGCGCCAGCACCGCCTCGCGAATCTCGGGATCGTCGGGCGCGCCGCCGTCATTGTGATCGGGCGCCGTGGCGAAGAACGACAACGCGACGATGTCCGCGCCATGCACCCGGTAATCCTCCGGCAGCTTTAGCGTGAAGCCGTGCATCAAGGGATAGCCGGTGACGGGATCGAGCGGCCATTGCTCGGATGCAATGCCCGGCGGCAGCCCAAACACCCAGCCGTGGTCGCGCGCGCGATCCGCGGGCCGGTCCAGCATCTGCAAATCATAGGCACGCGAAGGCAGGGCAAGCGTCACGAATCGTCTCCCACGAAGTCCGCCTCGCCGTTGAGCCGAGGGTTGGTCGCGGGGAGGCTGGATGTGGTTCGGGGCGGTCGTTGCGAGAGTTGCGACGTTCCAGCGGTTTGCACCGCTCCCTCTCCCTTTGTGGGAGAGGGCGGGGCAGGGGGTAGCCCAGGAAGAGGTCTATCCGCGGAAAAACGTTGAGGAATCGAGGTCGCGGCCGAAGCAAGAGCAACAAGATCCGTCGTCCAACTCGGCCATGAGGCTTCAATCCAGCCAACAAATAGCACGTTTCCCAGCCAAGTCCGTCTTCCCCTAAATTCTAGATTGTGCCCCCGAGGTCTGATTGCCACACTGATTGAGTTCGGGCATTCCTGTAACTACCGCATTTCTAGCCCAGGCGTTCCCTACCGTGAATCATCAGGCACTCTCGTCCTTCATCTGGTCCGTGGCTGATCTGCTGCGGGGCGACTACAAGCAGTCTGACTACGGCAAGGTGATCCTGCCGTTCACCGTGCTGCGGCGGCTGGACTGCGTTCTTGAGCCGACCAAGGCGAAAGTGCTGGCCGAGTTCGCGGCCAAGAAGAAGGCGGGCCTCAATCCAGACCCGTTCCTCCGTCGCGCGTCCGGGGTGAACTTCTACAACGCCTCCGAACTCGACCTGCCTAAGCTGGTCGGCGATCAGGACCACATCAGTCAGAACCTCCATGCTTATGTCCAGGCGTTTTCACCTGAGGTCCGCGACATCTTCGAGCGATTCAGTTTCTCAACCCAGATCGATAAGCTTACGAAGAGCGGTCTCCTCTATCTCGTCGCCGAGAAGTTTGCAGGCACCGACCTGCATCCCGAGGCAGTTGATAACCACGAGATGGGGCTGGCGTTCGAAGAGCTGATCCGCAAGTTCGCCGAGCTGTCGAATGAAACGGCTGGAGAGCACTTCACACCGCGCGAAGTCATCCGTCTGATGGTTAATCTGCTGTTTGTCGAGGACGACGATGTTCTGACCAAGCCCGGGGTGGTCCGAACTATCTATGACCCTACGGCAGGCACCGGGGGAATGTTATCCGTAGCCGGTGAACACCTCGCCGCGCTGAATCCTCAGGCCCGATTGACGATGTATGGGCAGGAGCTGAACGACGAGAGCTACGCAATCTGCAAGGCGGATATGCTGATTAAAGGTCAGGATGTGGCCAACATCGTTGCAGGGAATACGCTCTCGGACGACGGTCACCCTCACGCCAAGTTCGACTACATGCTGTCTAACCCACCGTTTGGCGTCGAGTGGAAAAAAGTAGAGAAGGACATCCGCCAGGAACACGAGAGCCAAGGCTTCAATGGCCGCTTCGGCCCCGGCCTGCCGCGCGTCTCAGATGGCTCGCTGTTGTTCTTGCTGCACCTCCTGTCGAAGATGCGTCCGGCTCAGGACGGCGGAAGCCGCTTCGGCATCGTGTTAAATGGCTCTCCGCTGTTTGCGGGTAGCGCAGGATCGGGCGAGAGCGAGATACGCCGCTACCTGCTGGAGAACGATCTGGTCGAAGCCATCATTGGTTTGCCGACCGACATGTTCTACAACACAGGTATCTCCACCTACATCTGGATAGTCTCCAATCGCAAGCCTGTGCAGCGAAAGGGCAAGGTGCAGCTCATTGATGCATCCTCGTTTTGGCAGAAGATGCGCAAGGGCCTTGGGTCCAAACGCAAGGAGATGAGCGAGGAACATATCGCTCAGGTGACAAAGTTATTTGGCTCCTTCATCGAGGCGCAACTCGCCGCGGTTCTAAATGTCGAGGGTAAGGAGATCACTACCCAGTTAGTGATGGAGGGTGACAAGCCGCCGATTGCGCCCGACGGCGGAAAAGTGAAGCTCTCCCCATTATCTCGCATCTTCCAAAATGAGTCGTTTGGTTATCGCACGATCACTGTTGAACAGCCACTGCGCGACGAAAACGGCGATATTGTTTTCGGGACCAAAGGCAAAACGAAAGGCAAGCCGCAGCCAGACAGCGAGCTGCGTGATACTGAAAACGTACCGCTGTCAGAAGATACTAACGCTTACTTCCAGCGAGAGGTCTTGCCCCACGTCGCCGATGCGTGGATCGATCTTGAGAAGACCAGGACGGGCTATGAGATACCGTTCAATCGACATTTCTACGTGTTTGAAGCGCCGCGCCCATTAGCGGAAATCGACGCCGATCTGGCGCAAGCCACGGCTCGCATTAAACAACTAATAGATCGGCTTGTTACATGAGCATAGACCCCTATGAGAAGTACGCGGACAGCGGCGTTCCTTGGCTCGGCGCAATACCGTCCCACTGGCAGGTCGTAAAAAGTCGGAGGCTGTTTTCCGAACGGAAGGAGCGCTCGCGGCTCTCGGACGAGCAGCTAACAGCCTCTCAAAAGTACGGCGTTATCTATCAGAAGGATTTCATGGCTCTCGAAAATCAGAGAGTGATGCAGGTGATCCACGGCACCGAAATCCTAAAGCATGTTGAACCCGACGACTTTGTAATCAGCATGCGTAGCTTCCAAGGCGGAATCGAATGGTGTGGCCTGAGAGGATCGACAAGCTCAGCGTATGTTGTCCTCGTTCCGTCAGAAGGGATCGTTCCTGCGTTCTTTCGATATTTGTTCAAATCGTCCGTCTACATTCAGGCGCTTCAAAGTACGACAAATCTCGTGCGCGACGGGCAGGCCTTACGGTTCGAAAACTTCGCGCATGTTGATCTACCCGTTCTCCCCCGTGTCGAACAGCAGACAATCGCGGAGTTCCTTGATCGCGAGACAGCCAAGATTGATGCTCTTGTGGAAGAGCAAGGTCGGTTGATCGAACTGCTAAGGGAGAAAAAGCAAGCTGCCCTATCCCACGCTGTCACTAAGGGGCTTGATCCACAGGCCACGATGAAGAATGCGAACATCGAATGGCTTGGCGAGGTTCCGGCGCATTGGAGACTTGTCAGAATAAAGGATGTTTGCCGCGAAATCGTGGATTGCAAGAACCGGACGCCGGAGAAGATTCCGGAGGGGAGCTACTTCGTTATCCGCACGTCGTGCGTTAGAGATGGTAAGTTTGATGAGGCTGGAGGTTATTGCACGGACGCCGAGAACTTCGAGGAGTGGACAAGAAAAGGGCGCCCTCAGGTCGGCGACGTGTTATTCACGCGAGAGGCTCCTGCCGGAGAAGCTTGTCTGGTGCCTAGCGGTTACGATCTCTGCTTGGGGCAGCGTATGATGTACTTGCGGCCTGATCCTGAGGTCATAAGTCCAGACTATCTTTTGGCAAATATCTACGGACCGTTGGTCCGCTACCAGATCGAGGCGAAATCGAAAGGCAGCACAGTTGGGCACTTGAGAGTTGGAGAAGTTGGTGACCTGCCCTGCCTACTGCCACCCTTGAACGAGCAGTACGCAATATGTGAAACGCTTCGGGCTCTCGGCTTGGAGTTTGACAGCCTACTTTCGGCGGCTCAGGTTGGCACAGAGCTTCTTCAAGAACGCCGGAGCGCCCTCATTGCGTCTGCAGTTACTGGCAAAATTAATGTGCAGCGGCTATTGGATCGTGACCAGTCTCACCGAAAAGCAGTTGCAGCATGAGTCTGCACAAGGAGATCACCTTCGAGGACGAGATTTGCGGCCACCTCGCTGCCCATGGCTGGCTCTACGCGGAGGGCGATGCGGCGCTGTATGACCGCCCTCGCGCCATCTTTTCTGCTGATCTTGTCGCTTGGGTGCAAGCCACGCAGCCGATCGTCTGGCAAACGCTTACAAAAAATCACGGTGCGAGTGCCGAAGGTGTTCTGCTGGACCGCATCCGCAAGCAGCTCGATGAGCGCGGCACCCTCGATGTGCTGCGTTACGGCGTCGAGCTGATTGGACTGCGCCAGCCGATTGCGTTGACGCAGTCCAAGCCTGCCCTCGCGATGAACGCCGACATCCTAGCTCGCTATGCGGCCAATCGGCTACGCGTGGTGCGGCAGGTTCGCTACTCGTCTGCCAACGAGAACTGTATCGATCTCGTGCTTTTCCTAAACGGGCTACCGGTCGCCACCGCCGAACTCAAAACGGACTTCACCCAGAGCATTGACGACGCCATCGACCAGTATCGTTTCGACCGCCGCCCGCGCCCCAAAGGGCAAGGTATCGAGCCGCTGCTGAACTTCCCCAGTGGGGCGCTGGTGCATTTCGCTGTCAGCAATAGCGAAGTTCACATGACGACGCAGCTTGCTGGTCCAGCGACAGCCTTTCTACCTTTCAACAAGGGGAACCGCGGGGCAAAGGGCAACGCGCCCAACTCGGCCGGTCACCGCACCAGCTACCTCTGGGAGGAGGTCTGGCAACGAGATAGCTGGCTGGAGATCCTTGGTCGCTACTTGGTGACCCGGCGCGACGACAAGAAGAAAATCACCAGCATCATCTTCCCCCGCTACCACCAGCTTGACGCAACCCGGAAACTGCAAGCCAAGCTTCTGGAGGAGGGAGCAGGCGGCAAGTTCCTCATCCAGCACTCGGCTGGTTCGGGCAAGACCAACTCGATAGCATGGTCCGCCCACTTTCTCGCCGATCTCCATGACGCCAAGAACGAGAAGCTATTCTCCAGCATCATCGTCATCTCCGACCGCAACGTGATCGATGCGCAGCTTCAGGACGCCCTGTTCGACTTCCAGCGCACCACCGGCGTGGTCGCTACGATCAAGTCGGAAGGCGCGAGCAAGAGCGGGCAGCTTGCGGAGGCCCTGGCGGCGGGCAAGAAGATCATCGTCTGCACTATCCAGACCTTTCCCTTCGCGCTGGAGGAGGTCCGTAGGCTTGCGGCCACCGAGGGCAAGCGGTTCGCAGTGATTGCAGACGAGGCGCATTCGTCGCAGACCGGCGAAGCCGCTGCGAAGCTCAAGCAGTTGCTGTCGCCGGAGGAGCTTGCCGCGCTGGGTGACGGTGGGGAGATCAGCACCGAGGACATGCTGGCGGCCCAGATGGCAGCTCGCGCTGATGACAAGGGGATCACCTACGTTGCCTTCACCGCCACCCCGAAGGCCAAGACGCTGCAACTGTTTGGGCGACCGCCGAAATCCGATCAGCCGGTGGGGGACAACAATCTGCCCGCCCCGTTCCATGTCTACTCGATGCGGCAAGCCATCGAGGAAGGCTTCATCCTCGATGTGCTGAAGAACTACACGCCGTACCGGCTGGCCTTCCGTCTCGCCAACAACGGCAAGGAGTGGGACGACAAGGAGGTCGAGCGCGATGCAGCGCTGAAGGGCATCATGCGTTGGGTCCGGTTGCATCCCTATAACATCAGCCAGAAGGTCCAGATCGTCGTTGAGCATTTCCGGGAGACCGTCGCGCCGCTGATGGAGGGCCGCGCTAAGGCGATGGTCGTGCTGGGGAGCCGCGTCGAGGCTGTGCGCTGGCAGCTAGCCATCGAGAAATACATCAAGTCTCGTGGTTATAAGATCGGGACGTTGGTGGCATTCTCAGGCGAGGTGAATGACAGCCAGTCTGGTCCTGATCCTTTCACCGAAACCAGCAAGGCGCTGAACCCTGGCTTGAAAGGACGCGACATCCGCGACGCCTTCAAGGGCGAGGATTTCCAGATCCTGCTAGTCGCGAACAAGTTCCAGACCGGGTTCGATCAACCTCTCCTGTGCGGGATGTATGTGGACCGGCGTCTGGCGGGCATCCAGGCGGTGCAGACGCTCTCCCGGCTTAACCGTGCCTACCCCGGCAAGGACACGACCTATGTGCTGGACTTCGTCAATAGCTCGGAAGAGGTGCTGGCTGCGTTCAAGACCTACTACGAGACGGCCGAGCTGGACAGCGTCACAGATCCCAACCTCGTCTTTGATCTCCGGGCTAAGCTTGACGCTTCAGGGCATTATGACGAATTCGAGGTGGATCGCGTCGCAGCCGTCGAGATGAGCCCCAAATCCAAGCAGGGTGATCTGATCGCGGCGCTTGAGCCGGTGGTGGATCGCCTGCTGAAGAGGTTCAAGCATGCGCAGGAAAAGCTGCTGGTGGCCCAAGCGCAAAACGACGCGAGGGGCAAGGAAGAGGCCAATAGCGAAATAGACGCCCTGATCCTGTTCAAGGCCGACATGGGCGCGTTCCAGCGCATGTACAGCTTTCTCTCGCAAATCTTCGACTATGGCAACACGGCCATTGAGAAGCGGTTCATGTTCTACCGGCGGCTGATCCCGTTGCTTGAGTTCGGTCGTGAGCGCGAGGGCATCGATCTATCGAAGCTCAAGCTTACTCACCACAATCTGAGGGATCAGGGACAGCGTCCTCTCGTCCTTGGGGACGGCGAACCTCCGAGACTCATGGGCTTCGCCGAAGCAGGCTCGGGCGGCATTCATGAGAAGGAAAAGCTCCGGCTGGAAGAGATCATTGCGAAGGTGAATGACCTCTTCGAAGGCGACCTGACCGAGGATGACAAGCTCGTTTACGTGAACAACGTTCTGATGGGGAAGCTTCTGGAGAGCGAGGAATTGGTCATTCAGGCGGCGAACAACACCAAGGCGCAGTTCGCGACGTCGCCGACGTTGTCGAAAGAGTTGATGAACGCCATCATGGATGCATTCTCGGCTCATACCACGATGAGCAAACAAGCCCTTGACAGCGAACAGGTAAGAGCCGGGCTGAGGGATGTTCTTCTAGGTCCTGCTCAGCTCTACGAGGCTCTCCGAGAGAGGGCAGAGGAGCAGAGGCCGAGAGATGAGCCATGACTAGGATGAAGGATCATTATAACTTTTCCGCCGCTAGGCGCGGCAAGTTCTTTCGGCCCGACGCGAAACTCGTTCCGCCGGTTCATCTTCAGCCCGATGTCTTGGCATCTCTATTGGAGCTCGCCGATGCGCGAAAAACCTCGCTGAGTGATGTGGTGAACACGCTGCTGAAGGAACATTTTAAGAAGCGGCCTTGAGGGCTGTCCGCTACACTCCACGATGCTAAGGTGAGTGCTTGTACGGTCGAAGTTAATGCCCCTAAAGTCAAGGTGCGCGCTTTCCGCCGCTGACATACGCCTATGCCAATCTCAGCCCAGCGCCTGTCTGAGCTGGCTCGTCTGCCAGATAACCTGATCGATGCATCCGATATTGCGGAAGCGAGCGATGCGTTTTTCGCGCGGCCAAATTGCATCAGCCGAAAGCAACGACGGGTGCGCTAAAGGCACCTCATACACAAGCTCCGATGATGCCATCCTACCCCTGTTTTGCCCGACAGTCAATCCAAATTTCGTAAAATCCGCATCTCTGGAAAAAGTCGTTGTGTTCTGAAAGCCTTCCCTACTGTGCATGGGGTTGTTTTCGCACTTTTGTTTTGGCTAGCCCCGCCGCCGCACCGCCGCGGCATCCACCACGTTCTCCACCTCCTCCCGCCAGCTCAGGATCTCCATCGCCAGTACCGGGTGGTTAAATCCCTTGAGCTGCAGATCATCTAGCGCGCGGGCTTCGACCCAGGGCTCGACCATGCCGTAGACGCGGCGGCTGACCACGATCTGGTTGGGCTTGGCTTCGCTGCAGAGGCGGGAGGCGAGGTTGGTGACGCTGCCGATCGCGGCATATTCCAGCCGCTGCTCAAAGCCGACCTGGCCGAGCGTGGCATAGCCGAGCGCGACGCCGATGCCGAAGCCGAGGCTATGACCGCGGTTGCGCCAGCGCTCGGTCAGGGGGCCGATCGTGTCGCGCATCTCCACCGCCATCTTCACAGCGCGCTTGGTGTGGTCCTCGAACTGGATCGGGGCGTTGAACAGGATCATCACGCCGTCGCCGGCATATTTGTCGAGCGTGCCCTCGTACTTGAAGATCAGCTGGCCAAGCGCGGCGTGATATTCGCGCAGCACGTTCATCGCCTCTTCCGGCTCGGTCGCCTCCGTGAACGCGGTGAAGCCGCGCAGGTCGCAGAACACCACCGTGACCTCGCGGCGTTGGCTGGTGAGCAACCCCTCGGGGCTGTCGGAGGAGGCGATCAGCTGCGCCACCTGCGGCGCCAGGAAACGCTCGAGCTTGCGGATGCGCTCGATCTCGCCGAGCTGGGTCCGGACGCGCTCCTCCAGCGACTTGTTCCAGTCCTTGAGCTGCTCGGTCTGCTCGCGGAGCTTGTCGGCTTGCGCGCGCACGGTCGTGTTCGCCGCCTCCAGCGCGTGGCTCTTGTGGTCGACCTCGGTAAACAGCTGCGCATTGCGCATCGCCAGCACGGCCTGGTTGGCGAAGGTGCGCATCAGGCCGATGATGCTGGGCGCGAACGCCCCGGTGGCGCGGCGCAGTACCACGAGCGAGCCGAGCGTGCCCTGCTGGTCGATCAGCGGCACCACCAGCACCGAGTTGAAGCCGGCCGCGAGCGCGGCCTCGCGCAGCGGCTGCTCGGCGGCATCGCCGAGCTCGGCCAGCGCGATCGGCTCGCCGCTGTCGGCGGCATCGCTCAGGATGTTGCCGCCTTGGGCGATGGTGACATGCGCGCCCTCGGCGGATTTGTCGATGCCGTTGGCCTCGACCAGGTTGAAGCGGCGTGTCTCGGCGTCGAAGCCGTAGATCAGCACCGCATCGGCACGGGTGATCTCGATGGCGCGGGCGGCGATGGTTGCAAGCACCGCGTTGAGATCGAGCGAGGAGGCCACCGCGCGGCCGACCTCCTCCAGCACCTTGAGCTCGTGGATCGACTGCGCGAGATCGCGGGTGCGCTCCTCGACCTTGCTCTCCAGGTTCGAATAGGTCTCCTGGATCTGGTCGGCCATGCGGTTGAACTGCCCGGCGAGGTCTTCCAGCTCGTCGGAGGTGTGCACGTCGATGCGGTGGCTGAAATCGCCTTCGCCGAGCTTATGCGCACCGTCGCGCAGCGCCGTGATCGGGATGATCATGCGGCGGGCGAGCAGCGTGCCGGCGAGGATCGCGACCATCAGGCCCATGCCGATCAGAAGCGCGATGCGCACCAGCTGGTCGCGGATCGGCATCAGGGCCTGCGTGGTCGGCTGCTCGAACAGCACGCTCCAGCCGAGCTTCGGCACGATGCTCGCGGCGCTCATCACCGCATGGCCATTGAAGTCGGTGCCCGACGTCTCGGCTTCGTGGCCGGGCGCGATCGCGGCCGCCACCTGCGGCAGTTTGGAGAGGTCCTTGCCGATCTCGGGCCCTTTCGATGACGTCGCCAGCACCCGGCCGCGCGGATCGACGACATAGGCGAAGGCGGCCTTGCCTACTTGCGCGTCGGACAGGAAGTCGGAGAGGAAACCGAGGTCGATCTCGGCCACGGTGACCCCGGCATTGAAGCCGGAATGCGCCACCGAGATCGACATCAACGGCGTCCGGTCGGCGAACCAGGCCGGCGCGTAGGTGACGCCGCGGGCGACGGCGTCGGTGAAGCGCACGTCGCGGGAGAGGTCGGCATTGCCGCCGGTGGTGGTCGATTGCCTGGAGACGCGCAGCACCTCGCGGCCGTCGCCGTTGAGCTGGAACAGCTGGTTGACGACGGAAACCTGATGCAGCAGCGACGCATAGTCGGCGCGGCGCTTCTCCAGCGTGTCCTGGCTCGCGCGCGTCACCCAGCTGATCTGGCGGTCGAGCTCGGAAATCGCCTGCTCGATGCGCCGGGCGGCCGCCTGCGCCTTGTCCTCCAGGCCGTCGGTCAGCTGTGTCCGCGTCGCGCGGTAGGAGATCCAGGTCTCCATCGCCCCGTTGATGGCAAGGACGAACACGACGAGGCCGACGAGGGAGACGACGTATTTGGCGAACAGGCCCTCGCGCAGAGATCGTGTCTTGTCGTTCGCTCCTGCCATCCCGATCCTCTCGCGCCGCCACTGACGCTGCGCGCTATGGGCCGTACAGGCCCTTCCAAGCCGTTCTAGCACAATTTGGACCGAAGGGCCGTCGCGCGGCCGGGGACCGGCCGGTGTGGTTACCCCCTGTGGCCTCCTGGGCAGGTGGACGGGCGGCGATGGTCGCAGCCCGATCTGTTCGAAGGAGGGAGCTTAGCGGTTGAAGAGCTGCCGCAGCACGTCGTTCATTGGCTGACTGTCCTGCTGCGCGGCCGGCGGGTCCTCCAGGGCGGGGGGCGCAGGCGAGGCCTGCGGCGCCGGCGTGGAGGGCGTTGCCGGCAGGCTGCGGTTGCGCCCGGTGCCGGTGCCAGTGCCGCTCCCCGCGCCGCTGGAGAGACCCTGCTGGATCAGATTGCCGATCGCTTCCCCGAGCGGGCCCCCGAGCAGATTGTTCTGCCCCGCTTGCTGGCCCTGCGGATTGGCATTGCCGGTTGCATTGCCGCCCGGCGCGACGGTGCCACCAAGGCCGAGGCTGCCGAGGATGTTGCCGAGTCCGGCGCCCTCGGGGCCGAACAGGCCCTTGCCCATCTCGCGCAGCTTGGCATAGGCGGCGTCGGGATTGTCCAGCATGCCGGCCATGTCGGGATAGATCCGCGGCTGCGACCAGGAGCCCTGGATCATCACGGGAATGCCGAAGCCGACCGGCTCGGAGGTGCGGCCCTGGCCTTCGGTCGTCATCACGAGCTTCGGCTCGACGCGAAAGCCCATCATCTTGGTGTCGAGCGCGATGGTGCCGGCGCCGGTGACGCGCACCAGCGGCCCGATCAGGTTGAGATCGGTCGTCACCGCCTGACCCTTGTCGATGCGGAAGGAGGCCGAGAGCTGCGACAGATCCGTGCTCTGCTCCTGGCTCGGGTCCTGGTTTCCGTTCTGGTTTCCTTGCCAGCCGGAGAGCGTGCTCGTCGTCAGCGAGCGGATCATCTGCGCGACATTGATGCCGCGGATGGCGCCGTCCTGGAAATTGACGAAGGCCGTCCCTTGCATGTTCGCCATCAGCGCGCGCTGGCTGTTGCCGGCGCTGCGCAGGGCGAGCTTGGCCTGCAGCTTGCCGTCGATGCGATCGAACTCGGCAAGGCTCTGGAGCAGCGGCAGCGCGCGCACGCCGACGAGGTCGGAATGCATCGCAAAGCTCGGCGCGCCGGTCGTCGCGTCCAGGATCACCTCGCCCGAGACCTGGCCGCCATAGGCGCCGAGATTGGCCGTGCCGGCCTTCAGCACGCCGCCGGCGAGCTTGGCGTCGAGCGCCAGCGGCGCAATGCGCGCATCGCCGATCACGGCCTCGTTGGCGGAGATCCGCACTTGCGCATCGACATAGTTGAGCCCGACCACGTCGATCGGCGCGTTGCTCCAGGGCTGCCCGGACACGCTTTCCGGCGATTTCGCCAGCGGCATGGCGAGCCGCTGGAAGTCGAGATCGACCTTGACCAGCGGCTTGCTCGCGATGTCGACGGAAGCCCAGCCGTTGAAGGCGCCATCGCCGAGCCTGCCGTTCACGCCGTTGATCATCACGACATTGCCGCTCAGCCGCATCTCGGCCTGGCCGGTGAGCTGGGACTTCAGCACGCTGGGCATGTCGACGGCGAAATCCACATGAAACGCCGGCCGTTCGGTCGGCGAGGCCGCCTTGATGTCGAACTTGGTCGGGTGATCGCCGACACGCGCGGTGCCGGTGATATTGACCTTGCGGTCGCGGTCCAGGGTCGCGTCGGCGTTGATGGCGCTGATGCGGCCCTCGACACGGTCGCGCAGGCGCGAGAATGCCACTTCGCCGTCGGTGACCTTGATGCGGTCGATGGTGGCGCCTTTGGTGTCGAGCGCGAGCGGCTTCGCAGGCGCGGCTGCATTCGGCAGGCGTTCGCGGAGCAGCGGCTGGTAGAGCACGGGATGGGTGACGACGAGCTCGCTGATCTCGGGCCTGCCGGACCACACGCTCGCGAGCGACATGTCGGCCTGCACGCGATCGATCGTCAGGCGGGTGATGCCGCTGCGGTCCTTGGGGTCGGCCAGCGTGAGGTCGTTCAGCGTGACGTTCAGCGTCGGCCATAGGCTGATCTTGGTGGTGCCGTCGATCGACAGCCGATAGCCGGTCGCACTCTCGAGGCGCGAGGCGATCGTCGAGGTCAGGAAGCCCGAGGGGATCCCGACCACGAGCAGAAGTGCGATCACGACGATGACGGCGGCCAAAGCCCCGCCGACGAATTTCAATGCTCTCATGTCGACTTTCCAGCGACGGACAATCCGCGCCGAACCCGGCCGATCACCCGTCCTTTGCGCCCGGAGTTTATCCCCGGACGGGAAGCGGCTCCAAGCGCGTAAAAATAGTCAGGGGGTGCTGCAAAGTTATGTGACTTATGACACACTTCTCCGGCGCTGTTTTACGCGATCCTGAAGTTGATGGTTTCAAGCGATTTGCCAAGACGATTTGCCAAGAGACGATGACCAGGACGTTCACAAGGACATTGACATGAGCAAGCAGGCCGAATTTGCGGTCATCCTGAAGATGAATCCGATGTTCGCCGATCTTGGCGCAGACGAGCTCCAGCGGCTGTCTAATCTCTGCCACACCCAGCATTTGGCCAGCGGCGAGGTGCTGTTCCAGAAGGGCGATCCCGGCAATGCGCTGTTCGGCGTGCGCCGCGGCCAGGTCCGCATCGAGACCGGCGCCGCCGACGGTAGCCGGCTGACGCTGAACTTCATGGGGCCGGGCGACCTGTTCGGCGAGGTCGCGGTGCTGGACGGCCAGAACCGGACGGCGGACGCGACCGCGGGCGAGGCCAGCGAATTGTTCGTGCTGCGGCGCGAAGACTTCCTCGGCTTCCTCGAGCGCGAGCCCAAGGTCGCGATCAAAATCATCGCGCTGCTGTGCCAGCGCATCCGCTGGCAGAGCGAGCGCATGGAAGAATCCATGCTGCAGCCGCTGCCGGTGCGGCTGGCGCGGCGGCTCTGCGCGCTCGCCGCCGATTTCGGTTCCGAGGTCCACATCTCGCAGGAGCAACTCGGCGTCTTCGTCGGCGCCGCCCGCGAAAGCGTCAACCGCCAGCTCCAGGCCTGGCGCAAGGAAGCGATCCTCGATCTCCAGCGCGGCCGGATCCTGCTGCGGAACATGACCAAGCTGACCGCGATCGCGCGGAACGAGTAGGGCGAGCAGTTTCACTCTTGCTCGGCGGGTGGAGACAGATCGACGGCTAGATCCTCGGCGAGGAACGCCGCGTACCGCAGTGCCTCATCGATGTCCTCGCGCTCGAGATACCGATATTCATTGAGGATCGATTCGCGCGTCTCGCCGGCCGCCAGCAGGCCGAGCAGCCGCGCAACCGGAAAACGCAGCGCGCGAATGCAAGCTTTGCCAGTGCAGACGGCAGGGTCCATCGTGATGCGCGCGAAGGCCATGCCATAGGCTAGCGGACGCAAACGACTTGCGCCACCGTGGGCTTCCAAGCTGGCGTGGACCCTACTCCGCCGCGGGCCGTGCGACGCTCGTCACCGCCGGCCTGGCTTCCGCCTCCGCAGCCCCATGATGGTCCGTCTCCGCATCCTCGCTGTGCACGATCAGCCGCTTGGCGAAGCGCCAGATCAGGGCGCCGAAATCGTCCATCACCATGAACATCGCGGGCACGAACACCAGCGACAGGAGGGTCGAGAAGATCAGGCCGCCGATCACCGCGAGCGCCATCGGCGAGCGGAATTCGCCGCCGGCGCCGACGGCCAGGGCGCTCGGCATCATGCCCGCGGCCATCGCGATCGTGGTCATCACGATCGGACGGGCGCGCTTCATGCCGGCGTCGATCATGGCCTCCTCGCGCGGCGTGCCGGCCTTGATGGACTCGATGGCGAATTCCACCAGCATGATCGCGTTCTTGGTGACGATGCCCATCAGCATCAGGATGCCGATCCACACCGGCGTGGTGAGCTGCTTGCCGGTGACGAGCAGGGCCGCGATCGCGCCGCCGATCGAGAGCGGCAGCGAGAACAGGATGGTGATCGGCTGCAGGAAGGTGCCGAACAGCAGCACCAGCACCGCATAGACCATCATCAGCCCCGCCGTGATGGCGGTCGCAAAACCCTCGGACAATTCGTTCAGGCTTTCGGCATCGCCCGAGGGCGAGACCTTCACGCCCTTCGGCAGGGTCTTCATGACCGGCAGGTCGTAGATCTTCTTGGTGGCATCGCCGAGCGCGGCGGAGCCGACGAGGTCGGCGGCAACGGTCGCCTGCCGTTCGCGATCGTAGCGGCCGATGCTGGTCGGACCCTGGTCGAGCTTGACGTCGGCGATGACCGAAAGCGGCACGCCGCCCTTCTCGCCGCGCTCGCCGAGCGGCACGCGGAGCTGCTCCAGCGTCTTCAGATCGCCGCGGGCGGCGTCCTCGAGCTGCACGCGGATCGGCACCAGGCGGTCGCCGACGTCGAACTTGGCGAGTGCCGGTCCGACGTCGCCGATGGTGGCGACACGGATGGTCTGCGACAGGCTTTCGGTGGAGACGCCGAGCCGTGCGGCGAGATCGGCGCGCGGCTCGATGCGCAGTTCGGGGCGCTCCAGCGAAGTTTCTGAGATGACGTTGGCGATGGTGGGAATGCGCTTCATCTGCGTCGCAAGCTCGCTCGCGACGTTGTTGACGATGTTGGGGTCGACGCCGGTCACCACCAGCGAGATCGCGCGCAGGCCGTTCTCGTCCAGGAACCAGAAGCGGATATCGGGAACGTTCTCCAGCTCCTGGCTGATGGAGAATTCGAGCTCGCGCTGGGTGATGTCGCGGCTGTCCTTGGGCGTGTAATTGATGATCAGGGCGGCGCGGCGCACCTCCTGGGTGCCCGGCGGGACGCGGCCGCCGTCGACGAAGATGCTCTTGACCTCGGGCCGCTTGCGCAGGCGCGCGACGATGTCCTCGGTGACCTTCTCGGTGTAGGCGAGCTGGGTGCCCGGCGGCAGCTCGAGCGCAAGCAGCGAGCGCGCGCTGTCCTGGGCCGGCAGGAAGCCCTGCGGCAGCAGCGTGATGCTCCAGATCGAGGCGGCGAAGACGCCGAGGCCGATCAGCACCGTGACGAAATAGTGCTTCACCGACCAGGCCACGATGCGGTGATAGGAGCGCAGGATGAGGCCGGGCGGCGGCTCCTCGTGCGTGCTGTGCTTGAGGAAATAGGCGGCCAGCACCGGCGTGACGAAGCGCGCGGCGAGCAGCGAGAAGAACACCTGCACCGAGACTGTGATGCCGAACTGCTTGAAGAACTGTCCGGCAATGCCCGACATGAAGCTCGCAGGCGCGAAGATGGCGATGATGGTCAGCGAGATCGCGATGACGGCGAGGCCGATCTCGTCGGCGGCCTCGAGCGCGGCCCGGTAGGGCGACTTGCCCATGTTCATGTGCCGGACGATATTCTCGATCTCGACGATGGCATCGTCGACAAGAATGCCGGTCGAGAGCGTGATGGCGAGGAAGCTGACGAGGTTCAGCGAGAAGCCGAGCAGGTCCATCGCCCAGAACGCCGGGAAGATCGACAGCGGCAGCGAGATCGCGGCGATGATGGTGGCGCGCAGGTCGCGCAGGAACAAGAGCACGATGATCACGGCGAGGATCGCGCCTTCGAACAGGGTCGAGATCGCCGCGTGGTAATTGCCGTTGGTGTATTCGACCGAGGTGTCGATCACCTTCAGGTCGACGTCGGGATAGGCGGCTTTCAGCGCGTCGATGCGCTTCTGCACGGCCTCGGCGACCTTCACGTCGCTGGCGCCCTTGGAGCGCTTGATGCCGAGCGCGACCACCGGCTCGCCGTTGAAGCGGGCGAAGGTTCGGCGGTCGGCGATGGTGTCGGTGACGGTGCCGAGATCGTCGAGCCGGACCTCGCCGCCGCCGAACAGCGGGATCATGGTGCCGGCGAGATCGCCAAGCGTCTTGGCGCCGGCGAGCGTGCGGATCGCCTGATCGTTCTTGCCGATCTCGGCGCGGCCGCCGGCGACGTCGACATTGGTGCCGCGCAGGCTCTGGCTGACATTGACCGCGGTCAGGCCCATCGCCTGCAGGCGATCGGGATCCAGCGAGACCAGGATCTCGCGCTCGACGCCGCCGATGCGCTCGACCTGGGCGACGCCGCGCACGCCCTGCAGCGCGCGCTTGACCACGTCGTCGACGAAATAGGAGAGCTGCTCCGGCGTCTTGCCGGGCGAGATCGCGGCATAAGTCACGATCGGCAGGCCGATGACGTCGACGCGCTGGATCAGCGGCTCGGTGACGTTCTGCGGCAGGTTGGAGCGCACGCGCGTCACCGCGTCCTTGACGTCGTTGAGCGCGCGGTCGGTGTTGGTCTCGAGCGCGAACTGGATCGTGGTGACCGACAGGCCATCGGTGATCGACGAGGTGATGTGCCTGACGCCCTCGACGCCGGAGACCGCGTCTTCAACCGTCTTGGTGACCTGGGATTCCAGTTCGGCCGGTGCGGCGCCGAACTGCGACACCGCCACCGAGATCACGGGGATGTCGGCCGAGGGCAGCCGTGTGATCGCAAGCTTGGTGAAGGACACCCAGCCCAGCACCAGCAGGATGATGGAGAAGACGACCGACGGCAGCGGATTACGGATCGACCATGCCGAGATATTGAGAGCCATCAGCGTACCCGCGTGCGATCGAGTTCATCGGCGAACATGGTCTTGATCTGGTCGCCGTCATGGAGCGAAGAGCCGGCGTCGGCCACGACGATTTCGCCGACCTGCAGCCCTTCCAGGATTTCCGTCGCGCTGTCGGACGACAATCCGACCCGCACCTTGCGTGTCTCGACGACATTGCCCTTGACGACCTGCACCGTGAGGTGATCGATCGCGGTCTTCGGGATCGAGACGCCGCAGCTTCGCTTGGCGTCGATCGAGGCGCGAGCGAACACGCCGACCTTGAGCGAGGGGTTGTTGGCGACGCTGATGCGGACCCGCCCGAGTTGCGTGGCGCGGTCGATCTCGGGTGCAACCAGCCGGACCCGCCCGATCAGGTCGGGCGCATCGTCGCGGCTGATCCGCACGGTGGCGCCGGAGGTGAGCTTGGACATGTGCACCGCCGGGACCTGGGCGTCGAGCTCGATCTCGTTGTTGACGGCGATGCGGAACATCGGACCGGCCTGCGGCGAGGCCGGCGCGCCGACGATGGTGCGGACTTCGGTGACAAGGCCCGGCGCGGGGGCTTTCAGCGAGATCGGGCCTTGCGGGCCGGGCCGCTGCGGCTGGCCCGGAATCTGCGGCGGCGCGGTCAGGCGCGCCAGCTCCTGATTGTCGGCGACAATCGTGCCCTCGGTGACCAGGAGGTCGGTGACCCTGGAGCCTTCCTGATCGGCAACGACCACCGCCTCGCGGCGCGGCACGAAGAAGCCGGTCACCCGCACCAGATCGGAGAAGCAGGCATTGGTTGACTTCGTCACGATGACGAGCGCCTCGCTTTGCGTCTCCTTCGGCTCGGGACGCTTGCGATGCTCGAACAGATAATAGCCGATGCCGAGCGCGGCGACGAACAGCACGGTTCCGGCCGGCTTGAGATATTCAGTCAAATTCATCGCCGGATCATCCTGACCTGGCTCACGGCCATCCGCGCGAGGCCCAAACGGAGCGCTTTTCTGACATGAAGCGGCGTCCCGCAAGGCTGCGGGACGCGCTTTGGAAACGAGACCTTACACGACATCACGACTTGTCACTGGCAATGGATTCGTCGTGCTCACTTCGATGCGGTGGTCTTGTTTTCCATGTTGACGACCTGCACGCGCCGGTTGGCCTCCGCCAGCGGCTGGTTCGGGTCCTTGAGCTTGCTCTTGCCGTAGCCGACGGTGACGAGATCGGTCGCGGAGATGCTGTACTTCTCGACCAGGTAGCGCTTGATCGAATCGGCGCGACTCTCCGAGAGGTCCTGGTTGTAGGCTTCGCCGCCGGCGGCGTCGGTATGACCGGCGACCACGAAGGTCGAGCCCTTCAGATCCGGGCTGGTCAAGGCGCGGCCGAGCGCCTGCACCGAGGGCAGCGACTTGGCGCTGATATTGGCGGAGTTGTAGTCGAACGTGATCTCGAGATCGATGTTCGGCTTGTCCTTGGCGGCCAAGGCGATTTCCTCGCGCTCGGTCGACGACAGCGAACGCGTCGAGCGGCCGCGCACCGACTGGATCAGCTTGGAGTCGGTCGCGCTCGGTGCAGGGGCGGTCTGCGGACCGATCGAGAGGCCGCGCGTCAAGGGCTTCTTCGGCGCCGGCGCCAGCGCGCGGACGATCTCGTCCTCGGTGATATTCTTGCTGTTGCCGTCATCGCCCGCATATGCGGCCGAGGTCGGCAGCGACAGCGCGGCGCCGACGGTGATGATGGACAGAATCGCGGTAAGCCAATTTGCAGCCGATCTCATTCCCAGTCCCTCCTGCGCAGCCAGCTCACGTGCTCTCAAAATTCAAGCAACACGCCCCCGAAAAAGCCTGTTGCGGCATCCGCCCATTGGTCTTCCCAGGGCTGTTCAAGGTTCGAGCCTTGGACGGGGGTCCGACTCAAAAAAATACTAGCGCACTCCGTAGCTTGCGAATTCCTGAACGATGTTCGGATCCATCGCCTTGGCATTGGCGATGTCCAGCGCCCCCTCCTGGGCCGAGCCGTTGCGTTGCTTGGCAAGGCCGCGTCCGTAGAGCGAGGACGTCAGGCGCGGGTTGATCTTCAGGGCCGCGTCGAAATCGGCGATCGCATTCTTCACCGCGCCCGACTTGAGATTGACGAGCCCGCGGCTGTCCAGTGCATCGACGAAGTTCGGCCGCAGCCGCAGCGCCTCGTTGCAATCCTTCAGCGCGGCCTGGAGGTCGCCGACCACGGTGCGGGTCCAGCAGCGGTTGTTGAGGGCCTCGACGTCCTTCGAATTGATCCGGAGGGTGTCGTCGAAATCCTTGATGGCGAGGCTGTAGGCGCCCTTGCTGGCATAAACCTGGCCGCGGCGGTACAGCGCGTTCACGTCGTCAGGGTTGGCGGCAATCTTGGCAGTCAGGCTCTTGATCGTGGGATCGTCAGCCAGGGCGGCAGCGCTCGGCCCACCGTCCGTGCTCGGCGCAGGAACGGGATCAACCGGCTTCACCGGCGGTGGCGGCGGGGGCAGGGCGGCCTCGATCTGCGGCCTCGGGGTGGGAGCAGGCGCGGGCGCCGGTGCCGGCGCCGCGACTGGAGCCGCAGGTGGCGGAGGCGCAGGAGCGGGAGCCGCAGCCGCGCTGTCGGCCGGCTTCGGCGGTGGTGGTGGTGTCGGCGGTGCGGGAG
>NZ_JADYVY010000026.1:0-70158 GCF_020194215.1 Bradyrhizobium sp. BRP20 | reverse complement strand
GGTGGTTCCAGGGGCGGCAGCACAGCCACGCCGTGGCGTTTGGCGGGGCTGGTTGCAGGCCTGGATGAGCAGGATGGGGAATGCCAAGAAATGCTGGGGGCGCCGCCGAGGTATCGGCCATTAGCCGTTGTGGAACAGGCTGCATAATGAACAACATATTGATTTCGCTTGCTATTTTCTACAAAACCTTGGAGGGGTGCTTGCGGGTCGGTCCGTTAATCTTGGCTCTCGTTCGAGCTGTCCGCCCCGTTGCCCGGGCTTATGGGAACTGCTAGCTTGAACGGACAGGGAACATACCCCGTCCAAGAGGATTGGTGAGTAGCTGGATTTTTAAGGGTAGATGCCCTATTTTCCGTCCTGAGAGGTAGGTACTGGTCGAGAGCCATGAGCGTCCGGATCAACCGGGAATACGTGAATGACACCGCGAAGCTGATCATGCATCGGCTTATCGCGCGGCAGATCGGTCGCGACCCGTCGCTGGTCGAAAGGGCCAAGGATTCTTTGGCCCGTAACTCGCAACATTTCGAAGGCTACACTTTCGTTCGCGAGTGGTCGGACATGCTCGGCTTTCCTCCATCTACGGTACGCCGCCGTCTGACGAGCCGCGACGAAGAGATGACGCGTCTGCGTCTGTCCTCACCTTTCGTTTTGGCGGAAGGTATCAATTTCGAGGACGACACTCTGCGCCGTCGTATTTGGAAGGCGGCGAAGCGGATTGCTGAGAGATCTGCGATCCATCAGACCGCGGCACTTCCGCGGATGGCGGCGTGACACAAAACTCGTTTGTTCGAACTATTGAAGACCTTGTCGAGACGGTCAGGGTGATCGCCCGGCTGTTTAAAACCGACAAGGTCTTCATCATTGGCAGCCAGAGCATCTTGCTTTCATGGCCTGATGCGCCCGTCGTCCTGCGCACTTCTGGTGAGATCGACGCCTATCCGGAAAACGCGAAAATATGGGAAATCCAGCAGAAGGAGCTGGATCCCGAAGATGATCCCGAGGCCTCAGAAGAGATCAATGCTCTCTACGGTGAGGGCTCTACATTCCATCGGGAGCACGGCTTCTATATCGACGGTGTCGACGAGAATACCGCGCGGCTTCCTGGGGATTGGAATAAACGCGCGATTACCAAAACTGTCGATGTTGACGACAGGAAGGTTCTTGCCGTCGCACCATGTCCTGAAGACATTATTGTATCCAAGCTCGCTCGCTTGTCGGAAAAGGACAAGGAGTTCGTGGAGGGTTACCATAAGGCGCGGCCATTCAATCGCGATCTCGTCGTTGAGCGTATCAAGGCGACAAATCTGGAGGCCGAACTTCAGGACCGAGCCATAAGCTTCGTAAAGGGCCTTCCGGACGAGCCCAAAGCAGACGCTGCTCCTTGGAAGCGCTGATCCAGGTTCGGTGAGGGCCGCGCTCGGCAGATTGTCCACCTTCGAACCTGGCAGGCTCGCAAGGTTCGAGCCAATCTTGACGGGGCTGTCGGAAAGTTCGCTCGAAATTGCCGCTTGGAGCGATGCGCTTCGCATCCAGGTTCCTTGACCAGCACGCGACCGACAAGGCCTTCTGGCTCAGCGATCGTGGGTTCGCGGTCATCTATGCCGTTGCGACCGTACCGGGCGCTCTTGCCATTGTGAGGCAGCGGATCGCGGAAATACCCTTGCGGGATATGCTGGCAGCGGGCCGCTGAGAGGCGCTCGCACCGGCTGTCGAGTTCCTTTCGCCCGGCTACGCGCCCGCCGATGTCGCCCCGGTCCTGGCAAGGCTGCTTTCGACGATCGCGCAGTCCACCCGCGGCTCGACCTGCGGTGTTGAGCGAACCGCGCTGCTGCTCGATTCCGTGACCTCCCGGCTCGGCGCAGATGCGGCCAAGGCCTATGCGGCTGCATTGGCGCAGGAGGTCGAGTCTTACGCCGCCGCCGCGAACGACAACGCCGCCGGGATCACGATCGTGACGAACCTGCTGCGCTCGGCTCCTCTGGCCCGGAGTGCGTTCGCCTCGGATCCGAAGCAACTCGCAGGTTTGGCGGCGCGGGTTGAGTGCACCCCTTTGTCGCCGCCCTTGTTCAATCCCTGCCGTCCGATCACGTCGTGTGACCGAGCTTCGGCGGGTCCTCTCGCCCGGGACAAACGAAAGCTTGACGGACTATCTGGTTCGTAATCGAAAGAGCGTTCTGACCGTTTTACGCCTGACCGTACGGGCCGACGGTTGGGCAAGCCACGATGTCGCGCAACTGGGCGTATTGTCGACCCTAGAATCCGACGTCGATGTCGCGCGCCCGGCATTCGACGCTCTCATGGCGACGGGAAATGTCCCCAGTCTTACGGAGGTCTTCGATGCGATGGCGCGACGCTTGCCGGATCCAGCGGGCGCGCCGGATGAGCGAGGGGGGAGGGCGGTCCGTGCGTTTACCCGAGCCGCACACGAAGCGCCGGACAGAGCAAGCCTCTACAGCCCACAGCGGTTGAACTGGCTCCTCGAAAGACTTCTGCGCGCGAGACGAGGGATATATTGCGTCCAGGTGAAAGCCGTTTCGGAATTAGAGCTCCATCAGTCGAGAAAGTCGTCGAGGAAATCAAGGTTCGCAGCGGCGAAACCATCGTTTCCAGCGGCGCGGCGGCGGCCAATCATCTTGGTTTGACGACGCAGTACCTGTCCGTCAAGTTTATCTGACCTCTGGTCCTTCCCGCAGGCTCCGCCTTGGTAAGCAAGTCGTGGAGCTCAAGCATGCACCGCGTTGGCAGCTTGCCCTGGCGAACCGACGTGCAGGTGAGGTAGTGCGTGCGCTTGCCTGGGTGGGCCCACAGACGGCAGA
Source organism: Bradyrhizobium sp. BRP20 (assembly GCF_020194215.1). Classification (NCBI taxonomy): domain Bacteria; kingdom Pseudomonadati; phylum Pseudomonadota; class Alphaproteobacteria; order Hyphomicrobiales; family Nitrobacteraceae; genus Bradyrhizobium; species Bradyrhizobium sp. BRP20. Next base: position 67,342 of record NZ_JADYVY010000026.1, on the reverse strand, counting down.
ACGAGCATTGAGGTCCATCAGTCAGAAACTGACCCCGACCGAAGTGAAGGAGCTGAAGTCCGCTGCTTCTTCCTTTCCGACTTGGCTTGCCAAGCCGGTAAGCGAACTCCGTGTCGGATAGATTTCTAAACCTGGCTGACGCCGAGCGCCAAGAGGCGCTCGGCGTTGCCGCGTCCAACTCAGGTTGTCCGGCACATCTTCTCGAAAAGGATGTCTGGGTCGTCTGGTGCCTGAACGCACTCTTTTCCTCGCCTTTGGGCGAACATCTTGTCTTCAAAAGCGGAACTTCGCTATCAAAGGCTTACGGTGCGATCCGCCGTTTTTCGGAAGATGTCGATCTCACCGACGACTCGGACGATAACCTTTAGCGGCAAGCGCCTGAGCGGGAGGTCAGCCTAGGCGTCGAGATGCCGGCGCGCCGGAGCTAGAGGCTATCCACGTGCCAATCGATCGCACGGGCTGTTTCATAGGCGTGCCCCTGACCCCGATCTCCCATCTTCACCGTCGACGGGTCGAGGTTGCGAAAGAAGAACATGACCTTGCCGGCTGTGTCGTTTGCATACACGCCCTTGTCGGGGATTGGCTTGGATAGCCACTTGCCCTGTTTCGTCGTCGATACGTTGGTCGCATTCCCAGGTTCGCCGGACTGCCAGGTGCTATCTGCGGCGAATAAATTAATCCAGTACCTATCTGGATCGCCATCAATGGCTTTCCCGCTCAGGCTTATGTTTGGCATTGTTGCTGCTTGTCCTCTAGGTAAATCGTTCTAGGCAATGACGGGAGTGGAGGGCGTGTACGGCGTGACGTGTTCAGACGTTCTCTTTCGAGGTCGTTTTGCGGGGAAGGAATCCATCTCTTCCGACGGGGCCGGCGCGACCGTAGCGCGCGAAAAGGCGAACGACAGAATTGAACTCATAGGCTCGAATGTACTCCCAAAGCGCGGCACGCCCCTCATTGGAGAGATGATTGATCCTGTCACCGGGGTTGCGGGATTTCGCCGAGCAGGACCAGCCAATACGAGAAGAGCTCGCCGAAGCCGATGGTCCCGATAACGTCGTAGCGAATGAGATGTTCGATCCGCTCCAGCCAGAGTAAAAAGTTATCGAAAGCGGAGCGGACGGCCAGATTTTGGTCCGTGAATGTTTTCTTTTCGATTTCTTCAGTTGGCTCCAGCTTCCAGTGGACGGCGAGCGCGGTGGGCAGGTCACGGATGTCGAAGGTCCGGCCCTTCAGCGTGTCTTCCTTCCAAAACTGGGCGTTGCCGTAGTCCAAAAGGCGCATGACGAAACGCACGTCCCCATCTTCGAAGAATTCCTTTGTTTGGTCGGATGCCGCTAGCGCGCGCTCGCGCTGGCGGGTCAAGTTCGCCTGCTCACTATTCATCCGATACTGATAGAGGCCGAAGGCAAAACCGGCCGCGGTCAAAGCCAGACCTATCAGTGCTGCTGCATTCGAGTCGGGCATAGCAGGGTCCTCAATGGTGAACGCTAGTGAGCTGTGTCGCCTTTCCCGCTCCCCTTGTAGGCTTTCGTCCCTAGGTAAGTCGCGTGACTGATCAGCAGCACCGACGTGAAGGCACCTCCGGGGTCGGGCAGGCTCTGGATTCCAGTTAGCAGCACGTCTGGTGCGATTCCGCGGAGTTGCTCGACGAGCATCGCGAAATAGCCCAGGACCAGGGTGACGGTGAGCACGACATTCTGCAGCCGGGAAATATCGACGTCGCCCGAGTCGGCCACGTGTTCACCCACGAAGACGTCGGCAAGAGACGCCATCGTCGGGTCCGAACGGACTTCGACGGCCGAAGAGTCACTCGACCCCGTCAGCAGGCCACGATCGGACTGGTCGTTACTGTTCTTTGGCCTCCCACCGATCGTCGTGATCTGATCCGACGGCGAGCCGGCCATTCCGAATGCCTTCGTATTCAGGATTAACGCGGAGATCATCGGTGAGGCAAAGGCGATCCCGAGTGCGGCGGCGATGGATGCCGGGACCTGTGGGAACGTACCTGGTCCGCCAAGGCCAACATTGAAAAGCGCCGCGGTGGCGAAGCCGCCAAGTGCAACGATGGTCCAGAGCGTCACCTGCGCCCGCGCCAGGGATACGCGGTTACGCTCGTCGACCCAGATGCCGACCAAGCGCCCCTTGGTCCCCAGGCCGAGCGCGATGGCGAGTCCGGCAATACCGAGGGTCATCGCCAGAAATTGCACGATGATCGACCGCGTGCCGGGAGTGTCTCGCAGTCCGAGAAGCGCATTCGCGATGCCGGACCAAATGGACGTATTCGGCGTGACCGCGATAATGCCGGCATCGACTGCGCTACGCACCACAAGTTCGCACGACAGCGTCGCGTCCGTTGCGGCCGCGCCATCTGTTTCTGGCGGCTTCTTCGACGGTGAAGCAGCGTTTGTGTCCGCCGCGGAAGGCCCATGGTCGAGGCAGCTCCGGATCGTAGCGAGAGCCATTCCGACCTTCGGTCCGTACGGAACGATCGGCTGGGCGGGAGCGCCCGGCGCAGGCGATGGGGCGGCCGGCGGCACCTGAGCGGCCGGTGGGGCGGCCGGCGGAGGCGCGGCAGGGGCAACTGCGGCTGGCTTCACGTACTTGCCGCCGGCATCAAGGAAGCTGCAAACGCTCCGCTTCCAGTTGGGAAGCAGAGCTGCATCCGAGATGCAATTGTCGGCCAGCTTGTCGAGCACACGGTACTGGATGTCGAGATTTCGGAGTTGGCTCCGTGCATTGCCGTCGCTCTGTCCCGACCATATGGCCGAGATGCCACCGAAAACGAAGATTAAGGCCGCGATCGAACCGAGCCACCATGCGGCTATCCTCACCGGCTTGGGAACGCTCCATGATCGCGGCGCCAGGCCAGTTAGGCTATACGACGAGGTGAGGCCAAGTTTGCCGGGAGCCTCTTCGCTCGTTCCATAGAGGCGGTACGTCAGGCCTGATTTGTCCTGGAATTCGAGGCCCTCGGTTGCGCCGGTCTTGTAGATCCAGTCGGGCGGCGTGCCGACGTCCTTCGATGGCGCGCCATTTCGGTCGATCTGCCAGAGCGTTGCTTGCTTGGGCAATGCGACGGCACTGTCGTAGCGGTTCTGCGAGATCTTTTCGGCAACGGCCTTCATGATCGTGTAGTTCGCCGCTTCGTCGGCAGACAGCATGTTGCCGGCGATTTTCATTTGATCCTGAAGCCCGTTCCAGCGCGCAGTTACTGCAATGCCGGCGACGACCGACCAGAGGCGTTCCAACGATTTTGCTGAGTCCGTTCCCTTTGCGGTCAATCCGCTCGTTTCTCCCAAAATAATTTTGGCGAGCCTTTCCACGTCCCCCTCAACCATTTGGTCCCCCGATGATGAGCGTTCTGCCACTAGTCTCGCGATCGTAAGTCACGATTGACGAATGCCTGGACGCGTCACACGAGCTTCCAGGGAATCGGCATCGACATTCCGAGCACCATTCCTTTGGCGTCCGGAGGATTCATGTCGAGGTCTCCTTCGATCGTTTCGTACTGAAAGAAATCCAACGGAAACGACGGCGCGGTCTCGAGATAGCCGCCCATCGCGCGCGTCTTTGGACGCAGAATGCGCAGGAAGCGGATCTGCCCGCCATCGCCGAGCTTTGGCCCCTCGTTCGGATCCTCGAATGTTGGCCAGTCTGGTTTGGCGAGGTTCAGCGATGTGGACGTCCCATCCCAGAGCTTGACCGCGACCGGGCGCTCCCGAACGCGATCGAGCGCATCGTGGATGTTGCGTGTCAGCACCAGCACGAGGACTTCCTCGAGCTGTCCCGCCTGCTGATCGGCCGCTGGCGCGAGCGATTGCAGTTTCTGCAACGGTCCTTGCGCCGTGGGCTTGCGCTCGATTGAGACTATGGTCCCCGTCACCGAGGCGGTGAGATCATCCGTCGACACCGTCGACGCAACTCCGTCGATGACGGCGTCGAACAGAGACATGGGCTCGGCAAACTGCCACCACAGCGATGGTGTAAACGTAGAAAGCCTTGCCGGCGAAACGGCCGCCTGAGCTCCCGTCGCCTTCATGACCATCGTGAGGGGCTGATTGATGGGAACCTCGATTGCACTGGTCAGCGGTAGGCACGCCACCGATAGCCAGCGATTTTCGCTCGGTGACAGAATCTCATCCGTCGTATCGCGTGCGATTCGGGCGCGCACCGCGATGTCACCGGCCGGCTTGTACGTTTCGCCTTTCTCCGGTTTGTCCCGGGCCGACACGATCAGACGTAACCGCACGTCACCGCCGGCCGGGACGTCCAGCGTCCAGGTGCCGGCATCGCCTAACTGCGTGAAGAATTGGAAAGCAATGCTCCGTTTTGCGCCGTCGTCCTTCACGCTGAATGCGATACGAACGAACTCGCTGTCGCTGTCGTCAGTGAATTGAAACCGGATCGCCGAGCCGTCCAGGTCTTCCGTGCTGGCAATGTCGATCGCGAGCCCTTCGTGCTCGGCGGGGAAGATGCCCTTGCCGACGACGTCCTTGAGGTCTTTGAAGTCTTCCGGCGCAAAGTCCCGCATAATCTTGCGGCTGTTGGACAGCCGGAAGCGGTTGGACGCATCGTTCATCGCCAGAAGGCGCGGTTCGCAATAGAATTTATTGTACGATGCTGGAGCCAGGCCCTGGCCGGTGAGGGCGGTCGCAGGGTCGATGCTCTCCGGAGCCTCGAAACGACGAAACTTCAGTTTCACGAACGACCAGGGAACAATGTCGGGTTTGACGGGTGTAATCATTAAACCGGCGTGATCGAAACGCCCGGCCTCTGTTGCGAGGTCGAAAGTGTAGCCGATGGGGCCGTCGATCCGCAGCGGTATGATCGCGCCGCCGGAGCCGGTTGCGCTCCGGATCGAGTCCGGGCCGTGCTCCTGCCAGTATTTGAGGGCATCTGTCGGCCCGTCGGTGCCGGCGTCTATATTGCGTTGGAGGGCGGCTCGTTCCGCAACCAATCTGTCGAGCGCTTCTCCGGTCGGCGGAGGGGTGCCGTCCGATGGATTCAAAAGCTTATCGATCGTCGCGACACGCGTTTTTCGTTCGGCTCGTGTCATCGGATGCCGGGCCATTTCGACCATGGCGTCGATGCCATCTCCGACATGGAAATTCGGATAGAGCGGTTCGTTAAACAAGGCCAGGAGCGGAGGAACGGTTCCCCACGCCATGGCGCGTTCGGTCAGTGGCAGAACGATCGCCAGACCCGGACGTTTGGGACGACGGTCGTTGGAACGATCGGCCAGCACCTTGTTCTGCCAGATCGCGCTGCCGTTGGGCCCCCGATGACTGGAGCGCATGAATTCCGGCCGTCCAGGCCGCATAGCCTTGTAGCGGCTTACGATGCGAAGACCGAAGCGCCACAAATTCATGCCGCCACGCCAGTCGAGGCTCTTGTCGAACAGGCGCGGAATGGGGTTGCTTGGGGCAGGATCGCTGCGCCGCCTCAATCCGCCATAGACATGGGCACGCTCGATGCGACGTTCGAAGATTTCGCCAACGTCATCGTTGCGACGGTCCGAGAACGATGTGTCGAACAGCTCCCGATACCGGGGTTGGTCGATTGCCTCAGCTCCGGTCGTGGCCAACCGGTACCATTGGTCGTCCTGCGGCCTGCCGCGCCAGCTCCAGCGTTGCGATTCGAGCGCAGCGAGATTGCAATAGCGCAAAGCCGGATACGTCGACGTTCTTCCTGTGAACGCCGCCGTCAATGAAATCCATGCCTGCTCGGCATATTCGGGGGCGCGGCGCAGGTCGATGTTCAGCGGCTGTGTTCCCAAGATCTCGGGCACGGCTTCGGTCGCAACTTCGAGCGTCAGCACCAGGGGGCCCGCCAGCCGCATCTTCGCGTCGATCGGACAGTGTCTGAGCGTGGCCTTAACGGCGGCCGAAAGCCGCTGGTCGCGCGTGAAAGGGCAAAGCTTGTCTTGCTTGTCCGGCAATCCTGCATAGACGCGCAACTCGTAGATACGACCTGGCAAGAGTGTGGCAGTATCGCCGGTCAGACCTTCCCGCCCGTTTGGATCGACCTTGATGGTCATGGACGGCATCGGCGCGACATGGCGACGGCCAGAGCCATCGAAGCCGAGCACGTCCTCGAGGGAGGTCCAGGCAGCTCCGACTGCTGCCATCTTGAACTTCCGAAAAGTTGGAAAGATGCATACCAGTTCACCGTACAACTGTGTCACGGCCGGATCATCGAGGGACCGATCGTCCTTGGTCTTGTTTGGGCTCGTTGCTACGCCGAGCGCGGCGTCGAGCGCCTTGGCAACGACCGGTCGGTTGGCCACAACTCGATCGTCGAACAGGGGAGGGTTGACCCATCGCCCGTAAGTACCAAATTCCACCGTCGGTCGTTGCAATCGGATCGTCATCTGGCGAGCGCCCGTCGCGGCGCCGACCTGGATGCCGTCGAGCACGTGGGTCGCGCGCATCTGATGGCCCGATTCCGGCGCAATTCGCGGCTTACCGACAGCGACGCTTGCGAAGTTTCCCGTACTGTCGAGCTGACTGACGATCGGTGTGACGATCGGGGGTTCGATGTCGACGTCCTTGTCCGTCGCGATAATGATCAGGACGTCTCGCCATTGCGCGATGTCGCTGGCGGGCAGCTGCAAGTCTTGCGTTGCCGCCGCAAAATCAAACTCATCCTCGGCCCATTCGGGCTCGTCAACTCCCGCGGCGATCGTCGTTATGGTCGTGAACGCTTCGACCCGGATCGCTCCGCTTCTGCCAATGTCGTGCGTCAATGTCAGCAGGTCGGTGATGGCTTCGCTCGGCCCCGAGCGGCCCCGGAACGTGATGGACAGCTTACGCGCTTCGTTTGTTTCAGGCCACTCCATGCGGCCGATGTCGATCCGCAAACCCGGGTCGGGACCGGCGCGGACTTCGAGGACGCCGGCACGTCCTTGCCGATCGAGGAAGAAACGTCCTTGCACATCGCCTCCGATGGTCACGGGGGCTGGCCGTATCGGTAGTTCACCGGCGAGCGGCACGACGCCGTCGGGAATCGCTTTGGATCGGTCGCCCGCAAGCCTTGGTGCGCCGATTGGACGTGTTCGTCGGTAGAGCGCTGACCGACGCACCGCATCCATGTTTGTTGCGATCTTGACCTGTCCCTTGAGCGGCCCGGCCGGTTCAATCGGCCGGATCGTCAATGGATCATTGGGATCATTCCGCAAGATCGGAGGTAGGGTCCCGCCGTGACCGATGACGTATGGGACGACGTGGAAGGCATAGCCGAATGATAGCGCGAACAGGCGATAGTCGGTGGCGCCATCGCCCGTGGTCGGCGGAAAGCGATAGGCTTCGATGCGGCGCGCGAACGAGGATGGAACGTTGTCTAGCGCGGCATCGGTGGCCATCTCGGCCACCGGCGAGCGATTGTCGTATGAAAGCAAGGCAGCGCGTATGCCGCCGATCTCTCCGACCTGCAGCGGGACCGGATCGACGATAGCTCCGCCGGCCCAGGCAAGATTACGGACCATCACCGCATTGGCTTCACTGAGCGCAGCTCGCGCCGAACCTTGCGACGAAGTGTCGGGGGCATGCAGCGTGGCAACGTTGAGACTACGCCACGCTTGGATCGGATCGCTCAAAGTGTCGGTACGGGCCATCAGGGCTCCCACACCAGACAGCCGGGTCCAAAGGTCGGCGGCACCGGCAATGCTCTGGAGCTGGTCGAAGCGGAAAACCAGTGGAGGCGAATCGACGGTGAGGCGGCCGCTGGAATCATCGCCGCCTCCTGACTCGTCTGTGGCTGATGGCACGAGGCGGCCGGCGAGACGAACGGCATCGCGGCGAGCGGCCTCGACGACGGTTTTCAGCAAATTGGCAAGTTTCTCCTCATCACTCCCGGGATTGGCAGCCGCGAGTCCCGCATCGGTGAGCGCTGCACCGATGATCAGATCATACAATGACGCGGCGGGACGGCTGCCGTCGGCACGCTCGGCGCCGACGAGGGCGGCAACGCTGGCTATCAGCCGCTCGTCGAGTGGAAGCTGCGCAGCCGCATCTTGCTCGTTCTGGGGCTGGGGCGCGTCCCATGTCAATCGTCCGGCCGTCAGTCCAGGAATGTACGGCCCGATCACGGCCAATGCGAGATCGGCGCGAAGGCCGGGTCCGGTCGTGATGCGGTCCAACGCGGTACGTAGCGGCGTTGCAGTCGCGTCGGGCATGACGATGGCAACGTCCGGAATGTCTGAAACCTCTGCCTTCATCGACAGATAGAAGGCTGCCCCGAGCAGACGGTCGGCCGGCACAGGCGTGGAACCGCCGGCCGATAGCGTGACGGTGACCGCCGCATTTGCGTCAGGTCGGATGATCGCGATCTCGACGCGGATCGTCGCTCCACGCGCGAGCGTCGTTGCGATGACGGAGGCGCCATCCTGAAAAATGGCAACGTCCAACGTGGCAGACGCCGCCGTCCCGGCGATACGAATTTCGGGTAGGATCGGGCGACCTGGCGCCGTCACGAACGCGACGACTAGCTTGAAATCGCCTGCAGGTGGCGTGAGAGCGAGATCGAACGCCACTTTCGTCGGTGCCGCCGGCGCGATGGGGGCCGCGGAAGCGGCTGGCCCGAGATCCAGCACGGCGCCCGAAACTGGTTGGGTGGCTCCAGGGCCGAACGCTTGAGCGTCGGGGGGGAAAGTCAATGTCCGTGCGCCGATCACGCGAGGCGAGCGATCAGCAGCGGATGAGGACCGTCGGACGAAAGATCCGGTCCGCCGAGCCAATTGCGTGCCACGAACTTCCGCAGGCCATCTTCTGACTCGATGCTCTCGATTTCGGGGGCGATGGCCGAGCCCGGCGGATCGAGCGGCAAGCCGAGCAGCCCCTTCAACCTGCGTGAATTGATGGAAGCAAAGCGGGCGCGGCGCGGATTGTTGCTGACGCTTCCGGGGTCACGTTCGGCGGCGCCCAGGATCAGGGCCGCTGTGAGATTCCAGAAGTCGGCTTGGCGGAGGGAGAGGCCTTCCAGTATCAAGAAGCCGGGTGGCAGCGCAATCGCGGAAGCGGCGCTGCGCCTGCCCACGACCCACCATGAAATCGAATCAAGCGCCACGAGAAACTTTGGCGTCGGTTGTGAGGCGAGATCCCGGGCAAGCGCGCGTCGCAGCTCGTCGCCGCCCGCCACCTTCGTGATTTCGCTCGTCACGGTGGCGTCCAGCACGCCGAACACACGGGCCCACGGATCAACGACTTCGGCGATCCGTCGTGAGAGGGAGGCGGCCCAGTCCTCATCGGTCAAGCCGTGCCCGACGGCTGGCCTCTTGATCAGCATGGTCTCCATGTCGATGAGCCGCTGGGGATCGCCGGACGGACTGAGATCATCCCATGACAAGCTCGGTCGCATGTCGACGGACCCGTCCGCGAACATGGGCGCGGAACCAGGACCAGGCGTAGGTACAAGGTCGACGCGACAGAAGTCGCCGTTTTGATCCGACATCACGGTGGGACCGGCCGGATCGAGCGTGTAGGTACCGCCGCCGGTCGGACCGAACAACGGTGCCGCGATGAAAGTGGTGCTCTTGTCAGGCGCGGGGTCGATCGTGAATACGGTGAACACCTTGTTGGCAACCGGAACCGGGTTCGGCAATCCCGTCAAGCTTTCGACAAGCCCAAACACCGTGCGCCCAGTCACCTCTGCCGTACCCGCCGGCATGCACAGGGCAGCTTCGAGGCCACTCGTGTTGACGATCGAGGTGATTTCCTCCTCGAGCCGGCGGTGAAAGCGCCTGCTTCCGTCGGCGCCGGGAAGATCGAAATCCGCCGGCGCGTTGGCGGCCGCCGTGACGATGGTTCCGGCATCCAGATCCTGGATGGTAGGAACTCCGGTCACGTCGACGATGCGCCAGAATCGCCAGGCGGTGACGTCGTGCGGATTCCAGGTCCCGCTGCCATCCGCCAGGCGCCACTTCCAGGGCAGGATCTCACCGATCGCGTCCGTCAGAAGCGCTCCGTCGGATCCATCGATGACGGCGCTTACCCGTAGCGAGACCTGAGCCTTGTTGCTCACGTCTGGCAGACGATCCGCCTGGACCTTTATTCTGAGATTGCGCGGATCGGAAGCCATCGACGAACGGTCCTTGGTACGACAAAATCAAGCGTAAGAATCGGAATAGCCTTCAGACTGCTTCTTCTCGCCGGCGAATTGATATTCGACGTGCTGGGAGACACGCAGCGTGTAGAAGACGCTGATCTTGAAACTGAGCCGGAGCGTTCCGGACCCGATCATCAGCGCGCCGTCGTAGGTGACCTCCAGCAACAACGAAATGGCCGCCGTGATCAGGCCTGCGACGTCGACGTTGCCGCGCGCGAGTATGAAGACTGAAATTGCAGTGGTGTTGCCACCGGCGCCGGTCGACCACGTCATCGTTATTGAGCAGCCGACCTGAAGCCAGACGCCACCCGAGACGACGCCAAAGTTGAAGCCTAGTCCAACGCCGGCGACGATACCTACCTCGAGCGAATAGGTCAGGATCGGGTGAGGTTTGGCGACCGGGAGGAACGATAGCCGCTGCGTCAGGAATCCGCCGCCGTTCAGGATCCAGACGCTCAGCGTGAATGGCATTGTCTTGGTGGCGACCGACAGTTCGCACATCAACTCGAACTGAGGAACCGCGGCGATGCCGAACAGAATGTGCAACGAAAGGTTCGAGATTCCGAACACGCCGAGCTGCAGGTCCGGCAGGTCGATGTCGAGCGTGGCGGCGATGCCGGCGGGCACTCCGCCGCGCATCAGCGGTTCAATGACCAGCCCGTCCCCCTCGCCGGAAGCGGCGAGAAAATCAGTCAGGAACGCGAGCGCGTCGGCGAGTTCTACCCGTTCCGGGTCGATCTTGAAATCGATCTTGCCGGAGTCGTCGAAATACAAGCCAGTCTGACGGAAGGTGAGGATGTCCTGTCCGCCGGTCACGACTCTCCAGTCGCCGAAGATGCGGCCATTGAATGTCTTTTGGGTCCCGTCGCGGCCCACTGACATCCGCGCCTTGGCATTGAACTTGGCTTCGTCGACGACGATCTCAACGGGGCCGAACGACAGGAGGGGCGCGGGCTCGGTGAAGGGGACGTCGATGTCGGTCTGAAGCCAGGCGCGCATCTGGACGTTGTCGAAACCGTGCTGAACCTTGATGGCCTTGGAGTCGTCAAGATCCGGGAAGGCAAATCTTTGAAGCAGGCCGCGGAAATCGATACCGCCCATATTCGGTATGAGATCCGCGACGGACAATTGCTTCAGTTTGTCGGGAATGAACTGCTCGGCAACGCCGCTCGAGGGCAGCCGCACGCCGAACGACTGAAGCATGTCACCGACCGCCTTGCCGGCCTTATCGGCCGCCGCAAGCGTATCCGAAACCCGGTTGACCAGCGCAATCGCCGGGGTCATGTCGACGACCTTGTTGGCCTCGGCGAGCACGTAGGCGACTTCTGGTCGATTGAAGCCGAGCCGATCCGTTTGTGGAGGGTCGCCGACGGCACGAAGGAGCCGTAAGGTATCGCTGCCTTCCTGATAGAGCCGATTGGCCTGATCGGCTAATTTTACTGGATCCGTTCCCAGCGCATCGCGCAAAGTCTCCTGGACCGCGCCGGAGATCTGTCGTGCACGATTTTCGACCTCGCGCGTGACGCGTTCGGCTTCTTCCGCGGCACGCCGCTTCAGGTCTTCGATGGACCCCTGGGCATCGTTGATGGCTTGCTTTACCGCATCGTCCAACCGTTTCTTGTACCCGTCGACGTCGAGGGCGTTCTGCAGCCAATCGGCGACCTTCTGCGCGTCCTTCCGTATCTCTCCTATAAAATTGTCGAATACCGCGCAGGCATCCTTGAGTTCCTTCCCCACGTCAACGATCGCGGCGGTGATGCCGGCAGCGAGCGCGTCGAGTGTCTTCCGTAGAACGGTTGCGACAATTTCGCCCTGCGCAACCACGGCCTTCTCGATCAACCCGCTGGTGTCAGCTATCGCCGTCAGCGCCCGATGGATAGCGCCGGTGGAATCGGCATCGTCGTCGGGATCTTCGGGAGCCGAGAGGGCAATGATCGCATCGGCTATCCGATCGAAGATGCTGGTTGCCTCGGCAAGGCCCGCGTCGATCGTGTCTTCGAGAAACACGACGAGGCCGCGCGCGGCATTCTGCGCCTCGGCGATGATTTGATCGAGTTTGGTGGCGAGCGCTTGGAGTGATCCGCCGGCGGTGCCGAGACGGGCTTTCAATGCGTCCTCAAACTGCTTGAGCGACGCCTCGTAGGAGGCGAGAGCCGTCCTCACGTCGTCACTGATCGCAGCACCGACGTGAGTAAGACCATCGGCGAGCGTGATTGCCTGCCCCAACGTGTCGTGGATGGCCGGCAGGATGCGGCGCGCTGCCATGAGCGCTGCCGTATCGTCGATATGCGAAAGTTCAGTGTCGATTTGCTGCGCTTGCTTGCGAAGCTCGTCAAGCGTCGCGCGTGCGGACGCCGCGATCAAATCGTTGACCACCGTTGCCGCGCCGACGTCGTCCTTCAGCGTCTTGAACGTATCGTGGATCTTGCCGAGTGCGGCCGGAATTGCCACGTCTTGCGCTTCACCGAGTGAGGCGCCGGCTACTGCCTTAATGGCCTCGAGATCCGCCGTCACCCGCTTTGACAGCAGCTCGATGTCCGCTCTCCTTTCGTCCGCGATGGTGGCGATCCGGTTCTGCAGTCCCGACAGCTTGTCGATCAGGTCGGCGCGTTCATCCGGCGATAGCCATGCATCCTCGCTGTCGAGGAACACGCTCACGTCGCGAACGATGCCAGCGATGTTGCGGATCGGCCTCAGGCCCCCATCAAGTGTGGAATCGATCGCTTCGCCTGCGATCTTACGCAGACGCTCGACCTGTCCTTGGGCAGCATCGTTCAGGCGGTCTGCGAGCGAGGCGCAGGGCGATTTTGGGTCGATCTTGCTCAGATCGATTGACTTGAGCGAGTTCTTGACATCGGAAGTCGCGGACCTGAGATCGCCGACGAAACTCGGATGGCTGAGTGCGGCGCCGATGGCTGCGACGGCGTCGTTTTTGACATCGGCGAGAGGCTTCTCGGGGTCCAGTTTCTCGAGGACACCGAGCGCTTGGCCGACTTTGGCATCGATGGCCGCGCGCAGGTCGGAACTGTGTTGCGTCAGTGACTGCCCGAAAGTCGTCAGTGGGCTCGGGGCGCCGACGGCGGTCAGTGGTGCGGCGCGGGCGATTGTTATGTTCTTGAGTATCGTGCCGGGGCCGCTGGGTGCCCGGCCGTGGGTGAGGACAGCCGGCTCCTTCGCACGGACCAGGCCGATGGTCATCCGCTCGAAACCAGGTGCGTGCGCCGGCTCTGACGGCATCATGGCGTCGGTGAGATTGGCGCTGTTGGGCTTCATGCGGCCCGCGGCCGGTGGCGGTAGATCGATGAAATCGATATCGCGCACCGACCGCCATGCATCGGTGTCGTCGCCGCTTTCGCCGTCGACCACGGAAGTGTAGAAGACGAGCTTTTCCGGCTCGTCGACCTCGACGGAAATTTCGCCGCCGCCTTCTCCCGCCAGCAGGAAACGAATCTGCGGCTTCGGATAGATCAGCGAGGGATCGTCCGGATTGATCGGGGGATCGCCTGGCCTGGCGGGGGCCAACACCGGAGGGAGGCTCGCGAAGGCCTTGTTCCACAGAGGCACTTGCCAGCCTTCACGGCGCACATCGCCGCCCCAGCGGCTATCGACACGGATTTTGCCCGACTTGAACTCCACGCCGACGAGAAATCCGGCGGCTGCGATCGATTTGCCGTCCTCGGGATAGCGGCGCACCGGCTGCAGCAGCTCGACGTACTCCTCGACCTTGCGAAGGATCGGGCGTCCGGCGTGTTCGTCCTGCAACACGCCGATCGGGTCGAAATTGAAGAATTGCGCGGAAGGTACGACGGACCGCTCATAGATGATGACGTGTTTGGCTCGATTCCAGAGGCCGCCGATCCGCCCGATACGCTCGAGCTTGTAACGGTGGACGCGGCCCTGGCCGGTCTCGGTCTCGACAACGGTCTTCTTCTCGTCGAACAGCGCCCGCTGGCCGCCATAGCCGCCGTGCGCGGAGAGGTGGATGCCTTTCGCCGAACCCCCGTCCGCGTCCGGTCGGCTGTAGACCTTCATCAGGATATTAGCGCTCTCGAAAGCCCAGGCGACCCCGCCGGGAAAACTCTCCCGGTCGTCCTGGCTGGTCGAAAACGTCCGCGCGAGCTTCTTGGATTCGATCAGACCACCGGTATCTGCCGGGATTTCGCCTTGTACGGGCCAGCGAAGAGGTGTCGCGGGTCCATGCGCCGGGTCCGATCCTCCGGTGCGTAGCCTGAAACTTACGCCGTCCTCGATCTTCAGCTCGGCATCGGGGTGACCGCTCCAGAGCTTGTCGACGGCAAGTCGCCTGCGCTGGGCCCGCAACACGAGGCCCGCCAGTTGAAGATGGCTCTTCAGTGTCGCACGGGACGCGCTCGCCGTATCGGACAGGGGAGATACGGGCGCTCCGATCGTTGCGCCGATCTCGGTGACGAAGGCGTCGGTGCTCTTGTCGGTGGTGCTGATCCGGGTCGTCAAACCGTAGAGTAGCTCGAGCCGAAGCTCCTTCAAGCGGGAGCCCGGCGTCCGCATGGTCGGATAGCCCATGTTACGACGGAGGTTCCAGCCCGGCTCGCGGAAGTTGGTGTCCGCAAAGGTGGGGTCGACCTCGAGGCGTGCGTGCGCACCAAACCGCGCGGCCGCCGGGCGGCCTGGTTCGATATCTTTCGGTGCGCCGGCGATTGCGGTTGCGTTCTTCTCCATCGCCTCGCCGATGACCTGAGGCGGCAGTACCATCCGTACCGCCTCGGAAGGATCAAGCACGCGCCAGGACACGTCACCTTCGTCGCTCCATATCGCGACTTCGTTGCTCTGATCGGTGGCGGCCCGAGCAGGCTCGACATACTCCACGGCGGCGACCCGGAACGGGGTCGGGTCGATCACCAAGGCGAGCCGCTTTGGAGCTGCGCTGGTCGTCGTCATCGATCTGATCGCGCGCAGCGAAAGGGAGACCGACTGATTTTCACCGGGCGCGAGTGATTCCGTGGCGACCAAGGCCTGAATGAGCTTTTCGTCATCGGGTTGCTCGGAGCCGCTGCGGTAGTCCAGTTCGAGCAGGAGCGGCTCGTCAGGGTCATCCGAAATGGGCGTCGGGCGACCGAGCAACTGCCTGCGGATCTGAGGAGGCAGGTCGTCCTGGCCGATTGGCTTAACGCGCTCGATCGGGAATTTAACGACCGCCTGCAATTGCGCATCTGGCAGCTCGTCACCACCGGATCGGGCAAGAAGCCCGGTCAGATCGGCCTTGGTGACCATCGTGAGGTCCGGGGCCTTCAGAAGCGAGAAGCCCAGCGCGCCGAGCGCTATCTCGGAGCCATCGGTGCTTTCGAGCGAGAAGCCAAACTTGATCGTCGGCACCGTGCCGAGATCGTCGGTCTGCGTGATAGCGGGCTGCCATGCCGGCCCGTCCGTGCACGCGCCGGGTTGGACATCGGTGCTCGCGGCGACGAACGGCGCGGAGATGCGCGCCTTGCAGACCGGCGCCGTGCCCTCCGTTGCGATCATACGAGCGAACGTCGCCGTACAGGGCGAGGCGAAGCGCGGATCCTCGTCCGACTTGCCTTTCTCGACGAGCTCGAATGCGGTGACCCCCTGCCACATATCGGGGATGAAGCGCGGCTCGAAGGACAGGAAAGCCGTTTGACGCCGCTTATCGGCCGCATCCTTGACGGTGCCGGTGGTCGGCACGATGACACGGCGCCAGGCGTAATTCTCGCGCAGCAACCCGACTGCGTGCCACGGCATTCCGCGTTCCGACTTGCGTTTGGCCAGCGCGGGCATGACGCTTAGTGGCGTCCCGTCACGGACCTTACGCAGACTGTCATGCTCATCCTCGATGACGACATCGAACGCGTCGATGACGAAGTCGGTTATCTGATCGGGTCGCCGAAGCTTTGGGTCCGATTTAGGGTCGACGTTGAGCGGATCGAGGCGGGCGGCGACGATCCATTGCACCGGTAAGAGCGGCTTGAGGCCGCGGGCGCCGATGTCACCGACGCGTTGCTCTTGGGAGAAGCGGACCCGGCCTTTGACCGGCAGGAGCTCGGGTTTGGAAAAGAACCGCTTGAGGATGCTGCCGATCTTGCCGCTATAGTTCCAAAGGGTTAGCTCGAAGCGCAGAGCGACACGGATGATGTCGTGGGAGCCCGTGTCCTTGTTGAATTGGTGCTCGACCGCACGAAGCCCGAATTCGCGGCGCGGTCGGTTGGGCGGTTGACTGGGAATGCCCTGATCGACGAACAGGGGTATTACGTCGACCTGATCGGTGGAGAGATTGCCGTCATCGGGTTTGACGATCGCGTCGATGAAATCGCTATCTGCATAGCGTAGTGGAACGATGCTGAGCGCGGGTTCTCCACGATCCCATGGACCGATCGTGAGCGCGATCTGGATAAGCCGGCAAAGCGCGCCTCTCGGCGCGGCGGCGATTTTCCACAAGGATTGTGTCGTTGTCGCCTGGACCACATCGAGGCCCACGTGAAAGCGGGTGTCATAGCGGTCGCCTGAGGTGGCGACTTTCGGCCTGATCCAGTGGCCGTTCAATGCGAGGCGAACTTGAAGCCTGATCGCGAGCGCTTTGAAGTTGCCGGGTTTTCCGGTCGCCGGCGTAATGACGAGCTTCGAAACCTGCCATCGCGGCGCCGGCTTGTCGGCCAGCGTGCGGGCCAGGGCGATCGTATCGAAGCGGGCGAGCGGACCTTCGTCGAAGACGTCCCAGGCTTTCTGCTGCCGCTTGACCGGATCCTTCTCCGCCGCATAGTTGGTCGGCGCGCGATATGCCGTGAACAGAGCGATGCCGCGAAGTTCGATCGCAGATGTTGGCGGGGTTGGGTCTTGATCGTCATCGACGGCGACGTGACCCAGATGCGGGTCGTTCGCGTCGCTGCCGTCGTGATAACGGGCATTCGCCGCGTAGAGCGGATTCTTCGGGGCGAACGGGTTGTCACGATCCCTGAGAAGGTTTTTGAAGACCGCAAGATCGTAGCAAACGTAGCGCCAGTCGGTTCCGTCCAGATCGTTGGTGCCGATGACGACGGCCTCAAGCGGGCCATCCGACCTGTCTTCCATCGCGCGAATGGCGATAAAGGAAATTCTAGCCGGCCCAGCGACGCCCGCCATGGTCCAATCCCCTAAGCAAAAACGTCGTGTCCGAAAATAGGAAGTCTAGAAATGCGGTCGGACGAAATGGTCCGAGACCCTCTTGCAACTTGCCGTAGAACGCTTGATCGGTCAATATCGAACGTGTCTTACCCTCCACCGATTGCGAGAAGCGACATGACGATCATCGATCCGCATCTGCAATGGATGTACGACGACACGCCCGCACACGAGCGGGCGACGACACGGGTGCCGGTCACGTTCGAATGGCATGGCGATCTTGATGAACTTGTGGCCTTGGGAATGCGGCTGCACGCGACGGCCGGCGGCATCATCTCTGCCGAGATGCCCCTGTCGAGCCTGCCCGAGGTCCACCGCCTGGGCATCGAATACATAGAGCTCGCGCGCACGCTATACTCGCCATTCGACGTTAGCCGATCCGACATCAAGGCCGACGTGCTGCAGCCCGTGATCGGAAGCGAAGTGGGGAAGGGGGTGATCATCGGCATCGTCGACACTGGCATCGATTATACGCATGCGAGCTTTCGCAAGCCCGATGGCAAGACCCGAATCCTCTCGATCTGGGACCAGCGCCTCGAACCGGTGCCGGCACGACCGGGTCGTCCGCCCCGCTTTCCCTCGGAAGGTTCCCCGGGAAACAACGTTGACGGTACGGCACGCAGTGGCGTGGAATTCACCGAAACCGCCATAAATGACGCGTTGAGAACGGGTGGACGGCCGCTGCGCACCAAGGACGTGCCCGACGATCCACACGGAAGCCATGTCATGGGAATTGCCGCTGGCAACGGCGCCGTTTCGCCCGGCAGCCCGGCGACAGCTTTCGTCGGAATGGCTCCGGCCGCGGATCTGATCGTTGTCGCCACCAAGTTCAACTTTGCGCTGATACGGCAGGGGATCGAATACATCCAGGAACGAGCGAGAGCGCGCAATTGTCCCTGCGTTATCAATCTCAGTTTGGGCCAACCGTTGGGCGCGCGCGACGGTCGTAGCCTGGATGAAAGGGCGATTGATGCTGCGCTCGGGGCTGAAGGGCGCGCCATCGTCGTCTCGGCCGGCAACGATGGAAACAAGAACAAGCACGTTCGGGGCAGGATCGCGCGCGGCGCCACGGATCGGATCACTTTCCGCATCGATGACAGGCAGATGGCCAAGGAGCTGGACATCGAAATCTGGTACGGTCTGAAGTCGACTGCGGAAAGGTTCGATGTCGTTGTCACCGATCCTTCGGGCGTTTCAATGTCGCTCGCGGCAAGCGGGGGCTCGGTGCGGCGCACACTCGGCCGCTCGACCGTTAGTCTCGCATCCGCCATTGCCGTTCCTGCCCACAACAAGAACCGGATCAGCATCGCCATTCGTCGGGACGGTCTGCGGATTGCTCCCGGGACATGGTCGATTACCTTGTCGGGCGTCACCGTGGGGACCGGTGCCGACGCTGGCGTTTATCATGGTTATCTGCGTGCCCCGAAAGGACGCAAGGGGATTCCCGCAACCGCGTTCACCTCGTCGCAAACGAGCGCCGCGAGTACCGGTACGATTCCGGCGACCGCGCTCAAGGCCATCTCGGTTGGAGCATACGTTACGAGACCGTCCGCCGATCTGCACAAGCCCGCGGCGTTCTCGAGCCAGGGACCGACGTTGGACGACCGTCAATTTCCTACCCTGTGCGCGCCCGGTCAGTTGATCATTTCGGCGAAGGCCATCAACGCCGAGCCGCACCCGGAGCTCGATGTTGCTGGCAAGCCATTTACGGCCAAGCAGGGTACCAGTATGGCGGCTCCGCATGTTGCCGGCGTGGTTGCGGCGATGCTGCAGGTGAAGCCCACGCTCAAGCAAGATCAAGTCGCCAAGCTGCTTGGTGACCACGCCGACGCCCCGCCTGCGCCATTGCCGAACATTTGGGGGCGCGGACGCGTCAATGCGCTGAATTCCGTGACCGCAGCGAAAGCACCGGTAGGAAGCTGATCGCAGCACGAATTTGGCGCGACGGAGCGAATTCGACCCTGCGGCACGCTCGAGCCTGCGGCGCCGAACACAGCTACCGCCTTTCTTCCCAATCCGCTACGTCGCGGGCTTTTCATGATCACAGCAGGCGTGGTGGTCGAGCATCGCGCTCTGCCGCCGCAAACCGATAATCCGTGTAACAAAAACCACGAAAGAAGTCGACAAACCGCCGAATTTAGGCGCTGATCCTGGATTTGTTGCATTAATCGATTTTCATTGAGCGCTACAATGTCGGCGCTGAACGAGATGCCTCACTTAGGAAATTTCGGCGGTCTGGAAGGCAACGGTACAATTGGCCACATCTAGTTTTGGCTATTGCTGCACAGGAGCAGAACATGGCTAAGCATTTGTACCGTCTCCGTATGGGCTCGTATGTCGGGAACCTATTTCGGCGCAGCAAGCATGATTTACAGCAGAAGCTCTGGCTGCAATGTAACCTGATGCGACTCGGGTGCGAGCTAGCGCGATCCCAGCATCAGCCCGGCGTTGAGCAAGCGGAAGCTACTAGTGCCATTTAAGCCGCTCACCAACTCGACTCCAACTACAAGAAAGCTACCTAGAGGCCGGAACTAATAGAGCCCGACGCCTGGCAGCGCTTTGAGCGCGCCGTTGACGTGGTGGCGAAAAGCCCGCCGCAACATCGGTCCGGGAAAGGCGTCGTAAAATGAAAAAAACGAAGCCGTCCAAAAGATCATAGCCGAGACAGCCGTTAGTTGTATATGCTGCGCGAGAGGGGGGCGCATGGCAAAAAAAGCGAAAAAGGCGAAGAAAGCGAAGAAGGCTGCAAAAAAAAGCAGCAAGACACAAGTCTGCGGTTAAGCATCCTGACCCATGGCCGCCTCGGAAATCCAAGCGGTAGGGGGCGGCGCACAATGGGAAGCCCATGGAGAGCAGCGAACGAGCCGAGACGCCCGGAGCCGACGCCGCAACCTCAGCCGCAACGGGAGCAGCCAAGACCGGCTCCGAGGTGGGAGCCCGACAGACACATCGAGAAGCGGGAGGACCCCCGTCATCAGGAGCCGCATCCGGACCCATGGCCGCCTCGCCGCTAGAGCAAGCTACGATAAGCTGTCTTACGAATGCTCAGTATCACTCCTGCCGTGAGGCTTTTCTTGATACTGTGCATCGCTGGTTCATGTTTGCTGTTATAGCGCTCGGGACGGCCGCCCTTACTGATGTGTTGCCGAAGATGCTGCACGTTGCCAGCGTAACTATCGATGCGGCACTCCTTAAAGAGGTATTTGCGGCTGGTGCCGCGATTTTGGCGGCGCTCGACTTGACCTTCGATCTGTCTAATCGAGCGCGCTCCCACGCGATGATGAAGCGTCGGTACTATGAACTGCTTGCCAGTATGCGCGAGGGACGCAAAACAGCGGACGAAGCGCGTGTTTGCTTGGATGAATTCTCAGCTGATGAGGAGCCGCCTTACAGGATTTTGTTCCTGACGTGCTGGAATTCTGCGCAACAAAGCGTCTATGGAGAGAAGGCTTTGCGCTTTCAAGTCTCCATGACCGGGAATCTATTTAAAAACTGGTTTCGGCGGCCAGCGGCCACCTATCCAGTTGTTGGCGGCTAGTCCTTGCACTTCTCTCGTTTGGATCGCCACTTGGCATAAGCCGCGAGCATCTTCTTAATTCGACGCGGCGTCTGCTTTGCGGTTGGCCGTCGATAGGTGAGACGCTTACCAGTGATGCCCTTCGCCATGAGTTCGGCGCGCTCATAATCGTTCACGCCGAGCGCGGCGCGGTTGCTATACCTGAAATCGAATTCTGCGAGATAGCGATGCAGATGCTTCTCGCTGCAGTGCTGATAGACGCCCTTCATGTCGCGTTTGAAGATGCTGTGGTAGCCCTCAACCGTATTGGTGGAGATCACCTTGTCGCCCTCGCGGCGAACGTATTCGTCCTTTGAGTGCTTCACGGTGTCCTCCTGCAAGGCTTGGACTTCGCCAATGTACTTGTAGGCCGCCTCGAGGAAGTCCGCGATATTATCCTCGAGATGCTCTACTTGAGGACCTCCGAGTGATCGAGGATCGCTTGGGCAGTTCCAGCTGAGGCCGTAACGGGGGGCGCCGGTCCACGCTGGCAGATGGACGTATTAACCAGCAGGCGCCGTCGCGATCGTGCAGGAACGTCGTGGCACCGGCCGCAAGGGCTGGTCCAAAGCGGCTCGTGCGGCCGTTTGTTTTGTAATGTCCAGATGTATCCCAATTTCCAGGGAAACGAATTTTTTTGGCACTTAAGGGGCTGATAGCTGGCGCGGCCTCCTAGGCACACTGGGCCCGCGTTACTCAAGGCCGCCTCAGGTGGGAGCCGTTCTCTTGATCTAGCTCAAGCGATGCCTCCCTCTGCAGCAGTCCATCAGGCCGCGCCTGCCGCGCCGCTCCCAAGGCATTCGTGGTCGACGATTTCAAGACGGATCAGCTTCGGGAGAGCCCCTAGTCGTCGGGCTTCAGAAGGGCAAATTCCACACGAAATAGAGAAGCGCAGCAATGGCCCCCCAGAAAAGTATGCCGCGGAAGATGAAAGCGAGCGCCATGTTAATCGCCGTCTCGCCCAAGCCGCTGCGCCATGGTGATTCCATCGATCGCGTCTGCCAGTCCTCCTAAGAAAACCCGATACCATGCATCATCATCGGGAAGTTCCCACTCTCGTAGGCTGCCGACGTAACGGGTCAGAGCAATAACGCCCGCGATCGTCGTTGGCGTTGAACGGATGAGCACATTCGCATGCTCCGCGAGAGCATGGGTCCTTTGACTGCTGATTTCGTCGGCGGCATCAAACTCGGGCCCATCGAGCTTCGCCGATACGGACAAGGCCGCATCGTAATGCGCCGACAGCTCGCGATGACGCTCAATCACTACGAAGATTAGATCCCGATCGGCTGCAGCAGTCGACTGGGTGGAAATTTCCTGTGATGACAATGTTGGCCCCGAGCAAGTAGCAGGCCTATGCTAGCATGGCGGCCATGATGATAATCAGCGTAGAGGGTCGTTCATCTGCGGTATTTCTGCACGATCGGATTGGGCATTCAGACGAGGTCACCGGCTCCATTGGAGATCGAGACGTTTCGGGGACAGGCGCGCGCCTTACTCGCGCCGAAAAACGGCTCGGCTCCAGTTGTTCTCGGCGCAAAGCTGCATATTTTGCGCGTATCAAAGGTTGTTATCACGCATCGGCTGCGCTTGGATACGCTTCCACATTCGAAAGGGGCGGGCGAAATATGAAGTTGATTGCAATAGTTGCCGGTCTGTTGCTGCTCGGCGTGATCGGCCAAGCAAACGCACGCGGAGGACATGGAGGGCGCGTCAGCTACGGCGGCGGACATCACACGACCAGTCATGGCGGCAGCTATTTGGGCGGATCCGGCTCATCACACCGTGGCGGGACTTATCTCAATTCGAGAACTGGCAACCGTTACGGCACTCATCGATAACGAGCTCCGCGCGTGGTCGCCGATGCAAAGCCGATTGGTGTTGTTGCCCAGCGTCGATGAGATCACGGCCATGTTGCCCCAGTCCTGTGCCACGGCGTTGGCACCCCATAGGGCGAGCAGCAAGGCGGGCACGACGACGCGCATGCCTGCAGCTTACGGAAGGGGCGGGCGCTTCGTCCCTCGTCTGTTCAACAGAGTGGCAGGAGTGTTGCGCGCAAGGGCTTCAGAGAACGGCGGCAAGTATACGCTCGCGAGCCGTACGTTCTTGTCGGGGCGCCGCCACTCGACGAATGCGATCGCGGTCTATCCTCAATACTCGCGAGCCCGATCGCAGGCCCTCTTGAGGTGAGAAGAACTCTGAAACAGCTACCGGAAACAGGGCAGCGTTATCGGAGTTCGCGTGACCGAGACGCGCACATTGTTCACGTAATGCTCTGTCACAAGCTCCCCGCGAATGTTGCAAGAAGTCGCTCCCATCGCCGCCATGAATCCGCTTCGAGCCCGCGATGGAGAAGCCTTGCGACTTTCAGCAATGAAGCGAGCGGCTGCACCGGGAGTGCCGAGCGCGTCGGACCGGGCGTTTTGCAGGGCTGCCACTAGCTCATTCAGATCTTTGTCCTTGATCTTGGTATCGCCGACCATTGACGGAACCATGTCAAGAAGACCTTTATCAGCAATTTCGCCAGCGAGTAGTCCGGGAAGCGCCTTGCGGAGAGACTGCTGAAAGGAAGCGGTGGTGCGCCCGGCGAGCTCCTCGCACCGGAGCATCGCCGAGATGTAGCTGAGGCGGGTTGTCTCCGTCGAGTCGAGCCAGACCTGCTCGCAATTGTAAAGCAAGGTCATTCGATCGACAGGTCCGAGCTTCTCGATTGCTTCACGAATTTCGCCAAGCACCTCTGCGGCTGGCTTGCGCAACTCGTCGGGAAGACGACCGGTCGCCTGCCCCCAGACGGCTGCGAGACCGCCCCACCGAGGCTCGAACTGCTGGATCGATAACGCCTGCATGTCGTTCGGAATCTTGGATTGAGCGTCAGCTATGCTTTTCTCCATGGCATCGATCTTGGCGACGACCGCTTCAGTGCGCGCGCGGAGCTTGCTCCCAAACCCCTTGGCTACAGCGGCGGCCACGTCGTCCGTGAATCCTGATACCGCTGCTGCGAGCTTGCTCGCGCCGGTCGCAAGCCGTGCGCTCTGCTTCTCGATGGCTCGTTCGATAGCGGTCTTTACTGATTCATTGAGGAAGGCTTCCACAAAGCCGGCCAGGAAACCTAGCGGCAGGCCGAGGTCCTCGTTGTTCTTCAGAACATCCATCACGGCGTCGACGCTTCCCTCGTAGGCGGCGCCAATTGCGCGTGCTCCCGTCGAAGCGAGAAGTTCTTCCGGAACAGTTCGCTTTTCTGCCGAGGACGCCTTCAGCTCCTTTTCAATCGCTTCGGCCGTTTCGAGCGACCATTGCGGACGCGTTGCCTGCACATCCGGGAATGTTACGGCGACCGAGGTCGGTTTGAGGCGAAGAGCCTGGTCAAACGGCTGGATCCGCCCACGATACGCGTACGCGACCGACTGGAGAGCGAGCGGTGTAGCGGTGGGAGCATCCGATTTTGCGGGCGCAACACGGCGCTCGCTCAGCGGCTGGGATGCCGGTTTCTCTTGCAGCTTCTCCAGAGGCGGAAGAGGCCTGACGATCGGCGGTTCGTCGACATTCAACGATGACAAAGCGACCGAAGCGCTCGCAGGCGGAGGTCCTGGCGGACGTACAGGTGATGGTGTTGGTCCGTTCGGGGGGCCGTGAGGCCCGTCCAGCAGAGAGGGATATTGTCCTGGCAGGTTCCCAAGCGCCTTTCGGAGCTTGTCGGCCAGGAGAACGATATGTGGCCATTGCTGGTCATCATCATCCTTCTTTTTCGTCTCGTAGGTCTTCACGAGACGAGGCATCAGCTCGGCGAGAAGGACGGCTTTCGTTTCCAGAAGGGCCTTTGCATATCGTTCATCAATCCGTTCGATGTGGTGCTCGATTGTCGCTATTCGTTGGGCGAGCAAGCCATCAGGACCTGCAACGATGCCGCCGAAGAAGGTAAGAGAGGTCAGCAGCGTCAGCCAGACGTAGGCGAAGCTTACCGATCGAAGATAGCCGCTGAAGACGCTAATTACGGTCCGATGGCTGGCCCAGAAGGGTGCCACAAACAGAAAAATCAAGGCCAGATAAATAGAGAATTCCAGCGCCGGAGAGGGTTTCAGAAAGGTGGCCACAGTCCGCAAACGGGCCAGTTCCGTCTCCAATTCCCGGATGGTCCGGCTGGCTCCTTCGAGGTCGTCGGTGAGGGAGAGCCATATCTGAAGGCCGGAAAAGATAATGCCGGCGATAGCGAACGGCAGGAAGAAACGATTGAGGTTGCGCAATACTGCGCGCCAGAGTGAGCCTTCCCTGGTCTGCGCGGCAACGTACCTTGTCAGGAGAAACCCGAACACGCCGCCTGCGGCTATCAAATAAGTAATCATGCTTGTCTCCTTAATGGGCCTCGAAGGCACCCACCGGATCGAGCAGTAAAATGAATTGGGAAAACCTAGGGTCGTATCGATGCTAACGTCAATGCCCAAGATGGGGAACTTTTGGTCTAGCTGGCGGGCGGCCGGCGACCGATCGTGAAATGGTCGATGGGCTGTCGCTGTAGCTCCTTGCGTTGATCTGCCGCGGCTCTCCCGCGCGCCGCCGGGCCACGGTGGTCTCGCGGCGGTCCGCCCTTGGCATCGCTCAACGAGCGGCCCGATCGGAACTGGCAGTGCTCTGGCTCCTGCAGCTCGTACCGTTTCGGCCCGCAAGCGACGCGAGGATATTGGTTTGCAGAAGCTGTCGATGAGCGGTTGCAGCATCTTCGCGGATTTCTGCGTCGGATGCAGACGATTGCCGGTGCAGACCCAGTCGATGACATCGGCCGGCGGATTTTCCGGCAGGGGCACGTCACCCTTGGCAAGGAGGAAGGCCTGTTCGTGATGCTATTTCACGAACCGGGAGGACGAGGCCTACCGCTTCGGAAAGATGAGATGGCCGACAGGCCAGGAATCCTGCAGCCTGCCAGCAGTCAAGGAAGACATCGGCTCGGCCCCAGCCGTAGAAGGTCAGGCACAGGCCGGGGTTCTTCACGACGCGCTGCATCTCGCGAAATGCCGGTCGGATCCACGACGTGTTGTCGTCATTGCGGATGGTCTGCCCGCTACTCGATTGTATCGGCAGACATACGGGGGTCGGTCAGGATGAAGTCCACCGACCCGGTTGCCATCTGCCGCATGACCTGGATGCAGTGGCCCTGGATAACGCGGTTGCGAAGGGAGCTTGCCGGCGGTGCTCACTGGCGCACCTCCTGAACCAGCGGCTGGGCTTTCCAGCCGAGATCAAAGCGGTTCGCTACACCGAAATTGTCGGCCCGGCAGATCGCCTCGGCCTTGCGGATCGCATTGGCGGAGCTGCCGGCCTCGACGATGACCGTCCACTCTTCGTACTCAAACGCCTTGACGACGAACCGGCGGAAGGCAGCGGCGCTCATCGCGCCGCCTCGTTCTTGGCATCGGCCTTGGCGGTGCGCACCACCAGGCGCCCGTTAAGCGGCAGGGCCGCCGTGAGCGAGATGTTGTAGCCGTCGCCGTCCTCGTGCGCCCAGGCGGCGCCGACCTTGGTCGTGAATCACCTTCGCCTTCGACCGCGTAGACTGTGTGGGTCGGACGGCTTTGACTTCTGAAATGGCTCAAAAAATCAGGATGCTGCTGTCCTGAAAGGCGGAGCTCGCGCGCATGCGCGAACGCGTCGCAGCCTTTTCGGCCATGAGTTCGGATCTCCTAAAAAGAGATCGAGCGACGAACGAAAGGAAGTCGCGTCTTGAGCAGCTGTCGATAGGGGCCTAGTAGGTGACCAGGTCGCTGATAACCACGGCGAGAGGTCCTTCGTCCCCCTTAAAACTAGCAATCATCGCATCCAGAAAGTATCCGGCTCAAGATCTTCGAGGTCGATGGGATGACCGGCATGATCGGCCAGAAGGAGGAAGAACGAAAGCTGCGTGCGACCATTGCCTTCGCGGAACGCGTGAATGACGTTGAGTTCGGAGAGGAAGTGGGCCAGCGGCCCCGACCCGGCGGTGCACTTGAAGGGAGGAGGGTGAAGAGCCGGGGGCCGCGTTCCGCTAAAGCGCGGACGGGCAGTGTGCCCAAGCTGCGCGCGGCTCGCATTAAAGCAGCTAAATGGAGGTTCGCTGCGCTGCAGAGCTCGAAGCTCACCTCCGAGCGGCATTTAATTTTCTTGGTATTCGACACCCGGAGAAATGTATTATCCGTATTTGATTCGCTGATGATTATTTTCACAAGAGAATGTTCATGGCCCAGCGAGCAGTATCCCGTGAGGATGTCCAAAGCTTATTCGCCTTCTATGCATTTGTTGCCCGACACCACAACAAGCATGACGGCGCATCTCGGTGGCTGAAATTATTCACGTCGAGCCAAAACCTTTCCGATGAACGTCTGCACCAGTGGTCAGAGCGTGTTGGCGCAGTCGGTCCGAAATTGGTCGGTCGCGTGCTCCATCCGCGCGCTCGCGCGGTCGTGGACGGTGATGCAAATTATGACCATGCTAGCGCGTTTCTCCACGCGCGACTCAAGGCATTGGATGAACCCCAGCACTAAACTCCGCCGGCCAGCTTCAGCAGCGAACCAACTTAACAGGACGCCTGCGCCGCCACTCGCAAGCGCAATGATGCGACCGCCAGTCAGCCGAGCAGTCGGGCTTGCCTAAAATGAAAACGACTTGGAGTGAACCCCTTCGCCACGGCGCGCACGTGGGCTTCGCATGTCTCCAACGCAATCTTCTGGGCGAGCATCACGTCTCCTATCGGCAGAGAGCCCACCGGCATGAAACACAATCCCTCTTGCTGATGATCGCGCTCGTCCACCACGCAAACATTACCGGAAGTTCCGGCGTAGACCCTGTATTGGCTCCCACTCTCGTTTCCGATCACCTCGAAGTAACCTTTGCGAGCTAGCTGCTCGCGTTGCGCCTGCGAAAGCCACTCCCGCAAGAGCCGGAGCGAGCGGCCTTCCGGCGTGCTTTCGGCGCCGTGCTTGATGAAAAGGGCTCGTGTCGCTCTCATGCGAGAACGGCTGCCCATGGCCAACGATCGGAAGGCCAACATGGCTGGGCTCCCACTAACCTCCAACGAGCCTCGGAAAAAAGATGGTCTCTTCCGCATTCCGGTCGAATGATTTGATTTGTGATAGCTGGTCCGTTCCGGTACGGACCGCAGCGGTGAAGCCAACCTTCGTCAGCTCATTGAAGCGCTGTTCGGCCCTGACCAATTCCTGTGCGTCGTGAAGATTGAAGAGATGACGGCTGTCGCCGGTGCGGTCCATGACGATCTGGATTGCCATAATTGCTAGTTGCGGGTTTTATCGGGCTGAACGCACGGATATTCAGAAGACGAACTTCAATCAGAACTTACCCGTGTTCTGCTGATGGTAGACGGCGGTACGCCCGGATCGGGAGGTGGCGCTTGCTTGCGATCGGCGGCATCGCCGAGGCCCAAAGTGAGCTCGTGAAGCGGCGCTGCTCGCCCCTTAGGTTCATACCGCTCCACCAGTTTCAGGAGGCGCCTTTTAACAAATGGGTCAGCCTGCTCTGCGAGTTCACGCAGTAACTTAGCGCGCTGTTCATTGAATTCGTGATCCAACATGTCTATCCCCTACACAACGCGCATGCGGTCATGCTCTGTAAGAAGACACTCAAAGCGGCTCATCACGTGAGCCAAACAATTTCGCGATCAAAAGGTCTGAATGCAGAAGATAGCGCCTGAGCGGATCAGTTGGCTACAAATTCGATCTCAGATTTGAAATAAACTGAAATCTAGTTGCCGAATGCCACTAACCAAAAGCTTCCAGGGCATCCTTTCTGTGACCGAGATGCAACGGATCTCCACCTTCGGCTCGGAACTTTGCACGCCGGGCTGTTCACCCGCAGAGCTTAAATTATCACAGATGCCGCCGGAGCTGAGGTCACCGCCCTGGTTTTTAGCCCCGGTGGCCGCTCGGAATGTCCGAGCGGCCCTTTCCTTATTCGCGGGCCGCAATAACTTGAAGTACGGCGCTGCAAGGCGCGGCTAATCGGAACCCAATGGGTAACAAGGGACTTAGTACGGAGAATCCCTTGATTGGGTGCTACCGATGGCGATCGAGGATTTCAGAGAAACAAGGCCGATCTTTCTTCCGGAGCAATTCTTTGTGGGGCGGATCGAAGGCTGGGCGGTGCTGGAAAGCCTCGTTGGCGGATTGCTAAAGCGCGCGACGATTGCGGCGCACGGCGAATTCGAGACAGATACCCAAATCGTGATCTTCACCGAGACGTACACATTCGATGATGGCCATTGCGACACGATGCACTGGACCATACGAAAAGGTAACGAAGGCAAGTACACCGGATTGGAAAACCGGCTGGAAGGTGAGGCTCTTGGAGAGCAAGCCGGCTGCGCCTTTCATTGGAAGTACACTCGCGACACGCCGCAACCAGGCGGTAAATCGATCAAATTGAATTTCGATGATTGGTTCTACGCAATAGATGATCGCGCCTGCATCGTGCGTGGGAGCGCCGGACGTGCGGGCATCCCGTTTGCGACGGCACACATTACCTATCGGAAGCTGTGATCCCAATGCCCGCGGATGTCGAGCGCTCTGGCGCAGCATCAAGATGAGATTGTAGGCGCAGGAACCGATCCTTCGACAAGGCGCGCCAAGCTCTTGCATGCCAAAGCCACCTGCAACCACCTCGTCCGTTCGGCCGGACAGGTCGCTGCGATCGCCTTCTTCATTGCCAGCACGGCTTCAGCTTGATGGTCATGTTCTCGGTCTGGATGACGCGCACTCCTACTCCCCCGCCGAGCACGAAGGGTTCCGCAACGCTGTTCTCTCACTTTACAATTACATCTTCAGCGCGCTGTTGTCCGCCGAGATGACGAGCCGCCAAAATACGCTCTTTCACTTCACGATTGAGCTGTTGCTGACTATTCCATCTGCAACACTCGATACCCTGATTACTGGACAATGAGGTGTCGGTAGAGCGATCTGGCGCGAGCTTCCTAGAAAGCGGAAGTGCCGAATTCTTTCATCGCACTGAACGGCTCTACGAGCTCGCGACAGCTATGTCCGCCGAAGTGCTCTCCGTCTACGACTGGCTTTGGGGATACGGCTAGTCCTGACAATCGTTCTCGCCTGAGTGGCTCGTAGGCGGCGGCGGAGAGTCTGCAGTTCTCGAAATAGTGCGACCAGTCCCTCGACCCGCTCGCCCAGAATAGTCGAATAGTGAACCCAACCTCGATTACTCATTAGGAAACCATAATTGTTAAAGGCAACAGGCGGTCGACAACGGAAAAAAATATGCAATCCAAGGTAGGAAAATACAACCCATAAACTGCGGCGGTTAAAAAGGGCCACGCAAAGGTCCCGATACCGACGTCACAGCGCACTCCTTTCGCTTGTCTTGTCAGTTTCGTTCTGAAAGTTCGCCCAGTTCGGCAAAGCTAGGCCTGGTATCGCGGCATTCACGTGCGCCCCGGTCTCTCGAGCTGGTAGTCCCATTCTGCCCTTTACTCGCGCAACGGCTGCCTAGCCGGGCGCGCTCCTTCTCGCGAAGGCAGCCCCTTCGCGCTCTACGACCTCTCTTTAGCCGTGCCGAGCGCACCGGCAGTTAAGGGTTAGTTTAGCTCCCGGTACGATCATTGGCGACCGCAAGGGAGCCAAGCATGCAATTGCACCATGCGAATACCTTGGAAAGGATCACGATCGCCCCAGATCACGGCAGTGGCGAGCTCACGTGGCCCATCACTCGCGATCAATCGGATTTCTCGACCCCCAATCGAGCTGAGATCTTGGCGCTATTGGCGCCGGGCCGGCCTCCAAAACTGACTATTTGTCTCGTCGCGGCGGCCGCATTGGGGGTGGGCTTTGCGTTGGGTTGGGCTGGCGCTTGGTACGGTCCTGCAGCTATCTCGGCTCTCGACCCGACTGCTCAGGTAGAAACGGCTTCGCGCCGCATGCCAGATACAAGGGCAGGCGGTAAAGCCGAAGGCGTCCGAAAGATTGCATCGGGTTCGCGAACAGCGCCTGCTTTGGGGCAGCCCTCCACATTCATCGCGAGCGTTGCTCCGAAGCCTGGGACCAAAGCGCCAAATGCGGCGCAATCGGCGGATGCTCTCGAAGTGGACATGTCTGTGACGGGCTCGATCCAGCCTGCGGGGCCGCTCCTGTCGGTTCCCGAGACAAGACCAACGACCCTGGCAGGTTGGGCAGTGCTGGACGTTCGCGGCGGAACAGCGGTGCTCGAAGGGCCCGATGGGATTCGAATGGCAGCACGAGGTGATGTGGTCCCCGGCGTCGGGCGAATCGAATCTATCGTGCGCTGGGGCAACCGCTGGATAGTTGCAACGGCTCGTGGATTGATCTCGACGCCCTAGGCGTGAAGGCTGGCGACGCAATCAATTTTCATCGTCAATGCTCAGTCGAGCACGTTTGAGTTTCATATAAGGATGAAACCGTACAAATATACGTAAGAACACAGGCCGCTTGGTCGTCTTGAGAGACTCGCTTCTTGACGGCTCGTGCGAAAATGCTGCCAGCCGGCTGCCGAAGTCAGGCTATTTATCCGCCGTGCAGAGCTGGTACTTGTCTTGTTGTTCATGCCTTTCCACGTTCATTCGCGCCATGTATTTGTCTTTGACCTCCTCCGAAGGACAAAGACACGGCGGCTTGCTGCCGTAGTGGATCTTCCAACACTCGCTTGCGGTCGCATCAATGAGCTCCCAAGCAATGACATTTTCTGTCTGCACGAGAACGCCAGGGCCAGGAATTGCTGTCGTCTTTTTTCCGTCTATCTTGCACGCAGGAGATAGAAAGACCTGAGCGGGATCAAGTTCGGTCGGGTAAACGCGGATAAATCCCTCGACGGTCGCATAATCCTTTACGATCGCTCGTACCATCGCCTTCGTATAGACCAGCGTGTTGTTCTCACGAGCATCGATAGGACGCACAGCCACACAGGTGAAGCTCTTCTTTAGTACGTATAAAAGCGGGTGGTCTTGAGTTGTTTTGGTAAGCGACACGAAAGGTATCTTGTTCACCGCCGTGATCACCCAATCATCATCGTAGGCAACCGACACGAAAATTCCGAGAACCAGCGCGACTACATATGCCAGCACTATCTCCGCCGTTGCGACTGCTTGCGCTGGTTTCCGCTTCTTTGCGCGCCATTGCCGCATCGCGAGCGAGGCAATCCCAAAGGATGCGATGCTGATCGCAATCGAAATAAAGGCGTATGCAAGTTCACCGAACCGCAGATCGACCAAATAACTTGCGAGGCCCAGACCAATGAAGCCTGGCAGGAACGCGGCTACAAACTTGATAGCCTTCTTGGGATCATCGGAAATCATTGGCCTATTTGTTACAGCAGTCGTTGTTGCAAGAGCCGTCCTTGCACTTGCACGCGGAGCCATTACAGCCATCGTGAACGCCGCCACAGTCGGGACACAGCTGGAATGAGCCATTGTCGTTCATGACGTACACGGCGAGCTTAGGCTGACGACATTCGCCGCCGGCCATAAAGTTGAGTTGTCCAAGGACGGTATCGAACGAGTCGGCACGCATGCTCGCAGCAACTCGGTCAGGAGCAGGATCATTCCGCGCGGCGCGTGCCAGGATTTGAAAGGCTGCGTAGCCATAGTAGGCATCCGCTCCCTTCATGTCCCTCAAGGAGTTGGGCAAGCTACGTGGCTCTCGAAGGCTGGGATCGTGCGGCGCGATGGCCGCCACTTTGATCTGGTTTCCGAGGCGGCCGATCTCCAGGAGGCTGATGCCACCGATGAGAAGGCTGTTTGATGGGAGTTCGTCCAAACGAATGTTACGAGTATCCCCGCCAAACATGAACACAATCGCCGGCGAGCCAGCTGTGCCATTCCAATTTTGCAACGGCAGCTGGCTGACTTGGGCTTCACGGCTGAGCGCTTCGGCGAAAAACTGGCTTTCAAAAATGTAGCTCGTACGACGATCTTGATTGTCTTTCGCATACCGAACGGCGAGCTTTGTAAGCTGCTCGGCGCTATCGCCGATGTGGAATGAGTACTTTAGTCGCTGGTCCGAAAACGGCGCCTTAGATAGCCCGACCAAGACGGTTGGCGTCTGTTGCTGTTCGCTCACCCCGGACACGGCCAGCATTACAGATGCGCCGCCTTTTGCAATCAGGAAGTTGACGCGATCGACTGCAATAAGCTGGCGGGCCTTGTTGACCGCGATGTCCGGCTTATTCTGATGATCATGGAAAATGACCTCCACCGGTCGGTTGGCTATTTGCCTCAGATCATTCTGAGCGGCGGATACTCCGGCCCGAAACTGCTGGCCTTCATTTGCCCCGAAACCGGTGAAGGTCGCCACTACACCGATACGAATTACTGGGTCTTGCGCCTCTGCCGGAAGATGCATGACGAGTAAAGTTAAGACTACTGCAAAGATCGTTTTCCAGCGACCCATGTGAGCCTCCCATGGATGCAGTATGGCAAGTACTGTCCAGATAGTTCTGGACGAGCAATAAAACGCGCGAAATGATTCAATTCCAAACTCTACCTTTGGTAGCTTTGAGGAACAAGAGGGCACCAGCTGGGACGTGCAAATTTGTGGTCGGCCGACTCGAACCGCTCGGTAATCCCCGTTTCCCTGCGGAGCACTTGCCGCGATCTTGACCTTTATCGGTGAAGTCAGTGAACAGAGATAACTCTGTGCCAATGGCATCACGGCATCTCTTGGCCGATAGCCCCCAATCGGAGATCCTTGATAGAAGCGAATAAGCTCGTCTACGTGCGCTTGATCAAGCGATACTTCGGTAGTTCACGTGAATTTTGGATCTTGCAAGCCTGTTCTGCCCAGCCATTTATGGTGCCACAATAGGTAAAGGCATCATGATCAGGACAACTCCGCTCATACTCTCCTTCGCAAACCGAGAAACTAGTTGGTTGAGAAGAGGTTGGTGGTGTTCCGGAGCCGGCGAAACAACAAATGGGGCGATGATGCAGATTGAGGGGATAAGCTTTCCGAACTTAACGTCTGGCTCCTTTCTTAGAGACGCCGCGATCGCTGTCAGGTAGCACCAACCGTAGAATATCAGGTTGCTGTCCACAAATCAGCGACGTGCCCGGATCTAAACGTAGAAACGACCGAGCAGGCGTGGGCGGAGCAGAAGTCAGGCCGGAAAAGCATCTGCCGCGTATTTCCCCGCCGTCATCGCCGGTGGCAACTTGGGGTTCGTACTGTGCCAAGTCGGTGGCCATTGGTTCGGCCTGTGTCCCCACATGTTGAGCTGTCCCAGGGCGTCGAAAAGCCCAAGGTATTGATAGTAGCTGACGCCCTCGACATCCGTCGAAATCGGGCAGCCGAGCGTTACGACCCGGAGTTCGTGTGATCGGTCCGGTGGAAGGGATCTGATTGCATTGCCGATCTGCAGGGCGCCCTTGCTGTGTCCAACCAGAAGCTTGAATGCCGCGTCACGATGAAGGAGGAGTGCGTGAAGAACGTCTGAGGAGCCGGAGCCGTGGCGAAAGACTGGCGCGCCGTGCAGGGTCTTCGCATCCGGCGTAGACGCGGGCAGTTGGCGGCCTATGCTCGCTGTCCGGGGCGCGGCATTGGCAAGAGCGTTCTGGATCAAGCTCTTTGCATGCAGATAGTCGTAAAGGCCGAAGCCGAACCAGCCCCCTAGCGCCTGCAGAATGACGTCAGCCATGCCGTATCCCGGGACGATGGCAAGCACAGGTTTTCCGAGTGCTATCGAGATGTCCCACGCCAGCGCGGCGCTGCCAAGGGCCGAACTACCGACCCCCGTGATTGTTACGATCTCGACAGCCCGCGTTTCCGGGTGAGGCGAAGTCAAGAAGACCTCCACATTGGTGTATCTGTGCACATAGGGTGCGGTATTAGCGTCGATGAGCAGAAGCGAGCCTTCAGGGTCACTGAGTGCATCGAGCTGGACGATCCGGGAGGGAGGTTTCTCCTCCCGAGCTCGCACGGACGCGTCTTTTTCGGCCAGCTGCGCGGCCAACGTCGCTACATCGTAAAAGACGATATCCAGCGCCGTGTTGAATAGGCGGCAGGCGCGTACGGCGGGTTCAATTAACTGTGGCGGCGGCTCAAACAGATTGAGAAAGGATCGCTCAGATTGGGTCGGCAGATTGTCTCCGATTGGCATGTGAAATTCTCCTCGAGGCTCAATTGAGCATGCCACATTTCTGTGTGATGGCGTTGGAAGCATGCAATGCGCGCGGGTCGACGGGACGGGGCGAGTGTGGTGAGTAGACGCCCCCGGTCCATTTTTAAAGTCTTCAAGCCGCCGATTGCCCGGCCGTTTTTTAGTCGTGCTAACGGTCGACGAGACGTTCCGCTCAGACTTTCTAGGGGGGCGGTCTTCGGTGCGCCGTCAGACGACGACAACAATCGCGATCTCGTGCCGTTGCGGGATAGCTTGCCATGGATCTCCCCTTATCACCTCGATGCGGGCCTGCCCCGATCGAAGCGCACGAAACAAGATGTTGGTTGGCGGTCCGAGTGGGCTTAGCACCCGGCCATCGTCCGAGAGTACGCCGGTCGAGAAGACACCTAACAGCTCGATCGCCGTCTCGCCTTCCAGAAGACGACCGCCGCTTGCTCCAAACATCAGTACGTCTCCCACCCGCACGTGCAGCACGGGTGGGAGGTCCTGGGAGGCCTGAATCTCGACGAGGCGCGGCAAAGCGTTACGGCACCAGTTCCTCGTCCACCTCCACATCTTCCGATGGCGACCATTCGTCGGCGAGGCCCATTTGAGCTTGGATCGACGGTGCACCCTCTGACGAAACCTTCGGGTAGATCTGTCCCGCGAAGGCATAGTCGGTGGCGTTGATGTCCGAACCTCCCCGGATCGGCTGACCGTCTTTGGTAATCGATCCCGGAAGTTGATAGCACATGATCGAATCTTGGTCCGGTGGGGTGGCCATTATCGAGTCCTGGCTGAGCGGTGTCAGCACCTGTTGGTCCACCATCTCACGAGACCACCCCTGTGTGCGCAGGAAGAAGTCATAGGCCTTTTGTGGGTCTATGAGGTCAACCAGCTCCTCACGCATGTGTTCATGCGGGAAGCCGAGCGTGTGCCCAGCTTCATGACGCACGACGCGATGGAATTCGCTGTCCGCTGTGTTCATGGTGAAACCCTGGAGGTTCAACGTCGGCCGATTACTGGGAATGTGCAGGATGTCGGTCCCGAGATAAGACCAGTATCCTGCTTGATTTCGCGAGATGCGCACCTTACCCACGCCACGGGTCTCCACGAATGAGATCCCTGCGGTTTGGTTCCAGGCATTCATGTGCTGAATGATCCGGCGGCGCAGATCACTTGGCCCGCCATCCAGGAAGCTGACCGTGAGCCGGCGCTGTTGCGGGCCCCAATACTTACCAACCAAAACTGCAATCGCTGCTGGCGAGAGTACCAGGCCGCGTGCCACGGAGCCAATGGCACCGAAGTTAACTCGGTTCATGGGATTGATGGTCGTTGCAGTCTTTGCCGCTTTTTCGGCTAGACGGCCGGGCAGTTGCTTAATTGAACAATGCGCGTTTTTTCCACCCGCGTGGTTATGGGGGCGCCGCGCAGCTTCGCCGCCATTCGGCTTATCGTCCTCGTCCACATACCGTCCGGTATCCGACGCTGCCTGAGCCACCTCTGCGATTCTCATTAATGCTTGGCGGAGTTTCTGTTCGCTATCGCTCATGTCGTTCTCCTCTTGCTGGTTGCTGGACACCGACTGTTCCACCAAAGAGATGGCATATACCGGATCGCGACAGTTGGTGGCGGCTGCCGCGCTTCGTCCATCTCTTCGAACCGCCTTTACCGTCAAGATGGTCTGCTTGCGCTCGTATTCGGCGTTGATCCGTCACGGACTTTCGGATTGCAGCGAACTCGGCCGTCCGGGCCGAGGATGACGGTTGAGCCGCCGATGACTTCAGTGGACGTTCCCGATATCTGCTTGCACCAACGCCGCTGGGTGATCTCGGCGACCGTATCGAAGGTGACCTGCCGGTCCGGGCCGATGCGGCTAAGGGAGCGAATAGAACCAACAACTGCAGGATCGACGTGATCTCCGTTCAGTTGCACGTCGCCCGGTAAAGCGCAGCCGAACGCGCGTGCGTACCCTGCCCGCATGACGTAGGATCCGAGTGCTTCGGCCTGCCGGCGCAGTTCGGTCTCGTCGGCTGCTCTTCCCGGGTCGCCCGCGAAACGTAACCTCTTGAAGTGCAGGTCTTCGATCGGCTCCATTTGCTTGTCAGGTGGTCGCCATAGCAGAGTGTCCTCCGCGAGATCGGGCACGTCATCCGGGTAGATGCGCCGACGGGCGAAGGAATCGATGATGGCCTCGCGATAGCCGAAGGGGTCGTCCTGAACGAGATCGAAATCCGCAGTGATAACTGCTCGCAGATACTCGCCAAAACACAGGTCGAACGGCGGGCAGTAGTCGATGGCACGTATGCAAACCGAAAGGAACTGTGATGCCAGTGTGCTTGCTTGGTCGGCGAGAATTTCGCAAAGCTCCGAACCTGGAGCCTCACCGGGAGTTAGACGTGCCAGGCGAATGAATCGCTTTGTCTTCCGGCGAAGTATCGTCGCGAATGCTTCGAAAATGGCCGTTACTAGAAGCGAGCCACGCTCGTGCGGTTCGTCGCCAGCTTGATCATATCGTCGGACGCTGCGCTCCTCGTCTTGTCCCAGCCCCGCTGCATCGATGGCCGATCGCAACGGCCCGCCCGAACCCGTGGTATGTCCGAATTGGTTAGCGAGTGACAGAAGCAGCGCATCGGTCTCGAGTTTGCCGCCTGACCTCTCAATTGCGGCACGAACGACATCCGAATACGAGAAGTGCATGAGCATCGCCACGAGGTCGGCAAAACCCTCGTGAAAGGCCGCGACATCCGGGTGGGTCGGCAGCCGAAAGCGCGGCCGAAGACCGTCCAGCAACGCATGGGTCATCTCATGCACGATGATGTCGTGTGAGAGACTCGTGAACACCCGACCGCCGGGTCGATTTCGTCCCTGAACGCTACCATCGGCAGTGTAGTAGCCGAACTTGAGTTCCCCTGCTGATGAATCGTAATAGGCATTGCGGCCGCAGAAGGCCTGTGGCCGAATTCTGAGCTTTGCATAAGCTTGACCAGGACGAGAGTGAAAGCCCCAGCACGGATCGCGTCCGAGCGCGCGTCTGAAGACATCGTACGTGGCCGCGCAGACCGCGTAGACCATCTGCTGCCGGAACATAGGGTCGGACGGCGAGGGGGGCCGTCCATTTTCTATCAGGATGCGAGGATCATCCAACTCGACCGGCTTGTTGAGCCGCCCCGTCGTCTCGTCCCAATCGACCACCTCCAGGATGCTGCCCGCGGGCCCCGAGCGCAATCGCTCGAATGGGACATTTAACACGGCCACAGCGCCATCCTGCCGACTCGCCGCTGGATCAAGCGTGTAGATCCTGAGCGGCCGATGGATCGGGTCCTGATGCGTTCGTTGATACGGTTGCAAAGAGGCGGTAGCTAGAAAGACCGGGTCCACTACAAAATAGTTGGCCGATGCAGTCAGCTCACGCTGTACCTTGCCGATCTTCGGGAAAGGTACACTCGATGCCCTTTCAGGCTTCACGTAAGGAAGGGGCGGGTGCGCCTGAATATCCATAAAACGACTCCCCAGCACAATTCAGCCAGCAGAGCGCGATCCTTTTGGCGTAGATTTCACCCGGGTCACCGAAACACTTTTTGTACGAATGGCGACCCAAGTTTATCGACATCGCACGTCAAAAGCGGCACGCAGATATTGCAACGTCCTTGGCCGCCGGTGTGTGAGCTGGTTCACTCTACAAGCTTGAAAAAAGCCACCCTACGCATTTAGCAGCCTAACTTAGTTCAATTCTTGCCAAGAATGGCGGGTCCGCCAATGTGCCCGCGAAGAGTATTGCTAAAGGTAAAGTAACTCGCGCAGTCGACGCTTGCCGCGGCCACGGTTGTCGCGTTGCCTGCTCGGGTCTCGAAGGTCAATATGCTGCCCTACGACAGATTTCGTAGTTTAGTCCAAATCTCAACCGTCAGGTAGTTTTTGTCTCTGGGACAACTTGTCGCGCAACCGTCGTCGCACTCATGAGAGGCTCGCGGCTTCGAATCTAGAAAGTTCGATGCTGATGGCATCTTGTCTCGCGGCAGAGCCGTTTGGCACCGGGCATTGGCTTTCGGGAATTCGCATCGCGCGGACGGTGGTTCGAACATTAGCCGACCCCTTCAAGCGCACCGCGATCTTCTTGGATCTTATTAGACATTTCGTCGTTCGGTGATGATGCGGCAGTCGATGGACTCGCGCACAACGCGACCTGCGCATAATCGGCCCTGGAGCTCTAAAACTATGTCCCGCATCTCTCGTATTAGGAGCAGCATGCAGGCATCGGAAACCCGTTTGTGCCGTTGGTTGCCAGTTTTCCCGAGGATCGTTTTGAAACGCACCGAAGCGATCCACGGTGCCGTTCGCGTCACGCATGATCTGAATATCAGCCTCAATCTCTACAGATCTCTGACTTTCGCCGAAAATCCATTAATGTCTTGCACGACGATGAAATGCGACAATACGCATCACACCAAGTCACCTTCCTTGTCTCAAATTCGTCCACCACTTGGTGAAGGTAGCCGTCAGAATATTCAATTTCTTCAAGTATTCGTTTCCTTCGCGTTTCATCGAAGAGATCGCGCCGGGTCCGGATGGCATTACGGATCTGTTCGAGCTTTAGCTGGGTGTTACTCAGCTCTTCCGTCCGCGCTCGCGATTGAAAGCATCAAAGTCCCGCCCGCCGACAGCACAGGGACCCCTTAGTGCCGCCGACCAGCGCCGCATCAGGCCCGTAGACCGTAAGATTTCGGATCCCTTGAGTGGTTTGATAAGGTTCTTCTCTAGATCACCGTTGATGATGAGGTGCACGTCGTCACTGAAGACGACCTTAGCAAGATCTATGCTCCCAGCGGGTCAGCTCCAGTAGCCATCGGTAGCCATTCCGCTTCAGAGAGCTTGGAAGCCACGCTAGATCTGGATAAACTTGTTACGCGACATGCTGCAATCGTTGGATCGACCGGCGCAGGAAAATCGAACACCGTCGCAGCAATTTTGAAGGCCCTCACAACAGGATCCTTTCGCATAGCGAATACGGCGCCGCACGGTCAGACGAGTAGTCGGGGCGACGTTCTACGCTACGCTCTCGCCAGATCTGCCGTCAACGAGCCCCATTGTTCACGGCCGCGTTTATCGGGTCAGATAGGAAGCTTTGTACGCATTCCTCTCGGTTTTCTCAACGCATACGGGATCGTTTCGATGGTCGGCGCGGTGGCAGTGCCAGGAGAGGATCCGCTCATGACGGCGCGATCAGCCAAGTGTACGTTGGAGATTAAGCTCATAGGTGAGGCCTACCGCAATTCACCGTTTCAACGGGGACTAAGCGTTAATGCGATATCGCCTTAGGTGCCCGACAGGGCTTTTGCGATCCCATAGTGTGCTGCTCGCACCTAGGGAAATCCCTAGGGTGTACGGGCGCTGATGCGGCTACGCCGATTTCGTATGACGGCACGGAACCAGCTCTGTGGTCGAATAAGGGTGGCACAGAGCCTCGTTGAACGGCACTTCCCTCCTTGTGACTGACTATCGCCACGCTGTTGCCGCGAGTGGTGCATCGTGCAAGAGTCGCGCGAAGGAAGGCTACAGGGCGCGGGCTAGAGACTACAATTCCATGGGGCGACGACGGGGTAAATCATCTGACGCCGGAACCATCTTTCTGATCCTGATCGGCGGATTGGTGGCGGCCGTTATGGCCATCTACCGGTTCGTTGTGGAACACGCAGCCGCAATAGGAGCGTTTGTTTTGGCGGCCGGGGTCGTTTGGCTCCTCTATCTCGCTCTGAGGGGCAGGTCGCAGAGCGTTTCTCCTTCCGACGGGCATCCCGAGCTTCCGAGTTCTGGTCAAAGCCCGCCACCAGCGATAAGCAAGCTTCGTTCGAGTGAGTCGCCGGCAGTGTGGTTGGCGGCGGGCGAAAGGGCAGTCTTCGGCAAGGCAGAAATTTCTGGGGGCATGTTCTACTACGGCGCCTTGATAGCTGGGCCGACCGGTGAGACCAGGCAGTATGCCATAAATCCCGCTCTGCCGGCGTACTCGCGGCAGCCCGATGTCGATGGTCAGTCGATGCCTTATTGGCCATCGTACGAGCAAATCTCGCCGGCCGCCCGACGTTCTTTTTTGGACTGGATGCGTACTGGACGGCGAGATCCGAGCTACGGCATTGGATATGTGTTTCTCTTCTTCTATGGCCTTGAGCACCGCGTGTTCATAGATCAAGGGTCAGACGTTCCCGCGGTTATTCAAGAAGTCGAAAGATTGCTTTCGATCTACGGTGCGAACAATTCCTTCCAGAACTACGCCACGAAATTCATCAACGTTGTTCGGATATCGCGCGGCATCCGCTTGGCGTTGCCACCCCTTTCTGCCGAACGCAGCGTCGGTTCGGAGATGGAGCTCGCCACGCGTCTGTATCTGGCCGAGCGGCTCGCAGCGTCCCCGAGCGTTTCGGCTGACGACGCGCTCTATTGGGTTATGGCGATGCCGGACACCTATCTTAGAACCCCGGCCGTGAGGTGCTTCGAAGAATTTGTCGCATTGTGGAAGCTGCGTTTCGGCACACGCTTTCCCAAGGGTTTTGCCGTGAATTCCAAGGGCAACGTCTGGCTGCGGTATCGTGCTGCGAGCGGTGCGTTCGAAATCGACGTTCCAGGACAACATCAGCGCCAGCCTGATGCGAGCCTCCTCGTACGAGACTTAGAGATTTTGAGGACTTTGCTAGACGATTGCACAAATGAGCTCGACAGCTTCAGCCGTCTGGTCGGTCGGAAATCGGCAGCAAGGCATTCGATGGCCGCGGCGGCGCTTCTTCCTATCGATCTTCAACGGGCGGCCAAAGTCGGTCCCGTGGAAGACTTCAGGCGCCAGATCGATTCCCTGGTAGGAAGCCAAGGCCGCGGCAGTACGACCGCACAGGTGCTCCTGGAGATGGCTGGGATCGAAATACCGGAAGGAGGCAAAATACCAAGCGCCGCTCTGGATACGCTGAGCGGCGCCTTGGATGTCGTTGGGATCGCAATAGAGCCCGATCGCCGATACGGGAGCGGCGCGCCTCGGGCGGACGACCAAGTGTTCGTGTTCCGGGCGGCTGACGGCGGCCCGGTGGATCCAGCCAGGGCGCCGTTTCGAGCGATGCGAGCGCAGATCGAAGTCGCTGTCCTGGCCGCTGCGGCCGACGGGGATGCATCGTACGAGGAATTACAGCGTACCATCGCAAGGATTAGGGCGGAAGACGACCTATCGGGGGTAGAACAAGCCCGACTGATCGCGTTCGC
Source organism: Bradyrhizobium sp. BRP20 (assembly GCF_020194215.1). Lineage (NCBI taxonomy): Bacteria > Pseudomonadati > Pseudomonadota > Alphaproteobacteria > Hyphomicrobiales > Nitrobacteraceae > Bradyrhizobium > Bradyrhizobium sp. BRP20. Next base: position 25,200 of record NZ_JADYVY010000026.1, on the reverse strand, counting down.
CGTCATCACATTCAACAATCCGCCCAAGCGCGACAGGGTCATGCGCAAACTTGCGGAAACCAGTCAAAGCGAGCGGCAAGCAATAGCCGAGGCTGCGGTCGCGGTGATCGGCGCAAATCAGAATATCGATGCCGGAGAGGTCAAGTTCCTTGAGCGACTACACAAGTCGCTAGGTCTGCCGACGGAGCGTGTGTATGCCGGTCTGCACCGCGCTGCCGCCGAGAAGGACGAGCCGGTAGCATTGACGGAGGAGGCTCGGGCGGCAGGCATCCCCATTCCAAAGCAGGCGCCCCCGGCTCCTCCCTCGGCGGGCATCAGAATCGATGCGGTCCGCTTGGAGAAGACCCGAAAGGATACGGAAGCTGTGTCCGCCTTGCTCGCCAACATCTTTACCGACGAAGGCCCGCCTCCTGTCCAAGCCTCTCCACTCCCAGCCGATCAATCCTTGGAAGGATTGGACGGTCCTCACGGCGAATTGGTCGAGTTACTTGAGCTTCGTGGATCAATGTCGCGTACGGAATTTGAGCGACATGCGAAGGAGGTCCGCCTGTTGCCGGACGGCGCAATTGAGCGCATCAATGACTGGTCGTTCGACCACTTCGACGAGCCGCTGATCGAAGAGGGAGACGAAATCGTGATAGCGGCGCACTTGAGAGAACGCATCGCCGAGATGAAGGCTAAGGCCGCATGAGCAAGCAAGTCAAGACGATCCGTCCACGCGAACGCGATACTATTATCCAGGCTCTTTCCGCCGGCGTTGTCCCACGCATCGGATTGCCTCACATCCAGGTCGGGCGGGCCAAGGAGATCGCCGCGATGCTTCGGGACATCGATCGCATTGCCGACGCGGGCGCCGCGATCAGGTTCGTTATCGGCGAATACGGGGCTGGGAAGACCTTCTTTGCCAGTGTAGTCAGGCTAATCGCGCTCGAGCGAAAATGCGTGACTATGCATGCCGACCTCTCGCCCAATCGGCGTATTCAGGCAAGTGGGGGGCAGGCCCGGGCACTCTATTCCGAGGCCGTCAACAATATGGCAACGCGCAACAAGCCTGAAGGGGGAGCTCTCCAAAGTGTCGTCGAGCGCCTGGTGACTGACGCCGCAAAGGAGGCGGCGGAGAAGAGCGTATCTGTCGAGAAGGTGATCGACGAAAAGCTCGGAGCGATTGCGCAATTAGCCGGTGGGTACGATTTTGCGACCGTGCTGAAGGCATTCTGGCGGGGCAGCGAGGAATCGAACGAGCTTCTCAAGCAAAACGCTATCCGATGGCTTCGTGGTGAGTATTCGACCCGTACCGATGCGAAGAGAGATCTCGGTGTGCGGACCATCATCGATGACGAGAACCTCTACGACAGCTTTAAATCGCTCGCATGCCTGGTAAGAGTCGCGGGCTACGCGGGACTGCTCGTTATGATCGACGAGATGGCCAACATCTACAAGCTCCAGAGCGCTCAAGCGCGAAAGCAGAACTACGAGCAAGTACTCAACATTGTAAACGATGCGCTTCAGGGAAATACATCAGGCATCGGTTTCGTTATGTGTGGTACGCCAGAGTTTCTTCTGGACACGCGCAGGGGCATGTTCAGTTACGAAGCTCTTCAGTCGCGGCTAGCCGAGAATTCCTTCGCTGCGGGCGGTCTCGTTGACATGTCGGGCCCCGTGATCAGGCTGCAGAGCCTGACGCCTGAGGATCTGCTTGTGCTCCTCGGAAACATCAGGATGGTCTTTGCGGGCGGGGATCCCACGAAGTATCTGGTTCCCGACGATGCGCTTACCGCCTTCATGGAGCACTGCGACCGAAAGATCGGGGCCGCATACTTCCGTACGCCGCGCTCGACGATAAGGTCGTTCGTTCAAATGCTGTCGGTACTGGAGCAGAACCCGGACAGCCGGTGGCAGGATCTTCTTGAACAAGTGCCGATCGCTCCAGACGCACCCGACGACGTAGCGGAAGCGACGCCTAACAACGGGGACGACGATGAGCTCACCAGCCTCCGCCTCAAATCTTGAGGGGGCTTACGACAAGCTGCATCCGACGATCCGCCGGTGGATCCGGGATCAGGGATGGGACGAGCTCAGGGAAATACAGGCCCGTACCATCATCTCAGTCCTGGACGGCGACCGCGACATCTTGATCGCCGCCTCCACGGCAGCAGGGAAGACTGAAGCCGCGTTTCTGCCAGTTCTCACGAGCGTTGCCGATCGGGCGCTCGCTGGGTTCTCGGTCCTCTATATCAGCCCGTTGAAGGCATTAATCAACGATCAGTTCAAGCGGCTGGACGAACTCTGCGAAAACATGGCCATTCCGGTCGTGAAGTGGCATGGAGATGCCCCACAGACCGCGAAGAAACGGGCAATGGCCGACCCGCGAGGATCTCGCTGATCACTCCCGAATCCATCGAGGCGATGTTCGTCCGCCGTCCGGGCGACGCGAAGCGATTATTATGCTCGGCGGACTTCATCGTCGTGGACGAGCTGCATTCCTTTCTTCAGGGGGCTCGCGGTCTCCATGTCGCTAGTCTTTTGCGGCGCATCGATGCCGTGTCGTCGCGGCCGGCGCGACGTATCGGGCTTTCCGCGACGATAGGCGACCTCGGTCAGGCCGCCGCTTGGCTTCGACCCACGACGCCTCAGCTTGTCGAAATCCTGGAAGCCAAGTCCGATTCACCCGAACTCAGACTTCAGGTTCGGGGCTATGTTGAGCCTCCGCAGCTGGACGACCCAGATCACGCTGAAGGCGCGAGCGGCGTGCTAGAAGAGGCGGTAGTTCGGCGCATAGCTCTGGACGACATTGCGGACCATCTCTATTCGACACTCAGAGGAACCAACAATCTTGTTTTCGGCGGTTCGCGTCGGACAGTGGAATCGACCGCGGATCGGCTCAGGAGGCGCTCTGAAAAGGCGAAAGTGCCCAACGAATTTTACCCCCATCACGGGAGTCTTTCGAAAACCATCCGCGAGGAGCTGGAGAACCGCCTCAAAGACGGAAAGTTACCGACGACCGGTATCTGTACGTCTACCCTCGAACTGGGGGTCGACATCGGATCGGTGAAGTCGGTTGCCCAAATAGGTGCGCCGAGATCACTCTCCTCTCTACGTCAACGCCTTGGGCGAACGGGACGCAGGAGGGGTACTCCGTCGGTCCTAAGAATCTACATTCGTGAACCAAACACCGATCAGGATACGGGTGTCATCGACCGACTACGCTCGAACACAATACGATCGGTGGCCGTCATCCGACTCCTGCTCGAGAAATTCGTCGAGCCGGCGGGGCAGGTACCCGAGGTTGCCTCCACGCTAGTCCACCAGATACTTTCGGTGATCGCCGAGCGCGGCGGAATACGGGCCCGCCCACTGTACGAGTTGCTGTGCGGTTCTGGTCCCTTCGCGATGATTTCTGCTGCGGAGTTCGCGCTTCTGTTGAAGCACTTGGGATCTGACGAGATCCGGTTTATAGAGCAAGCACCCGACGGCACGATCATGCTGGCCAACGAAGGAGAGGCAGTCGTTCAATCGCGCAACTTCTTTGCCGTATTCGAGTCAGCGGAGGAGTGGCGGCTTACTGTGTCCGGGAGGACACTGGGGACATTGCCGATATCGTTCCCGGTCCATAAGGATAGCCTTGTCGTTTTTGCCGGGCAACGATGGATTGTGCAAGATCTCGACGAAAAGACCAACACACTTTTCGTGGCGCCTCACCCCGGCGGCGTCGTGCCACGGTTCGAGCGAGCGGATGGCGAGCGATTACACGATCGCTTAGCCGCAGAAATGAAGGCTGTCTATCTCGCGTCGGACGAACCCACTTATCTGGACCAAAGAGCGCGCGATTTGCTGGCGGAGGGCCGGGAGGCTTTCAGCGGTTTAGGTCTTGACACCACGAACGTGCTTCAGGAGGAGAAGGACGTTCACGTCTTTCTGTGGCGTGGATCGCAGGTGACGGCGGTTTTTGGAGCTGCTGCCGCTATGGTTGGTCTTCCCGGCCACGTGCATGATTTGGGATTGACCCTATCCGAAACGACCGTCGCGATGGCAAGATCTAAACTCGCAAGTCTGGCGGACTCCACTGCTGCAGACGCAGTTCGGGTTTCTTCGGCGGTCCAGAATATCACGGCTGGGAAGTTCAAAGATCAGGTCCCTGCCGAACTTGCAAGAACGCTGTGGGGCCGACAGAATACCTGCGAAATTGGTGCGATACCGGGCATAGCTCGGAGTATCTGATCCACAACGAGGCGTAGCGGAGGGGAAAAATGTATAAGCTCGCTGATTTAGCGCGCTCCCGCGATCGGCTCCGGTCCTAGTCTGGGGAGCGATCTTCGAATTTGTTAGCTAGCTCAATCTCCCGCTCAGCTTGACTCCCTCGACCTCGGTCCCGGACGCAAGCCATTCGGGCCGGCGGCTTCGCAATCGGCCGCCGACCAGCGCAGCGTGGTCGTTAGGGTTGGAGCTCGCCTTAAGAGGGAACCTGCCGTGACGCCGAGGCCTGCTTTTCACTCACGGCAGCAGAAATTCATTGCGCCCGAAGGCGAACTCAATCTAAGTTTGTGCGCATATTTGACGCTTACATGGATTCCGAAGTTCTTTTGACCTATCGGCGGCATCGCCGAAAGAACGTGTGTCTTGCCGAATGCCCTCCAATCGATCTCACATATTGATCTCCGACGCTATCGAGTACCAAGGTCAGCGCTGCGTTGCGTCGCACCAATCAAGCTTCGAAAAACATCGTATACATGCCGATGCGTTTGCCGCGCAGCTTGATGGAGAGTCGCTGCCCTGCGACGACGGTGCAGATCCAGTCCCGACGCAGTCGTTCACTTGTGAAGTGCCCGGCGCCGACAATCCGCTCCTGACGCCGCAGGAAGTCGCCTGCCTCGAATGGTGCAAAGAGGGGAAAACGAACTGGGAGATCGGTGGGATTCTCCGGATTTCCGAGAAAACCGTCGAGTTTCATCTCGGCAACGTAAAGAGAAAGCTTGGGGCGACGAACAGGATCAGCGCGGTCGTTATCGGCCTCCGGTATGGGCTCATCTCGCTCTAAACACTTCCGTCGAAGGGGGCACGCTGCTTCGCGATGGCTCCAACCTATGCCGTGACCTATAATGGGGCGTCCGGTGCGGTCCGCATGATCGCGGCACACGGGTCTCAACCGACCCTAGACTCGCTGCTGCTCATCTATGAAAATGCCGCGCATCGGGACCTCAGGGAGGTGGTTTTGGGATGCTTGAGCTCCTAGCAGGGAGGCTAGGAGTCCGGATTCGCGAAGTCGACGACCGATTGGACGTGGTCGCGGCCGGCTAAGCTCTGGCTCCGATAACGGCTTGCAGTGATCCGGGCAGCGTTGACCGTCTTCGGCCTAAACGCTCGACTCGAACTTAGCCTCCGAAGCGAGCCCCTGTCGCGTTCAGGTTGTCCACCGCCTAGGGAAATTACTAGGGCGGCGGAGCTTGCGCGAAGCGTCAAGCCCTAGCATTGTCGCAGCGGGGGGTGACCAGTCGGCGCATGAATTTTCAGGAATGGATCGATAAGGCACGCAATCTCGAGGCGGAAATTGCTGCTGCACCTTCGATAGAAAAGAAGCCGCTTACCACGGTATTGTGCCGACTGCATTTGCTTGCGTGTGAGGCGCCAGTCCCTGTTCTCGCGGCCTACGAGCGACTTTCGGAAGCGACCCTAAAACATTTGGCTGGCCGGCGGATCGAGACGATGGCGCGGGGCACTCATCGTTGGACGCCGCGCTCGCTATCCCCAGAGGACTGGATGCTTTCTCTGGGGAGCCAGATTAGAGCAGTCGATGAATACCTGTACACGACCGCCGGGACGGATTTTGGGGACCCTGATTCGGAGCTAGACGAGTGGCGTTGTCCTTCGACCAACATGCTCGTCGTGCCTCGCCCGCGAAACTTGCACAACTCTCGGCTCGCTGGGCGACCTTATCTCAAACGCGGAATACTGAGGCATCGCTTACTTCCCTCCGAGGTAGGTGGTCTCGAAGTCGTCCCCATCCGCATAGACCTACGGGAAGCTGGCGAGAAGTCGGGAGTTGCGGCCTCGCTGTTCTCCAACCTTCAGCTTTTCACTCGCGAAACTCGCGAAGGCAACTTCATCGCAGAAAACGTCACGTTCGACGATATCGATGAAACTCTGGACAATCAGATCGAGCAATCGATGTCGAATGGTTGTGCAGGCATCGTCTGGCCGGAATTGACGATCGATCGACCCACGCGACTTAAGATCTGCGACCTCTTACGGAAACGCACCATTGCCAGTGACGATGAATTCCCTCTTCACTGGCTGCTCGCCGGAAGCTGGCATGAAGAGACTGATGTAGGCTATTTCAACCGCGCGACGGTCTTGGACGGTTACGGACGTGTGATCCGCTCATTCGATAAAATTGTTCCGGCCCGAGATGAAAAGGGCCGTCTAGAGGATATCAAATCGGGGGAATGTATCCCCGTCCTTATTACCGACAGCCAACTGATCGGCTTGGCCATCTGCCGAGATTTCTGCGATCGGGCGTCGATGGCATCGCCTTACCTTACCTTGCCGGTAGATTTTTTCGCTGTGCCATCTATGGGGGAGGAGTCCACTATGGTCGCTCACCTCAACGTCGCGGCGGAGGTGCAGGCAAAAACGGGTGCCCGCGCTCTCGTGGTGCAGCAAACGGACGCCCGCTTGGCGTCACAGAAGGAGCTTGGCTACGTCCTACCCCTGCCGCCGTCTCCCGCCTCCATTTCTGTCAATTCCTTGAAATCACTTATGAAATGGCAGTTTGTTTCAGAATGAAACATGGGGTTACTTCGGGACCAAATCGGGTGTAAAACGTTGTAAAACGATCTCTTAAACCTTAGATGGGATAGCGGTTCCATGTTGGCATTCGACGATATCGCTTTAGGCGATGCCTCTCCCGAGGAAGCGCGGCACATCATTCGTGCTGCCCTAACCGACGGCGGCGCCCGTGCGGCTGAAAGCATCTACCGAGCCCTCCGCGCCTGGACTTGGAAGTGCTTGTCCGACGGCCGGCGAGACGAAGAATTGCGGCGCTGGCACGAGATTATGGCGCGAACTGGGGCTTATCTGGAGGTCGATCACAAGACCTTTGCAGACAAGATCAGTGCGCTGAAGGAGTTGGTCTCTGAATCCATTACTGCGGGCGAGCGTCTGTCATCCGCGGATGTGTTACAGCGTGAGCATGTCCGCGACATCCTCATGGAGATTTTCCGTGAGCCGCATCGTCGAATCTACAGGGCAGCACTGCTGCGCCATTTTGGTCTTGGACAGGCAAATCTCTCACGAGTGCTGAATATGATGACGGTTGCCGGTCTTATCCGGCGTACCAGTTTCGGTAAGCACGCGGCTTTCAGTCTAACCTCGGTCGGCTTGCGAGCCGCCAAGCTAATCGCCGAAAGAGAAACACCAGCACACAATCACAAGCGAGTCGGAGTGCCGACGACAGTGACCTCGCATCCAATCAAACACGGGGGAGCGAAGCAGGTCCAAAACGCCAAGGAGCTGCTTCATCCAACCAGAAGCGCAAACCAATACGAACCCGCTGCATTCAGCAAGGCAGTGGCTGTTTGAGCGGATGTAAGTTCGGATCGGAGAATTTCAGATGGCGAGTAGCCGGGCCGTAGACGCCGCTTCGGAAAGCGAAGCGCGGACTCCTGACGCAATCCGCATGTACGGGGATTTCCTCGACAATGTGAGCGTCGTGAAAAATTCGCTTATGTCCTTGCTCCTTTCGGTCGGTGATATCGAGGCCGCGGGAGACGAGAGCAAAGTCGCTTCCGGTGAGGAAACTGCGCCGGGTCGGACAGTACTCGTGCCGTTCGTCGAGATGAAGCTAGAGGGCGAGCAAGAGCCGTATTTCGCCAATGTGCTTACCCTGGATAACGTCGCCTATCTGATCTACGATCTCGCGCAGGACTTTGAGGTGGTCTGCCAACAGCTTTTGACTATCTCGAACGGAGGAGTGCCGCCCGAGGCCCGGCGCATTGAACAATCCGCAGAATGGATGAAGCGGGCCGGTGAACACGCTGGCCGCGCATTTCAGTATCTGGAAAAGATTTCGGACCGCATAGAGTCGGTCGGTTAGGATGAGCCTATAATGGGTTGAGGGCTCTTGAAGAGCACATACCAAGCTTAACGGCTCGCGACAGCGCCTGAATGGCTAACTATTTCAGCTTGCCGTTCGGCAAACATGCGATAGGCACTTTCTGCACTGAAACGCGGGTGACTGGAATAAATTGTGCCACGCCAGTCATAGCCGCGTCCTCCAGGCGATGCTAACTGGCATTTCGTCGCGTCGGCCTTGGACGGATGGCCAAATCTGATGCCGCGACCCCGCGGCGTCCTCTCGATAGGACAACGTGATTAAAGCGTCGGAATCTTGGCGTCGATCCCAGCTCTTGGCATTTCCCTTACAGTCGAGAACGGAGTTTAGTGCGGCTTTCGTGGGATCACGAATTTCAAAGGTCCGCCGTCGCATATACCATCCGCCAAGATTACCAGCTCATATTCGTCGCTGACGTCTCGCAACACCGCCAACGCCTCCGGCTTGAGCTCATCGTCGCACTTGCGGAGCTTGACATCATCGAGTCCAAGGCCGGTAACGTTTTTCAGTTTCGCCACGTCGGCGTGAACGCCATCCCACAGGCCCAGGATCCAACCGGCCTTCTCATTGGCGACATCGTCGTCGGGGCCAGCGAGGACCAGTACGCCGTCATTCACTTGAACCAGATCCCTTAGTCGCCGATGCAAAGCCGATTGGTGTTGTTGCCCAGCGTCGATGAGATCACGGCCATGTTGCCCCAGTCCTGTGCCACGGCGTTGGCACCCCATAGGGGGAGCAGCAAGGCGGGCACGACGACGCGCATGCCTGCAGCTTACGGAAGGGGCGGGCGCTTCGCCGTCGCCGAGAGTTGTTGCGAACGAGCCCGCTAAAAACAACGTCGTCATCGATCAAAGTGATAGCGCGCACCAGCAGCGCTGCCACTTTAGATCGATAGAGCCGCAGCCGACGATGCCGACTTGTTAGCCAACCTAGTATAATGCTCGGGCGGGCGCGACGAACTCTTTTAGGCGCATCGATAAGTGCTGATTCGCTGAGATTTCCGAACGTGATGCAGTTAAAGGATCGGTACTGAAGCTAGTCGCGGCTTTATTTGCCCTCTGACAAATACAATGCAATCGAATTCCGAGCGTCGCCGCAGAGCAGCATCGAATCGAGGCGTTGTATGCCCGTCCTTTCCCGGTAGCCATTCGTATATGTTTATGGTGTACTTTTCCGATCTTGCTACCTATTGAATATTCGTTCTGGGGCCGCGCAGCACGATTCGTTTAGTTCCTGGGTTGGAGCGCTACACCGCGGCCATATCTGAAACTTCGAGCAAGCATGTCGCAAGCCAAAGAGCTTTTTATCAACAGCGTCCGCCAAGTAAGGGTTCAGGCGAATTCGGTCATTCCCACAGTAGTCCTCTATAAAGATAAAAGGTCCTGGGTCGGTTTTGACGCGCTTGAGAACAGCGATCAAGCCAGCGAATTGAGAGAAGACTTCAAGATTCAGATTGGTAACGATGATCCTGTAAAGCTCGCGCAGTTAAAGGGCGGTCGATCGACGCTTGGTATCGCAAAAGACTTTATGGACGCGGTAGTCGCCCAAGCGCTTGCTACGATTCGCCGACAGGGCTACGAGGCTCCTTCAAGGATATTGGTGGCAGAACCGCTATCGCTCGTCGGTGGTTCCGACCGGATCACCCATGACGATTGGCTAAAGAACTACCGAGGCAGCATTCGACGAATTCTCGCCGGAAAGTTTGCCGAAATCGACTTCATGCCGGAGCCGTTTGCGGTCTTTCAGTACTACCGCTATGGCGTTAAGCATCCTCTCGTAGCTCAGCGAACAAAGCATATCGCACTCGTGTTTGATTTTGGCGGTGGAACGTTTGACGCCTCCATCATTGAGACCACTATCGCAGGCGACATCAGCCAAAGCGGACGAAATTCGAAGCCTCTCGCTGCGCTCTCGGTTCCCGTGGGTGGTTTCGTCATTAACAATGCGATAGCTCGCGAGCTACTGTTTCGTGGATTGGATCGCTCTGTCGATAAACCCGCGGTTATGCGCGCGCTTGACGCTTTCCCTCAGTTAAAGAATGCTGACGAAGAAAGCCTCGCGTTGGTTCGCAGCGATCACGCAGCCTTTGTGCGCAACTATAGGCGTGTTCTGCGTTCGGTGGAGCAGGCTAAGCTGACCGTGTCCTCGGGCGTAACCTCGTGGAAGTTGGATGCGAACCTATCCGCGTCGCCGGCCTGCGTCGTCGACATCCCGCAGAAGCCCTTTCAGGACTCGACGCCTTGGGTGCCCATACGCTTCGAGCCTACGGAATTTCGCACGATATTCTCAGATCGCATCTGGAAGCAGAAGTTGCTGCCGGAGATCCTGCCTATTCTCAAGCGCGCAGAGCAGGAGCTCGGTGGGCGTCCAATTTCGATTGTCCTCCTGTCAGGTGGTTCCTCGAATATCGGTTGGCTTAAGCCGCTAATCGAACGAGATTTAGCTGGTCAGCTTGGGCAGGCCGAGATACTCGAACTTAGCGAGAACTTCCAAGAGATCGTTTCAAAAGGCCTGGCCGTCGAATGCGCGCGGAGATATTACACCGAGGGACAGGGAGACTTTCGCGCGGTTACATACAATCGCCTGTGTCTCGGGTTGAACCCTAACAACCACGGCGTCGAGTTCAAGAAGTTCGCGCCCGATAGCCCCGAACTCGAGGGTATTGATAGCGATCTGGGGGTGCTGCTTCCATCATCCACGAGCCTGCGAAGTCTGGTCAATCGACCGCTTCGGTGGAAGGTGCGCCTTAGTAAGGCGCCGACACAGTCGCTTGAATACTACTTCATGCGTTCGTCGTTCGATCCAGCAGAGGTGGGCGCGCGGCACAATCTCGATTCGCGCGTTAGTACTCCGAAGGATGCCGTGTTCGGCAGTGGCATCGGTGTGGAGCTTCTCGTACGAGACGACGGTACGGCGGAGCCCACCTTCATCTATGGACGCGGCTCTCAAGGCCAGCAATCGGTCGTGAAAGGGCGCCCCTTTTACGTCGACATGACGTTCGCGGCCGAGGAGGCCGGCGAGGAGACCTATCTCGGGTTCGACTTTGGCACTAGTACGTCGTCGCTCTGCTACGTAAACGCGGGGGACATCAAGACGTACGCCGATCGCGCCATGGATCGGACTTGGATGGGCCTAAGCGACCTCATCGACGTTCTTCCATACCCGGCGGCGTACCCGCTCGCCAGGTTCCTTTCAGAGACGGCGTTGGAGCAAATGGACCGCTGGGGCAGGGAAGCCCTTGAGGCCGCTCTAGGCCTCGCCTCCTATATTGCCTATGCCGAGCACTGCACTTTAGGTGGCCCGCAGGGCACTCTCTTCAAAAGCTTCCGAAAGCGTTCGGCTGGCCCCCTCTGGGATATGCTGAAGCGATGCGCTTCACTCAACGGCGCCAAATGGGAGTTTGCCAAGGAGTTGTTGGTCCTAACTCAAGAGCCATACCTCGCCGAACTCAATCACGCTGTGTCGCAGCTCGCGCAAGCCAAGCACGGGAAACGCGCCGACGGCCTCGACTATGCGCGCGTTCTTGAAAGAATAGGGAATGTCCTCGCGAAAACCCTGAACGGCAAGCTGTTCGGCTACTTTGAGGACGCGCGCCGAAAGCCGTTCAGCATGAACATGTTTCAAGGCATTTTTCGCAATGCCCGGGGCGTGGCCCCTCCGTTTATCGATGTGTACGAATATGAGGGGCTGGAATACTTTCCGCAGGAGTTTGTCTTTCTCCTCGACGTCGAGCGTGGTGCCGGCCTCCCGCTCTTTCCTCTATTGGTGCGAGGAATTGACCAGGCTCGCTCGCACCATGAGGAGCCCGACTTCTTCGTCTACGATATTGTCCGCCAAGATGGGAAGGAGATCGCGTTCAAGGCTGTGCAGGAGAAAAACGAGGTTAGTTTGAGGCCTAACGGCGCTCTTGGTGAACTCTTCAGTGCCACCGATGCGCTGCTTCAACAGGATCCACGTTTGACCGTGGTCACCGGGATCAAGGTTCGGACGAGATCGCTCGAATAGCGATAGTGAGGCTACATGTAGAAGCTATATCTCGGAGCGATTTCCTGGCCTTCGGGGACGTATTTTAGCACCTCGCCCACGTGCCTCGCTGCGGCGATTGTGATCGGTAGCCCATTATCAAATTGGGTGTTGTTCCAATTCATCTTCGTAAGAGCCAGCACTTCTTCCGCGATATGCTGCAGCGGCTGCCCGAGTGCCTGGCATCTCAACATCAACGGCCGCGGCACGTACATGCCAGGGTAGGTTCGAAAGAAGTCCACGCTGCCGCGGGTATAGAGAAGCGCTTGGTCTTTGTCGAAGCGAAGCAAAGTGCCGCGGAGCGGGGGGTAGATGCCCATTCGGTAGAGGCGCGTCATTGACTTCTGTATCCAGATGAAGTCGGCATAGTCTATGTCGCGCTCATCGATGGCCTTGTGAAAGCCATCGAGTTCGTTGCGGTCAAATTTGGAGGTCTTGTGCAACACCACGCGAGCCGGCCAGTGCCCGTGCTGATCTCTGAACACCTTCAGAGAGTTTCGCAAAAGGTCATAGGCGTCTTGTGCGGTCAAATGCGGCTTGCGATCTTCTTCGCTCTCTACCATTCGCCCGCCGCGCAAGATCAAACCCTCGCCACGTTCGTCGAACATTTGAGCCGTGCTGGTATGAACATGCTCGCCATCTGCGGATCGATAGAAGCTTAGGCCAACGTAAGACGTCCTGAGCTGGCGCGCATCACGGGCAAGACGCCACGGCAGACCTCCTGCTTTGTAATAGGTTGCCGTCAGTAAATTCCAGGCAATGGTTGCCGGGTCTTGGGTTCGTCTTTCGCTGGTTTCCTTGAGTTTACGCGGTATTTTGTAAGAAGGATCGAACGTTGTCGGCCAAAGCAACTGAATTGGAAGCCTGAGCCGCATACATGCAGCCTTCAGGAGGCCTCGAAAGTCGAGGTCTGGGCCCGCTTCCACATCGTCGTCGTCCTCGCCTCCGGCAACGTCGCGCGCATTATAGGTTCGCTCGATGATTTCGACAGGCAATGCTACAAGAACGACGTGTGGCTTTACGGTGCGTTCAGATAGGGCAGCGATCTCATTTGAAAGGACCTCCACTATTGCCCTGGTTACTTCCCGCTGACCTGGTATCGCCGCCAAGCGGGCCAGCTCACGTTGCGGAATTACGCGTTGAAGTTCGTCCGACGTGACGAACTCACACCGGAACGTTGTCTCGAAGTTGACGCCTGAAAAGGCTGGAAAAAGATTGGGCTGGCGACTGGTCTTCGCTGGAAAGCCAGCAACACTGCGTTCGATCCACCTTGCCGTGCCTTCGACTGTATCGGCGCTGCCGACAATGCCCAGCCTGATCCGGGTTGGTGCGCCCTCCATCCCGAGGTCAAATGGCCCGTAATCCATGACGCCAAATCGAATATCGACGTGGCGAAAGGCGCCGCCAAACTCCAATGCTGGCTCCCTAAGGTGCGTAAGCTTCACTGGGCGTCCTCAACCGTCTCGCCTGAGAGGGCGAATTCGAATAGGGGGGATGATGGGTCCGCTTCCTGTGATTTCCAGAGGTCGTCAGGCACACCAACATCAAGCTCTAGCGGCTCGGTAGCGGCGAATGACAGGAACGGATACCGTTCCGTGAGGAGGTCGCCGATGCGGTAGGTGATCAGAAAGTCCCGCCACATCACGAACTGCCCCATCACGGCAGCATTGTTCTCGATTTCCTTTATCTTCTTAAGCCGCTCACCAGCAAAGGCGTCAGGATCCTGACCGTTGTAAGTGAAGTGATAAGTCGGTGTGACTTCTATGAACCATTTTTCTGCTAGTCGAACGAAGCGATGCATAAAGCCCGAATGACGCCAGTACGATGGATTTGTCGGATCTTTTTTGCTTCTTCCGTAATTCCCGACAACGCGACGCGTCGTCGTATTCTGCAAGCTTCGATATGCAAAATTCAAAATATCTCGGTCGCCTGGCTTTCGAAAGTAGAGAACGCCTGAGTCTCGATCGTTGTATAGCGCGGGCCTGACGAACTCCCCCAACGCTCTGTTCAGCAATGCGACGAAATCTCGCTGCCGATCCTCATCGTCACTGTCGGACCACTCTTCGACGTCAAACTCCTCCATCGCGCCGAAATCGCAAAGCTTATTCCAAGGCCACTCATCGAGCGGGTGAAATGATAGGACTGATTTCGAGCGTACGATCCACTCAGAGCCGGCGTCCTTCTTAATCTCCCGAAGCTCCGTTCCGAATGCCTTGTCGGTCGCGTGCTCGGTGGGTGCCCAATAAAGCCGAGGGGCAAAGGTGACGCCTACCAGATTTGCGAGAAGCTCCTCGTGCCGTCTTACGTTCGGACCAGATGCACCTGGTTTAACTGCTGACGCGATCGAGATGAGAGTGTCCTTCGAGGCGCGAGTGAACTCATCCTCAACCTTGCGAAAGACGACCTTCCGCGACTTCACTCTTTCAGGGTCGGAGAACCACTCTTTCAAAGACTTCCAGTATGCCTTCTTGTCCCTCAGCGACACGAAAATGAGCAGAACCGGAGCGGTGCCCTGCGTCCAGTAGCCTATTTCGGCATCCGTGCATGTAAATTCGAAGGTCTCGCCAGTGTCGCCCTGTAGGCGTTCACGTTCGGTCGCCTTCCCCTGCACTTGAAGAACCAGATTGCCGACTTCGCCTGTCTCCGCGTCCCGTAATTCTATGTATCCGTCGATGCCAGTCTCAACTCCGCCGGTCTGGTAGAACATGAAACCCATAGAGAGGACGATATCCTGGATGTGGGATATGCCTCTTTGGCCGATAATGTCGTTGCGTCCGATCTTCTTCATCGCTGCTCCAAAACGGACATCCTGAGCGCCCCTGGTCTGGGCGTGCGGTTGATGCGATACGCCGGCAAGAATCTGGCTCGCAAGAAAATGCATTATTGTGGGACGTGGCTATGGCCACTCGCCGATCCGCCAAATTAGTAGCCGGCTCGCCGATTCGCCAGCACTAGGCTCGCGAGGAAAAGACTGCGCAACAGCCCGCGAGTAAATCCATGTCCAGCGTGTTGACTACGCCTCCGCAAGCCGCTTTTGTCACTGAGGCGACCAACGCTCGAGCGGGCTCGAATAGGCCGCCGGCGGAGGGGGAGCCCGACTTAAAGAGGTGGGACCTTGGCTAGGCCACGTTATGTTTGACATGCGCCGGCATTCGTCGAGCAATGTCCTTGATAATGCGGTCGGCGAGTCGATATGCGAAGCATCGCCGCCGATCCTGCTCCTCGCCTGCCCCTCCGTAGGACGCCTTGCGCAGAAGCTGCAATGCGATCACGCACGGATACTCGTATGGTGTGAGCTGAACGCTAAACGCCATTTGACGGACATATTGAACGGCATCGAGCAAATGTGCGCTTGGATCCTCTGGTCGCGGAGGGATAGCCGGTGCCATCAACGCCTCAACCTTGTAGGCTTCCTCGGCAACCTTGATCCAATCGTCGCCATTGACGATCCGTGTGTCGATCATCAAGGATACATCCAGGGCTGCGGGGTCTAAGGTGAGCGGGCCGTTCTCGATCGAGGCGAAATCAAGCATAATCGCCTCATGGCCGGCGACCCGGACGTTTTGTCCGTGCAAGTCACCATGGGTCAAGCCAAGACGGTGTTTTATCTGCGGCAGCGCCGCCAGGAGCGATTCGAGTTCGTTGTATTCCGCGCAGTGCTGGCCATTTTGGTCGCGTCGCTTGCGCAGCCGGGCCTTACGAAACAGGGAATAGGTGCTCGGCCGCGACAGGCGCATCCTTTCCAGGATATTAGCATGGATGACACAGTGCGGCGCGTAGAACGCCTGGCGTCGCCAACCTCGAAGAGCTCCTTCGAACAACGAATGCAGCGGCGCTCGGCCCGCCCCGCGGTCTACGACCTCCTGGAGAGATTCCGATTGTTCGATAAAGTTGCCGGCGATGACCCCGGTCGTCGGGCCGAGCAGGCAGCGATCATGATCCAGGTTGGGCCGTTGGTTAAACGGCACATGCAATGTGGTGCACTCCCGGTAGTTTGTCAGCTCACGCATAATCTTTTGAGCTTTGTCGAATTTAACGAAAAAGGGCAGAGGAACTGGCCCCACGCGAGAATTCAACAGGCTGGCAAACGCGCAATAGACTTTTGCGGAACCAGTCGTTTGCTTCACCAATTTGACCGAAGAGCAGTCCCCAAATGCACGCTTGAGAAGGATGAGTTCTTCGTCCGTGAGCAAATCAGCGCCGGTGATGGCGAGCGTTTCGCTCACCGGCGGTTCGTGCTCGATTCTTGCGATCGTCTCAATGATTAGGCCTTCTTGACCCCGCAATTTGACGTCGACGATGTCACGCATCCGCCACTTCTGGAGAATCTCCGCGACTCTTGGCGACTCCGAATATGAGCAGGTGATGATGCACTTGATGCCGTGACATGCCGCGTCATTCAGCAGGATGCGCAGTTCGTCGCTCAGCCGCGCTTCGACAGTGCCATCATCGAGTGCGATGATAATCGCTCTTCCCTGCGTCCGATGAACTAGCGACAGCGCGGTATCGAGAAGGTCTATCTTGAGGGCCCTGCTAGCGCACTCTGCTAAACAGAGGGGCCCAGGTTCACCACCAATCCAGAGCAACCGATCTCTACGCATGGCGTTGATCGATCAGGCTGCCAAACGCTGTCGGTGGTTTCGCGAACACATGTCGGATAGGGCCGGAGAGATCGAGCACTTCGGTATCGGTCAAGACGCGGTCCGGGTCAGTTCCCCGTCCCTCCGCGATGAGCTCATAGCCAGCCGGAACTGCTCCGAGAAGACGAAGCTGGATACCGGTCACCTTCGCCGACGGGACCTCGAGCCTTTGGCCATTGAGAACCACGGCATGCTTGTCGTCGCTGCTCACCTAAGCTCTCCTGTCGACGATCGAAAACCTCGCCGGCCGGTCATCGGTCAAGCCGAAGCGAGAGCCCTTGACCGATGAACTCGCTATCCCGTCCGCAACCAGCGAATTGCAGGCCCAAAGGGCCTCCCACGGAATAGCATCGATTTGGGCTGCCAGCTCTTCAAAATGCTTATGAGCAGCGCCTTTCGGGGGAAGAATACTCCTTATCCGTCGCTTTAGCTCCTCGTCCTTCCAGCGCGGAGAGTCGAGCCCGTCGCACCAAATGAGATCGTTTCTCCAAAGAATGAAGTGAGCCCTGCAGCCGGTCTCGCGCCAGACAGACGGATAGAGGGTTACGGCGCCAGCCCGTTCGAAAAGCCGCCAGGCCGGGCCGGTTCGGGGGTCAAGATTGACGCTTATAACCTCGCCGCACCCGTCGGGACACCTGATGGCCATCGACCTCAGGCTCCCTCTCCAGACGAGCGCGGCGTCGCCGGCGTTCGGGACGAGGTCGACAGCGTCGGAATGCCGTTCGGCTCGTCCGCGCATTGTTATCGTCTTGGCTCTAGCCATTGCGCCTCACGGGCAGCGGTTGTGAGTCGCCGGCGCCGGCCGCGGAATCGGGACCGCAAAATACGCAGTTCGGGTCTTTTTGGGCGAGTACGGGAGCCAGACGTTGGCGATTGCCGTCGTAGACCAGGTACCGGGCTGGGGCGTCCAGGCCCGTGACCATCGATAGAAACATGGTCACCGCGGCCGACGCCACTGTCGAATTGATGCTTACCACCGCGGGCTGCACCACGCCTGGGCGACCCAAAAAGTAGGGATCGGCCTTTTCTTGCTCCGGCGTCATCATCTCTTCGCGGACCTGCCGGGAGTCCAGCTGTCCTAGACACCACAAGCACGGCTCCTCAGCGCTTAGAGCCTTCACGTGCCCAGCGAAACGCACAGCAGGTCCCGTTGCATCGATGGCAACGCCCATATCGATCGCGGAAATGCCGTATTGGTAGCTCACCTGATTTATCAAGTGACGGCTCGCGTGGGAATCCGTGCAGCAGAAGATGAAATCGACTGACGTCAATTCTTTGGCGGTCGCTTCGTCTACGACGTCGGCAACCATGCTTCGCACTGCCGCTTCAGGCCGCAATGAATGGATGAGACGCTGCGCCACCGCGACCTTGGCGTTGCCGATATCGTTCGGAGTGGCTCCCACGGTCCGGTTTAGGTTGGTGCGCTCGACGGTATCGGGGTCGATCAGCAGGAAGTTTCTTACGCCGAGATAGGCGAGTTGTTGGGTGACGACTGATCCAGTGCCGCCCGCGCCCACCACAGCGATGCGAAGACGCTCCAGTTTGGCCTGACCGTCCGAGCCAAAGGCCCGGATTTGCCTGTCGTAGTCGGTGCCAGCGTCGTCTTGACCCACGGTTACGATCTCCTGCGAACCCAACACGCGCGCGGCGTGCGATTCCTTTGCGAACAGCAACGCGCAATGGGGAACTGACGGGCTGCGTCTCTTCGCGTACTCCGCCAACGCCACCTCGGCATTGTCGTCGATCGGCGAGAAAGTCGCAGGCGCAGCCTGATGCGGATGCGTGTGGCAATATACCAGCGACCAGCCGTTCAGGCTTGCCTTCTTCTCAATCGGGAGACCGAAACTCGGACTCAGTCGAATTGCGACCGCCGTCCTCACCTCGTACTGATCTTCCGGGACGACATGCATTTCGCGTACGGCCAAGTGCCAGTCACCGCTCCGACTCTCAGGTTCGCAGAGGAGGATCGCCGCCGATTCCAGGGTCGAGTGCCAGATGTCATGGCGCAAGCGCTCGAAGTCGCCTTGGCCGAAGACCAATCGGATCATTGAGGCTGCCTGAAGCGGTCCAAGACGATCGACACGTAAGTCATCAGGTCGTCCCGGTTGGGATTCCAGTTGTTCTGCGCGTCGACCACGTGCCAGGAGAACCAGCGGCCGACGATCGAAGTTTCCGGGATGTTGGTCACGTTACTCGCTTGCGGCGGGACGCCTGAGGAGAGGAGCAATCCCTGATCCGCCCAGAAGCAGTCGGGAGTGGGACCAGGGTAGCCGATCGGCACCAAGAAGTGGATCGCAGTGCGCGCCGCCGACCAACCGGTGGGCAGTGTCACGTCAGGAATGCTCAACAGTCCCGCGCCCGACGGTAGCGGTTGCAGGGTGGCCGAGGGATAGCGCTCCCGGACCCGTTCAAACTGGCGTTGCGTGACCTGCGAAAGCATCAGCCGGCTCCGAAGGTCGTCGGCGGCTTCGAGAAGAAATGCTTCGCTGGATGCGTCGCATCGACTTCCAACGATACGGTCTGGTTGTCGTTGATGGCCTGATCCTCGTGGCCGCCCTGACCCTCTTCGATCAGGACATGGGTGAGATCGAACGACGGGTCGACTGCCTTGATCATCGCCTTGATCTGGGCGCCGGTCGCGCTTGCCGTCGGCGAGACGATCTTGTTCTTCAGATAGTAGAAGAAATGGCGTTCCCGCTCCAGCTCCAACTTGATGTGGCCGACCTCGCCGGCGACAGAGCCGATCGTCACATCGGGATCGAGCAACGGCACGCGTGCGTGGAAGAGAACATAGGTGAGCAACTGCCCCTTGTCGTCCACCCCTTCCGTCAGACTGAAGGCCGCGAGCACTCTGGTCTTCAGGGTACCGACCGTCTCATTCCGGTCCGCGGCATGGTCCTCCAACTTGTCTCCGGTCGGGAGGTATTCGACCGAGATATTGATCTTAGCGCCGTGGCTCATCAGCCTGGTCTCCTGTGTCTGGCGCGGTTCGGCGCCCCGTGACGGGGAACATGGCAGATTCGCCGGCGAAGTCAAACAAATCCGTTACCTATTGCGTAACGCTTTTCATTTCAAATGGTTGTGGCCCGCGCGCCATCCCCAATTGCGCCTCTCTTAAAAAAGTGTTTCCTATTGCTAAACGAATCATTGGGCTTATCTTGTTGATATTGTTTGGAAGCGCTGCCGAGCAGCGTCTCTTCTCTACCGCCGAGCTGCTCGATCGGCGCTTCGGGCCCAGTCTTTCGGGAAAGATCAAGTCGCGGCTGCTGCTGCTCAGGGCCGCACCGAACCTGGCAATGGTCCCGACATGCCAGCCCTACCGCCTGAACAAGATTTCGCGCGGCGAGTACACGTTGGATCTGCTGCCCCCTAAGGTGCTTCGCTTCGCGGCCGAGGGCAGCCGGACCCCGCAATCCACGATCAAAACCGTGAAAATCCTTGCCGTCGAATGACGCGGGGAGAAGCAAACGGAGAAGAATGATGCCGCAGGAGCAGCACATATTCGAGCCGGACTACGCGCTCAGTCCAGGCACGTTTCTCGAGGAAAATCTCGACGCGATGGGAATCTCGGCGAGAGAACTCGCTCGCCGTTGCGGGCGCTCCGCGAAACTGATTGTCGAAATACTTTCGGGCAAGGCACCCGTTGAACCAGAGACAGCCTTGCAGTTTGAAAAGGTGACAAATGTGAATGCGACGGTCTGGCTCAATCTTGAGTCCGAGTACCGCCTACATCTCGCCAGACAGCTCGAAGAGGTCAAACTATCCGATAGCTTTTCTTGGGCGCGTGAATTTCCCCTGCGCGAATTGCAGGAAAGAGGGGTGATTGCCCAGCCAAGGGACCATGCGGATAGCGTGCGCAAGCTGCTCCAATTCTTCGGAGTGGCCGGCATAGACGCGTGCGAAGCTTCATTTGCTTCGTACTCGATTGCATACCGTCACTCACCTTCCTTCCAGACGGATAAAAAGTCCTTGTACGCGTGGCTTCGTATTGGCGAGATCGAGGCTGACGCCATCGATTGCAAGGATTTCGATCGCGCGACATTCCTGAAATCGCTTACGCGGCTCAGAGCATTGACGGTCGAAAGTGTTGACGAAGTTCTTCCTCAAATCGAGAGCATTTGCTCCCGCGCGGGGGTCGCATTTGTGCTTGCGCGTCCACTTGGAAAGATGGCCCTAAGCGGAATCTCTCGTTGGTTGACGCCGCGGAAGGCTCTAATTCAACAAACCATGAGACATAAGGCTAACGACCACTTCTGGTTCACGTTCTTCCATGAAGCGGCGCATCTCCTCCTTCATAGCCGCAAAACGGTCTTCGTCGTCGATCCTGAGGCTAACACGACTGAGGAAGAGGAAGCCAATCGATGGGCTACCGAGTTCTTGATCCCCGCAGCAGGGCTCGCCCGGTTCATTCGCTCCGGAGACTTTTCTGAAGATGCAGTCGTGGAGTTTGCGAGCGAGCAGGGAATTGCCCCTGGCATCGTGGTGGGGCAACTCCAGAAGAGAGAGCATCTCACATACAGGCAGTTGAACAATCTTAAGCAGCGGTTTGTTTGGAAAAAGTGACGCCTGTTGCGGTGACTGCAAAAGCGTTCGCGCAGCCTCTATTCGCCCAGCTTGGATAGAAAGTCCGAACAGCGAGCGTTTCTTCTAGTCTGCCAAATTGCCGCTAGCGAGGTGGTGCTCTGCGATGTGTAGCGAAGAGATATGACGCAGATGAGTTGGTTCGTTGCCGCAATCACACTCATCCGGGTGCGACTCCCGTTTCCAAGCACCGTCCCCACCCACACGATAGAACCAACCGCGGTTCAGGCCGGCAGCCGTCATGTCCAGCCCGGGGTGCTCGACGAGCAGCGCGGAGAGCTCGATTAAATCCGGTTCGTGGGCCGTAACAGCAATCCCCTTTTGGTACAGGACCCTGCCCCGCATCGCGGGATGCTGAATGAGTTCGTCGACTTCAAATACAACGCTTCGATGCTTAGCGAGCAGCTCTTGAACCTTCGGGAAACGGAGTGGAGCGGCCCCGGCGGTTCCAAACAGAACGACTTCGGGCACCGCAACTGTAATGCCACCATATCGACAGCCGTCGATGCTGCCACGGTCCGCTGCGCGAGCGCCCTGGAAGAATGCAGTTGAGGCAGACGCAATTTTGATGAAGCTGTCCTGATATTCGGGAAGCTCGAGAGCGCGCCTAAAGACGAGCAAGCCTGTATCGTTATTGCGCTGATCGATCCTCTTCCACGGCAATCCTAGCAAAGCCCGCAGGATCGGATCTTCCTTTGTTGACGGGAAAAGATCATCTGTCTGAAGGAAGCCTTCTTCGGAGGCGTAATCACGAAATACGGATCGGCTTGCTCTGATATGCGCAACAAAGCATTCGAGGGGTACCGCCGCATTGTTGAGGGGCCCCAGAAGCCATGCGCTCTGCGCCTCTGTACGCGCGCGTGCGTTCGAAAGCTTTAGGGCTGCAAGATCTGTGACGCCGACGAGCTTCTGAGACAAGGGGCGGTCGAAAACATAAAGATGCCCATCTCCTTCGGCGTAGTCGTAATGGGCCATCCGTTTGAGGAGCATCACAGCTCGCTCCTCATAATCCTCACAGAGATCAAATCTCTCGCGTTCGGAGTAGACGTGGCTAGCGAACCAGGACGACACGGCCGCACTTGCTGAGCAATCGACAAAGAACGATCGCCAGCCATAATGCTGCAGCAATGCCTGAGTGAAGTCTAACGAGGAAACGGAGTCCCCAATGAAAGCCTCGAGCACGTTGCTCGCATACTGGCACCATTTGACCATTTCACTGGGAATGCAGCCCTTTCTGTCGAACGATGTGACGACAGATGGAATTCCATTCTTCTCATAGTGAGCCACTTGACCACGAAAGAGGGCGTTGCCAGGCAGGTCGGCCAAAGCTCGACGAATTTCAGCGGTAGATGCAACAGCAATGTGTTTCACAATGGACCCATGCCGCATTCTGAGAAGGGGTATTTGCAGCGCCAAAATAACCGCTAAGGTTGTGTTCTTACTAAACCGCCGCAATTCTCGAATTGTGCAATAGCTTCACAATTTATTCATTTACATTGTGCAACCATTGCACTAGGCTTACGTTATAGAGGCTGTGATGGCAAGCATAGACGCCGGTCTAAGTAACTGTAAGATATACATTTATCCGGGAGACCACAACCCGCCTCACTTCCACATCAAAGGACCGAATTCGAACGCACTTGTCGATTTGGTGACGCTGAGCGTCATTAAAGGGAAGGCATCGAAGAAGGATCTAGACGAAGTAATCGCGTGGGCAAAGAAGGCGGAAAATCAAGCGTTTCTGGCAGCAGAGTGGAGAAGGCTAAATGAGCGAGAATGAGACTATCGATAGCGGAATTCCGCTTCCTCGCATGGCATCGATTAAGCCCTTCGCTCCCTACACCATCGCCGTGAAGTGGGCGGATGGTCCACGCGCCGGGCGGGAGGATGCTATTGATATCAGTCCAATAATCTTCAGTTACAAAATCTACAAACCGCTTCGTGAGGAAGGCCGGTTTTTGACGGCGCGCCTTGTCGACGACGATGGGGACGCGGTCATTTGGGATGGTGGCGATGATCTCACGATGTCGGCGGATATGATCTATGCGCTAGCTGAGCAGATCATTACGCCCAAGGAGTTTGCAACCTTTCTCGCGCGCAACAACCTGACTCAAGAGGCGGCCGCGGCCCATCTTGGACGCAGTCGACGCCAGATTGCGACCTACGCAACAACCGGCCCTATTCCCCGGATCGTGGCTTGGGCTTGCTATGGTTTCGACGCGTATCGACGGGCCAAATCTATGGCTGAGAAGGTTGAAAAGGATGAGCATGCTAAAAACAACAAGGCGGCTTAAATTCTATTGATCTGCCAAAGCATGTGCTGCTCCGGACTTGTTCGTATCCGAGTCCGTTTTCAGCAGCGCCAGGATTATTGTAAGAATCTCGTTCGCCCGTCCTGGCAAGAGGTCTGGCCCAAGTCCCGAAACCTTGCTTTAAATAGCATCGCGGACTCGCTGGCTGCCCTGAGCATCGCTTTGACCTTGCCCCACGGGCTTAATCCAGTTTGAAGTTCGTTCTGGCCCACAACAAGGACCAGAACATGAAGCGCAGCCGCTTTTCGGAAGAGCAGATCATCGGGATTTTGAAGGAGCATGAGGCCGGCGTGTCGGTTGCCGATCTGTGCCGCAAGCATGGCGTCAGCGACGCCAGCATCTACAAATGGAAGGCGAAGTTCGGTGGAATGGAGGTGTCGGAGGCCAAGCGGCTGAAGACCCTGGAGGACGAGAACACACGGCTGAAGCGCCTTTTGGCCGACGCCATGCTGGACAACGCCGCCTTGAAGGATCTCGTGGGAAAGAAATGGTGACGCCCGCGGCCAAGCGGAAAGCTGTCGCCCATCTCCGAGGCGCGTTCGGGATGAGCGAACGGCGGGCGTGTAAAGCCATCGGCTGCTGCCGCATGACCATGAGATACCAAACGACCCGGGCGGACGAAGCCGGCCTTCGCCAGCGCATGCGGGCAATCGCCCAGGAACGTCGTCGTTTCGGCTATCGGCGCCTGCATGTGCTGCTCAAGCGGGAGGGCTATCTGGTCAACCACAAGAAGCTGTTCCGGCTGTACCGGGAAGAGCGGCTCGCGGTGCGCCGCCGTGGCGGCCGCAAGCGGGCGATCGGGACCCGGGCGCCGATGACGGTGGCGATGGCGCCGAACGACCGCTGGTCGCTCGACTTCGTGTCGGATCAACTCACCGACGGCCGCCGCTTCCGTATCCTCACCGTTGTCGATGATTGCACCCGCGAGTGCCTGGCGCTGGTGGCCGATACTTCACTCTCCGGCACCCGCGTGGCGCGGGAGCTGGACCGGCTGGTGATGGAGCGCGGCAAGCCGAAAATGGTGGTCAGCGACAACGGCACCGAACTCACCAGCAACGCCATCCTGACATGGGCCGATCAGAGCCGCGTCGCCTGGCACTACATCGCGCCAGGCAAGCCCATGCAGAATGCCTTCATCGAGAGCTTCAACGGCCGGCTGCGGGATGAAATGTTGAACGAGACGCTGTTTACCTCGCTGGCCCAGGCCCGCGTCGTGCTCGGATGCTGGCGCGCCGATTACAACGATGCACGCCCACACTCGCGGCTCGGATGGAAGACCCCGTCCGAGTTTGCAGTCACCTGCCAACCGCGCCGGGATCTGGCGCTGCGCTATGCCGAGGGCTCCGCGCCAGCTCCCGTCGCTACCACCACCCAACCGGGCAAATCCAATAGCCGGAGCGAACTCAGGATTGGATAAAACTTGATGTGGTGGAACGGCCCGCTCCAACAGCATCAAAGTGCTAGAACGTGGTCGTTGTTCGAACGCCACAAAGGAGGGACCGTTCCGTGAAACAGGTTATCACCATCGGGCTCGATC
>NZ_JADYVY010000025.1:0-75158 GCF_020194215.1 Bradyrhizobium sp. BRP20 | reverse complement strand
GACACTACGAGATCAACCGCTTGCCGCTTGTAGTCATCCGTAAACGACCGACGTTGACGTCCTTCCATCCGACACCTCCTGGCTCTTCGAGCCTACTACAGGTGTCCATCAATTCGGAGGAGGTTCAGAGGCTCTATACTGAAGCCGCTGCCGCCTTGGTATCCGCAGAAACGTGTAGGCTGGAGATAACTACCGCCGTCGAGAATCGAGTCACTGTTCCAAAATCGTTGTGCCGACAGTCATACCGGCTTCGATGCCGTGCTTGCCACCTTACCGTGATAGTCTGTCAGCTTATCGAAAGCTAAGCGTCTTAGGTCCTAGAGCGTCACCATGGACTGAGTCTACTCAGGCTCATAAGGAGGAAGTGAGATGGATCCTTTTGAGGCAGGACAGATTCAGCGCGGCGGTGGCATCCCTTCTGCATCTACCGGACAAGAAGGCGGGGAAAACGGAGCGGCGGCGCAGTGGAACGCAGTCGCGACAGGCTACGCAGCAAACTCCGAGGACTCAGCCCATGTAGAGGACGATGACGAGGGGCTTGAGAATTGGGCTGCTGAACCGGAGGTTGGCCCGCTCGAGGATCGGGAAGAAGCAGTAAGGCGACTTAATACTCGGGGTGAGGCCACTAGACTCGATCTCGAATCGCTGTCTCTTACTAGCCTCCCGAGACTTCCAACCGGTATCGTCGTGCTCGATGTGCCCCTCAATCGGCTTACCACTCTGCCGGATAGGCTCCCTGCTTCGCTCCAGCGTCTTGACGTTAGGGGCAATCAGCTCACCAGCCTGCCCGCGCTTCCGACCGAGCTCGGGGGTCTCGACGCGAGCTCCAACCGGCTGATGAGCTTGCCTGAGGTCCTACCTGCTGCGCTGGAATTTCTCGACCTCAGCCACAATCAGTTGCTGGAGCTGCCCGAGGTCCTCCCTGCTTCGCTCCAGCGTCTTGACGTCAGGGGCAATCAGCTCACCAGCCTGCCCCCGCTTCCGACCGACCTCAGGGGTCTCGACGCGCGCTCCAACCGGCTGATGAGCGTGCCTGAGGTCCTACCTGCTGCGCTGGCGTTTCTCGATCTTAACCACAATCAGTTGCTGGATCTGCCCGGGGTCCTCCCTGCTTCGCTCCAGTTTCTCCACGCCAGCCACAACCGGTTGACGAATCTGCCGGAGGTCCTTCCTGCCACGCTCCAGTTTCTCGACGTCAGCGAAAACCAACTAACGCGTTTGCCGGAGGCCCTGCCTGCCTCACTGCAGTCTCTCGACGCCAGCCAAAACCAGTTGACGAGTCTGCCCGAGGACCTGCTGACGCAGTTGGGCGAAGGTAGCCGCATAGTTCTGACTGAAAATCCGCTGCCTGAGCAGGTGCTGGCGAACCTGAGTACAATCCTAAGCGCGGAGGGTTATGTCGGCCCGACTGTCCACCTTTCGCGCGACGACGAAAGTGAAGCGTCGGAAACAGACGATGGACAGGCCGATGCTCTCATTGAAGCGGTCGCAGACTGGCTCAAGGGCAATCCACTGAACGGCGATCGAGAGGTGCTGGCGGCTTGGCAGAGCTTTGCAGAAGAGCCGGGCGCCCGGGAATACGGCCTTTTCCTTGGCAAGCTGTTCAACTCAGTCAATTCTACCAATGAAGAATTCCGGCACTCGGTGGCCAATGATCTGCGACAGGCGGCGAAAAACCCGAAATTGCGGGCGCAGTACTTTCAACTGGCATGGGATGCCAACCAGAGCTGCGAGGACCGCAGAACATTAACCTGGAACGGAATGCAGACCGCGCGCCTCATCGCGGAAGTCGAGAACGGCCTCTATGACAACAAGGCACGGCTTGCCGATCTCGTCGAATTGGGGCGCGTCATGTTCCGCATGGACGCGCTCGAGGCGATCGCGCGCGATAAGGCTCACTCGCTCGCCTCGGTCGACAACGTAGAAGACATCGACGCCGTTGAAGTCTTTCTTGCCTATCAGAACAAACTGCGCGAGCGGCTGGGACTGCAACACGTCGCGCCGGACATGCGCTTCTTTGAGGTCTCCGGTGTCACCGACGCTGACGTTGACAGCGCAGAAACATCCGTACGGAACAGGGAGGCGGCGGAATTCGCCGACTATTTGGCGGTGGGCTGGCAACCTTGGGACGACGTGGTGCGTCGCATCGCACCGGAGGACCACGCCAGGACGCAGGACCAGCTCATTGCTGCAATGGGAAAGGAGTTCTACAGCCGACTGGAGCAACAGCTCGCCGACAAAGGCTTGAGTGGTGTTGAGGCCGACCTCGTCGAGGATGCCAAGCGAGAGTTGGGTGCCGCAGTTCGTAAAGAAATCGGCCGTGAGATCAAGGGCGCTCTAAGAGACAAGGTGCTCAATGATCTCGGCCTCACCCTGTAAAGCCAGCTTTGCTGCAGGAGGCTGTTAATTCCTGCTACAGTTTCCCTCTGGTGCGCCGGTTTGAGAGCCGTCACCTGATGCGCAGCAAGCGCAGCCGCAGCGCCGACTGCCCGACTCGTTCCAGCGGTGTTTCCCTAAAGCGACGATGGCCGATCTCGCGATGATGCGGATGCTCGTCGGCTGCTATCGAGGGCCGCATGAATACGGGCGAATTGTCGAAATGGAGAGTCGATACGCGCATTTGTACGGCTCCGGAGCCGGCATGGAAGAACGCCGGACTCCACCGTACTTACACCGCGCGTATCGGCTGATCGCGGCGACGGCTGCTGGCTGAGCTACGAGGGGCCTGACCATCACTGGCCGAACGAAGATGGCCGCGAAGCATCAGCCCACTTCGTTCTCCGGAGATCTGCGCAAGGCGCTGAGCAACAAAATCAGCCGTTCCAGAGCGATGACGACGGTGCTGACGTGATGGTCCGTAGAGCTTGTCGACACTGATCCGCCAAGATGGACAAGATGAGCTGCGAGCTGAAGCAGGCGCATGTGGGTGGACGGCGAACGGATGAGATCGTCGCGCCGGCCCCCTTCTGTCGGTTTGACTCCGGCGGCAGTTGGGTTGCTGTACAAGACTCTCCATCACAATCAGGCTCCCCTCCCGTCATTCATCCGAGGATCGCCGTCGAACCCCTTCACCGTGAACGCTGCTCTTTGTTTCATCCTGAGTCGTTGGCAGCCAATCTGTGACACCCCCGAAGAACACGCTCAGCGACCATCTCGCAGCTTCGCCCTCTGTCAGCTGATGGGAATGAGGCTCGCGGCCTGAGGGGTTAGCCCCGACGCCGGAGGATCTGTATTCAGCATAATAGCTTGTCCTCAACGTATTCGTCTTGCCGGGCGTCCATTCGCGCCACCCTTCCGCGATCACGGGGGCATCTATCTTCGCCGACAGGAAGACCACGGTGGCGTAGGGGCGCCAGGGGCGGCCAAGTGCGATAGAGCGCGCAGCAGGGTCGGCACTCAGCCTGCAATGATCAAACACATAGCCACTGTCCTCGTCCGGCGCTGCCTTACTCTGAGCGGTGTAGATGACGGCTTGATTGGCGATGCCGTGCAACTCACATTGCCGGAACCAGGCTTTGGCGTTGCCAAATATGAAATCGACATGCCCTTCGATGTAGCAGTTCGAGAAGTATTGTCGTGACATTCTGCCGTTTGGTCCCTTGCCGGCAAACAGCGTGTCCTGGGCGCCGAGCAGGCGGACGCCCCTAATGACGTCCCTATCCCCGGTAACGGACAGCGCTACCGCCTGGGAGGGTGGATTGGCCGGATCGAGGGCGTAGTCGTTCTGGATGGTCAGATTCTCGAGCTGGAAGTCATCGCCAGCGGCATCCAGCGTCGCCGAACGGGCCGTTCCTCCTACATTGATCGCGCCGTCGCCATACACAATGACCGTATCCTCCGGCTTGTTGCCAGTGCCTGCGAGATGAACACCGGATTTGGTGATTTTGACCTTCTCGCGATAGATGCCCGGCGCGATCCGGACATTTCCGCCTTCCGCCGGCAACGAGTCGATGGCTTGCTGCACGGAGTGATAGTCTGCATTTCCGGCATGCGACACCAACAGTGGATGAGCGTACGCCGCGGGGATGCAGAAGCATCCCCCCAGAAGTGCGGCGGAGGAAATGAAAATTCTCATGTGATCTTACACTTCCTTGTTCTCAGCGGGATAGCGCCGCGCATCGACACGAGATTTTCATCGCCAAATCAGACCCTGCACGTCACCTTGGCATTTCCTCCCTGCAAAACCGTCGGCCAATTGCAACCAACTCGGGCATGAGGCCGACCTTCGTCGGCACCAGTAATCTTGGCCCCAGAAGCGGAACTCACCACCTGAGTGCGGCGCCGGGTGTAGTGCTTACCGATTGCCGTCGCGGAATGCTCTGGAACATACCTCCGATCCGCGCAGCAGCGGTTGTGTAGTTCGTCCGGGCAGCGGGGGCCATACGTCGGACTGATTTGCGGTGACCTTCGCATGTTCAAGTTGCCAAGTCGCGGAATTGGCAAATCGGACATCTTCGAGTGTCACGTCCAGGGCATGCCGCTCGTCCACGCCGCGCATCAGCAGCACACCAGTGTCGCCATGCACATGACGGAGAACGATTTGCCGATAGACCGGAATCCTCGTGCCTTGAGCGCGCGGATTATATTTTGTATCGAAAGCCAGCGGCCACCGGTTGCCCCTCAGGCACACGTACTCATAAGTCACGTTCTCGACCAGGCCGCCTCGACCAACATCGCTCTTGATGCGCAGGCCCGACGTCGTACCATCCAGCGTCAGATTACGCACCAATATGTCTCTGGCCCCGGAATTCACCTCGCTGCCGATCGACATGCCATGTCCCCAGCCGAAATAATTATCAATGATCGAGATATGGCTGCTTGAGCCATTGTCGCCGGCCTTGATTGCGACGTTGTCGTCACCGGTACGGATCACGCTGTGGGTGATGGTCACATCCTGACTGGCGCCAAGATCGATGCCATCGGTGTTGCGGGCATCCGCCGGCGAATCGATCGTGAGGCCCCAAAACGTGGCACCTTCAACCCGGTTCATCGCGACATGAAAATTGGCAGCGTTGCGCAAGATGACACCAGAGAACGTGATGTCCTGCGCATGATCGACCTGGATCAAGCGTGGGGCGTTCTGATTGCCGCCCTGGGCTTGGGCGCGGCGGGCTAGCTGCCACCAGCTTTCCGCGCCGCCGCCGATCATTGCGCCGCCCTGACCATCGATGATGCCCTCTCCGTAGATGCCGCCGCCGCGCGTTTTAGAAAAGCTGATGAATGGCCGGCAACCGTCGCCCTTTTCTGCAATGCGACCACATTGTCCGAGGCCCTTGTCGTAAGCAGCAGGTTCGGGGATGGCGATCAGTGTCGCACCGCGTCCGACCCATAAGGTCACGCCCGATTTCATCTCGAGTGGACCTGAGTGAAACTCGCCGCGCCCGAGATAAACTGCAGCGCCATCGGGACAATGTTGAATGGCGTCCTGTAGGCTAACTGTATCGTTCTTGCCGGAAGGCACAGGGCGATCGCAGACTGTCTGAGGTGCAACAGGCTCGGCGATAGTCCGGCGGTCTTGCGCTTTTGCGGCGGGGCAAACAACCATGGAGGCGAGTATGGATAATAGGGCCCAGCTGCGAAAACGCTTTGTCATTGACCTGCTCGTGCTTTGTCACGCGCATCCTTGCCGCGTGCCTTGTCTGGTATTGAGCGCTGGCTCGATCGAGCCGCCGCGCGCGTCACTGGCCTGCGCAAGATGACATTTATGAGACGCAGCAGACGCCTGGACCTTGCGATCGCGCAGTAGCACCTTGCCTGTGCGCGAAAAAGACGAAGCGTTCTGCGATAGTCCGAAAATCCAACAGCTTCGTAACGTCAGCTCGCTCACACTGATTGAGCTCCCAACCGGTCCCCGATTTCGGCATTTTTGCATCTACAATGCGCGTGACTCCACGCCAGCCTCTCGTCCAGGGAGCAGTGGGTCAGTGAGTATGCGGGAAAGCTTTCGAGAAGCTGACGAAGCTACGGCCGGCAGGGATCGCATTCGCACCGGATACCCTCTTCCTGGCATCTCACTAATTTGAATGACTGCCGTTACCCTCCCTGTTCCGGACGCCATCATGGAAGGCGCCGTCGAGCGCGTCCGCCCGAAGATGATGACCGTGGTTGCGATCATGGCCGGCCTGTTGCCGATCATGTGGAGCAGCGGAACGGGATCGGAGATCATGCAGCGCATAGCCGTACCCATGATCGGCGGCATGATTTCGTCGACACTGCTGACGCTGATCGTGATCCCTGCGATCTTCGGGCTGGTGAAGGGATTTGGACTGCGCTCGAGTGGAGGAGTCGTCGCATCCGAGCAAATGCGGGAAGCCGCCGAATGAGCTCGTAACTCCACATGCTGCGACGTTGAGTTCCCCACACGTAACACTATTGCGAGTCGACACTGTTCCCGCTGCCGTGCTAGGCCAGCGGGACTGATAGCGAGAGTGAAATTCGTGGTCCCGAACCGCTGGCACTTCAGACTGAGCTTGACGCGCAACTGGCGCGGGCTCGTGGCTGTGGTCGTCGCGGTCCTGTATCTGCTCTCGGGCGCGCTCCATGGCGCCCATGACATCGATGTGACCAGCCCATCCGGCGGCTCGGAGATCGCCTCGATCCTCGACTACGGCGCGGCCCGCCATGGCGACCACAAGGCGCTCGCCGGTCATCACTGCCACGGCTGCTTCTCGGTCGCCGTCATACAGCCCATGCAATCGGACGCCGCGACCGACGTGATGGCCCCGCCGGTCGAGCAGCGACAGCCGGCGCTTGCCGGAATCGCGCCCGATACCGACTCCCCGCCTCCAAAACACCTGACCTGAACGGATCAGCCGGGCGCTGCGCGCGCCCATCGGTTCTTCTTCACGGGTCTTTTTCATGTTTCGCAGACGAACGGCTGCGCGCATCGCATGCGCGCTGGCTATTCTCATCAGCCCGCCTTTGGCACTGACGTCACACGCCCAGACGCTGACCATGCGCGCGTCGCTTTCGCGCGCGCTGGCCGCGAGCCCGCGCCTGACGGCGGCGGAGCGCGACGTCGGCATCGCCACCGGCCAGCGCATCCAGGCCAGCGCGCTGCTCAATCCGGAACTGTTGTATGAGCAGGACAATTCGTTCGGCTCCGGAATCTATCGCGGCACCAGATCGGCCGAGACCACGCTCCAGATCAGCCAGGCCTTCGAGCTGTTCGGCAAGCGCGACGCCAGGATCGCCGCCGGACAGGCCGGCATCGAGCTCGCCGCGATCCAGCGCAGGGCGGTCAGGCTGGAGGTGCTGTCGGAGACCGCGATCGCCTTCCTCAGCGTGCTCGGCGCGCAGCGGCGGATCCAGATCCTCGACGAGCAGATTACCGCCATCGACCAGTTGACGCCGCTGCTGCGCCGCCGCGTCGAGGCCGGCGCCTCCTCGCCGGCCGAGACCGGCCGCGCCGAGGTCGCCTCCGCGCTGGTGAAGGCCGACCGCGAGCGCCTCAAGGCGACGCTGGCGAGCGCCCGGCGCGAGCTTGCGGTGCTGATGGGCGATCCCTCGGCGAAATTCGGCGAGGTCTCCGGCCGGCTCGACACCACCGGACGTCCGCCGACGTTCCAGTCGGTGGTGACCGCCATCGACGCCAATCCGCAACTGGTGCGCTGGACTGCCGTCTATGCCCAGCGCAATGCCGAGCTGCTGATCGCGCGGCTCAAACCCTATCCGGACGCGCGGATCGCCGCCGGCTGGCGTCACTTCAACGAGAGCAATGACGACGCGGTGCGCCTCTCCGTCTCCGTGCCGATCCCTGTGTTCGACCAGAACCAGGGCAATATCCTCTCGGCGCAGGAGAGCCTCGCCAAGACCAAAGCCGAGCGCGAGGCCAACCGCAACACGCTGATCGTGATCGCCGGCCGTGCCTACGACTCGCTGCAGGGCTCGCTGCGCGAGCTCGCCGTGCTGCGCGAGACCGCGATCCCCAAGGCCGTCGAAGCCTCCGAGGCGATCTCGCAAGGCTACGGCCAGGGCCGCTTCACCCTGCTCGAAGTGCTCGATGCTCAAGCAAGCGTCACCCAGGCGCGGCTGCGCGAGCAGGAGGCCCTGCAGAATTTCCATGCCGGCGTTGCGACCATCGAAGGCCTCGTCGGCAATCCCTTTGCGCTGGCCCGGGAGAGCGCGCGATGAAGACATCCTCCACCATCCTCGTCGCCATCGTTGCGGCCGCGCTCGGTGCCTACGGGTATTCCGTGCTCGTGCCGGCCAAGGTTGCCTCGACGGAACACGCCGCGCATTCCGAACCGAAGAGGCCGAACGACCATGTCGAGCAGGACGAGCACGGCGCCGACCGCATCCGCATCTCCGACGTCAAGCTGGCGGCCGCCGGCGTGACCCTGGCGGAGGCCGCGAGCGCGACGCTGGCGGACACGCTCTCCTTTAACGGCATCCTGCGGGCCAACCAGGAGGTGGTCGTTCAGGTCACGCCGCGCTTTCCCGGCATTGCAAAATCGATCCAGAAGCGGATCGGCGACAAGGTCGCCAAGGACGATCTGCTGGCCGCGATCGAGAGCAACCAGAGCCTCACGGTCTACGAGCTGAAAGCGCCGATCGCCGGCACCATCATCGAACGGCAGATCTCGCTCGGCGAATACGCCTCCGAGCAGAAGCCGGCCTTCGTCGTCGCCGACCTCTCCACCATCTGGGTCGATCTGTCGATCTACCGGCAGGACCTGAAGCGCGTCCGTCTCAATGACGAGGTCCTGATCGACCCCGACGACGGCCGTGGCGAGATCAAGGGCACGATCTCCTACATGGCGCCGATCGGCTCGAGCGAGACCCAGACCGCGCTGGCGCGCGTGGTGTTGCCAAATCCGGACGGACGCTTGCGCCCCGGCCTGTTCGTCACCGCCCGGCTGATCCTCGCGGCGCGCAATGTTGCGGTCGCCGTGCGCCGCAGCGCGATTCAAACGCTGGAGAACAAGACCATCGTGTTCGTCCGCGAGGATGGCGACAAGATCGAGGCGCGCCCCGTCGAGCTTGGCGATTCCGACCCGAGATTCGTCGAGATCCGCGCCGGCCTTTCGACTGGCGAGCGCTACGTCGCCGAGAACAGCTTTGTGGTCAAGGCGGAGATGGGCAAGGGAGACGCCGATCATGATTGACGCCCTGCTCGCCTTCTCTGTTCGTCAGCGATGGCTCGTGGTCCTGCTTGCGCTCGCGGCCGGCGCCCTCGGGGCCTGGAATTTCACGCGCCTGCCGATCGACGCCGTGCCCGACGTCACCAACGTCCAGGTCCAGATCAACACGCGCGCGCCGGGCCTGTCGCCGCTCGAGGCCGAGCAGCGCATCACCTTCCCGCTCGAGACAACGATGGGCGGCTTGCCCAGGCTCGACTACACCCGCTCGATCTCGCGTTACGGGCTGAGCCAGGTCACCGTCGTGTTCCAAGACGGCACCGACATCTATTTTGCGCGTCAGCTCGTGAACGAGCGCATCCAGCAGGCGAAGGACCAGCTTCCTGCAGGCACCGAGGTCGCAATGGGGCCGATCTCGACCGGGCTCGGCGAGATCTACGTCTACTCGGTCGAGGCCAAGCTAGGTGCGAAGTCACCTGCGGGCGCCGAGTTCACGCCGACGGAGCTGCGCACCATCCAGGACTGGATCATCAAGCCGCAGCTGCGCACCATTCCCGGCGTGGTCGAGGTCAACTCGATCGGCGGCTATGAGCGACAGTTCCACGTGCTGCCGATCCCCGGCCGGCTGATGGCCTACAAGCTCGGCTTTCGCGACATCATGACGGCGCTGGCCGCCAACAACGCCAATGTCGGCGCCGGCTATATCGAGCGCAACGGCGAACAATATCTGGTCCGCGCGCCCGGCCAGGTCGTCAATGTCGAGGACATCAGGGACATCGTGATCGGCTCGCGCGGCGGCGTGCCGGTGCGCATCCGCGACGTCGCCGACGTCCAGGAAGGCCAGGACCTTCGTTCCGGCGCCGCGACCACGAACGGCAACGAAACCGTGCTCGGCACCGCCATGCTGCTGATCGGCGAGAACAGCCGTACCGTAGCCCAGCGCGTCAAGGCCAGGCTCGCGGAGATCGCAAAATCGCTCCCCGACGGCGTCATCGCGCGCGCGGTTTATGACCGCACGCATCTGGTGGAAGCCACCATCCAGACCGTCGAGAAGAACCTCATTGAGGGTGCGGCGCTGGTGATCGCGGTGCTGTTCCTGATCCTCGGCAATATCCGCGCCGCGCTGATCACCGCCTGCGTCATTCCGCTGTCGATGCTGTTCACGATCACGGGCATGGTCGAGAGCAAGGTCAGCGCCAATCTGATGAGCCTGGGCGCAATCGATTTCGGCATCATCGTGGATGGCGCCGTCATCATCGTCGAGAACTGCCTGCGGCTGCTCGCCGCCGAGCAGCACCGGCGCGGCCGGCTGCTGACGCTGGATGAACGCCTGCAGACCATCCGCACTGGTGCCAGCGAGGTGATCAAGCCGAGCCTGTTCGGCACGCTGATCATCGCCGTGGTCTATCTTCCGGTCCTCACCTTGATCGGGACCGAAGGCAAGATGTTCACGCCGATGGCGCTGACGGTGCTGATGGCGCTCGCCGGGGCGGCGCTGCTATCGGTCACTTTCGTGCCGGCTGCGGTGTCGATCTTCGTCACCGGCAAGGTCTCGGAGACGGAGAACGTCTTCATGCGGGCCGCCAAGCGGCTCTATCTGCCCCTGCTCGACCACGCCATCCGCTATCGCGGCAGCGTCGCGTTCGGTGCCGTGCTGATCGTCGCCGGCAGCATCTTCGCAGCAGCGGGCATGGGCGGCGAGTTCATCCCGAGTCTCGACGAAGGCGACATCACCATCGAGACCATCCGGATTCCCGGCACCAGCCTGACCCAGAGCGTCGACATGCAGCTGCGGCTCGAGAAGGCGGTCAGGCAGGTACCGGAGGTCGCGACCATCTTCTCCAAGATCGGCACCGCCGAGATCGCCAACGATCCGATGCCGCCGAACGTCGCCGACACCTATGTCATGCTGAAGCCGCGCGAGGAATGGCCCGATCCTGCCAAGCCGAAGAACGAAGTGATCGAGGAGATCGAACGCGCCGCCAACACCCTGCCCGGCACCGCCTACGGCATGACCCAGCCGATCCAGATGCGCTTCAACGAGCTCATCGCCGGCATTCGCAGCGATGTCGGCGTCAAGATCTTCGGCGACGATCTCGACGTGCTCGCGGGCATCGCCCAGCAGGTCAACGGCGTCGTGCGCGGCATCGAGGGCGCCGCCGACGTCAAGACCGAGCAGATCGCGGGCCTGCCGATCCTCACTGTCAAGCTCGACCGCCAGGCGCTGTCGCGCTATGGCCTCAGCCTCAGCGAGGTGCAGAACCTCGTCGAGATCGCGATCGGCGGCAAGCCGGTCGGCAAGCTGTTCGAGGGCGACAGGCGCTTCGACATCGTGGTGCGGCTGCCGGAAAGCCTGCGTGCCAACCCCGACACGATCAAGTCGCTGCCGATCCCGCTGCCTCCGGGCGAGGACATCGCGGCGGTGACGAAAACCGCCTGGCCGGGGACATCGGGGACGACGCCCCGTTACGTGCCGCTCTCGTCCGTCGCGGCGATCGAGATCGCGCCGGGGCCCAATCAGATCAGCCGCGAGAACGGCAAGCGC
The DNA here is from genome assembly GCF_020194215.1 of Bradyrhizobium sp. BRP20. NCBI lineage: Bacteria > Pseudomonadati > Pseudomonadota > Alphaproteobacteria > Hyphomicrobiales > Nitrobacteraceae > Bradyrhizobium > Bradyrhizobium sp. BRP20. The sequence continues at coordinate 63,533 of NZ_JADYVY010000025.1, read as the reverse complement.
CGCGTCGTGGTGATGGCCAACGTTCGCGGGCGCGATTTGCGCTCCTTCGTCGCCGAGACGCAAGCCGCGGTCGCCGAGCAGGTCAAGCTGCCGCCAGGCTACTGGATCGGCTGGGGCGGCCAGTTCGAGCAGTTGGTGACCGCGACCAAGCGGCTCACCATCGCGGTGCCGGTGGCGCTGCTGCTGGTGTTCTTGCTGCTGTTCATGGGCATGGGATCGGCCGCGGATGCGGCGTTGGTGTTCTCCGGCCTGCCGCTGGCCTTGACCGGCGGCGTCGCGGCGCTGCTGCTGCGCGGCATTCCGTTGTCGATCAGCGCCGGGGTCGGCTTCATCGCGCTGTCGGGCGTCGCCGTGCTCAACGGCCTCGTCATCATCGCCTTCATCGAGCGGCTGCGTAGCGAGGGACGACCCATTGCCGAAGCCGTGCGCGAGGGCGCGCTGACGCGCCTTCGGCCGGTGCTGATGACGGCCCTCGTCGCCTCGCTCGGCTTCGTGCCGATGGCGCTCGCGACCGGCGCCGGCGGCGAGGTGCAGCGGCCGCTCGCAACCGTGGTGATCGGCGGCATCATCTCCTCGACCGTGCTGACGCTGCTGGTGCTGCCGGCGCTGTACGTGCTGTTCCGGCGTGACGGGGCGCACGAAACGCCTAGAATGGCGCCTGATTTGGCGGCGTCCGGGGAGCGCTAGATTTGGGCAGCCACGACCATCACTGCCATCATCATCACGACCATACTGGCCATTCGCATGATCACGGCCATGGTCACGACCACAGCCACGGCCATGGTCACGCGCATGTCCATGCGCCCGCCAATTTCGGCAAGGCCTTCGCGATCGGCATTACCTCAACACCGCGCTGGTCGTGGCCGAGGCGGTCTATGGCTATATCGGCAACTCCACCGCCCTGCTCGCGGACGCCGGCCATCATCTGTCCGACGTGCTCGGCCTCGTCGTGGCCTGGGGCGCATCGATTGCGGCCAAGCGCGCGCCGAGCGGCCGCTTCACCTACGGCCTGCGCGCCTCCACCATCCTGGCGGCGCTCGCCAATGCCGTGTTCCTGCTGGTCGCGACCGGCGCGATCACCGCATTGTGATCGCGTGCGGGACATAGTCAGCCAGTTCTCGTCATCATCCATGCGATGCCGATGAGGTATGGTCGGCTTTCGCGGTCAGTACCGCCAGGCACGTCTCGTGCCTAGCCCCACGGCCATAGCGGACCATCGTGGTCATTGAACGCGCCCGCTCGACGCGACGAGATCAACCGCTTGCCGCTTGTAGTCGTCCGTAGACGACCGACGTTGACGTCTTTCCATCCGACATCTCGTGGCTCCTCGAGCCTCCTACAGGTGTCCATCAATTCGGAGGAGGCTCAACCAACGAAAGACAAGCGTCATGGACGAAGTCGCGCTGCAAAGGACAGAGAAGCAAACAAACCACATCATCCTTGGTGGCAAAGTCCACCTGTACCGCCGCGGGAAGCGCGGCCGGCACCATTGCTCCGCAACGATCGAAGGAAAGCAGTACCGCTCCGCCACGGAGAAGGACGACCTCCGGCAGGCCGAGGAAGTCGCCGACCAGTGGTATCTCAAGTTGCGCGAGATGGTGAGGAAGCGGTGACCTGGAAAAGGTCACCGCTCGGAAGAAGGAGAAAACCTTCCTGGCGGCTGCTGAGAAGTTTCCGGAAGAGTTTCCTGTGCTAACGGAAGGTCAGCGCAACGCCATCTATGTCAAAGGCCACGAGCGTCGAGCGCGCAAGTACCTCATCCCTTCGAGTATCGCATAAGCCGCATCGAGCAGGCCAAAGAGCAGCGGGGAAAGCCACCTACCCGCGCGACAATGCATCAGGAGATCGTATGCCTTCGGCAGATCCTGAAAACGGCCCTACGCCATCAATGGCTCATGGCACTTCCTGATCTTTCAGAATCGCAAGAACGGAAAAATCTCCCATCGGGCCTGGTTCTCGCGAGATGAATATCGCCGGCTCTATCAGGCGACCGGGTGGAGGGCCCGGAAGCCCAAGAGCAGCAGGTGGAAGTGGTGGGGCGAGCAGTTGCACGACCTCATTCTCTTCACGAGCGATACCGGGCTGCGGCCGGACGAGGCCAGGCGCCTCCAGTACCGCGACGTAACGGTAGCCTTTGATGAAGGCACGCAGGAGACCATCCCTGAAATCGAAGTGCGCGGAAAGCGCGGCTATGGTCCTTGCAAGAGCACGCAGAACACGGTGCCAGTCTTTGAGCGCTTGAAAAAGCGCAACAAGCCGCAGCCAACCGATCTTATTTTCCCGAAGTACCATCACGAGATGTTCACCCGCATCCTGCAGGAAGAAGGTCTCAAGTTTGATCGGGAGGGACGGCCCCGCACGCTCTACAGCCTGCGGCACACCTACATCTGCTTCCGCCTGATGGAAGGTGCCGACATCTATATGCTGGCCAGACTGACGAACCAGCGTTGAGATGATCGAGAAGTGTCGATGCTGCTGGTCTCCGAAAGCCCAATGGCTTTTCGCGCCTTATTGGCCAGATAGATGCCCGTTGCACTACCACCGCCAGCGCGCTTTGCGGCGTAATTTGCTGGTCGCCCAAGAATAGCGGTTCGCGATGGCCACGACGACCGTGGTTCACCGCTAAGGCCTTGCCCGTATCGATGCCGACCCGCACTTTGGCGGCGGGATGGTCGGCGTCTTCACCAGTTTGCGCCAAAACGTCGATGATCAGTTGCGCCGTCGCCACGGCCCGGTGCACGCGCTTGGCCTCGAGCGTCAGCGACTGGTGCTCAATCGCCTCTTCGACGGATTCGAAGGAAAACTTACGTCGTCGAAATGGGCAAAACTCACGAAAGTCTCCCAGGCTACCGCCGCGAGGGACATCGACGAACTCGTCGGTCACGGCATCCTCAAAAAGGACGCTGCCGGTGGCCGGAGTACGAGCTACTCGCTTATAGATTTAAAGACCTGATAGTTGACCATGAAAGACGATCAAGAGGATGCATTTGAGAAGACTCCCTCAACGCAACTCAGCCAAATATCGACTTCCTTAAATTCGCGGAGACGAAGAATGCCGCGCTGCTTACGTTTTTCTCCAGTGCGCTGATAACGTTGTGCATCAGCACATCGGGCCGATCCGTGACCAGTCGCGCGCACTGGCTTGCCGAGATCCCGAACTGGTCGAAGTAATCGTAAAGGAGTTCGCGGACCCCTCGCTCGATCCGGAGGCGTTCGGCGTCCGAGGCCTCCGCATCTTTCTAGAAATCCACACGGGCCCCACCGCCTCGCTCAAGGGAGCAGTTATGGATTCGTTAGAAACGCTGGCGGACCGGTTGGGCGTACGAATTCGGCTGACCGGCAAGGGCAGACCTGAGGCAGCAACAATCTGAAGTGACTGCAAATCGAAGATGCTACCAGGAGGGGCGGCAGACCTCCCCTCGTCGGCCACAAAGCAGCACGTTCTATCCTTGAAAGGCTCGCCATATGGCCTCTTGTCCTTAGTCCTAGGACAAAGGACGGAAGCGAATTTGTATGAAAAGTCAAGACCTTGTTGTATTGCTGAAGCTCGTGAGCCTTGAGCAGGCCAAAAATGACGGCGATGCGCATCCTGGGGAGACTGCGTATCACGACGACCCTTACTCAGTACGCAGCCTGGAATCAGCAAGACAGAGGTCAATGCCTCGATCAACCGGAGCCTTTCGTCGGGACTTGCGGTCAAAGATCGGGAATCCGGCCACGCAAAGCCTAACCGCCGCAATCTCCATAATTTTGTGGTGCACGGAAGAAGGTATCGACAATCGTGAGCATGCGCAGCTTGTGTCCGGTCGCCAACTGGTCATGGACGAAGTCCATCGCCCAGGTCTCGTTCGATCGCGTCGCCGGCCTGCGATCATCGCGCAGCTTGGCCTTGACCCGGCGCTTCGGCGTTTTGTTGCGTAATTGCAGGCCCAATTCGCGATAGATGCGCCGCGTCTTGTTCTGGCTATGGCGCCAGCCTTCACGACGCAGCAGGACGTGAACACGACGATAACCGTAGCGAATACGAACATGGCAGATCTCCTTGATCTTCTGTTCGAGGGCAGCCTGGCCGGGGCACGGGATTCGTAGTGGTAGGTCGATCGATCGAACTCGAGAGCTTCGCAGGCCTTGCGGATCGAGACCTGCCACTCGCCACAGACCTCGTCGACCAGCTTGCGCTTCCCGCCAGGCTTGATAGCTTTCGGCGGATCACGTCCTGCAGCATCTTCATGTCGAGGCTGAGATCGGCGACCAGCTTCTTCAGCTTGCCGTTCTCCTCCTCGAGCTGCTTCAGCCGGCGGATCTCCGTCGGCAGCAGACCGTCATATTTCTTCTTCCAGTTGAACTAGGTCGCTGGCTGATCCCGGCCTTGCGGCAGATCTTCGCGAGGTCCGTGACAAAACCTGTTGCGTTACCGTGCGCGGCGGCAGCTTTCAGCGGTCCCATAGTCGAGACGAAAATGCCACGGCAGCATCCAGGTTAACAGGATCATCGACGCTTCGCGATTTGGGCGGTCGTGCGTTACCTATTGAATTGTTTGCCGCAGAGTTGCGCTGGCGTTCATCGATCGACGATGAGACCGCTCGACGCTCAAGCCTCCGCTCCAGATCCGCCAATCCTGCCTTACATTCGGCGACAACCGATTGGGCGCGAAGCAGCTTGACCTTGAGTTCGTCCTGTTGCCTGAGTATTTTCTCAAGATCCCAATCGTTCTGCATTAGCTCATTGACCATCTGCAAGAACCGATGCAAGGCCGGCACCTAGCTTCAAGAATGCAGGCTCTGCATGTCGCAGATGCCCCACCCTGAGCCATGGGCTAAAGCGATGCCAAACGATCGTCCAGAGGACGCCTTTACGCTGGCGTTCTTGTTGAGAACCACCATTCGTTGCGAGCCCCTTACAAGACAATCGGCTTCTGCCCGGCAAACCGGAGCGCGACCTGGAGATCGCAGAGTTCGCGAGGCAGGCGCACGGTTTGGAAAGCGCATCAGGGGACCTCTGCCATCGATCAAGCGGGCAAGTTTCATCTGAATACTTCGACCGGGATGCTGCACGAGCATCATAGTCACAGGTGGTTTCGTCACATCTTCAAGCAACCGGCATGCCAATGCCGGTTGAGCGCTTCTATGACGAAACGATGTCGGTTTTCCTTCAGCACGTAGTTGCAGGCGGTGTTGTTGTCGCGCTTGAAACAAACGACGTCTTGAGCGAGACAGCCAAAGCCGCAACCACGAGCGTCCGCGCGCATTTTCTAATGAGACCCTGGCAGGACTGGATCGAGTTCTTCCTGCTCGAGCGTCTTGGCTCCATCTTTGGCCAGGTACGCTGCCAGAGCTGCGATACCGGAGTCCGGTGGACATCGAGCGGGTGCTGATTTTTTGAACGGCACTTGTCCCAAACGCTCGGCAACTTCGACGCTCATGAGGTGGGGACGGATCGGTCGATCGACGGCGCGCTCGATGGTGTGGAAGATCCAGGTGCCGTCCGGATCGATGTCCGACCAATGAAAGATCGGCGTCTGTTCGGATACCAATCCTGCGATTGTCCGCAGCGCCTGCTGGGTGGCAAGCGAGGGGTACCCGCCGACATACACGGTTGTTCCTAATCGGCCGGGGTCCGCCTCGGCGATGTGCCGGTTGAAGCTTGCGAAGTTTTCGATCGTTAGAACGTAGGCCGGCGGCTCCCGGAACCGGACGCGATCAGCCTCCTTGGGAGTGATTCCGAGATAATGCGGAGATATCCTGGAAAGATCGGCTCCGTCGAGGTCGATCTTGCCCGCGATCAGCAGGGGCGGCGCGAAGCGCTCCAGCCCGATCGCCCGCAGTGCCTCGCGGGGGCGGGCGCCAGGCGGAAAGTCCATTATGCCGCTCAAAAGCCGGACCAGGGCCCCCTCGATGCGCTCGAGTATCTTGCTGTGCCCCACCGTACGTCGCGAGAAAGTTTTGTAGTCGACGTCCAGATGCTTGTTATCGAGGATCGCCTGGGCGAGAACGAATGCGTGGCGCAGCGTGTCGACGTCGGACGAGCCGAATCCGTGCCACGTCTTACCCCGCGCCCACACCTCTGCGATTTGAGAGCCGCTGTTCTTCAGGGACTCGTGCAGCGCCACTCCGGCTACAAGCCGGACGGCGGCATGCTCCGCGATGCGTGAGGCCGGGGTGCGGCCGAGATATCGGTATAAGATCTCCGCCGAGGACAGCCGCACATGTGCCACTTGGTCGCGCATGGGGCCGCGCCCCCAACCAAGGGAGACTGCGCCGGCACTTTCGGCTTCCCTGATGTGTTTCAGGAAGGCGTCCGCCGCGACGACTGATGGGAAGGCGGGGTAGTCCGGGTGGGCGATCGGGCTTGCGGCCCCGGCCTCGAAGCGGTTGAGCAGGTCGTTCAGCAGGCCGATCGCATCCGTGAAACGCCGAGCCATGGCTACTCGGCGGCCAGACGGGTGGCGAGCTCATCTTCGGACATCAGGTCGGGATCGATAGCCATCAGTTCGCGCTTGGCCTTCTCTTTCAGTTCCACCACGGTAGCCCTGGACTGCTCACCGATGCGGTCCACCTCCACGATGGTGTCCATGTGCTCGAGCACGGCGACGCGCTTCTCGAACGGCGCCGCGATCACGAACTGCAGGCCGAGGTTTTTGTAAAAGCTCATCATCTGCCGCTGGTTCTTGCCGTCCATCTTGGAGAAGGCCTCATCGAACATGGCGAGCGCGAAACCGGCGGGCTTGCCGGCACGACGCTCCGCGCTGCCGTAGACGGCGGCCAGCGAAGCGCCGATGGCAACGTAGATAGGCACCTGCTGTTCGGCGCCAGACCCGGTGCCGCGCCGCTGCTCCCAGCGGGTGGAGCGGCCGGTGGCGACATCCTCCATGTGGATCTCGAACGTGTAGAAGTTGCGGTAGTCCTCGAACTGGGTGAAATCCTTGTCGGGGTCCTCGAGCAGCGCCTCGAGTGCGACGATCGTATCCTTGTGCGGGAAGTCATCGGGCACGTCACCCCGGAACAGCATATCGAGCGCCTCCGGAGAGGTTTTGGCGATCTCGATGATCTTCAGGATGGGCTGGAATTCCACCATCTGGGTGCGGTGGAATGAGTATCGCTCGTTATGGAAGGGATGTGCGTAGAGGCTACGGTTCAACGATTGCAGCTCCCGCTCCATCTTTCCGATCCGGGCCGTGAGCGCGTTGATGAACTCGCCGCGCAGCAGGGTGGACGCCTTCTCCGCCGCTTCCCGCGCCTGCCGTTCGTACTGGCGCAGCTCATTGGATTCGATATCCGAGATGAGCTGTTCCATCCACGGCTTCACCTCCCGCAGCGGCTCGCTTTCCCCGCCGACCTGCGAACTCATCCCGAACTGGTCAAAGTAATCGTAAAGAAGCTCGCGGACCCGTCGCTCGATCCGGGCGCGCTCGTTGTCGGACGCGTTCGCATCCTTCAAGGCCTTCTCGGCGATGGCGCGGTGTTTCTCCGCGAAGCCCTTCTGGGCTGCGGCATCGAGGCGGTCGCGGTAGACGGCCCTGCCTTTCGCGGTGGAGTAGAGTGAGAAGAACTTGCGGTATATCGACCGCGCGACCCTGAGGTTGAGTTCGGAGCCGGGCACGTTCTCGCCCTCTCCGAGCCTCCTCTCCGCCGACCTGACCTCGCCGTCGTGCTCGCCAAACGCCTTCTGCTGCGTCTTTCTCTCCTCCAGCCTCTTCTCCTTCAGCTTCTGCTGCGCCCTCTTTTTGTCGCGAAGCCCGCCGTCCCCCGCGCCGTCGAGAGCATCGAGCCTGGCCTGAGCTTCAGCGATCTCAGTCTGTGCGGCCGCGAAAGCGGCCGCGCAAGCCGCGAGGTCATTACGTTCCTCGCAGATGTTCTTCAGAGCGGCAAAAGCCTGCTCCGCGGCATGGGCCTCCTTTCCCTTGTCGGTCAGAATCCGACCCAGTTCCTCGGCCTGATCCTGCAGGGAGCGCAGGGCGTTCGCCTGGGCCGCGTTTCCGATCTTATGCTGCGAGGATTCGATCCAGCGATGGCTCCGGACGAGTCCGTCGTCGTAGAGGCCGTCCTTCATGATAGCCCGGCCGGGCCTGTTGAACTGGTCGAGCGTGTCCGCGAGACGGACATTGCCGTAGCGGCGCATGATGAAGGCCATCGCGTCCGGATCCTGGCTCCGGAAGATGGAGGGAAAAGTGCCGCGCTCCGGCTTGGCCCTGAACTGCTCGAGCTTGTTTAGGCTCACTAGCGATGCATGGCGAAACTCGCGGCGACCTTCCTTGAAGATTGACGTGGCGGCGCTGATATCCGCTCTGTCCACGAACACGGCTTCCCGGTCGCGGCCGAGGAGCGCCTCGGCGGCTCCTATCCACTCGGGTTCGGCGACGTCGATGATGTCGCAGAGCACGCGCGGCACCATTCCCCTCTGCCGCAGCCTGCGGCAAAGAAGTTCAGTGTCGTCGCCGAGATAGGCGCGCGCCCCTCCGGCGGCGTGCTGTCGGATCCGTTCGAGCACCTCGTCGCGGCGGCCTCGGAGCCCGGAAAGCTCCGCGATGATCGTTTGACGCGCTTCGTCGATCTTCGGCAGCCATTTGGCGCCGCTTGCCGCGAAGGACTTCTCGGCCGCGGTGACCTCGTCGGAGACGCCCTCGATGTCCGCCCCGGCGGTGGCCGTCACAAGACGCTCAAGCGCAGGAACGAAGTCCTCGAAACCGTCCGCGCACATCGCCCTTAGCGGCTCCAGGCGACGGATGTTCTCCATGCGAGCCTTGAAGTCCGCCGAGGCGCGGTGCGCCGCCTGCCCGGCCACATCGGCGGTCTGCTGCAGGGACTTTCTGCCGGTCTTGGCATCGTGCTCGGCGATCGCGGCCATGAGGCGTTCGATCTCGTTATCGATGGCCTTGACGTCGTCGTCGATGAATTCGAGTTCTTTTGCTGCGGCGTCCCGGCGCGCCATCTCGGTACGCCGCTTGGTCTTGAAGTCCAGGTTTGTCGCGCGCGCCGCGAGCCAAGTCGCGCGTTTTGCGATCCACTCTTCCCTGAACTTGGTCTCGAGCGCCTCTTCAAGCGCGGCGAGGACGCCCCGAAGCGCCCTCAGGGCTTCGAGCCTGAGGCGCATTTTCCGGATGGTCTCGCTGATGTTGCGGTATGTCTGGATCGACTCGCGCAGCTCCTTGATGCCGATCGGACTGTCCTCGAGGATGTAGTTCCGCACGAACTGCGTCGCCGTCTGGTTGTGGTCGAGCGTCATCGCGTTGACGATTGATTTCTGCAGGGCGCTGGCGTTCTGCTCACCATAGGGCGAATGCGGCAGAAGATGGCGCATGTACTCGCGGACGTAGTCGCTCGCCCGGTCGCGATGATTGACGAAGTTGCCTTCGCCGACCGCCGCAACGATCCGGGCGCGCACGTCCTCCCACTGCGCCGGGAATTGCGACTTTCCTCGCTGCTCGATGAAGTCCTTGGAGCTCAGAACGGTCCCGAGGGCGACGAACAGTGCCAGCACAGTCTCCCTGCTGTCGGATTTGCGCGCCTCGAGCGCCATGCCGATCGTGACCGGTGGCCGGGCGCCTTCCCTATCTTCGAAACCGAGCGCGATGTAGGTGCGCGCCTCGTCGCGCCGGCGCTGGTCTTCGCCGAGCGTCCCAAGGCAATAATCGACGACGCTGCGCTTCGAGCCGCTGCGCGATTTTCCGCTATCGCCGGCGACCGCGTTCAGGCGCAAGAACCGCCGGCTCCCGCCGGTGAGGACGACCTGCGCCATGTCGAGGATCGTCGATTTGCCGGACCGGTTCTCGCCCAGCACCCCGACGTGTCCTGTCACGTCGATGTCGGCGACGTCGAACAGGTGCCAGTTCACCATCGTGAGGTGTCGCAGCTCCATCATGCCTCGTCTCCTGCGGGCTGCGGAAACCGCGCCTCCTCGCTACGGACGTAGCGCTCAAGCCGTTGGAGAGCATCGCCGCCACTGATCAGCTTGATCATCGGGCGGATCCTGATCTCGCAGTCCTGCTGCTCGTCGTCAAAATCACCGATCTCCACCAAACTGCGTTGGGCGGCCTCGCGCAGGATGTCCCGGAAGCGGGCGGGCGAGATCGCGCCACCGCCGCCGTGTTGGGCCATCTCGCGGTAGCGATCGAACAGGTCGTTCAAAGTGGCCACTACGACGGCCCGGTCCTCGACTGCTCCGACGTTCACCTCCTGCTGCCAGTATGCCGCCAGCACCAGCATCACGATGGTTTCGTCGAGCTTCATCCGGGGCAGCGGCACGTCCTCGTCCATGGCGACGATGCCGGCCCACTGCGCCTCCGGATCGCGATGGACGCGGTATCCGCAACTATCGAAGAAGCCGTCGACCACGTCGCGGAAGCGGCCATCCATGATCGTGTTGTAGACTGCCCCGGTCCGGGGGTCTCCCGCGAACACGAACTGCCGCCGTAGCAGGAAGTGCAGCGCTTTGCGGAGGTCGGCTGCCTTTTCCGCGCCGAAGGAGCGCTCGACGTTTTCGAATTCACTGAGCATGAGCCGCCCTCGCCTTCCGGAGTGCGCCCGATCGCTTGACCAGGAAGTTTGCGCAACGGAGCCATTCGCTGTCGTGTGGTGGCGTGTCGGGGTACGGTTCGAGTTCGAACCCGGCCGCGACCTGCGCCGGAATCTCGCCCGTCAACGCATATCGGCGGGCGCAATCGAAGGCGAGAAAGTCGTCCACGGTATCGATTTCCATGAAGCGGGCTTCCCTGGTCGTGAAGGGCGGCACCTGGCCCTCGAGGAATCGTCTGACATCCTCGGGACGGGGCGCGATGCGAGCGATGTACTCGAGGCGGAGCTTCTTCCGCAGTTCGTACAACGGATCCGACGGCGGCTCGGAGAGCTCCCTTGCTTCGACGGGACGGCGTGGCTGCCTGGCCGTCGCCTGATGGTGCTCCGACCAGGGGGATCGCAGCGGCTCGATGCTCCATTCGATTGTCGCCTTGTGGTGTCTGCCGTCTCGCAGTAGGGCATCCAGGCGCCGCACCAGGTCGCCGGCCCGGCCGACGAGTCCCTGCCCGCCCCGCTCGGCGTACTTAATGGTGTTGCGGACGCGGGCTTCGAGCTGCCTGCGGAAGGCCTCGATCCTATCGAACATCTCCCCAATCTGATCGAAGATGCTTTCGATGGCCAGCAGGTCGTCGGCCGCGGCCATTCGACCGTCCTCGATGTCGGCTGCCATGCTGGAAGCTGTGTACTCCTCGGCGAGGACCTGCATGGTTTCCGGGGTGTAGGAGATCCTCCGCGCGAGATCGACGATGGCGTCGCGGAAGCGGTACGGATGGTTGACAGTGAGGATGGACTCGAAATCCTTCAGCAGGAGCTGGTCGACGAACTCCTCGAAAAAGGCTTCCAGGCGGGTAGCGACTGTTTTCGACTCCATGACGGTCCGTCGGACGCGCTTCAGGTCGGCCAGAATGGCCCGCAGGCTCTTAGTGAACTGGTCGGCCTGATTGCGCGCCTCGCGGACGGCGAGCGCGGCTTCGCGCTGCTTGCGGTCGGTGATCTCGGGCCTCAGTTTTTCGACGGCCTCCAGGTTGAGGCGGATTTGCACGATCAAGCCGCCGAACCGCTGCGAGAGATCCTTGTTGAGGCTCGCGAACCGCTGGATCACGAGCAGCGGTCCCATAGCCATGTCCACGGTGACGCGAAGCCCGTATTCCTCCTCTTCAAGCCATCCCCAGGCGAGCAGCCGGGCGTACAATTGTCGGGCAAGACCGAGCGCCTTGTCGCCCTTCTCGGAAGCGAGCGCGACGTCGGCCTTCCGGATCCGGCGGCGTCCCGCGGAAATCATTTCCGGCAGGCTGCCGAAATCATCGCCCTCGTTCCAGAGGACGGGGTTGGCGCGCATGACGTCGTAGATGGCGTGGACCACCTGCTGCGGCGTCGGGAACGACGGGGCGCCTGAAAAGAAGCGTTCGTGTAGATCGAGCAGACACGCTGCGTACAGGTGCTTGTGATCGCGCGAAAAAGCTAGAAACGCGTCGTCATGCAAATGGCGGAACAAGGTCAATGACGCGGCTCCTGGGCCCGACTTCATGCTGAGATGGCGACGCTAAACGCATGATGTGCCGGACAACATTGTTATTGAGAGTGGGTCTTGAAAATACAACCGGAAGATCGGTTCTTAGTATGTTCTAATATAACTTTCCAGCTCAGTCGCTGTCGAGACTCCGAAAGTCCGATCGGAGCCTAGGAGTTCGGTCTTAAGATCCGGAACAATCCGGCCTCAAGTCATTGAATTCATTGTTGTTACCATTATGGCAAAATGGATACAAATTTGCTACCATTTTGGCAGGATGGATACAAAAACCATTGTTACCACTTCGCCAAAATGGTAACAAATACCTATGAAGCAGTTTTCCAACATCGACCAAGTCATGTTCTCCGACCTGGTTCAGAAGGCGACCGACGCGGATTTCGACGAGAACTTCCCGGAAAACGGGACCTTTCTCAAACAGAAGCGAGCCAACCGCGAATACTATTACTACAAGGCCTACGAGCCCTCCGGTGGCGAGGGACCGACGAAGACGACTCTCAAATATGTCGGTCCGGCCGATGATCCCGAGATTGCCAAACGCGCGGAAGCTTTCCAGCGCACCAAGATTGGCTATCGCGCGCGACGCGAGCTGGCAGCGAAGTTGAGGCGGGCCGGCTACCCTGCCCCTCCCCACATTGAAGGTCTCGTCGTCAACGAACTCGCGCGCGCGGGACTCTTCCGGCTTCGCGCCACGCTCGTCGGTTCGATGGCCTATCAGACATACAGCGGCGTACTCGGCGTCAAGCTGCCCGACGAGCTCGTGACGACCGAGGATCTGGACATCGCGAAATTCTACGGCATCTCGATCTCGATCGATGAAAGCATGCCCGACATCGAAGAAATCCTGAAAAAGGTGGATCCGACATTTGCGCCCTCATTCTCCCCCGATGAAACCAAGCTGTTCAGCGGTTTTGCCAATGCCACCGGCTTCAAGGTCGAATTCCTTACACCAAACCGTGGCGACGAGGACTACTCCTCCAGACTGACGCAGATGCCTTCATTGGGACCGTCTGTAGGTGCGCAGGTGTTGCGGTTCCTAGACTACCTGATCCATGAGCCCATCCGCTCTGTGGTCTTGCACGACGCCGGAGTGCCGGTCCTTGTACCGGCCCCGGAGCGCTACGCCGTCCACAAACTGATCACGGCGACCAAACGGAATGTGTTCTTTGCGGATAAGGCCAAAAAGGACATCAACCAGGCTGGCGCGCTCATTCAAGCATTCAATGCCGTCAAACGTAGTAGCGACCTAGGCTTTGGGTGGATCGAAGCTTGGGAACGCGGAGCCAGATGGCGACGACGGCTTGGTGTTGGCGCCCTGCGTCTTTCGGACGACACTTTCGACATGCTCGCGAAGGGCGTAGCCGAAGCGGCCAAACTCGACGGCAAGCCGGCAGAGGAGTACGGGCTTACGGGAGGCAAGGAAGGTCTTCTGGCGCGCGTTTCAATTGCGAAGCCGACGGCGTCGCCAACGCCGTGATGCCAATTCGGTCGACGAGGCTCTCTCGCCCATCATCGGCGACGGGCGCGCCGGTGCTGCTGCTGATCATCGGCGGCGTCGGCATGCCGAATCACGTGATTGGCTCGCTGATCATCTCGCTGCCGATGCAGCTGACCATGCCGGTGATGTGCATCATGCCGTTCGATCAGCTCGGTCTTGCCGCCGACGCGCTCGAGGCTCAGCACGAAGTAGAGCTGGATCGGAACGTGCTGGCCTGTTTGATGGCCGGTCTGCTTCTTGTCCTCGACCGTGACCGGTTTTTCGATGACGAACGGACTGACGGGCTTGTCGGGGCCACCGCCATGACCTCCGCCCTGGCCCGGATTGCCGCCCGGGTGTCTTTTTCAAAGTCGCTTTCGGCGCGGCCAGCCCCTTGACCCAAGTCTCGTCCATCCTGCGCGAAGATCCCAATCTCAACGAGGACGCCGCTGCGGCGTTGGACGACCTGATCAAGGCGACGTACGCCCGACTGACAGATACGAGCAGGGGCCCGTGATGGTTTTTTAATAATTTCAATAAGGTCGTGGGAAATCGCGGGGCTTCATACGCAATTGCGTATTATGCACAGATATACGCGGACGCGTATAATCGGCTGATATTCGCGATCGCGTATTTTGACGATATATACGCATTCGCGTATGGCAACCTATGGATACGATTGCCCGCACCCCCCAACAAGTTGGCGCCGGGATCAGGCGCTACCGGCGGCAGAAGAAGCTCACCCAGGCTGGCCTCGGTGAGAAGATGCATGCGCGTCAAGCGACGGTCTCGAAGCTGGAAGCCGGTGTACCTGCAACGCGGCTGCGCACCTTGATGGATGCGCTGGCCGCGCTCGACCTCGAGTTGGTCATCCGGCCGCGGACCAAATTGACGGCTGAAGCGATTGAGGATCTGTTCTGATGGCGCGTCGTCCTGCCCGCGCGCCGCTCAACGTCTATCTCAACGCACGGCTGGTCGGGCAGCTGCGGCGCGAGAGCAGCGGCGCAATCGATTTCCAGTATGACAAGCAGTGGCTCGCGTGGGAAAATGCCATCCCCGTTTCGGTGTCGCTGCCATTGCGGGAGGATCGTTATATCGGCGATCCCGTCGTCGCCGTTTTTGACAATCTTCTGCCCGATAATGACGACATCCGCCGACGCGTCGCCGAACGCGCGCATGCTGATGGCGCCGACGCTTACAGCCTGCTCTCCGCAATCGGCCGCGATTGCATCGGCGCGCTGCAACTCCTTCCCGACGGTGCCGCACCCGGGGGCGCCGGCGCCATTGATGGCCGCGCCGCTAGCGATCAGGATGTCGCCGCCATTCTCGGCAATCTTGCCAGCAATCCGCTCGGCATCGGCGCCGACCAGGACTTCCGCATTTCTCTCGCGGGCGCGCAGGAAAAGACAGCGCTGCTTTACTGGAAAGACAAGTGGCACGTGCCTCATGGCACGACGCAACTACGCACATTATCAAGCCGCAGATCGGGAAGTTGCCGAACGGAATCGATCTGACCGGCAGCGTTGAAACGAGCATCTGTGCCTTGAGCTGGTTGCGGCACTCGGCTTGCCCGTCGCCAAATCAAGCATCATCGATTTCGCCGGACGCCGCGTGCTCGCAGTTGAGCGGTTCGATCGCATCTGGACGCGCGACGGCCGCCTGTTGCGGCTGCCGCAGGAAGACTGCTGCCAGGCGCTGTCCGTTCCACCCGCGCGAAAGTATGAGTCCGATGGCGGACCCGGCATCCGCAAAGTCTCGGATTTGCTCAAAGGCAGCGATACGCCTGAGGACGACCAGGCCATTTTCTTCAAGGCGCAGATCGTGTTCTGGCTGCTTGCCGCCACCGATGGCCACGCGAAGAATTTTAGCATTCATTTGGCGCCGGGCGGACGTTTTCATCTGGCCCCGCTTTACGACATCATTTCGACCCAACCGAGCTTGGACGCTGGACAGATCAGTCAAAACCAAATGACGCTGGCCATGGCGATCGGCAGCAACCGGCATTACGTCGTCCACACGGTTCTCGGCCGACATTTCGTGCAGACTGCGAAAACCTGCGGTCTCCCCGACAAAACAGTCAAGGTTGTCATCCAGCAGCTCGGCGATACAGCCGCAAAAGCCATAGATCAGGTGCTGAACGCGCTTCCAAAAGGATTTCCGGAGAAGATGGCCATATCGATTGCTGATGGCGCGAAGCGCCGTGTGAATTCGCTGGCTGTGCTCAAGAGCAGTGAATGATCGCCGGTTTGCGCAAGCTGCCAGCCGTACGATGACCTCCGTGAACGGTGGCAGGAAGACCGGATCGACCAATCCAAACCTGGAAGCTGCCTATCAGAGGAGCAGCAGCGCGATCAGCAACAGGGAGCGTTGCCCGAAAGCAGCCAACCAGCGGCTCAAGAAACGGGCCCGGTTCAAGAACGGCGATTGCCGCTCAGCAGCCGCCGCACGACGGCTTGGTCGTCACCGTTGGTTAGCCGCATCGCGATGAGATTGTTGCACTGGCTGGCGACCGTGCGGTTCACTTCGGCGGGGCGTTGGCTGATCACCACCAGCCCGACGCCATATTTCCGCCCCTCCTTGGCGATGCGCTCGAAGGTAGCGATCGCATTCTCCGCGGCGCCTGAAGTCGGATCCTGTGGAATATAAAGATGTGCCTCGTCACAGAACAGGGCCACCGGATGGCGAAGCCCCTGCGCGCTCCACTGCTGCACGTGGAAGGCCATGCGCGCGACCATGCCGACGATCAGCGGCAAAATGTCGGAGGGAACTTCGGAGAAGTCGATGATCTTGACGCCACCGTGGCCGCCTTTGGCCGCCCTGCCACCGAGCAGCAGCTCAACTGCGCGATCGAGCCAATCATAGCTGTCCGCCACGCCGGACGCAGGGAATAGGAAGCCGAGGCGCCGATCGGTGCGTTTGCCCTCGAGGCGCTGGATTAGCCGGCTGAGCTTGCCGTGGAAATCGCCCTGCTTCTCCGTCCTGGCGCCCGGTACCATCTCGGCGTTGAGGCGGTTGAGCTCGCCGAGCACGGTTTCCATCCTGAAAGGCACCGGACTGTCGATCGTGAAGTTGGCGAGCACCTCGACATGACCGCCGGCTTCCAGGAAGCCCGTCTTGGCGTCGACGACCGTACGCGACATGATCATAGCCTGGTTTGGGGCGTTCTGATCGGAGCGGTCAACAAACATCGAGACAAGCGCCTCGTAGCTCATGAGCCAATAGGGCAAATGCAGCACACCATCGTTCAGCCCCTTCCCCGCTTCGATGTCGCTTGGGCCCGCGACACGAAGATGGACGAAACCGTCGCCAGCCATGGACGCATATTCTCCGTGCATGTCGAACACGATGGCATTGGCGCTGTCGAGCTCAGCGATTTGCTCGAGCAGGCGGGCGGTCGTCCACGACTTGCCCGAGCCGGTGCTGCCCACGATGAGCGCGTGACGCTGGAACAACCGATTGCCATTGACGAACGCCTGAGCGTTGGGATCGAGCGTATAGGCGCCAAGCGACAGGCGCTGCGCGCCGCCGGTCACCTCCGAAATCACGCCCATGAATCGCGTAAGGCGCTCGCCTTCGAGAGCGAAGCAGCAGGCATCGATCTCCGGGACGGTCTCAAGCGTCCGGCGGAAGACATTGGCGCGCGGTCCGTCCCGATCGAGCAGCGTGCCGATCAACATAATCCGCACCAGATTGACTTCAGGATGCGCGGCCTCGCCTAGCTCGACATCGGCGATCTTCGCTTCACCGAGCGCGGTACGGATGATCTTTTGGATCACGCCAATCAACTTGTGGCCGGCAAGGCTGCTCTGGAGCGCAACCAGCCGGTTCACCTGCAGCGCCCGCAGCGCCTCGACATCATCGACGTGGACGATTACCGTGGTCGTGTCGACCGATTGGACGCGGCCCAGCGCTTCTTCGTCCGCAAAATTCAGAATGCTCACGCGGAAACTCCTGTCATCTCATTGAGGAAGCGGTCGAGCCGCCAGATCGGTTGATCTACGTCGAACCCGTTGGGTACGTCGTGCATATAGGCGCGCGCGCCCATCGTCCCCTCCTCGATCGCGAGATAGCGCCGGCAGCGTCCGCCGCCGAGGAAGGTCCGGGCGGACGTAGTCAGCTCTTTGGTAATCACGACGAGCGGGACGGAATCGCGGTCGCAACGCTCGATCAGCTTGGTCTGAAGATGCTCGTCGTTGAAGCCATAACCAACGCAGAAATAGGCGCGGGCGTTCTCGAGCGCGGCATCGCTGCGGCCTAGGATCGTTCGGAACGGCTCGCCATGTGTCAGCCGGTATTTGTCGATGCCCGGCGTGATCATCAGCGGCGAGTATCCGGCCGGCACGTCGGGCATTCCGCGGACGCCGATGATCTGGCCGGCGGAATCCTGGAATCAGTCGAGAGAGCCATGCACTTTCCAGACGGCAACCGTACGGGTCACCTGCCGATTGACGAAAACGCGCGTGTTGGGATCGCGGGCGCGCGATTGCAGATAACCGTAGTTGAAGCCGGTGAACGTGCTTACATCGGCGGCGTCCGCGGCATATTCAGCAAGCCGGTCATAGTTAGGCGTGACGACATTAACGGTCTTGTGCGTGCTGTCGAAGAGATGGAGGTACAGGCGCGAGAGCGGCAGCGCGCGCCGGTCGGCCAGCAGCGTCTCGAGAACGCCAAGATCGTGCGGCAGCAAGAAAGCGCGGGTCTCGGTGGCGATGAACTGGGTCTGGCGTTCCGTCGGGCGCACGGCCTGGAGGCGCTTTCGAGATCATCGCCGGCCGCAAGCTGCGCGATGAACTTATCCCATTCGCTCCTCTCCTCTGCTGTCCAGCTCGTGGGCGGCTTGACAGCGGAAAGCTGCAACGCCAAGGCGCCCATGCCGGGCACACCGTGCGCAGCCGAGGCGCCGCTGCCCAGAATGATCACCGGTGCGGCGCTGAGCGCCGCCTGCGCGAATTCCTGCGCGATCTCCGGCGCGCTCTTGGCCGCCATACAGTCCCTTCCCGGCCAACGCGGACTGTACCCACGACAGCCGTCGTCATCCCTATGAGATTTAGTGAATGGATCAATTTCGGCGAGGATTGCATCCTCGCTAAATCTGAAATTAGCCCTTAGCCGATCAGGTTACGCTTGGTGTCGAGACGACGAAGGGCCTGCAGGACCGTGAACTTCCCGGATTGATTTTCCCCAAAGGAAGTCCGAGAAGCATGTCGACGCAAACTCCGCGTCGCGGACGGCTTTTGTAGTTAGAGATAATGATCTCGAGACTTGCATTCTGCAATCCATCTAAGCAACGTTCTTCATTTGATGTGGGCGAGGCTCCAGCATTGCCGTCGAAACACTCCTGTCAAACGCGGTAGAAGCCACATCAAGCAGGTGCTGGTGATGGGTGAAGAAAAGCACCTGCGTTTTCTCCGCAAGCAGTTGCAATACCCTGAAACCGGCCGAGGCGCGCGCATCGTCATAATTGATGAAAAGATCATCTGCGATAAATGGCACCGGCGCAGCATGCATCAGATACTCTTCAACGGCAGCAATGCGCAGCGCGAAAAAGAGCTGATCGGCGGCTCCTTCGCTGAGACCTGATACGGGCACCGCTCCACCGTCCCCACGCACGCCCGCCAGATGTGGCACATCTTTTTCGTCGTATTCGAGCGTAAGGCGTTGGAACGAGCCGCCGGTCAGAATAGAGAACAGCTCCCCTGCCCGTTTGAGCAATGGTGCCTGCTTTTCGCGCCTAAACCGCTCGATCGCCCACCTCAGGATGATGGTTGCGGAGCGAACGCGCGCATACTGCGCCGCCACCTCCTTCATCTCGGCCAAAGCCAGCTGACGATCACCAGCAGCTTTGGCCGCAGCGGCGTCGCCGCCGACGGCTTCGAACAAACGCTCAGCATCATTGCGACTCTGAATTGCGATCAGCTGGCGTTCCCTGGCATCGTTGAGTATTGCCTTCAGCGTTTGCTCCCGAGCCGTTGTTTGATCGAGATCGGCGCTGCGGCATTCCTCGGCGAGTTGTTCGACACCAAGCCCATCGCCATCAGCCTCAAGCGTGGTCCGCAAGCGCGATCGCTCATCCCTAAGCGCGCGTTGTAGATCGGACTGAAGAATAGCCGCTCGCAATCTGTCGATCGAATCGACGGCTGCGGCCCTCTTGAGGCGATCTATTACAGCCTCGGCGTCCGTCCTGGACTTGTCGCATTCTTCCAATTTCTTCTGCAGGCCCTGCATCGCCTCAGCTTTTTCGTCCCGGGACACGACAGTCTGCATCGCCGCATTCAATTGCGCATGGAGTTGGAGGATTGCTTCATCTGCATTCTGCCCTGAAAACCGCGGCGCGATCGCATTTACGAGCTTTTCGACATCCTCCGTAAACGCCGTGATGTCCCGCTCGATCTTTCCAATGCGCTCGTGCTTCAAATCCGCGATCTTGGCAGACGTCTCCCGCATCTGATCGATTGCTTCGATTTGCTCTTGAACGGTCTCAAGCGGGGCTTCGGGTAACAGATTGATGCCCCTCAGGGCCTCTTTCCATTGCGCGTTCCAGACATCACGCTCTTTCGCAGCGTTTTCAACAGCCACGCGCCTGCGTTCGACTTCTGTTGCGACCTTCCGTTGCTCTAGCGCGAGTTCATTCCTCTTTTGTGTGTTGCCCTCCTCCATACGGAGGCGCGCTTCGGCAGCCGCAAGAATTCCGTTCAGCGGCAGACTATCTGCCGAGGCTGCGATTGCCGTGTCCGCCATCAAGCTGGCGAGCTGTTGCTTGGCTTTTGCAATTTGCTGCTGGAGCGAGGACTCTGCATGAAGCGCGGCGTCACGCTTGGCGATTTGATCGAGCACGCCAGCCCTTGCATCGAGCCAATCCAGCATTTCGTCCGGAGAACGCGGGTTATCGGTAACCTGTTTCCACAGGATCGCCCAGGCCTCGGCCAATGCCTTCTGCTCTTCGGCTAACGAAAACAGCTCCTGCTTGGCGGATTCAAGGACGTCTTGCTCTTCAGCGATTTGCCGCGCCAGCACCATGGCCGCAGCCGTCGACTGCGCATTCTGAAAACGACGGTCCGCTGCCGTGTCGGCGTCTTCGATGGCCTTCACATAGGCATCGAGCAGCGGCTCGCCGCTTGTAAAAGCGAGCTCTTCCGACTCTGGCACCATGATCTTGTCGACATGTCTGCGCCTGATGATAGACCATCCGGCATCCCGCCGTTCGCGCAGTTTCTTCAACTCCTCAACGGCGACAATTCTTTCATCTGACACAAGACGAGCATAGGACTTTCGATTGTTTTCGACTGTACGGGTCAGCTCACGCGTCACAGCTTGCTGGCGCTGAATACGCGCCTGAAGCTCGCGGGCAGCATCGCGATGCACCCTTACCGCCTCTTCCGCCGGACTTTTCAAGGCCTGCAAACTCGTTTCACTCACGATAGGCGGATTCATATCAGCCATTTGCCGCTGACATGATCTATCGGCATCCTGATGCTCTTGATGGATACTCAGAAGACGCGCATCGAGATCGCCAAAAGCACGAATGGACTCGACGACCCCAGCCAGCGCCGAAAGGTCTTTCTGCGCTCCGAGCGCTTCAATCCGCGCCTGGATATCAGCGAGTTTTTCGTTGGCATCCTCTAGCGCTGCTTCAGCGCTATCAACGGCGGCAAATCGGCTGCCACGCGATGTCAACAGTCCGCGGACTGCTGCAACCTTGGCCCGCGGCGGAATTCTCTCGACCAGGTCGGCGACGGGACCTGTCCAACCCAATTCAATCGCCGCGCGCTTCAGGCCTTCTTCCGCTGCGGCGAGTTCGGCCCGCCGCTTCGGTAAGTCCGTCCGGGCCGAAGAGAGCTGTATGCTGCGCTTCGAGAGGCGTTCAATCTCCGTTTGGTGGAGCAGAACGCTATCGTCAACCACAAGTCCGGAAATTTCCGCGCCGATTGTTGCGATCTGTTCACGGAATGCGCTTATACGCACCTCTGCAGCAGCGTTATCGCCCGAGGCCTCCTCAAATTGCCTAGCCGCGTCGGGAGGTAATTCGACCACCGCGCCGAGGTCCACTATCTCGGTTTCGATCTCTTGAAGCCGACGCACACCGCGATATACGCGCCGGACCCGAGAAATCTTCGCAAGTTCGGAAACTTGCTCTTCGATCTCCTTCTCGATCTGATTGCAAAGCCCGCGCGCCTCTTCAAAGGCGGATTTCAATTCCTGCCATTTGCTTGCGCTCACCGTGTGTTGACGCAACGCCGCATCAGCCTCTTTAAGGCGGTCTTCCGCTTGGTAGTATTTCCGGTGTCCCGCCTTGCGGCTGGCCCAGAGCCCATCCGCCTCTGCCTGCATCGCACCCAACCGATCGCGGAGACCTGACACGCCGGCCCCTGCGGCGAACAATGCCGCGCCGATATCATCCTTGGCCTGGGTGATATCCCGTCCGCCAGCCCGCAGGCGCTCATGGTCAAGACAGAACATCCGGCAGAAAAACGCGCGGTCCATCCCGCCGAGCAAAGGAGCAAGCAGGCCATCGCCAGCCGCAATCGGCAGATCGTCCGGACCGAGAAGCGTGTCCTTGTTGCCCTTGCGACGCCGGACCGAAAGCAGCGCGCCGTCGCGTTCCAGGGCGGCGCCGATGCGCAGCGCCGCATTCTCATGCAGGAAATTACGGGATGATTGCCCGGGAATACCGAAGAGCAGATCTTCAATCGCCGACATCGTCGTCGACTTTCCAGCCTCATTCTCGCCATACACGATATGAAAGTCAGGTTCGCCTGACGGAAAATGAAGCGTCGTGCCGGTGAAATGTCCGTAACGGATCAGGTCAAGAGAACGAATACGCACGGATCAACGCCTTTCCGCGGTCAGACGTGCGCTCAGATATTCGCCAGCCTGCTCAATCACAACCGAGTATTGTTTCGCGATCACCGCTTCGAGAAGAAAATCGTCAATATCAAGTGCCGCGTCGTGAGGAAGCCTGCGGACAAGGTCGCCCAGATCGTTCGCGATTTCTGCCTGGAGATCGGAATCTCCCGCAGCCTGAGCTAGTAGGACTTTGAGATCGTTGATCGCGCTGCCCTCTGACTGGATGGAAACTGCCGTCGCAGGCACGGTCGCATTGATCACACGTTCGATCCATGCAACCTCTTCGCCAAGAGCCAGTGCTGCGGCCCTCGCTTCAGCCAACAATTGCGGCGCAGACGCCATCAGTTCGGCGTGAAGAGCCGTCGGACCAGTTAGTTTGATGCGACAAGCCAGCAGTCGGCCTTCTGCGTTCTTGGCCGCCTCGTCGATCGAACGTTTGATTTGATCTACAACATCCCCGAACCGCGCGCTACCACTGACCGGTACATCGACATGCATCCACCGCACGACATCCGTTTGGAGCAGCTCAGCGCCTTCGATCGCTCCGTCTTGGACCGTAACGAGCTGCGCCGATTTCGGGCCGGCTTCGCGGATGTGGCGCCCCTGTAGATTGCCGCAAAACACCACGTGCGGATTTTGATGCAGTACGCCGCCCTGATGCACGTGCGCGAGCGCCCAATAGTCGTACCCCTTGTTAACCAGCTCTTCGAGCGTGCAAGGGGCGTAGTTCTCGTGAGAACCACCCATTCCGCCGAGTGCAGTATGCAGCACGCCGATGTTGAAATAGCCTTTGATCGGCGCGGGATAGGCTGCTGCCAGATTTTCCGTCGTCGCCTGCAGGCGGAAGCTTTGACCGTGAAGGGCCACGCGGCAATCATCGAGCTTGAAAGTTTGGGGCTTTCGATAGCTAAACACCTCAACATTGTCAGGAAGCGTCAGCCGCTTCGTGATTTGGCTTTCGGCGTCATGATTGCCGTGCAACACGAAGGCGGTGATTTTCGCCGCCCGCAAACGACCCATCTGCCGAACGAAAAACAGGCCGGTGTGAAAATCGCGCCAATCGCCGTCGTAGAGGTCTCCGGCGATGACCACGAAAGCCGCCTGTCTATCGATTGCCTGAGTAATGAGGTCCTCAAAGGCAGTTCGGGTCGCCGTTCGAATGCGCTCGGCCGCTGGCCCCTCCTGTCCGCTCAGGCCTCTCAGGGGGCTGTCCAGATGTATGTCGCCGGTATGGATAAATTGGAAAGTGCTCACAACAGGACTCGCTTAATTCCAATCAGAACAAACTAGGAAAATCCTTTTATCGCAATCTTGAGCGGAGTGTTGTCACCAAGTATCCGCAAACGCGGAAAGGGATTGTCGATGAGGGCTCGAAGGGGCCGCCGAATTTGAGGGTGACGCGAAGATTCGGTGGCACGACCGCGGTTTATCCGCCCAGGGCCTTCGTCTCATGACGACTTTGGTCGTCGGACCGGTCCAAGACAGGCCGCTGCGACATCGACTTCGCAGTCGATACCGCCGCCCCGTCGCAACGTAAGACGCCGCCATAATGGTAAAGAGGCTCTTCACTGCGCGAGGCAGCAATCCTGACGCGCGATGGAATTATCGCTACAAACATGGACCGCCGCCGTGGCCGGAGAGTAGTAGTCGCGGGCCTTGTGGTACCAATGCAAAAGGATCGCACGGCTTTTCGGCCCCGTAGAAATCGACCCGATTACAGCCGATTCGTTGTTGTAGCCAAACGGGGCTCCGAGCTTGTGCAGTGGAAGTGCAAGCGCGAAAACGAGCCCACAATTCACGCGGCGCGTTCAAAGAATCGGAGCTGCCGCTCTGGAGACGACCAACTTTTGTCACTCGCACGGAACCCGATCGCAGCGAGCCGAATTGCCGAGGTGCCTGATCACTTCCAGTTGTCGCTCCTCGGAGAGACTTAAAGCCTTCGCGACGATCCCCCACCTTCATCTTCTGCAACTCCGGAGTCAGAAACTCTGGTGCGCAGCATCCGAAGCAGCCTCGCTGCTCGGCATCGATAGAAACCTGCTGCTGCGTGAGCTCATTCGGCTTGAGTCTTGGTCCGGACCCGGGCCCGTCGGCCGGACACCGTCCAGAACGGAAAACTTATCTCGTCACGAAGAGGAAAATTCGTCAATTTCTGCCGGGCATCGCAGATATCAAGCGAATTTTCTCATTTCGCGCTGGAGTTCATCGAAGAAATCAACTGCATCGATGTACCCATGCGGTACTGCAGATACGCCATCGCCGCCAATGATCACGCCAAATACCAATTTGGGATTTATCGATATCGGATTGGAATGGACGCGCGTGCAGGCCGATAGCGAGTCAGCGCGCCATGTTTTCAGGCGGTGATGTGCGATTCGAAGAAGTCGAACAGCGCGATACAATCGAAAAGGGGTCGCCCTTCAGCGCCCCCTTTGCCGGTTGCAATCGACTTCGGGATGAAATTCCAGCCCCGGCGACGGCCAAATTATCGGTATCTAAATGCCGAGTGAACTCCGTACAACTACGGTAGGTAGCGCTCAATTCCTCTCCGCGTCCTCGGTAGCGCGCTTAACCTTTCCACTAACGCCAAATGGACGGGACACCTATACCAAGTGCCTCACCTCACCAGGGCTGGCCGTCCTGGATTGTTTAAGCCTTTCAGCGCGACTGCGATCCATATCGCGCGAAGGCGTGCAGCTCGATATTCGTAAACGGCTCGCCTAACGCGATCAGGGGCCGGTGATCCGGCCGCGGCTGCAGAAGCGATCGCGCGTCAGCGGCCGGATCAGAGATCAGCTGGTCGTGCGCGAAGACCTCAGCACATTGGGCGGCGTTCTCCCGGGGAGCGGCGGGCCTGTTCGAGCGTCAGCGCTGATCGGACGATGATCCGCTACAGCTTCAGCCGCCCTCCAGACACGCCTCTGCGTGGTCGATTGCGCGATCGCGCCAACGATGATGGGGCTGCTGCGCCTTCCGGCGCTGGCTCCGCTTGCTTCAGGCGCTCTAGGTAGCCGCGTGCGCGCGAAATCACCGCCTCGACCACTATGTCCAGGACGGGATCGCCGCCGGCAGGCATGGCTTCGACCTCGGCCTTGGCCGCCATTGCTTGGTGCGTCACGGCCTGAGCAATCTCGGAGACGCGCCGGATCGTCTGCGCTGGAGAGAGCTTGCAGTCGGTGGCGAAGCGCTCCCAGTGGTTGCGTCCGAGCTGGTCAGCCTGCTTCTGCCCGCCGATCTTCTGCGCCATGTTGCGGGTGATCTTCGGATAGGGCGCCGCACAGACGATGTCGTAGCCTGGCGCCATGGCGGCGCCGCGCGCCGATAGCATCAGCGAGTAATTTTTGGCGTGAGAATCCGTGTTCCAAACCATCGGATTGAAGATTGCAAGATCGACGAAGCGGGCGGTCTCCTGTGCTGTCATATGGCGCTGGGTCACGCCAACCATGTCGGCCAATGATGGTCCTTTTAGGCCTCTACCGTTGTTCTGGTACTTGGCAGCTGGCGGTCGGCCCAGGGCTTGGCAAAAGTCCTCCTGATGCAGCCGCCGCCACCTCTTGCCCTCATGACGGCGGTCATAGCGCTCAACCAGCAGGTAGGTACGTTCGCCTGCCGTCCCGGTCGTCACCTTCGGCGTCGGGATTCCGATCATGCGCGCGAGCGTCAGGCAGAATGCCTCGTTCTGGACGGCGCCAGGCAAGCGCTCGTCATCGGGCTTGATGATGTGGGTCGATGGCGCGCCGTCGATCGGTATGTACAGGGTGTCGCCATC
Source organism: Bradyrhizobium sp. BRP20 (assembly GCF_020194215.1). Taxonomy (NCBI): domain Bacteria; kingdom Pseudomonadati; phylum Pseudomonadota; class Alphaproteobacteria; order Hyphomicrobiales; family Nitrobacteraceae; genus Bradyrhizobium; species Bradyrhizobium sp. BRP20. Next base: position 37,404 of record NZ_JADYVY010000025.1, on the reverse strand, counting down.
CAGAGCGACGGCGAGCTTCGTCTGCACACCGGCAAGCGACATCGACACGCCATCTTCGCCGACGAGGAAGGGCTTGTGGGGTAACTCATTGAAGATGCGCTCGAGGGAGGCCTTGTCGGGGATCTCTCGCCATTTGCCGGCGATCAGCCCGGTGCCAGGCTGTCCGACGGAGAGCGCGCCGGCGGTGTCGCGGCCCATCTCGGCAAGAAGACCGATGACATCGGCCGGCGACTTGCCGAGCATATGACCTACGGTCCCGAGAGTTGCGTTCTCCGGCAGCAGATTTGCCGCCCATGTCAGAATTACCGAGGCATCGTACGACGCCCGCGTGAGCGGCATGGTGAGCGACACAGGGAAGGCGCCGGTCAGCCCGCGCCAGGATTCGGCATAGGTGAAGCCTGACGCTTCGTCGGCGGCCGTGATCCAGCCGACCTCTCGCGTCTCAAAGTAGACCGGAAGACGGTCCATGAGGCTCCTCCTCGTCGCTGTCGGGAATGTCCGGTGTCTCGGAAGTGTTCGCGCGGCGGGCCTGGGCATCCTTGAGAACATCCTCGATGCGCAGCCCGAGCACGTTTGCCACGTGCAGGCTGCGCCCGAGCTGACAGGTGCTTTTTCCGGCCTCGAGGTCGACGATGAAGCGCTTTCCTGTCCCGCTCACCATAGCCAGCTCGTCCTGCCGGAGGCGCTGGCGTTTGCGTTCTTTCTGGATGAGGCGACCGAATGCTGCAGCAAACTCTGCGGCTTGGCGGGCGACACCGGTCTCGCCAGGAGCCTCATTTCCGCCCGAGGGGGGAGTGCCGTTTGGAGGCATGTTCATAGCTCTCTCGTCGTAAGTTACCGAACGGGAACTTTATGGGTTAAACAGCAGATGTCCAGCAAAAAGTTACCGATCAGGAACTTTTCTTACCATTCCAAGTGAAGAAGGATAAAAGTTACCGGGCGGGAACATTTGCCTCAAGCCAACGCTGAGCGGCCCAGAAAGTTACCGATCGGGAATTCTGCTGCCGAGCAACTGGGTTCATTGAAAAGGAGATCGAGACCACCGGCGGGAAAATATCCGCGCAAATCTCCGTCGAGCGAAGCATGTTCCTGAGCGTCCGCTCGATGTCGAGCGGCGCTGCCGGCCCCACAACGATCTCGGCGATCTTGTGGGCGGCGGCAGCTCATCGTGATCGGGACGCCGGTTTGATCTTGCCACAAGCTGACAATTGCCTTGCGCTACCGCGCTGCCCGCCAGGGCTAGGTGCAGCGGCGTTGGGACCCCGGCTAAGGCCGAGGTCGGCATGACCGAGGACAAGATCAAGTGTCGATCGGCGAGGCGATCATCGCCGCGCGTTTATGGAGACGGCACCAACTGACAGCTTACCCTCAGCAAAATCAGCTGCCGCTGTGGCGTGCAGCCTCGCCGAATCGAACACCGGTAATTCTGAATGTTCCGGGCCGATGAGAAGGCCAATCTCCGTGCAGCCGAGGATAACGGCGTCGGCGCCGCGTGTACGACCGCGCGCGATCATGTCGATAACTTCCTGGCGCGACAGATCAGAAACAGTGCCGCAGCACAGCTCATCGAAGATGACATTGTGGATCCGGCTCCGCTCGACCTCCGCCGGTATGACAGGTGAAAGGCCGAAGCGCTGCCGCAGGCGATCACAATAGAACGGCTGCTCCATCGTATAGCGCGTCGCAAGCAACAGTGGTCGCTTGAAGGAAGCAGCGAGAAGAGCCGCAGCGGTCACATCGACGATGTGGATGAGCGGCACACTCAGCTCGGCAGCAACAATGTCGGCAATCACATGCATCGTATTGGTGCAGATCAGGATGCAGCTGGCGCCCGCGTCAACCAACTGCCGCGCTATCCTCGTTAAATAAGCCGCGGCTTGCTTCCAATCTCCTGCGTTCTGAAGAGTGACGATATAGCCGAAGTCAACCGAGCGCAGCAAGATGTCTGCCGAGGCGAGACCGCCGCGGCGCTGACGGACGATTTCATTGATTTCCTTGTAATAGACGGCCGTGCTTTCCCAGCTCATCCCTCCGATCAGCCCAATCGTCCGCTGCACTTTGAGATCTCCACTTCATGGAAGGTGGCACAGGTTTACCGCGCTTTCGGCGGCAAAATCTCGGCGTTGTTTCGCGCAATCGCTCTGGAAAGTGCAAATCAAGGGCCTTATCTCTGCGATAGCAAAAACTCTTCTCACCGAGCTCCGAAGCCGGCTGAAAAAAATGACGTTGGACGATCGCGACCTGAAGATTCTGGACAAGTTGCAGCTCGACGCAGCAATCCCCGTCACAGCGCTTGCCGAATCGACCAATCTTTCGGTGTCCGCTTGTTGGCGGCGCATCAAGCATATGGAGGACAGTGGCCTGATCTGCCGGCGCGTCGTCCTGGTTGACAGACGCAAAGCCAACGTGCCGATGACTGTATTCATGGGTGTACGCACGTCGCGTCATTCGATGGCGTGGCTCGAGGATTTCCGCCGTGCCATTGCAGACATTCCGGAGATCGTCGAAGCCTATCGCTTGACCGGCGAAACCGATTATCTGCTCCGCCTGGTGGTGCCAGGTGTAGAGGTCTATGATGCGATCTACAAGAAGCTGATCAGTCGGCTCGACTTTGCTGACGTCAGTTCGTTCATTGGCATGGAAGAGCTGAAGTTTACGACCACGGTACCGTTGACTTATGTTTAAGGTGCGCCTTCCGGTGGCTCGGGGCAAAGCCGCCTGAATGCATAAGTCTATTCCAGAGCCAGCTGGCGCGCATGTTCGATGAGATTGGCGGCAGTGCTGTGCCCTCCATCGATGTTCTCAAAGTAAAGACAAGATTGGCCGAGCGCAGCGAGCTTCGCGGCGGCCTTGCGGCCATGCGCAGGATGCACGCGGTCGTCGTTGGTACGGCGAGTAGGTTTCGATCCACTCGCGTTGTTTGGGAATGGCCGGGTCGCCATACTCGGCGGTCCAGAACGCGCCCGCGCCCAAGTAGGTGAATCGAAGCATGTCGAACAGCAGCGCCTCTATGATCGCCGCGTTGAAAAGCTCGGCGCGCTCCGTTATTGCGGCACCGACCAGCAGGCCCCCTTGGCTGGCGCCGATCACGCCGAGCCGGCGCGGACTTGTGACTTTCCGACGGATCAGATCGTCGGCGACCGCGATAAAATCATCCCATGTCTTTTGCTTCGTTGCTCCCTGGGCAGCCCGGTGCCATGGTGGACCGAACTCGCCGCCTCCCCGCAGGTTGGCAACGACGTACGCATTGCCATGTTCGAGCCATAGTCGACCCAAAGCTCCTCCATAGAAAGGGAGAAGCGGAATCTGAAACCCGCCATAACCATAGCGAAGCGTCGGGTCGAGCCGTCAAATCTTGCCCTCCTGGGCCGCACCAGAAAGTACGGGATCCGCGTGCCATCGCGCGAAGTCGCTTCGAGCTGCTCCACGACATGCTTCGATGCGTCGAACGTCGCAAGTGCCGTCTTCAAGAGCTCGAGCCGTTTGCTTTCAGCACCAAAGTACCAAAGTGATGTTGGCGTGAGATAGTTAGAGACGGTAAACGTCATTTCATCGGAAGTGGCTGATAGGCTTACGGTCGCATTCTTCGGCAGCGGGACTGGTGTGGCATGCCAGGCACCTTGATCGTACCTGTAGGACGAACGCCTTGCTTTGAAGGTTATCAAGAATGGTCAGGACCAGGAACTTCCTGGTGCTGCCAAATCCGCTGAGTGCCTGCCGGCAGTTGGGCTGGAAAACGACAGAGGGTTTCGCACGCAGCGGATCCTGCTTCCATTCGGCCAAATCATACGAGATCATTGAGCCGGCCTTGAAGCTGGTATCGCCGGAGCGGATCCAGTCTTCGTCCAGTTTCACGAGCAGCCGGCCACTCGCGATGCCGACGATCAAGGCCTTCTTCGGCAGATCGAGCGCGATCGGCCCGGCGCGCGCGAACAGCGCATACTGCCGCTCGAAGCCGTTGATTTGACGGACCACGCCGGTTACATCCATCCACCCTTCACCAAGCACAAACGGCAAGGTCTTGAAGTCGGTGTGCTGGCAGCGAAAGACTTCGCGCGCCTGATCGAGCGGCTGAGCGCGCTTGAGTTCCTTCAATACGAAAGGGAAGCCGGACTCGGTCGTGGTCCCCTCGCCCCAATCACGTGCAACAAGGACGGTGTCACGATCAATCCAGCTGACGCTCTGCTTGCCCTCGGGCAGTTGGAATCCACCTGCAATAAAGCTTTTGGCTTCGCTGTCGAACTCGCGTATGGACACGGCGTCCTTGCCACCGTCGGAGAGTTTGACGAGGCAACGCCGCCCAAGGCAGCTGCGACCCTTGTCGACCCAGTTCTTGTTCTCGGCGAGAGCGAGCGCGTCAATGTCCAGGATGGTCTCCCATCGGGGATCCTGGCCGCGGTAGCTCTCAAGCGTGGTGCGCCGCCAGATGCCGCGCACGTGGCTTTCGTCTTGCCAGCAACTTTCGAGACCTTGCCGTTCCAGCGAAACGGACGGAATCCGGTCTTTTGCCTGGAGGATCTTCAGCGCGTCCCGGTAAAAGCGATCGTAGTGAGGATCCGACTGCAGCAAGCCGAGCGTGTTTTCGTTCTCGGCCTCTGTCCAGGCCAATGCGCGCGGCCCATCGACCTGCTCGAGCCAGAGGAACGGATCGTCCACTGGGGTCGCACCAGACTGCCCGTGGAGCAGCGCGACTGTGAAACACATCATCGAGAGCAACGCGGCGCGCAGAAGGGACTTTTCATTTGCCTTATCCTCGGACCAGGCACGCAGGCCGAGCCCACAAGTTCTTGCGAGTGGGCGAACGTAGCGAAATTCGTGTTGCGACCGTGCACGCGCTGTGTCACGCCGCCCGCAGCTCGATCTGTGCAAGCAGCATGCCGCCGACAAACAGCAGGTTTCCGCCGCATCGTGCCGCATCGCCATGCCAGTTTCCCGACATTGGCTCTGAAGCTGACAATCTGGTGTCCGCCGAGTAACGTTTCGGCATCACCCTTTGAGGCCGCCGGTTCGACCGCGGAACCGCATCAGCAGGGCGATATTGCGGCGGGGCTGCTTCTCGCTTGCGTTCGGACAGAGGGCGTGTGAGCTCTTAGCGGCCTGAGTGTTGGCGGCCTGATTTGCGAGCGGGCATCGTGCGACAAAGAAGAGCTCGTTGAGCAGTAGCCAAATCGCCGTCGGGAAAGGCCGTGTTCATGGCACACCTGCGAACTCTGATTTGACGGTACCGCAACAGGACACTACCAGCTTAATTTCACGCTGGAAGGCAATGTGAAGCGAGGGCCAAATTTATCTATCTCTTTAAGCGCAGGGATTTCGGGATGCGCTGTGCTTTTGCGCCCGAGATAAAGGACATGCGTACGCGATCCACCCGAGATAATTGCCGATCAATTCCATGTAACGGCACCCCAACGCGTGCGGTGTCGGGCCAGCCGCGCGCGTTTGTATGATGTTGACGAGTACTGGCGCGGGCGATCTCGCTCTAGATCTGCGAATTCCGATTGAAGCCTTAGAAGTTAAGTGCCGGAGTGGGGATAAGGCCTTTCCAGGCTTGCAGCTAGATCGCCGTTCTCATGACATCCAATCAGCCGATCCTGATAGTTCTGGTCGAAGGGATTCGGAGTTTGCGTGTTGGAGCGGTTCGTTGAACGTTGGGCGGAAGAAGCCCTTTCGGATACCCCGATGATCCTGATTGTAAGACCGCGCCGGGCCGGCGCGATCAGACGGTCCGCGAGGCCGCCGCCCCCGCTGGTTTGATCTGGGGCCTGGACCGAGCCATCATCATCATCGTCGAGATCCAGCGTGCGCCGGACATGCTGCTGGCGATGCAGAGACGGTCGGCGAGGACAATCGGCCAAGTTGCTCCTTGCTCACCGGCTGGGCAAGTTGCTGAGCGTGCCGCGTATCACCCATGGCTGCGCACTTTTCGTTAGGAGTTTTTCGCATGGTCCGGCTTAGCAAATATAAACTTGCGGCGCCGCATCAAGCCAATGCCGCTTTGTTTACACCGGCCCTCGAAGGCTCACGGCATCAGCGTAGCAGAAACAGACCTGCAGCCTCAGCGCAGCCGGCCAGTATGGCCATAACGTACGAACCCGGTTGTGCGAGCACCTTCATGCCGTACATGCATCACGCGTGGACAGGGGAGCACCAGCCCGGCGGCGTGCACTTCGCGGCGCGTTGGTCACGAGCGTACGGCTCGGGCCGCTCGTGGCGGGCTGGCAGGAATATCTTGCCACGCCCACACTGCGACCGGGCTCGCAACTCCTGTAACTCTGACGGCAGTGATCGATCGACGGCCTCAAGAGACAGCCTCATGGGCGGAAGAGACCGTCGAAAGGCCAAACGCCCGACGCGCCATCACAAGGCATCGCCGGACGGGTGCGAGAACACGCTTTGCAGAGAGCAGTTTCCGGAGGCGGGTCGGATCAGCCAACCCGGAGATCCTCAGCTGACATCTTACCCGAACGCCCGGCCTTGAGCTGATAACTTACCCGGGCCCCCTCTTCGAGAGTGGTGTAACCGGCCCTTTCGACGGCACCGATGTGCACGAAGACATCGGGACTTCCGTCCTCAGGCCTGATGAACCCATAACCTTTGGTCGAGTTGAACCACTTCACAATACCCATTGCCACGGCGGCATCTCCATAGTGAACCGTTGTGATCTAGCGAAGAGTCTCCCAGCCATCAAGAGGGTCCGCAAGAGACGAGTCGCTGCGCTGGTCACGTGGTTGTTTTTATCGCGTAATCTAGCTGAGGCCGCATTGTGCAAGCGACAAAAGCGGCCTGACGTCGACGACACTTCGCCTCAAGGCTTCAGCCCAGATGACGTTTTTGACCTTCGCTTCACTCGTCGCACGCGACTGGCTTACAGAAGACTTGCGGAGCCTCGAACATGCCGCGCTTATCCGGCGCCGGCGGATCGTTTTCCTCGACGTTGAACAACAGGGCGATCGTGAACTCCTTTGCGCAGCCTGGAGAAGGATTATCAATCCGCGCATGCCTATATTGAAGCTACCTGACATGCTTTCTCAAGCACAAAGACACTCCCAGAGCTGCGCTTTAGCCGTCGCGTTTAGATATTAGCCGCACGCCGGCCATATCGGACGAACAGGGGTCTGCGAGACAATCCTCAAGGAAGCGTATCTGGCAACTTACCGCCCGCTCGTCATGTTGTGCTTGGACGCCAGGAAATGCGCTCGCCACCGGTGGAGGCTGTTCAAACCGGTAACTTGGGCATCTGACGACCTTCATCGCGCCGCCGGTGGCTCATCAGCCTCTCGCCTTGGGTTCGATGAATTCAGCTGAGCACCGTGAAGACGTTGAGATAACCGATGGTCTCTATTTGTCTCCTTCGATCAGCCCGTCCACTGAATTTACTCAGAACAAAGCCGCCTGGATGCGTAGGTGTATTCAAGGGCCAGTTGACGCGCGTATTCCATGAGATTGGCCGCGGCGCTGTGTCCCCCGTCGATGTTCTCGTAATAGAAGTAAGGCTGGCCCAGCGCGGCGAGCTTCGCGGCAGCTTTGCGGCCGTGCGCCGGATGCACGCGGTCATCCTTGGTGGAGGTAAGAATTAAGGGAGCGGGATAGGTCTTGCCCGCCACCAGCTTCTGATAGGGCGAGTAGCCTTCGATCCACGCACGCTGCTGGGCAATGGCGGGATCACCGTACTCGCCGATCCAGGAGGCGCCCGCGCCCAGTTTGGTGTATCGAAGCATATCAAGCAGCGGCACCTGGATGATCGCAGCGTTGAAGAGCTCGGGACGTTGGGTGATTGCGGCGCCAACGAGCAGGCCGCCCTGGCTGCCGCCAATGACTCCTAGCCGGCGTGGACTCGTGATCTTGCGGCGGATCAGGTCCTCGCCAACGGCAATGAAATCATCCCATGTCGTCTGCTTCGTTGCCCCCTGCGCGGCTTGATGCCATTGTGGGCCAAACTCGCCGCCCCCGCGCAGGTTCGCAACCACACAGGCATTGCCCTGTTCGAGCCAGAGCCGTCCCACCGGCCCCAGATAAGAGGGCAGAAGCGGGATCTGGAACCCGCCATAGCCATGGAGAAGTGTCGGGATCGCGCCGTCAAACCTTGCGTTCTTCGGCCGCACCAGAAAATAGGGAATTGACGTGCCATCACGCGAAGTGGCTTCGAGCTGCTCCACGACATGGTTGGACGCATCGAAGGCAGAAGGTGTCTTCTTCAATTCCTCAAGGCTTTTGCTTTCGGCATCAAAATACCAGACTGACGTAGGTCTGAGATAGCTCGAGACAGCGAACATGGCCTGGTCCGCTTCATCGGAGGCGGCTGACAGGCTGACATCTGCATGTTCCGGCAGTGGGATCGGCGTCGCCGACCAAGCTCCCTGATCGTACTTATAAGCGAACGCTTTGCTCTGAACGTTCTCAAGGATCGTCATGATCAACAAATTCTTCGTGGCTGCTACCCCGCTCAGGGCCCGGCGGGGCCCAGGTTGGAAGACAAGCGAGGCTTTGGCGCGCAGCGGATCCTGTTTCCATTCGTTGAGGTCATACGAAATCAGCGATCCGGCGGCGAAGCTGACATAGCCTGGCGGCGTCCAATCTTCATCAAGTCTTACAAGCAGGTGACCACCCGCTAGTCCGATCATCGCGGCCTTCTTCGGCAGATTGAGCTTGACGGCCCCTTCGGGGCGGAAGACCACATACTCGTACTCGAAAGAGCTAATCACGCGCGTCGCGCCGGTCGCATGAATATGGCCGTCGCTGTCACGAAGCACGAAGGGGGACGTCTGGACGTCGGTGGGCTCGCCACGAAAGATCTCGCGAGCCTCACTGAGCGGCTGAGCGCGCTTGAGCTCCTTCACGACAAAGGGGTAGCCGGCTTGCGTCAAAGTGTCCTCGCCCCAGCCCCGGGCAACAAGGAGTGTGTCACGATCGACCCAGCTGACGCGCTGCTTGCCCTCTGGGAGATAAAAGCCATCCGCAACGAAGGTCTTGGCGTCGCAGTCGAACTCTCGTATGGACGCGGCATCCTTGCCGCCATCGGAAAGACTAATCAGGCAGAGGCGCTCTTCAGGCGGAAGGCCGCTGCTACCTTGAAAGATCCAATTCCTGTTCTCGGCGACCGCCAAGGCGTCCACGTCGAGAATGGTTTCCCACTGTGGGTCTTGGCTACGATAGCTCTCGAGCGTGGTGCGCCGCCAGACGCCGCGCACCTGGGTCTCGTCTTGCCAGAAATTCTCCAAGCCGCGCCGTTTCAATGAAACATATGCGATCCGATCCTTGGCCTGCAGGATGGAGAGCGCCTGTCCGTAGAAGTGCCCATAGCGAGGATCTGACTGGAGCACCCCGAGCGTCTTCTCGTTTTCGGCGCGAGCCCAAGCCACTGCGCCTGCCCCTTCAATCTCCTCGAGCCAAAGGAATGGGTCGTCAGTCACTGCCGCATCCGCTCGCTCCTGTGAAAGCGCCGTGGAGGTGATGCAGGCGCTCGAAAGTAGCTTGGCGGAGAAGAGTGATGTATTCATGGACTTGCTCCGGCGGAGGTCGAGCGGTCAGGCTCGCGGGCCCTGGCGCGTCAAGCAGAGACGGCGGAAAGCACGCAAGCGCATGACATAGCGCGGCTTGCGCTATGTCGCGGGCCGTTCATTGCAAGCTGCGTGCCGGCTGAAGAGTCGCGAGTTTCAGCCGTTCGGGGCTGCACGACCATGTTCGGTTGCCGACGTTGGTTGCCAAGCGGACATCACAGCGTGTCGGCGGACCGCATGCCAGACGAGCGCCAGCGTTTTTGATCTCAGTGGCAAAGACCCGGGACGCAGGGAAGCTGCTTTCCTCCGCATATGAGGATGCTCCTTCTCGCCGGCGTCACTGGGCAGACTTGTCGCGGGCATTATCCCGACAAAGAGCAGCGCATTGATCAGCAGCCAGGTCGACATCGGCAAGGGTGGTATGCATGGCGCGCTCCGAGTCGTTGACTGCAAGCGCTGCCGATTTGGACGAGCTTTTTCCTCGCGAAGCCCACAAGTCACGCCGATAGCTTGGTTCGTTGACTGATTGCCGGCGAGACGAGCAGAGTAAAAACGCCCTAGAAACGGCCTACGTTGCAACACGTCTTCAGATTGAGCCAACAATCAACAACAGGTACGAGCACCAGATCAGGTTCTTCGGCGCAAAACGGCGAAATGAAGCTGGGCATCAGCAGCAATTGAGGGAGCTACGGTCCAGCTTAAACGATCCTGATCCACCCGGCGGGGACCCACGCACGAGCCGTGGTCCTCATCGAAGCCCTATTACACAAACGAGATCAAGGGCGAGATTTTCGATCGAGAATGCCCGCTGCTGCCGGATCATGCGGGCTGGTTCAAGGCTAGTGCAACGCTCACTGCGAACTGTTCCGCAACGCTGCCGTTGCGGCTCAGAGCAAGCGCCGCTTTCCGGGGCAGAACGATCAACGGGCAGCAGCGCGCCGACTGGCGGCACCACCACTCGCATCAGCGTCGTTTAAAGATAGAAGATGAGTTGACCGTATCGCTCCCTTCTGATCATGGACCACTCGCATGATGTCTTGATTGCATGCGGCCCTGCGCCGCCCGCAAGAACCGCGTCAGCGCACAAAGCCTGGATTGCTCCTCTGTCCTGCTACAGAAGCCTGCCATCCGCCGTGCTATGCTTTTCGCCCGATCAGTCCTCGCGGGCATCGAACTCTTGTCCGCGATGACCATCGCGTGAAGCTGTCGGCGCCGGCAGATCCCAGAGTCTATCCTGTGTATGCTCCAGTGGGGCCGCCAAAGCCTCAAAGGCCGACTTCACGTCTTCATAGGCAGCCTCCTTCAAAGCGGCATCAGCGGGATCGATCTCGTTATAGGCGGTGAGCGCCGCGGCATAATTTTGATACAGGGGCATTTGAGCCTCGTTGGTCCAGCCGAGACCGAGATGGTGGAACTGATCAGCCGGAACGGTGATGCGGCTCTTGTCCAGCTCCCGGAGGTAGTCCGCCGACCAGTCGTGGATGGTATAGGATTCAATCTTATCCATCATCGACCGCCAGCGCCTGACACGCTCCTCAAGCGGCATATTGGCCGCTTTCGAAATAGCGGCTGCGATTTCTTTGGGATGGTTTGGATCTACCAGCAGCGCCTCGTCCTCGTTGAAGTCTTCAGCCGCCCCAGCAAACTTCGATAATACCAGAACGCCGGGATCCTTCGGATCTTGGGCAGCAACATATTCTTTCGCTACCAGATTCATGCCGTCCCGCAGCGGCGTGACGACACCTACATGTGCCGCGCGGTAAAGACGCGCGAGTGCAGCCTGGCTGAACGGGTCATTCGTGTAGTGGATCGGCCTCCACTCGTCTGTGCCATGCTCGGCATTGACATGGTTGATCGCATTCTCCACGTCCTCCTTGTACTTTCGATACTCGTCGACGTCGGCGCGTGAGGACGGCGCGATCTGCAACAGCGAGATGCTGCCGGCTCGGCCGCCAAGAGCTGGTTAAACGCTTCGACGCGTTTGTCGATACCTTTCGTATAGTCGAGCCGGTCCACGCCGATCGCAAACTTGGCGCCCTCGAAGTTTTGCAATAATGACGAGATTTTTTCTTGCTCTGCGGGCGAGAGCTCTGCCGCAAGATGCTCTGCGAATTGCCTGGGATCGATACCGATTGGGAATTTTCGAAGTCGCGTCTGGCCACGCTCCGTGGTAACGACGCCATCCTTGCTCTCCAGTCCGAAATAGGTTCGCAGGCAGGCCAAGAAATTGTTCAGATCCCGGTTCGTCTGAAAGCCGAGCAGATCGTATTCCAGCATCGACTTCATCAGTTCGCGGTGATTGGGTACGCGCTCTATCATGTCGGGCGTCGGCCATGGCGTGTGCAGAAAAAAGCCGGTCGGCCGCTCGACGCCGAGCTTATGCAGATCGGCCCCGAGCGGAAGCAAATGATAATCATGCACCCAGAATGCGTCCCGATCCCGCAAGTCGAACGCCGCACGCGCGATGAAGTTGTTCATTTGTCGACAGCTGTCGTATCCCTCTTCCGCGCGCGACATCCGGTCGGACAGGGAGTGTAATACCGGCCACAAGGTTGAATTCGAATAATCTCGATAGTAGCCCCGATGGTGCGCGGCCGGCAGATCGAGTTCGGCCACATGGCCTTCGCCAGCCTTCACGAGTGGCAGGGGCCGCTCAGTCCCGTCGCCGCGGTTCTCCGAGGAGAACATCCAGACCGCGCCGGAACGTTCGACGACTGGCTCGAGGGCTGCGGCAAGTCCGCCGGTCTGGGGTTTATTAGGGTCGAACGGCGCACCGCGGTTCGAAATGACGACCAGCTTCATGTCGGGTTGCTGGCTTACCGAGCAATGCTCCACGTCGCCCGTGGCAACAGCATGGGAAGGACCTGCACCTCTTTCTTGCTCCTGCTCCAACGGTATCTCGTCCAGATGCAGGTCGAAGGCCGCTTGGCCTATGTTTCGTCTTGCTGCCCGGCCTGTGATGTACAGCCGGAATCGAACGTTGACGTATCGAGCGCGCCATGAATGCGAACCATCTCGTAACTCCGTCTACCGATGTTTGCGTTTGGTGCAGTCGCCGATCAGCGCCGAGATATCTCTGTTTCCCCACCGTGGCAGGTGCAGCTTTCGGGAAGCTGACCAGTTGCCGGGCCAAATAGCCGCATCGATGCTTCATTCAGGACCTATGCGCGGTCGTTGCGCATGAGGCGCCGGCATGCCCGACTTCAACAGATCTGCCAGGAACGCTGGAGGCTGGTAGCCGGCATTGAGAACTTCCTGAAGATATGAACCATCGACAGCGCACCCCTGCGAGGCGGGCGGAGGGCGGCCGCCAGACTGTGAATGGTCTCAACTCAGAGTCGGCCAAGCCCTCTGAGGAGGCGCTCCGAATTCCTCGTCCATTGGTTCACACAGATGGGGTCCCTTCAGAGGAGACACTCCCAGTCAACATCCACATTACTGAACAGGTCCGGATGGATTAAACACACCGAATATCGCCGAAAGAACGTCTTTCGGGCGATTGATCGAGGTGACAGAAGCACTTCATTTGTCGAGCGATGGGCCAAGGTCGATGATAGTCGACAAATCGAAGACCAGGCACGGCTCAGGCCATCCGCTAGGGTTCGCGCGCCAGCGGGCCCCCTGAACCGGGCCGTTTCGTCTATCCTGGATGAGCACGGCATGGGCTTTCGTTCAATCGGGCAGGCATTCTACATCATCGCCTTCTCCCAGCATCTGTTGAATCGAGCCGAGCCCTGCGCTAAGTGGCGCATTTTTAGGGCGCAGAGCTTTCCTGCTCATCGTTTGCGAGAGCGATCCTGGATGTGCCGATCTCCGCAACAGTCTCCGATGATCGGAAGGCTATATATTCTCGTGCACAAGAGGCCTGAGCGCTGTCAAGGCTTCTCCAAGGCTGGCACGCGTTTCGGGGCTACCTAGGACGATGCGAATGGCCTCAGGGGAACTGTCTTCATCGACCGCGAACATGCTTCCGGACCGAACCAAGACACCGGCCTCGGCTGCGGCCGCGACAAAGCTCCGCTGGGTCCATCTGCGCGGAAGCGTCAACCACATGTGTAGTGATTCCGGTTTGGCCAGGTAGGTTGCATGAATGAACAACCTCGCGGCCAATTCCTGTCGCGCGATCGCCTCGTTGCGTACAGCGAGCAGCGCTTTCTCAGCCGTGCCATTGGCAATCCAGCTTTGAGCGACCAAAGCGGACAGGGGTGTGACATGCCACGTCGAGGTCGTCTGAAAGCGATCAAACGCGCTTGTGGCCGCCTGAGCGGAGGGCATCAACAGATAGGCAATCTTCAAACCAGGGCCAATACACTTAGCGAGGCCTGCAGCGTACCAGGTGACGTCAGGGGCCGACGCGCTGATCGGGGGCGGAGCTTCCGGTGGAAGCAGCCCGTAAACATCGTCCTCAATAATCACGACGCCATATCGCCTCGCCACATTGGCGAGCGCGAGCCGTCGTTCATGCGACATCGTGATTGTGGTTGGGTTATGGAGTGTCGGCGTAAGGAACAACGCTTTGGGACTGAGATTTCTGCACGCATCCTCGAACGCCTCTGGCGTCGCCCCGTCGTCATCCATCGCGATGCCCTTGACGGAAATGTTCAAGAAGCTGGCAATCCGCCGCAACCCGTAATAGCTCAAGCTCTCTGTCAGCAGCACATTGCCGCTTCCAACCACGTTGACCAATGTGATTAGGAGGGCACTCTGAGTACCATTCGTGACGATGATGCGGTCGATCGACGGCGCAGCCCCGAAGCGCTTCGCTAGCCAAGCCGCTCCAGCTTGACGATCAGAATCAGTTCCTCGAAAACGATGATATCTCAACAATGTCGCGACATCTCCTCGTTCAGATATCTCAAGCAGCGTTCTCGACAACGCCGCTCCCATCCATTCTGGGGTCGGCGGAGTGGTTCTTATGAGGCTGATTGGCTGTTCATGTCCACGAGTGCCAGGGATATTCATTTTGCCGGTTCCAGTTGACGTAAGCAGTGCAATGAGACAACGCTAAGCCTGCCAGTTTCAGAGGCATCCACGTTCGCGCCCGGGTGGCCGCGAGTCGCCGAGGAGCGACATCACACGATCTCGCGAAGGCGAGTATGGTCCAAGAGACCTTCATGACCCACCGAAGTGATTTGTGGCCTCCTCTCGCCCGCTCTCGGTCCCCAGCCACGCTGCTCAGCAACACCAAGATCAATTTGTTCTCGTCTCCTCAAGAGCACCGCGGCCGCCGGCCTCTCTCAACCAGGTGCGAACCACTGCAAAGACAGCGTTGATCCACCAAGATGATTTGATCGACAGGGTTGCCGGCCGAACGTGAGCGGCACTTCGCTGGCGCGCTTGGTCGAAACTCGCCATAAATGAAGCAGCTCCCGATCCAATCAACTACCAATGTCGGTAGTTGATAAAAATCAGAGTAGGTGAACGATTGAGACGACGAAAGCTGTGGCTCTGGAAGAGACAAATTGCCCCTTCCGCATTCGACGCAACTCTGCTGTCGCGCGATGCGCTTGTGATAAAACGAGGACGCTCTTCATGTGTCGCCCCCGGCGAGAACAAGCAACTCTCCGTAGAACGCGGTTTCTAACAGCCGTCCGGCTTCGGCGAGCGATGAATTCACACCCCGAGACCCGAGACAACCGGATCGGGCTCGCACATCCAAGTACCGTAGCCGTTCTAAACGGCGCCTAGGGACGTGCTCGCAGGATCTGCGGGGCGCCTATCCAAGTGGGGTTTCCTCGTTCCGCAACAAGCGATCGGAGTGAACGATGCCAAGTCAATCGGTAGATGCGCACTCTGCCTACACTGGGCTTGCTGATGCGTATGACAGCTATCGGCCGCATTATCCGGATGAACTAGTGAGTTTCATTGCCGAGCGCGTGATGCCTGCGGGACTTTGTGCTCTCTCTGTGCTTGACGTCGGAAGTGGTACAGGACTTTTTACAAGGCAACTGGCGAGCCTGTTACCCCCTTCTGCTAGCATTACGGGCCTCGAGCCGAACGCCGATATGCGTCGGAATGCCATCTGCGGATCTGCCGGCATCTTGAATATCAAGCATATGCCAGGCAGGGCGGAACGGCTTCCAGCTGAGAGCGGTACCATTTCTCTTGTGACAGCAGCGAGCGCGGCGACGTGGTTTGATCGACCCAAGTTCTACACGGAGGCAAACCGGGTCCTCACCCCATCAGGGCTTATCGCGGTGCTCATGATCCGACGGGATCTGGATAGAAGCGAGATGCTTCGAGATTACGAGCGTTACCACGAGCGTTACATTCGTGGCTTTGTGATCGGCGGCTTTGAGGACAGCGACGGACGCTACGCACCCGTCAATTTCGTGCATGAACTCAAATCATCGCCTCTGTTTCGCAAGGTCCGCCATTTTGCGCTCTATTGGGACGACTTTTTAACATGGGAGCAGTTCGAGGGCCTGAGTTTATCCCGTAGCGACACCAAGAAGATTATTGAGATCAACGGCCTGGAAGATACGATGAGGTGGCACCGCCTGCTCTTTGAGCGATATGCTGCAATGGATGGAACGGTGGAATTTCCTTGGTCAGCAGAGGTGACAATCGCGCTACCCGTTGCTCAGTGATCTTATGCGCATACCAGCAGCCTCAGAAATCGGGAAATTGCAGCGGATCGCTTGAAGCCGCGCTTTGCCGATGCTGGCTGCTCTCGTTTTGTCGCTCAATCACCCCCGATCGCTGCCATCACAGAAGCCATCGTTGCCACCAAGCAAAGGGATCCCTTCTTTCGATTTTCGTACCTCGCTGTAGTCCCTCATTCTGAATGCCAGCAAGCGCCTTCGTTCCATCATTGCGGCAAATGAATGCAGATTGACAAACACCGCTTATAGACGTCAGCGTTAACCCACTTGAAAGTTCGCCGACGCAAAACCGTGCTCGCTACTCGATGGTTTGCATCGACAGCAGCAACTGCGAATCGAGATTGAGAGAACGCTCCCCCGCCGCTTCCGCTCGAACATTGACGCGAATTCCAACGCGCGGGCTACGCTCAAACTGATCTTTACGAGCAGCATTTCAGTTCCACCTCGACAGCGAGCGTCTCGGCATGAAGTGCAAGAATTGCCTGCGCTGCGGCGCGGGCTCCCTTCGCGCCAACAAAGAAGAAGTGCCCGCCAACGGCCTCTCGCGACAAGCGCTTCGGCAGCGACTCGACAAGTGACCGGACCTTGTTTAGAGCACTGGGAGCAAATGACGCGGCGCGAGCCGCGATCACGTGGGCATTGAAGAATGACCAGTTGGCCTGATCCGTTAACAGATGGTGCCTATCACTCGATGCAGTCGGAATGATGGCTGCGCACAGCGGAGCACCTTGAAATTCCATAGCCAGCACATCTTTCGCCGCATCCGACAGCGAATGTTGCATCCGCCCATTGCGCCAGCGGAGAGCTTCACCATGCAGATTCAACGGCGAGCTACCAACGAACTCTCTAAAGTACACCTCAGAAGGAATAATTGATCTCCCCTCTAGGCGATCCTGTTCCGATAGAGAAGCCAGCCAGGACCGGTTGAGCGGCGTGAACTCTCCCTCGGATGGAGCAAGGAAGGATCGAAAGCCATGCGCGGACAGGGGTGTTTCCCTAAGATTCACCGGCGAGAGGCCTGGAAGCGGAGGCGTTGCCGCAAGGCTTACGAATGCCTCTATGGCGATGTTTCTGCTGGAAGCCGTCGCGACCAGACGTGAAATAAATCTACCGGCCATACTCCAGCCAACGACCAGGACACGCGGCTTTAGCTTCCATGCATGCAGCTTCGCCGCCACCAGATCGATCAAGACTTCTGACCAGGTTGTGACATCCAATTCAGAAACAGGAGAGTTGAACACAGGGTGTTCGATCGGAGGTGATGGCACAACTAAATTGTACCCCATCGACGTTAGCCAATAGGCGAGAAAATCCCTGGGATCGCCGTCAGGATAACCATAAGAAATCCGCCCCAGATGACCACCGCCGGTCAAGAAAAGCACCAAGGCGCACTCTTTTCTCCCCGGACGGCTCCATTCTATATATGGGATGGCGCAAGCCATCCCATATCTTTCATCTGGATAAAGGCCTGCATTGACCATCGCTACTGCTCGCTAGCTAGCCTCAAACACTCATTTAAGGCCGAGAAGCTTTCGCGCCTGCGACGCCATTGCTTGGAGTGCCCCTTCAGGCGGCTTCTGGAGTGTGATGACAGAGCGCATACCGTCCACGATGACCTTGGTGACTTTTGCCGCGTTCTCTCCTGGAAAAGCGTACCAGCCGCGAAGAATTGGTAGCTGATCGAGGCTCGCCTTATAGTTGGCATTCTTTGCAAAGTGGCCGGAGAGCTCTGTTGAATCGCGGGTAGCGAAGTCGTTCGCCGGCAGCCATCCGGATTTGAGCGCTACAATTTTCTGTCCGGCTGGACCGCTCGCAAACTTCATGAACTCCCAGGCGAGCTTCTGTTGCTCGGGTTTGGTCGCAAACATCATTGCGATCGATCCGGCTGCGGGAAGCGTCCCGTTCGGTGCCATCAGCGGAAACCTGCCGACCGCAAGCCTGAATTTATCCTTGCTATCCTCTTCGAAGCGCCGCTGATTTGAATTTGAGTCGAAGATTATGCCGACCTTTCCGGCGGCAAACAGAGACCGAGCCTGGTCTTTCGACATATCAACTGAAGCTTGTCCCGATTCTCCGATCCGTTTTATAATTTCCAAAGCCTGCAGGCCTTCCGGGCCATCAAAAGCTATCTTGCTTTCATCAGAATTCATCATCGTCGCATTTTGACTAAAGAGCAGTGCGTCCCAGAAAAAGTCCTCACTATCGTATTGAAAAATAAGTCCGACATTCCCTTCGCCCAGCTTCGTGATACTCGAACCAAGTCTGATGATCTCGTCCCATGTCGTCGGGAGATGAGAAGGATCGCCGCCACCTTTGGCGAGGAGGTCGAGATTGTAGAAGACGACAGGCTCGGCGATGCCGAAGCCTAGCGCATAGCTATCCCCCTTGGATGCTCCAATTTTTGCAACCGCAGGAGAAAGTGCTTTTCGGTTGTCACTCGTGTCCGTATTCAGGAATTGGCCGAGCGGAACGGCAAGGTTTCGATCCGTGTAAATCCGCAGACGATTGGCGCCCTGGAATGACACGTCCGGCAACGAACCTGTGAGCGATGCGCGCAGAGTTGCCTGAACGAGATCGTCATAACCTCTGGTCGAATTGTCCAGCTCGACTTTGACTCCGGGATGTTCCTTCTCGAAAGTTCTCGCGAGTTCGACCCACATCGCGTTAAGGTCAGAGGACGCTGCAGTTACCCTTAACGTTCTGCCGTCCTCTGCGCTCGCCGGACTCATGATGGCTCCGACAAGAGCAGTAGCGACGACAACTATTTTCAAACAGGGCCGCATCTGGCTTTCTCCGTTTTGGGGAATATTCTGTATTTCTCGCCGCAGCGGATCCTGCGGTCGCACGCTACGTTTTGAGGCGGTGTTCGGCGACTTCAGCGAGGTTTTTACCGTTACTTGATCGCCCCTTCCGCCAAGCCTTCGACGAACCAACGCTGTGCGGCCAGGAATGCGACGATGAGAGGCAGAACGACAAGGGTTGCTGCGGCCATGAGCGGGCCGTAGTCGGTGCCCGCCTCCTCGCTCTTGAAGACCATGATTCCGAGCGGCGGCGGCATCAGCGATTGATCGTGCACCGCGATCAGCGGCCAGAACAGATCGTTCCAATGCGAGACGATCGAGAAAATTGCGAACGCGATCACGGCGGGCAATGCCATTGGTACCATGATTTTCCACACGATTGCAATTTCGGAGAGACCATCGAGCCGCGCGGCGTGAACGACGTCGTCTGGAATGGTCTTAAAGAACTGCCGGAATAGGAAGATGCCGAAGGGCGAGACCACATAGGGAAAGACGAGCGCCGCGTAGGTATTGAGGATGCCGAGCTGATAACCGAGAATGAAGAGCGGCAGCGAAAGTACCTGATGCGGCAGGAGGAGCCCGATCAGCACCAAGCCGAAGAGAGTATCACGACCGGCAAAGCTTAGTTTGGCGAGTGCGTAGGCGCACGGCGCACAGATAAGGATCTGTAGCGCCAGGATCAATGCGCAGATCATGACGCCGTTGCCGAGATAGCGTGGCAACGGCACCTGAGTCGCTGCCTTTGTATAGTTCTCGACGCCATAGAACTGGACGGGCCAGAAGGAAAAGCTCGTCTGGAAGATCTCTCCAGGTGGCTTGATTGACAGCGACACCATCCAGACGAAAGGCACGAGGATGAGCGCACCGGTGGCGAGCAGAACGGCATGCCGGAAGAGCGCAGCGGGAGACAACAACAGGCAAGCGCGAAGCGCTCTGGTGCTCATTGGTAGTGCACTTTCCGATCCATGAGGTGGGCCTGAACGAGGGTGAGGGTCACGACGATGGCCAGAAAGACGACAGCGATTGCCGCGCCATATCCGGTGCGCAGATACTCGAAACTCTCTCGGTAGAGCGAGTAGAGCAGCATTTCGGAGGCGTGGCCGGGGCCGCCCTGGGTAAGCACTTTTACTGTGTCGAACGAAGCGAACGCTCTCAGCGCCACAACGATGACAACGAACATCGAGACCGGGCCGAGCATTGGCAGCGTGACGGTACGCAGGCGGTCCAGCCACAGGTCAGCACCGTCGACGTCGGCTGCACTGTAGATGTCCTGAGGGATGCTCTTGAGACCCGCGAGGAACAGCACCATCGCGAAGCCCAGATTCTGCCATATGCCTATTGCGGCGAGCGCCGGCAGAACAGTGTGCTCGTCGCGCAGCCAGTTGGCGGCCGGCATGCCGATCGCAGACAATGTCTGATTGACAAGGCCGATGGTCGGATGCAGCAGCGCTTCCCAGGCAATCGCCATGGCAGACATCGTCGCCATAAAGGGCAGAAAGTGAACGGCGCGGTAGAAGGAGCGGCAGGACTTGCAGCCTTCGATCAGGAGAGCGATCAAAAGTCCGAGGCTGACAGTGCCCGGAACGACGACCAGCAAGTAGATGGCTGTGTTGCGAAGTGAGGACCTAAAGCCCTCGTCTGCAATGACCTCGCGGAAGTTGTCGAGGCCGACGAAGGAGAGCGTCGCCGCGCCGAACTGCCAGTCGGTGAATGCGATAACGAAAACGCCGATCACGGGCAGGCAGTAAAGCATGAGCAGAAAGAAGAGTGACGGCCCGGCCAAAATCCAAGCCGCCAGGGCTTCGCGAAGACCTCGTCCGGACGCCTTGGACGCGGCGGGACATCGAAACATCGACGCACCACGTCTTGAGGAGAGTTCGTGGCGGGCGCCGGAGATCGCACGAAGCCCCCTCATCGAGCGGCCTCGCGAAGCGGCGTAACCGATGACCGGCTAAGTTCGACTTGCCCGCGCAAACGCCGTCCATCGGGGGTAAAGAGAAGCACCCGCTCCGGCCTGATACCGACGTGCAAAGTCTGGCCGGGGGTGATACGAGGCCCGTATTCGGCCGGAAGTCTGGCGACCAGCGGCTGGTTGGGGCCTGCTAGATCGAGACGGACGAACAGATCGGAGCCCATATGCTCGATCATGCGAACCGAACCAGTCAGCGTGCCCTGACCGCCCTGGTCGGCGAGATGAAGAGCCTCCGGGCGGATTCCGAGGCTCAGATGCATACCGGGGAGTGCAGCGGCATCGATCTTGAGAGTCGATCCGGCCACGTCGATGAGCCCGCGTTCGCGCATCACGCCCTCGAGTATGTTGATCTTGGGCGAGCCGATGAATTCTGCGACGCGCCGATCGCTAGGATCGCCATAAATGTCCTGCGGCGGAGCGACCTGCAGCAACTCGCCATCGAGCATCACCGCGACGCGGTCCGACAGCGTCATGGCCTCGGCCTGATCATGGGTGACGTAGACGAAGGTTCCCCCGAGCCGCTGGTGCAGCTCCTTGATCTCCGCGCGCATCTGCACGCGCAGCTTGCTGTCCAGGTTGGACAGAGGCTCGTCCATTAGAAAGACAGCCGGATGGCGAACCATCGCCCGGCCGACTGCCACGCGCTGGCGTTGGCCGCCGGAGAGCTGTCCCGGTTTGCGGCTCAATAGATGGCAGATATCGAGGGACTTGGCGGTGCGGGTGACTTCCATCTCGATTTCGGCAGCGATCCGCGCCCTTCCTGGAACCAGACGGCCGACAAGGGGAAGCCTCTGGACGGCCGTGAGCCGCCGCATCCGGAGCGGCAGCGCAATGTTGGCGGCGACCGTCATATGCGGATAGAGGGCGTAAGACTGGAACACCATCGCCACATCCCGCCGCTTCGGCCTGAGGCCATCGACCACCCGTCCACCAATTAGAATCGACCCGGCGTCCTGCATCTCGAGCCCTGCCAGCACGCGTAAGAGCGTTGACTTGCCACACCCGGAAGGTCCGAGCAGCGTCAGGAACTCACCATCTGCTATCGAGAGTGAGACATCACGCAAGACAGGCATCGGGCCATAGTTCTTCACGATCCTATCAATCGATACCGATGCCATCGCCGTTACTCCCACATCATGAACGTGTTGCTGAGCACGGCACTGAGATCGCTTAATCCCGTTTGGGCGTGTCCGCCGTTGTGTGAGACGTTAAAAGATCGGACTGCTACAGCCGGATGACGACCATCGAATAATTCGATGTAAGCTTGCCCGAATGCGATGACGTCCGATGCTCGGTTAAGAGAATGTGTCTAAGAAGCAACGCGTGAAGCGCTGCGGGCCTTGGTGCGACCGCAATTGAGCAAGGCGTGACATGCTCGTCAGGGCATAGCTCGCGATGCTAGAATTGGACTCGGCCAAATACGCCCGAGGCGCGGCAACAACAACGAACTGACCGCATATTGCGAGCGTCCGCGCAACCAAACGCAAGCGGCGCGCTGCCCCTGCGGAGCGCTCACGGTCCACGTCTAAGCGCACTTCGGACCTTCAGGTATTATCCGAGTGGGCAGGATCCATTGATGTCCATACCCTCGATGCCTGCTCGGCGTCGGCATACCCGACCGATTGCCAACTTATATTTTGGTACGCGCTTTTTGTTCCTTCGAACATTGATTGTGATCAACCGGTCTGCATCGGCGCCACAACACTGCTGGCCTGGACTGATGGTGCTACGGCCGATCCGGCTGTCGACGGCGGATTGCAAACCAGACGAGCTCCCACCGCCCACACAGCACGAATCTGACAAGACCCGCGAATCCAAGACATCGCGCGTTGCGGCAATGAGACGGATACGCTGAACTCGATTGAAGTCCCGAGGCCGGCGCCTTGGCACCTCAAAGGCCGACACCATCGCGGACTTGTTCGTGTTGATCGCATCGATCTTTTCTCAACAAATGAGCGACATGATCTGACAGATGCACATGATCCGCGATGGGCGCTTGGCGTTAAACCGTTGGGCCTCGCACTTCAATAGGAATTCCAACCGCCGGCAATGTAACAGGCGTGGCCGACATGCTCGCGCCGGAGCAACTGTCTATAGCCTCCAAGGCGCGTCTCGAAGCTTTCCTCGCGTACAGGACTCTCGAAGGCCTCGAACGGCCGGAGCAGTTCATGGAGCACCCGTCCGCTCATCGTCTGGGGTGCTTCAATGCCAAGCAGATCCAGAATTGTCGGTGCGATGTCGCAAATACCTGACGCAACGAAAGATGCGCATCCGGCATTCGGGAACGCTAATCCTGCGACGAGGCCGACTGCTGCGAGCTCCTTCGGATGGAGACCGCCGTGAACGCCGAGACCCGCCCGGCGGTCGTTGTCATAGAAGGTGCCGCCTAGGAGGCCGAACGGGTCGATGGTATCGTCGGCACGGAAGGAAAACGTGACGTCCGGGGCGCGGGGATGATCCGCAAAAATCAGGCGATTTGAGAGGCTCCCGGCGGCGATGCCGTTGACGTCGTCTTTCGCACGCGTGAACAGCGGACCGCACCACGGCTCGGATGTCATGGCCGTAACCAGCCGCGCGACGTTTGCCTCCTCTGGATTGGCAAGATAGAGAGCACCAACTTGGCCAGGCACCACCACCACGTCAACATCGGCAGACGGCGCCGTACCGGGGTTGAACCCTGCCGCACGCAGACTATTGGTGACTGAGACCCGCGTATGGCCGGTGATATGGCCGTGGTCCGAGACCGCGAAGATCTGAACCCCAGCCTGCTTTCCCTCGGCCTGCCACCAGTCGAGCACGCGACCGAACTGGTGGTCGCAATGAGCGATGATGGAGCGCGTCGCCTCGGCACCGGTGCCGTGAAAATGCGAGGTGACGTCCGGCTCACCATAGGAAAGGATCGTCACGTCGGGACGATATTTCGGCCAAACGACGTCGAGAAAGGCGGATGTAATCCAATCCTGTCCAGTGCGATCGGGCTCCGTTTTCGGTGGAGCTGGAGGCAATGGGCCGAAACGCCTTTCGATCTCGGTGAGCACATCGTGTGGCGTACAGGCCTCGCGAAAATGACCGGACAGACGGATTTGCCCGAAATCCTCCGCCTTGTGGTGGAACAGCCTGGTGGTACCCGCTGTATTGGTGGCGAGGACAGCGAGGCTGCGCCCCTTCGCCGCCAAGATCTCGCCGAGCGATGGCGCCGAATAAAGCCGGCCACAGCTCTCGACATCGAGCCGGCGTAGCAGAACCGCATCGGACGTGTCGATATAGCGCGGCGGGGTCACGGCTCGATCGAGATATTTGTTACCGACCATGCCATGGCGGTCGGCCGTGGCGCCGGTGACAAGGCTCGGGAAAGCGGATCGGGTTTCGCTCGGATAAATGGTGCGATGCTTCGCAAGCGTCACCCCAGCCGCCTTCATACGCCAAAGATGAGGGGTCAATTGCGGGCTAATGAGGTCGGGGCGCAAACCATCAAAGCTCGCGATAATAAAACGGTGATCGCGAGACATCAGCGAACGCCCGCCATAGCCCCTAGATTTCGAGCCTCTTGGAGAACACCTCCCACCACAGCCATAGCCGCCTCCAACTCATCGCGGCTCTCAGGGCTGCCGATGACAAGACGGACGTGATTTAGAGGCAACTTCGGATCAGTTGCAAAAATCCGCCCAGGACGGATAGTGATATGTCTTGAAGCGCATTGGGCAACCAGCTCGTCCTGATCAATGATCTCGCCAAGATCGACCCAAAGGAAAAGCGCATCCGGCCGGGTGCGAAATGAGATGCCACTGAGCCATTGCGTGGCAATCCTCTGTCTGGCGGCCGCCTCTTCTCTGACGCCGGCTACGATCTCTTCCATTGAACCACGGGCGAGCCAGAAGTTCACCAGTTCGACAGAGAAAGGGGCGGCAAACCAGGTCGACATGCCATAGAAGCGGTCAAGCGTTGTTTGCGCCGCCTTGCCATGAGGCGCAACGAGATAGCCAACCCGAACACCAGGGCCGACGCATTTGGCAAAACTTGTGATATGCCATGTCATCTCGGGCGCCAATGCGCCAAAGGGAGCTGGAACGCTCTCCGCGAGCACTCCATACACATCATCTTCGATGATGCTCACTCCATATTGCCTCGCGATTTGAACGATTCGTTGCCGCCGCTGGAGCGACATGACGATCGTTGTCGGGTTGTGGATAGTCGGCATCAGAAAAAGTGCTTTTGGCGCAAACATGCGGCATGCTGTCTCGAACGACTCGGGTTCGGCGCCATCGTTATCCATCGCTATTGTTTCGGTTCGGATGCCCTGAAGATGCGCATGCTTGCGAAAACCGTAATAGGTGAGCTCCTCCGTTAAGATGGTGTCGCCCGGCGCAGCGACTGATGCGAGGGCAAGAACCATCGCGCTCTGGGCCCCATTGGTGAGGATGATCCGTTGCGGATCGACAGCCCGCTCAAAGCGCAATGCCAGCCACTTGGCGGCATGACCTTTGTCCACCTCTGTTCCGGAAAACCGATGTTGTCTCACGCCTTTTTGGATCTCCGTTGAATCACTGAGTGCACGAAGGCTCTCTCTGACTGTCTCTTTCAGGTTCGCACAAGCCGGTGGAGTTGACCGTTCAAGGCTAATAGGCGCCGTTCGGGCCTGATGATCTCTAGACATGTGCTGGTTCCGTCGTTGGTGATTGGATGTTTCGTGATACGAGGCTCAAGGGTGTCGGGCCATGTAGTGCATCAGAAATCGCTGGGAACGATCGCCGGGGAACAGTAAAGCCCGTCACCATCTTCCTGCGTCACGATGCAGGATTTGCAGATGCGCTCGCCCGCAGGTTTATGGCCCTGCGTGGAGTTAATGAGAGCCTCGAACATCACGATCCGGCGCGCGCCCCTCAATGGAGGACTCGCATTTGCGGCCCACGGCCTTGCCAGCACTTCTTGGCGTAAGCGCGCTGGGCTCACACTTGCGCGGCGTCCAAAGACATGAATGCCTGGCCCGCAACGTGCGGCAACAAAAGCGGATGCCGGCCCGGGTCGGGGCAGGATGAGCATCGCAGTCGACAGCCCGATGGCCCGTGAGATCAACATCGCGATCCGAGCTTGCCGACTGAAGAGACATACGAGCCGCGCAGTCGAACAGCTGCTGCCTACGAATCTAGGTTCCAATCGAGCCCTTCCATATCGTCGCGAAAAGTCGCAGCGAACGAGAACCATTGCACTTCTCTCATCTCATCGGCCGCCGATGGTTAGGAGCTTCAAAACCCGGCTTGCTACAGTTGGATGACAGTCAGCGAATACTTCGATGCAAACCAACCAAATATGCGATACATCCCAGACGAGATGTCGAAGGGCGAAGTAACGTGTTCCTTTCTGAGAGATTGGCCGCGAAGAGAGTACGCGCTTGCTGCGAATGGCCCGGGCACATGCTCGTTTAGATCCGGCGCAGCGCCCTATCTCGCTCGAAGCCGATCACCCGCGCAGTCGCAACAATGCACTGTCTACGTCCGTCAGCCCCTCGCCGGGTTGCCGTTGAGGCCCCGCAGACGCTCGTCAACTGCTGAGCGCTGGCTGCTTCGACAAGGTGGATGCGAACTGCTCGCCCGTCACGCCCCATTTACGATTGTTATCCGAGGTTCGTTCAAGATCTCCAATCGTTCCCGTCGAGTGGGATAGAACTGCAAACCAACTCATCAGCTCACCATGGATGTACACGACCACTCGTCATTTGAAGCACAGGTCAATGCGAGCCTTTGCTGATGTCCTTCAGACCATTGGGGCATCTACGACTTGGCGGAATCTGATCGGCCTGGATGCAGCGCAATCGCCACCAGCGGCTTGCGTGCTGCTAGTACGCTCTATCCATCGTTACCCGTTGCTCTAGCCGGGCGCGCCTTCCCGCAGATCCGTCGCGAACATACAGAGCGAGGAACCGAGCCGGCATGCGGTGGTGCAAAAAGATCGATCACGTCGACTGATGGCATTCAAGCCTCAACCGTCGCCGCGCAGACTGTTCACCCGACACGCTTCCGCGGCGGTTCCTCGCCGTACGCAGAGGCGTGGGGCTGACAGGCGGTATCAAGTGCCGAACCGAGGCCGGCGCCCGCGAGCCTTCCATCGCCGTCTGCAGGGTCCG
The DNA here is from genome assembly GCF_020194215.1 of Bradyrhizobium sp. BRP20. Lineage (NCBI taxonomy): Bacteria > Pseudomonadati > Pseudomonadota > Alphaproteobacteria > Hyphomicrobiales > Nitrobacteraceae > Bradyrhizobium > Bradyrhizobium sp. BRP20. The sequence continues at coordinate 10,408 of NZ_JADYVY010000025.1, read as the reverse complement.
CAGATGCGGCGGGTCCGGCGGAGACGGCAATTAAGCATCGTCACTTTCGATTGTTTCATGTAAAAACCTGATTGTGCGATTGGCTCGACTCTTTGGGAGCGGGTAGGAACTGCCAAGAAATGGTCATTGCAAGTCCGAAGGTCCTCTTATCTTGTCTCTTATTGCAGGGCGCCTCCGCGCCGTCCGCCCCTCTGAAACCAAAGCCATGACAGCGCGTGCCGCCGAACTGCGCGAGCAAGGCATCGATGTGATTACGCTCAGCCAGGGCGAACCGGATTTCGAGACGCCAGCGGCTGTTTGCGAAGCCGGCATCCGGGCAATCCGCGGCGGCCGGACGAAGTACACTGCGGTCGCCGGGATCAAGCCGTTACGTCAAGCGATCCGCGAGAGCTTCAGCCGTGACCACGGGCTCGATTACGCTCTGGACCAGATCACGGTCGGCTGTGGTGCCAAGCAGGTTGTGTTCAACGCGCTCTTTGCCAGCCTCAATCCGGGCGACGAGGTTGTGATCCCGACGCCGTGCTGGGTCTCCTATCCCGATATGGTGGCGCTCGCCGGCGGCAAGCCGGTTCTTGTCGCCTGCGATGAGCTCGATGGTTTCAAGCTCCGTCCCGAGGCGCTGGAGGCAGCGATCACGCCGCAAACTAAGTGGTTGATGCTGAATTCGCCATGCAACCCAACCGGTGCAGTCTACAGCCGAAGCGAGTTGCTTGCGCTCGCCGCGGTGCTGCGGCGACATGCGCAAATTCACGTGCTGTCGGACGACATTTATGAAAAGCTCACCTATGAGGCCGACTTTGCGACCATGGCCGCCGTCGCGCCCGACCTCTATGAGCGCACTTTGACCGTCAACGGCGTGTCCAAGGCCGATGCAATGACTGGATGGCGCGTCGGTTACGGTGCGGGGCCTCTCCCATTGATTAAGGCCATGAACCTCATCCAAGGCCAGACGTCGTCACACACCAGCTCGGTTTCGCAATACGCCGCCATTGAGGCATTGTCTGGCGGACGGGACCATATCGATGAATTCCTGCGCGCCTTTCTGGAGCGCCGCGACCTCGTGATTAGCAAGCTGAACCAGGCCGAGGGCTTATCGTGCCGGGTGCCGGACGGAGCCTTTTACGTTTTTCCCTCCTGCGCGGGCGTCATCGGCAAGCGCACGCCCGGCGGCAAGGTGATCGAAACCGATGCCGATTTCGCCATGTATTTGCTCGACGCATTCGCCGTAGCCGTCGTGCCCGGCAGCGGCTTTATGGCCTCGCCCTATATCCGTATTTCATATGCCTCTTCACTCGAGGACCTCACCCGCGCCTGTGATCGCATCATCGCCGCCTGCGCGGCCCTGTCCTGAAAGATCTGCCGATGCCCCCGGCCAAATGCCTCCGCATGCGCCTATCCGAAACCAGCCTCCTCCACATCATGGCTGCCCATAGTCCTCTTTCAGCTATTCTCGCCGAAGAAGCGGGATTTGATGGCCTGTGGGCCTCCGGCTTCGAGCTGTCGGCGCTTTACGGGCTGGCGGATATGAGCCTGATTTCGATGACGCAGCATCTGGATACGCTGCGGGCGATCGCCGGCCGCACGACGCTGCCAATCATCGCGGACATCGACACGGGCTACGGCAACGCAATCAATGTCATCCATGCTATCGGCGAATATGAGTGCGCCGGCGCCAGCGCCGTCGTCATCGAGGACAAGACTTTTCCAAAGGTCACGAGCCTTGCGGCCGATGGGCGCCAGGAACTGCTGCGGATTGAGGAATTCCAGGGCAAGATCGAGGCTGCCATCGCGACAAGACGGGACCCGGATTTCCTCGTGATCGCGCGCACCGAGGCCTTGATCGCTGGCCTCGGCAAAGCTGAAGCTCTGCAGCGCGCCCACGCCTATGTGGACGCCGGCGCCGACATGATCCTGATCCACTCGAAAAAGCGGGATCCATCCGAGATCGAAAGCTTTTCGCGCGCCTGGACCGGACCGGTGCCGCTGGTGATCGTGCCGAACGCCTATCCAGATCTCGACGCCGAAAGGGTCAAGGCGCTGGGCAATGTCCGTATGATGATCTATGGCAATTACGGTATCCGCGCTGCTGCAACTGCCATGCAGGAGACTTTCCGCCGGATCATTGCTGACGGTGGCGTCCAGAACGTCCACAAGGATATTCTGCCGGTGGAGGAGATTTTCAGGCTCCAGAAGATGCACGAGGTCAACGCCGCTGAAGCTCGCTTCCTTCGCTAAACGCGGTGTTTTGATGCCTCCGCAACTCACGCGATCTTGAGGCAATACTTCGCGACCAAGCACCGTTCAGGCCCCATCCGCAGCTTTGGGACGATTTTGGTAAGACGGCTTTATCCTCCAGCGAGCCGCGTACTATCGACGGCGAGACCAGTGATCACGCCGCCCCAACGGCTGCCATCTGAAAACGCGACCGCCGCCGATCAATCAAATCCGCAAAATCAGATCGTACGAAGCGTACTGAAACGCGACTTTTCCCCTCGACAGACTGTCGACAGGCAGTACTCCGGCTGCACACATCGAAGAGTGTGATGGGGCACTCCTCGTCTCGTCGTTTGGCAATGGCCTGCCCAGCAGATGATGGCTGCCGAACACGATGAAGTGCCCCTCAATGCAATCCGGGCGTTTGTGACCATTGCCCGCGAAGGAAGCGTGACACGCGCAGCCAGGACATCGGGAACGACACAGAGCTCGATCAGCCGCTACCGGGCTGTGCTACAAAACTATCTCGGTACTGACCTTGTGGAACGGTGTCCCCGCCGACGTCCTCCGACGATTTCGACATCTCATTACCCGCGACTCATTGAACCGGCAGACGACTGGGAAATCTATAATGAGGCGATCGTATGCGTCGGCTCTCCAAATCACGTCGCGGGAAGAGCCGTCTCAATCGCGTTCAATGCCACTTCTCAACATCAAGTTTCGGCCTGACATACTGCCGACATGGCTGAGGGCGATGGACCTGATATCGATATGATCACAATTACCTTGCTCTGCCCGCGGTCATAGCCGGCAAATGCCTTCTGGTGGCGCAGAGATTCTTATCGGCGATCTCGTGGCGTCCTGCAGGTGATACTCGGATCGCGCACTCCCAGTGGCATGCAATATGGGCCTATGCAGTCGATCATAGTGGGCAATCCTAAAATTGCCCGCGCCTTTTGCCGGTGGGTCGCTCGGCTCTGCAAGAAGGCCGCAGTTTTGGAAGCAGGCTAACGTCGCAGGGAGCTTATGACTGGGGCGACGGCGTCACTTTCGACTGGCGAAACCGCATCCAGCATCGGCGCGTTCACGCGACCTAGCGCGACATTGCCGCACATGGCGCTCAGGTCCCGTCGATGTCCATCAGATACCAAGCGCGCGACCAATGCGATCGCCGCGCACGACCTGGTCCAGCATCCGACGCGAGCGACGTTGTAAGCATTCGGTGTACCGGGCGAGCATCAATTCGATTGGATGTACGGCGGCATTGACGGTTTCATGCTGCGAACGCTTTCGCGGCGCATGGTAGCGACGCTGCATGCAACGGTTGGCGAGAAGGTACTGTGACAACCTCGATTGGACCACGACACCTTCTGATCCGCTATCTCGAGCGGCAACAATATGCTGAGTGGAGCTTGGTTGTACGGAAGGCGGCCGACGCGCGCGTCGGCCGCCTTCCCAATGATGTTAGCACCGAGCTAGCCGCCCGATCGAGGACGGTCGCCTCGAGCCTTGTGAACTCTTCTGGAGCATATTTCCGCCCGCCGAAGCGACGACCTACCAATTGCGCTGGACGCGCAGGAGCATACTGAACGCGCTCTGGTTCTTGAGTTCATATACTGCGGCAGGTTTGGCGACTGTCGTAACTGCCGGCGCCGCCATAGTGCCAGAATATTTCTGATCGAGGAATGTGGCGAACAGATCCGCGGAGAACGTCAGGTTTCTGACCGGCGTCCAGCGCGTAACCGTGCCGACCGCAGCAATATTGAAGTCGGGGTTGCAGACGCCTTTCAACCCGAGTGCGGCCATGCCAGCGCTGCCGCAAATCTGAGCCTTGGCCGCATCGGTGTAGCGAATAGCGGCCCACCCGCCATAAACCGCAGTGTTCCAATAGGGACCCCAGTTATGAATGTAACCACCGTTGAAGCCGTACGTCGTGGTCAGCTGAAAAGCCGTGCTAGTTGCCGCTGTCGAGCCGGAATAGATGGCATCAGCAACGCCGGCGAAACCAAGGCTCTGATACGCACCGGCTCGGCTAGTGCCCCCGTACATCGCCCACGCGGTCGGGATGTTTTCCTGGATGCTAAAGCTGCTGGCACCCTTGGTGTAAGCGGCCTGCAAATTGATCGTGTCTCCCGCGCCGGTCGGAATATTCTTGATCGATAGCGCCAGCTGACCGGCCCAACCCCACTTATCGTCGGCGTGTCCTGTGACTTCGCTCGCACCATAGTACGCCGCATGGTTGTTGTGCGCCGCGGCCGATGCCTGGAAGAGCCCCCAAGCCTGGTCGATCCGCATCATGCCGACAATATCGGGAGCCACGGTGCCGCCGTAACTCTGCGATCCGTAAGCACCCGTCACGATGCCGGCGGCCGTGGCATTCGTCGTATTCCAGATATTGGTCTGGTAATAGGCCGTTGGATCCTGCGCAGAAACGGTCGCCGTAATCCCCTGACCGAAGTCAGCCGTATAGCTGAGCTGGTTAACACCCGAGGCATCGCCACCGCCGCCCGGCAGACCATCGAAGAAGTTGTTGGCCGGATAGTTGGTCCAAGGAGCGCTGAACTGGGAGACCGCCTTTCCCATCGTAAAGCCCGCGAATTGGATGAAGGCATACCAGATGCTAAGGGTCCCGAGCCCGACGCCATCCCCTGAATACGCTGTTGCGCCCGATCCGGCCGCACTCGTCGAGCCCGTCTTCCAGGTAAAGTTCCCCTCAAAGAAGGTGCGGACCACGCCATATTCGCTTGCTGTACGCGTGTCGATGCTGAGGTCTGCGCGAGACCGAGCGGTGTAGGCATTGCTTAGGCGATTGTGCGCAGCACCGACACCGGAAACCGGGTTCAGAACAAAACTATTGCTGCCCAGCATCACATCGGCGCGAAGGAAACCACCCAGCTTGATGCAGGTGTCCGTGCCTGGGATGTAATAGAATCCGGCACCATACGAGGAGCACACCTTCACGTACTCGATCGCTTTGGCTTTGACTGGAAAATCGGCCGCCTGCACCCCGCCCGAGGCGATCAGGCCTGCCGCTGAAGCCAGCACAACCTTCTTAACAATCGTGGTCGAACAGAGCGCGAGCTCCTCAGCGCTCGCCTTAATCTCGACAGAGGGTGGCTTGCTCTCGGCCACTCCGGTCAACAAGCCCCGACGCTCCTCGCGACGGCGCTGCAACGACCGGAAGGATATTATAGAATAGCGGGTTGGCCCAACCGATCTTAGTCCGAAGATGTCTTTCAGCACCGAAGTTCTCCACTCAAAAGTACGCAAACATAGACCCCTATGTTTCTCACGTAGGAAAATACAAACCCGTCGATATCGGTGTTCGCCCCTGGCGTGCGCGACACCAAGCTAATGAGAAGCGAGCGCGCTACACATCAGGTGCTCGTGCTCGGCGCGACCGGACAACGCCAGCAACTCGCTGCGTGCAGGACATTCTCTGCGTGTTACAAAACGCTCGCCTCCAAACCTCAACTCAGCGCGCGCCACATACGCGGCAAGAAGACGAAATCGGGGCGCACGTGAACTGATCTTGGCGCGACTGCCAAGCAGGCGCGCACGACGCTCCATCGGAGCGCTCGCGATTCGATGAGGAAGCACAATGCCGGCCGTCGACTTGGCTTGCGCAAAGTCGCAAGGATGTATGCTAGCGAACTCAGTTGAACATTCCACGCATCTGTCTCCAGGACCGCGCTCGTTTCGCCGAGGCACTATCGTGTGGAAGCGATGGTCAGGTGACAGGCATCAACTAATGCGATGGACAGCCCTGAATTAGAGATGGGTTTGTTCGGAGGGCTCTAGGGGCTCCTCAAGCGAGGCGATGCCGCCCTTTCCCCGACCAAATGTGTGCGACAGTCCAGCGCCAGCGCAGACTCCGCTCATCCGTATCAGGAACAAACGTGCTGTAATATTTAGGTTTTATCCCGTGTTTTGATGATCTAACAAATGGCTGTTTTGGCGCATGAGAGCTCGTGCGCTGGTAGCCTGAATGTGCGCCGGATCCGCTTGGATCGCGGCATTCCGCAAGAGCAACTCGCTTACGATGCAGGCATCGACAACTCCTATATGAGCTGTCTGGAGCTCGGCAAGGCGAACCCGACGATTGATCTTCTCGAGCTTGCCGCCGAAACATTAGGCGTTCTCCTGTCTGACTTGCTTGTTCGGCCAGAGAAGGGGGCGACAGTTCCGAAGACCTTGCCGTACGCGTCGATTTCGCTGCTCGGCCAGCCGTTGGCGACACGCTGAAGCGTTAGGCTAAGCCAGGCGAACGGATCGACGTTGTTCATTTTGGCCGCCTGCAGCAGGGTTGCGATGATCGCCCAGGTTCGTCCGCCCCCGTCGCTGCTCGCGAAGAGGCTATTCTTTCTTGTAATTGTCTGTGGTCTGATGGCGCGCTCGACGATGTTGGAGTCGAGCTCAATGCGGCCATCGGTCAGGAAGCGTTCGAAGAGGGCACGGCGCACGCACGCCCCCAAAGCTCCCAAAAAGGAATCTCGTTCGCTCAAGCATCTGCCGAACCGCTGCCGGCCCAATTGGCGCCAACGAGGTGGCGAGACCTACGTCAGCACGTGGCGGAGACGCTCGCTGCCCACCTTTGCGCCAGCGGTGAACCCGGCCGATCGATCGTAAACAATCGATCGGACTTGAACTCGGCGTTTGTGCCTCCTATTTGAGGTCAATTCGATAATGACGTTGTTTAAGGAGCTTGCAATGCCGCGGCCGATCACGTGGTCCTGTTTGAATTGCGGAAACCGCTTCAACTCCGAAGAGCTCACGCCCGACGAGGTCCAGGAAGCTAGGCGGCGGAGGCAGCCTTTGTCGAAGATACATTGCCCGAGGTGCAATCGGACGGATCTCAGGCGCGAGAGCTAGATGCTCGGCACTTTCCGAAGCTGGAGTTGATAAGTTGACCACCGTATTTTTCTCATATTCCCACAGGGACGAAGACCTGCGGGACCGGCTGGAGATACATCTCTCTATGCTGAAGAAGCAAGGACTCATCGATGCTTGGCATGATAGGCGCATCAAGGCCGGCGACGAGGTCGATCACAGCATTGACTCCAACCTAAATGCAGCCGGCGTGATCCTTCTGTTGGTTTCACCCGATTTTCTGGCGTCCTCATACTGCTATGACGTCGAGATGCAGCGCGCGATGGAGCGCCACGAGGCCGGCGAGGCCCGGGTGATTCCGGTCATTCTGAGACACTGCGATTGGCACTCCGCGCCGTTCGGCAAGCTTCTGGCTGCACCGAAGGACGGGAAGCCGATCAAAGCATGGTCCGATATCGACGAGGCGTTTCTCGACGTCGTGAAGCAAATCCGAGCCGCCCTGCCCGCCAAGCTGGCCGCTAATTCGAAGGCGTCGAAAGCTTCTCCAGCTCCAATGTCGCCGCCCCTCTCGAACGCCAAACCGCGGTCCAGTAATCTGCGGCTGAAGAAAACGTTCACTGAAGCTGATCGAGATCGCTTCCTTCACGCAAGTTTCGACTTCATGGCTAATTTCTTCGAGGCCTCTTTGGTAGAGTTGGCCGAGCGGAACGAAGGTATCGAAGGCAACTTCCGCCGCATCGATGCCGATCGCTTCACCGCGGCCGTGTACAGGTACGGAAAGGCAATCGCGCGCTGCAAAATCAGCTTCGGCGGGGCATTCGGGCGCGGCATTTTGTTTGCATACAACGATCAGGCAGGCGACGGAACTATGAACGAGAGCCTCTCAGTTGAGGCGGCGGACGACGCTCTCTTTCTGAAGGCTCTCGGCATGGCGTCGTATGGTTCGATGGAAGACCGCAAGCTCTCGCAGGAAGCGGCTGCCGAGTATTACTGGTCCCTGTTCATCGAACCGCTCCAGCGGTAACACGAGTTCAAGGAAATCGCCGCACCGGGCTTAGGCGCCGGCTCCGCTGCTTTTGGCGCCGGGGTCATCGGCGCGCCGGCGATCGACGATCGACATCCCTTCCTCATGGATCAAAACGAAGGCGCCCGCAGCGGCGATCGCTCCGGGGGAGGACGAGTCTTGCTCAGGCGCTCTTCTCGCCCGCTTCCTCCCCGTCGACTCCACCATCTTCCTCCGATGCTCGATCGGGATGAACACCGCAACCAAGGCACAAGCAGCACCGATGGCAAGCATGCCAAGCCTCCGGAGAAGCTCGAGGTCGTTGCACGTAATCGGCGGTATACTGCCGCGCGATGCGTATGGGACGGCGTGGAGGGACAACGGCGAACGCCCGAGGGCAGCATGACCGGATCTCCTCCGGGACCAGGGAGCGTTGGTCCGGCCCGTTCGTGAAATGGGATGACCAGCCCGAGACGGTACCAGCCGCTGTCAAATCCATTATCGGCGCCTCGATGATGACCCGTACCGCTCCGTCGGCTCCCGTGTATGTCTGTCTCGACGTGGCGCTCCAGGAAGACGAGATTGCCCGAGCCCCGGCAGTCGCCCCCCTGAGCCGTTATCCTCAGCCGCGCGAACCCGTCGCCGGCGAAGCCCACGTCAAGAAGCACTTTCGCTGATCTGAGTCGAGCGAGCTTGTTGTGGTCCCGGTCGGCCGTTACGAAAGGGCGGACCAAGCCTGGAAGAACCGCATCACGTTCGTCGAAGCCGTCGGCGCGCGCGTCATCTGCGACTTGAAGTGCGGCGCAGGATTCCCGAGCCCTCATCCGGCATTTTTGGCCGTGCCAGCGCAGTATTTCGGCGCGTCCGCCATTGGAGGCCCTTGAAGCGGTAGATGCTATCGTCAGTCTGGATTGGCCGGATCTTGCCGGAGCTCTCGGTCATCGTCGTGATCGGAGGCGAAACGCCAAGATCATCTCGATTTCTCCCGACGAGCGGCTACACAACGGATAGTCGTTCGATCACTTCGGCTTGCCGGAGCTGACGCTCAAGCTTTCGGTACGCCCGCAATCGTTCGTGTCGTCTGCCGTCGCTCTACTTGGCTATGCGAGCAACGGCGCCACTCCGTCGCCTCGTCCGTTCTCGCACGTCGACATGAAAACGCTCCCCTTGACTGATCTGGCCTTGGCATTCGAAGGCGCCCGCGGGAAGACCCCCATCTGCATCTCGCGCCTGCCCTTCGGTTGACCGGAAGGGCCCACTCGGTTCGACGATCCCTAGCCTTCTTGGGCTACGACGGGGCGGCGGCAGCGGATCAACCCCCAGCATCACAGTAGGCGCGGCGGGACGGGTACGAACGAAAACCTGTGGCGATCAGAAACCCGACTATCGCGGCTCTGCTGGCGGCGACCGATGCGAAGATGGATTCAGAAGCGGCGCTTCCCGGCGCCGTCGACATGTTGCACAACGCTGGCATCTCAACTGCGCGCCTCCCTCCCAGGATTTCGGGGTCAGGCTACAATGGAGCCCAACTCGCGCGAAACTGGGGAAATCCCCGGCAAACTGCCTCGAGGCGCTACCCGCAATCCCCTGCAATTGTGCGCAGGACATGACGGCACCTACGGTCGGTCCCACAGACCTATTCGACGGAATCGTCCATAAAGGGTACGCCTATTTCGCTCCGCCGCCGGCTCGTCCGGAGGATCCGGCCGAGGCTTTGCGGGCAGGCTGCAGTAACCGCGTCAACGGCGCCGGCCACTCTCTCAATGAGCCGAGTGCAAAATACCGTCGTGAGCAGAGGATTCCGGCGCTCGCTGTGCCATCCGGATAGAACGCTCCCGGCCGGGTCGGGTCGTGCTCGCTGAGGCATGACACCAGCAGTGCGGAGCTGGCGGCGTCCTGGCAGTAAAGGTGGCCTGACTTATGGTGCCGGTTCCCGTCAGCGGGTCGACTGAGCATTGAGCGAAGACGCTAACGCGGCTCCAGCTCATTCTAAGCCAGTACGGCAATCTCCTCGTGGCCGGCGAAGGCATCGCTGAGATGGTTCCGTCGGGACATGCCTGTGATTGGGTGGGTTCGATAACGGCCGTTATCAGCAGATTAGAGGCCCTAAGGCTGCGTGCGGAACTACAGCGTGTGCTCATAAACGTCAGCTTGCCAGCGTAAAGCGGAAGTCTCCCACCTTTTGTGTGATCGCGCCTTGGACCCGAAGCCGAAATTGCCGATTGGAGCCCAAGCTGACCTTGCCCCCATATGTGGAACGGCCCGCGAGGCAAGAGCTTTTTCAGTCGATTTCACACATTGGGACGGTGCGGTCATATGTCCGGCCTTTGCGCGCGGCACAATATGGCCGCTGGCCTCGAT